>NZ_CP109497.1 GCF_036231355.1 Streptomyces sp. NBC_01431
CCTCAGCGCTGCGCGCTGAGCAGAGAACCGCCCCCGCGCCGCGGGGGCGGGCACCAGCTCGCTGCGCTCCCTGGTGAACTGCATTGCTGCGCAATGCAGTTGCCTCGCTTTGCTCGGCTGCTCCCTTCGGGAGCTGAAGTCCTGCGCTTCGCTTAGGACTTGGCCTCGCGTTGCTTGGCCTGGCGGACTCGCTGCGCTCCCCCGCCGGCTCTCCGGCTCCGCCTCCAAGCCCCTGGCCCGCTCCGCGGGCCCTGCTGGCTACAAGGGCGGGGGCTTGGTCTTGACTGCGTTTCATATGCTCAAACACATGACCGATGAGCCGCCCACCGGAACAGCAACTCTTCGAACCCGCAGCAAAACCATCCTGGCTGCCGTCCTGGCCATCGGTATCGCCGGACTCATCTGGGTGGCCGCCTGGCACTTCGGATGGCACTACTGGGGCATCGCCTGGCTCGCTTCAAAAGCCGCAGTCAAGGCAGTCATCCTCGGCCCGCCCCTGGTGGCAGGGGCCATTATCTGGCTCCGCCAAAGATACAAGAAACCAACCCCCTACCATCCCGCGGACGAGCAACCAACCTCGAACCACCTCCAGCCAGAACCCGGCAGCTCCGACTGAAACGAAGAGCCGCAACTCCCATCCCCTGAGACACGGCTACCCTCGGCTGCTCCCTTCGGGAGTTGAAGTCCTGTGCTTCGCTTGGGACTTGGCCTCGCGTTGCTTGGCCTGGCGGGCTCGCTGCGCGGGCCAATCCGGCTACAGGGAGGCGGGCTGTGAGGTGCGGAGGGGCTCGGGGTCAGGCTTGTTCTCGTTTGCCTGGCGGGGTCCACGGCTCCACCAGGGGCGGCGGGCCTTCCAGGGCTCCGGAACTTCTCTTTCAGGCTCTTCTTCGGCGCTTCCTTCTCCGCCCGCGCATGCACGAGCCGGGCCGTGCTCACTCGGAAGTGGCACTCACGGTGACGCTGCCTCACCAGCACCACCCAGCTACCATCCTGAGCCAGGAACGCATCCCGCGCCGGCTCATCCCCCGGCCGCGCCCTCCGAGCCAGCCCACGCGGCATGTAGCGCAATGCCGCATCCTCGGCCGCAGCGACCGCCTCCGCCTGATCCCCGCCAATGCGGTGAGTACCCACCAGCATCCACCGGTGCAACCTCAAGGCCACGCCATCGGCACGTTCGTTTATCCAGGTGTCCTCCTCAATGAGGACATACCACCCATGAGTCACAGCCAGCGCCTACCCGTCATTTCTCGTCCCACCGAGTGCTGAAGGCACAATCTCCTTCTCCCGCCTGGCCTTTCCGGCTCCGCCTCCAAGCCCCAAATGCCCCTCCGACCGCGAGCCTGGCTGGCTACAGCAGCGCATTTGCGTCTACGGCTCGGCTGATACCTCGCCACCCATCCCCTGTAAATTCTCGGAGCCATCAACAAGACCACGGGAGGAATCATGGCAGTAATCCCTGTCACACCAAGACCGGTCAACAGCGCAGAGCGCGCAGTCCTGGAAAAAATCCTCGCCACAAACTTCCCAGGCTCTGCCAAACTCAGGAAACAGATCGACACCTGCGAAGTCGTCTCCCAGGGGGCGGAAAACTCCGTCAGCGTCGACATCGAGCCAACGACGGCCACCGTTCCCGCACCTGACGCCCCGATCGGCCCCGTGCCCGTCACCGCCACCGTCCAGGCCCTCCCTGGCGAGTCCCTCCCCCTCGAAGGAGAAATCCTGATCTGGGTCGGCCGCGGATTCATCTCAGGCATCGAGTACGCCTGGTACGGAGAAACGATGCCGACCCGACTCCCGTCACCAGAACGAATCCACATCGAAGCCGACGATACGCCATGAGCCGAAGACGGTACGTGGCCAGAGGAGTTCCCGGCGGATACCGCATCTGGGACAACAAAGGACACCGATGGTGGGGCGACCACTACCAGCTCTGCCCCGACGACCTCCTCACAGAACTGAACAGCGGAGCCGACTATACGAGGATCACGGCACTGCTCAAAAAGTACCGAGCACAGAAACGCTGAACCTCACACCCTTGATGAAGCCCGACGCCCGCATCAACAAATGATGCAGCATGTAGTTTCTCTCGAGTCTCGATAGACCCCTCTGCGGAAGCCTCCCCGCACCTCAGCCTCACCGAGCTGTCACCAGCCACGGCATCAGAATGACACGGGTCTGCCGCACGAATGGGTGACATCTCATCTGGCTTGCCCTGTGGGGCGGGTGGGAAGGATGTCGCTGTGCCCAAGCCTTATCCGGAAGAGTTCCGCCAGGATGTCGTGCGGGTCGCGAGGAACCGCGGCCCGGGTGTGACGGTCGAGCAGGTGGCCGCCGACTTCGGTGTTCACGCGATGACGCTGTGGAAATGGATGCGCCGGGCAGACATCGACGACGGGACCAGGCCCGGAACGACCAGCCAGGAGAGCGCGGAACTGCGGGATGCGCGTCGGCGGATCAAGCTGCTGGAGCAGGAGAACGAGGTCCTGCGCCGGGCCGCGGCCTACCTGTCGCAGGCACATCTGCCGGGAAAAGGATCTACCCGCTCGTGAAAGAGCTGGCCACGGGCGGGATTCCCGTCACGGTCACGTGCCGGGTCCTCAAGCTCGCCCGCCAGCCCTACTACCGCTGGCTCGAACGGCCGGTGGCCGATGCCGAGTTCGAGCAGGCCACTCGCGCGAACGCGTTGTTCGACGCCCACCGCGAGGACCCGGAGTTCGGCTACCGCTTCCTGGCCGACGAAGCCCGCAGCATGGGAGCCGGCATGGCCGACCGGACCGCCTGGCGGATCTGCCGGGACAACCGCTGGTGGAGCGTGTTCGGCAAGAAGCGCGGCAGGGGCAAGAACGCCGGCCCGCCGGTGCACGACGACCTCGTCCGCCGGGACTTCAGCGCCGACGGACCGAACCGGCTGTGGCTCACCGACATCACCGAACACGCCACGGGAGAAGGGAAGTTGTATCTCTGCGCGGTCAAGGACGTCTTCAGTAACCGGATCGTGGGCTATTCCATCGATGCGCGGATGAAGTCCCGTCTGGCTGTCGCAGCCCTGAACAATGCTGTTGCCCGACGCGAGAACGTCGCCGGTTGTGTTCTGCACAGCGATCGCGGGTCGCAGTTTCGGTCGGGGAAGTTCGTCCGGGCGCTCGGCCAGCACCGGATCCTCGGCTCGATAGGGAGGGTCGGGGCGGCAGGCGACAACGCAGCCATGGAGTCCTTCTTCAGCCTGCTGCAGAAGAATGTCCTCGACCGACGGAAGTGGGCCACCCGCCAGGAACTGCGGATCGCGATCGTGACCTGGATCGAGCGGACCTACCACCGACGCCGCAGACAAGCCTCACTCGGCCGGCTGACCCCCATCGAATTCGAGACCGTCATGACCACGCCGGCCCTCCAGGCCGCCTGACCGAACCTGTCACCCAAACCTGCATCAGACCCATGACCCGTGGCTCTGTGGGCGGATCGTGCTGCAGCGCAGACCAGATCATGCTTGGAGCGGCATGTGACCACCAGGCAGAATCCCTGGCAGAAAGACCGGCAGTTTTCTCTGTGTCGAGCGGCACCCTGTGGTGTACTCGTCCCGCCATTGAGGGTCGGGGGGATGTGCAATGGATGGGGCAGGGCTCGGTGCTGCGCTGCGCGCGCAGAGGGTTGCAGCAGGGCTGACGCAAGAGCAGTTAGCCGGGCTGTCTGGGCTGAGCGTGCGGGCGATCGGCGACCTGGAACGCGGCAGAGTCTCCAAGCCGCGCCGCGAGTCGATCCAACTGCTCACCGAAGCGCTACGGCTAGACAGCAACGGCTACGAAGAACTGATGTGCCTGGCCGGTCACGTGTTATTCGAGTCCGCCCTGGAGCCTGCTCGGTGCCCGCGCACATGCATCAAACGCACGGCTGAAGAGCCAACCCCCCTTGTTCCTGGTGGGCCAGACGTTGAGCGCAACCCGCCAGATCTCTCCTCGCCAGAGGAAGAAGCTCAAGTACAAGGCCAACTCGGTCCCCCACCAGTCGCCTCCGCCCACACGGCCCGAGCTGCGGCCGTCTTCGTGGCGACGAGGACGGCCGTCTTTCTGACAGCGTTCGCCACGACTCTTTGGCCCGGCCCCGGCGGCCGCACCGGGCCCCAGCCCTCCGCGGAATCGGGCTATGTCGCCCGTGTCGCCGCCGATGCCCAGATCATCTCCTCCACGGGCACCACCCTGCGAGTCAACAGGCCCGTTCAGTCAGGCGATGCGGTGGTGATGGCGCTGATGCTCACCAGCACCACCGCGGGCACGGTCGCCGTCACCGACTCCCAAGCCAACCACTATGCGATGGTCGCCGATGTCACCGACTCCTACCACCACCGCACCCTGGTCTTCGCCTCATTTGGAAGCAAAGCCGTCCGCCCGGGCGACAGCTTCCACCTCACGTGGCCCCACTCGAGCAAGTACCACGTGGCCGTCGAGGAGTTCCACGGCGTCGCCGCGGCCCGAGGCCAGGCCGCAGGGTTCGGTCCGTACGACCACAGCAGCCGCCCCATCGCCGTGGGCATGAGCAACGGATGCGCGCCTGGAGACCTTGTCTTCGCCGCGGTGGGAAGCAACAGCGGCCCCGCGCCCCACCTGGCCTCCGGGTGGCAGCGGCTGCCCGGGCTCCAACTGTCGTCCTACCGGCTGACCGTCGCGTTCCGCCGCGCCACCCACTACGCCGATTGCAGCCTCACCGGCACGAGCAACGCCCAATGGGAAACAGCACTGGTCAGTCTCCGATAGCCCCCGAGGCCCGGCTCAATACGCTGCGACCTGGCCAGGGGGGAGCGGTCATGCCGGGCCTGGAGGCTGGGAGCCCCATTGCGGGGCCACAGAAAAGGTAATGAGGGGACGGCTGCGGTGCTGCATGCCGGAGTTGGGCAGGGAAACCCTGCCGGTGATCAGGATATGGATGGGTCGGCGGACGGGTCAGGCCGAAGCCGGGGCTCCAGGAAGGTAGCGGGCGGAGCGCCGGCCGAAGGGCGGGGCTCGGCCGGACGCGGACGTGCCGACTCGGGAGAACTGAAGGACGGGGCATCGCTGTCCAGGAGACTGCGTGGGTCTGTGGTCACCCACCCAGTCTCCCCCACTCCCGGCCCCCAGCCAGCAGGCCGGATGGGCGCGCACCCCGGAGCGTCTGGCCCGGTTGTGTGGAGGCGGCTGCTGCCACGGCGCTCGTGATGACCGCGGACGCGTCGCCGGTCGGGGTGCTGACGGTGCCACCGTGGCGCCCGGGTATCGCGGTGGCGGTGCTGGTGCGCACGCGCCTGGAGTGCGGTTACCGGCGGCTGCTGGCGACGCTGTTCGGCACGGTCATCGTGCGCGGTGCGCGTGGCGGCCGCTCAGCGTCACCAACCTCCACCCCGCCGACGTGCCGGACACCCGGGCGCAGTTGTCCGACGAGCAGCACAAGCGACTGACCAAGCTCGGCATCACACCCGACGAGCAGCCCACCCCGGCCCCGGCGGCCACGGGTGATGGGAAGACGGCCGGGAAGGCGTCAACGGCCTTCCAGCGGGGCATAGCAGCCCTCGCCCAGTACATCGCCCGCGAAGGCCACCACCGCGCCCCCGCGGCCACTCAGAACACATCGCGATGGAAGGCGAGAACGCGCCGGTAGTCGTCAAGCTCGGCGTGTGGATCTCCAACACCAAGAGCCGTCGCGACAAACTCACCCCCGAACAGCGCGCCGCGCTCGCCGAGCTCGGCGTGGACTGGGCGTGACACCGTCTGGGCACTCGTCTGCGAGGACCAGGGCCTGAGCGCCGTTCGAGCCGACATCCAGCAGTCCGGCCCAGTCCTCAACAGCGCAGGCTCGGTCATAGTCCTCCACAGAGCCTGGTTCCTCGCCCCAGTTCTCCGAACAGCCGCCCCACTCCGCCAGCACGGACACGGGTACGACGATCAACGGGCCGGCCAGGGACTCCACCCAGCCCGCAGACCTTCGGCTCGAATGAGACACAGCACGCGAAGAGAGATCCATCCGGGCAGTGTGCCTTCAGCCACTGACATTGATAGGTACGTGGGTTCCGGCGGTCGTGGCTCTGCCACTGACTGACGTCCTGCTGGGCTGTCTTCGCGTTGGTCTGTCCGGCCGCCGGAGCCCGTTCTCATGGCACCGGCCGGGCGGAACATGACCTGATAGAAGCACTGCGGGCCCATGCCGACCGACACTCTGGACGCTACGGCTGCAGACCGAGCGTCTGAGGTCAATTCAACAAGTCAGGAGCTTGGTCAGAAGCCCCTTCAATCCCGGGACCAGTGCCGCCCACGCCAACGGCGGTCCCGGCACGGGCTGCGCCGCGCCCGGCGGCGTAGGGGTTGCGCCTGGCGGTGTGCGGGTTACCAACGCGACCGTCATCGAATACGCTTTGGCCGTCAATGAGTTCAACGGCCCGTGACATCACTGGCATGTCACGGGGTCGGCCCTCGGAACGCATGCTCCCGCGAGCGCCGTCCGCCCGTCCGGTGAACTTCCCACCGAGCGCCGACGTACGGGTCACCGTTCGAGGACCGTTGCTGAAGGACGGTTCAGCCAGCTGCCATTACATCGGCCAGGCTCAAGGCGGGGCAGCCGAGCATCCCCGTCAGTACGCGGCGCTGGCGCTCGGTAAGGGTTGACAGGAAGAGCGCCGCGTCGGCGTTGGTCTGCTCGCAGAGCGCGGCTACTTCACGGACCTTTCCGTAGCTCAGGAGAGTCCGCGAGGAATAGGGGAGGGCTATCTTCTTGGCCCCGCCGTCCGAGACACCACGGCGTTGAACGATACGGCCCACGACGCGCGCACCGTGATTCGTCGCCTGCTGGGCCGCCGTTTCCATCAACTCGGCCAAGTCCTTCTGCTTGCTGGAGAAGTAGCCGACGAGCACAACATCAGTTCCCTCGGCCATGGCCGGAGCCTGATGCCGGACTACCATCGGCCGCGCGTGGCGGACTGGTCGTCGATCACGCCTTCGATCCTGATGCATGGCTTGCAGGCTAGAGGCGCTGCTGCCTGCGTCGATAAAGGTTTTCCCCGACCGGCACAACCAACGTGATCACTCCGCCGAGAGGCAACCGAGGATAAATGCCAAGCTGAGCTTGTGCTTTATGGTCTGGCCTGGTTGCGTTCAGTGATCGTCCCGGGTCGTTGGACGGTCTTGCCCACGTCGTAGCGGGTGGCGGGGTGTCGGTTCTTGGAGCCGAGGGGTCTGCCGGAACCTGGCCGGTTCGGTTTGGGTGCGCGGGCTGGGCATGGCATGTGGGGGCGGAGGTTCCTGAACCCGCGGCGGACGCGGGCGGGGGTGAGCCGACCGAGCTCCGCGCGACGTTCCGAGGGGCGGCGGAGGTCCTCGGCGAGGGGCCGGGCGAGGCGCAGTTGAGTGTGGGCGGCGATGATCAGCCAGGTCCATCGGTCCGCTGCCGCGGGCGTGCGGAGTTTCGGACGGGTCCAGCCGAGCGTCTGCTTGATCATTCTGAAGGTGTGCTCCAGGTCGAACCGGCGGAGGAACACCTGCCAGCGCAGATCGACGTCTTCGCCGCTCAGGCCAGTGGCGGACGACCAGAGCCAGAGTGGCAGCGGATCCCCGCCGGCGGGCAAGCGGTCGACTTCCAGGCGGATTTGGGTGCCTTCGATGACCGGCAGGGGGCCGGTGTGGTCGATCCACGCGGACCGAGTGGTCAGCCTGGGGTGGATGCGGTCCCAGGCCAGCGCGCGGACAGTCCCGTAGCGGTCCGTGACCTGCACCGTCGCGGCATCCGGATCACCCCATGTCTCCGGGCGAGCAAAGCGAAACTCCTTGCCGTGCTTCGGCGGCCGTCCACCTTCCGGTAGCGAGATCCAGGGAACCGGGACCGGCTTGCGCATCACGCGGTCCGTGCGCATTCGCCCGAGGACTTCCACCGGCAACCCTTTCAGCAGGTGAGCCATGCGTGGAGCGTCGTACCCGGCATCGAAGACGATCAGGATGTCGGAGTCTCCGACGTGCCATCAGCCCATGTCGATGAGGTCCTCGACCACGCGAACGACCTGGGCGGCGGTGGCCTCGGCGACGTCGTCGGCCGGCCCCAACCGCAGGGCGTCCAGGATCTGGCACCACGAGGTCCGGCCCGATTCCAGGGCGGCGACGAACGAGTAGGGCCAGCCCGGCACGAACTGGTGCGAGGACCGGCCACCGCGACCGTAGACGTGGCAGAACGAGCGGTCCGCACTGGTCGGCGCATCCGGCCGGAGCCAATGGGTGATGTCCACCGCCAGGACCAAGCGCCCGTCGGCGGCATGGGCAATCCGGCTAGCACTTGTCGCAGTCGCGGCACGTCGACGTTCCCGTTGTTCAACGCGTCGTACATCGCGCCGTGTCCGCGCCGATGTTCGGCCACCAACGTCAGGTCCACGGGCGCAGTCACCGGCTCGTCCGCGCACAGCAGCGCGTCGGACAGCTCGAACAGTTCGTCCCCGCGGGTGGTCAGGCAGTCGAAGAAGTCGTCTCGGCGTGACGCTTCGGCGAACGCTTCCCCCGGGACATCGAGGTGCGGCAGGCTCATCCTCACGGCCTTCGTTCTGGTTCGGTGCATTCCTTGGTCGGAGCACAGAATCGGACGGAGGCCGCCCACACGTCTGGTGAACTTCCGCGTGAGGGAGCCAGTTCGACGGACAATTCGACACAACGGAGCTCGGGAGCCCAGGCAACCCGCCTGAATTTGTAGCTGAAGGGAGCGGTAGTGAACGGGACGTGGTGGCTCACACAGGGCGACACCCGGATCGGCGAGCTACGGCAGTACGCAACTGATCAGCCAACGTTCCTCTGCCACTTCATCCCGGGACCCGGATGGGAAGGGGTCCGTGCACTGTTCGAACGCTGGGCGGCCCTGCACGGCCCGGACCCCGACGGCTCTCGAACAGCGCAGGCCATCAAGCCCATCATGGACCTCGGACTAACGCTGGTTGCCGAAGACGAAGGCCGGCCCATGGCGCTCTTCAAAGAGTGCATCGTCCGTATCGACGGCGACACCGCCCGCGTGCGCTGCTGACCTCAACGAAGCCGCCGACCATAAAGCACAAGGTGAGAGCCTGTGTCTGAACCCGGATGATCTCAATGGGCTGTCGCAAGACCGCCGACCTTTGCGGATCCCGACCCACACGTATCTGGGCGTGGCAGGCCGAGGGCATCTGAGAAAGTTCGCGTACGGTCTGTAGATTTCGCGTCGCCCGTCCGACGTAGAGGCGTACCGACCAGACACACAGCCAAGGAGACCCGTCATGGCCCAGTACGCGATCCTCATCTTCGACACCCCTGCGGCCGGCGACTACACCCCGGAGCAGCAGGCGGCGAGTAAGCGGCACGCCGACGACCTCATCGACTCCGGCGCCATGATCACGGCGTATGCGCTGCACTCCGCCGACACCGCCACCTCGCTGCGCGGCGACGTGGTCACCGACGGACCCTTCATCGACTCCAAGGAAGTCATCGCCGGCGTCTGCATCATCGAGGCCCCCGACCTGGACGCCGCCCTGGAGCTGGCGCGTCGTAACCCCGCCGTGCAGTGGGGCCGTGGCGGTGTCGAGGTGCGGCCCGTCGCGGGCGGCATCGTGCCCATCGTCCGATGACGGCTGCGACGGACGCGAGGCAGGCGGTCGCCGATGCGCACCGACGCGAGTGGGCCTTCGTGCTCGCCGCGACGGTGCGCGTCGCCCGCGACCTGGACCTGGCCGAGGAGTGCGTACAGGAGGCGTACGCCGCGGCGGTGTCGGCCTGGGAACGCGATGGGGTCCCGGGCAACCCTGCGGCGTGGCTCACCACCGCGGCCAAGCGCCGGGCGATGGACGCGGTGCGCCGCGAGCGGACGTTCCGCTCGAAGCTGCCGCTGCTGGTGGAGCCCGAGGAGGCCGTCGACGAGCTCGCCCTGGACGAGCTAGAGGATCAGGAGCAGGCCGTGGACCCGGAAGATGTCGTACCCGACGAACGACTGCGGCTCATCTTCACCTGCTGCCATCCCGCGCTCGCACAGGAGGCGCAACTCGCGCTCACGCTGCGGCTGGTGTGCGGACTGCCGACACCGGACGTCGCCCGGGCGCTGCTGGTATCGGAACAGACGATGGCAGCCCGGATCACCCGGGCGAAGAAGAAGATCTCTGCCGCCCGCATCCCCTACCGCCTGCCGCGCCCGGCGGAGCTGCCGGACCGGCTGGCGGCCGTGCTCGGCGTGCTCCACCTGCTGTTCACCGCCGGGCATACGGCTCCCTCGGGCCCCACGCTCATGCGCACCGACCTGGCCGACCGCGCGCTGCACCTGGCCCGTACGCTGCGCGACCTCATGCCCGACGAGCCGGAGGTGCGCGGGCTGCTGGCGCTGTTCCTCGTCACCGACGCCCGGCGCGCCGCCCGAACCGGCGCCGACGGCCGGCTGCTGCGACTCGAGGAGCAGGACCGCTCCTTGTGGGACCGCAACGCGCTGGCCGAGGCACACGAACTGATCGTGGCCGGGCTGCGTGGCGGCCGTGCGGGACGCTATCTGCTGCAGGCAGCGATCGCCTCGCTGTATGCCGAGGCGCCAACGTACGAGGAGACGGACTGGCCGCAGATCGTGGCACTCTACGACAGGTTGCTGTCGCTGTGGCCCTCACCGGTTGTCGCGCTGAACCGGACCGTGCCCGTGTCGATGGCCCACGGACCAGCCATCGCACTGGCGCAGGTCGAGGCGCTGGAGCAGGACGGCCGGCTCGCCCGTTACCAGTACCTGCCAGCGATCAAGGCGGATCTCCTGCAACGGCTCGGCCGTACGGGCGAGGCGGCGGCCGCCTATAGGCAGGCGGTGGAGCTGACCGGCAACGAAGCTGAGCGGACCTTCCTCATCGGACGTCTCGCCGATCAAGAGACCCGCGCCGCATAAGGGAGCCCGGCTCCCGCTATGGTGGCCGCCAGTAATTCGGACAGGGCGACGGCGACGAGCCGAAGCAGTGACCGGTCAGGCGGCTTGCGGCAGCACGTAGCCGTGGGCGATGTCACGGCGTTCGGCGGGCCGGTTCCCCACAGGTGGCGTCACCGGCTCCCTTGTGCTCTCTCCGCGGTGGCCGGCTGCTTGTCTCTGCACTCCGGGGAGGCCTCATGCAGCGCGGTCTGCTCCAGCAGGTCGCCCATATCGGCACGCGGCCTCGCAGCCTTTTCCCGCAGTGCCCGGCAGCCAGGACAGTTCTTCTTCATGAGCCTCATCCTGTGGGATTCGAGCGACCGGCAAACGCTCCTTGCGGGGTGGGAGCAAACGGGGCCCTGGCGGCCGACCTCAACGACGGTCCCGGGCTCCGCTGCCCTTTCTGCGCAGCCACCGTGTGACGAGGCGCTGCGCGGGCTCTAAATAGGGCGTCAGGTCCCCACGCTCTGAGTACCGGCCCGAGGTGGCGGGGGTGGTCACCAAGCTGCCTGCCTCGGTGTGGTCAGGCGGTTGATCAGGAAGTTCAGTGCGGCCATGAACGCCACGCAGATCAGGGCGGCCACAAGCGCTGGCCACCACCTGCCCGCCAGCTGGATCGGCAGGTGTACGGTGTCGCAGAAGCCGACGGCCAAGCGAAGCGCCACCGAGAACGAGGCCAGTTGGAGCAGGAACAGCAGCAGCCCCAGGAGCTGGAGCGGGACCGCGTGCCAGGGGGGTCTGTAGAGCGAGCGGTGTAACTGGGTTTGGTGTGGCTAGAGTTGGCCTGCGGTGAGGCGGCCATCAAAGGCCAGGTCGAAGGCGTTCATGGCGCCCTTCCAGCGCATGGTCCAACGCTTCCGGCCGGCGCCGGTCGGGTCGAGGCTCATGACGGCCAAGTAGACGCACGTGAGGGCGGCCTGCTCCGTCGGGAAGTGTCCGCGGGCACGGACGGCCTTGCGGATACGTGCGTTGACGCTCTCGATGCTGTTGGTCGTGCACACAATCCGGCGTATTTCCGCATCGAACTGGAGGAACGGCGTGAACTCCGCCCAGCTCGACTCCCAGAGGCGGACGATCGCCGGGTACCTCTTGCCCCAGGTCTCGGCGAACTCCAGGAACCTGGTCGTGGCCGCATCCTCCATCGGCGCGGTGCAGACGGGCTTGAGCGCCTTCGCGATCTTGTCCCAGTCCTGGCGAGCCGCATAACGGAACGAGGCCCGCAGGAGGCGAACTACACATGTTTGCACCACAGTTCACAGCCAGACCTCACCCGCGTCGGCCAGGCCCCTCAGCCCGTCGCAGACCAGCATCAGGACATCATCGACGCCCCTGTTCCTGAGCTCGGACAGCACCCGCATCCAGTGCTTCGCGCCCTCGCCGCCCTCGCCGCCGTCGCCGCCGTCGCCGGCCCACAGTCCGACGATGCCGCGGTGCCCCTCGGCGGTGACCGCCAGAGCCACGCAGATGGGCCTGTTCGC
This sequence comes from Streptomyces sp. NBC_01431, assembly GCF_036231355.1. NCBI lineage: Bacteria > Bacillati > Actinomycetota > Actinomycetes > Kitasatosporales > Streptomycetaceae > Streptomyces > Streptomyces sp. NBC_01431. The sequence continues at coordinate 12,369 of NZ_CP109497.1, forward strand.
TACTTGGCCATCGCGAATCCTGACGCTGACCGCGTCGATGAAGACGACCGGACAGACGCGATCCAACGGCCGGTTGGCCCATTCGGCCAAGCCGCCCATCACCTTGCCGGTGATCGTGCCGATGGCCGTCTTGGACACGTTCGCGCCGTAGACCTCGGCCAGGCGCGAGGAGATCCCGCCGTGCGTGAGACCCTTCGCGGACAGCGACAGGACCATCTCGTCGACGCCGGCCAGACGGCGCTGCCGCTACTTGACGATGGCCGGCTCGAAACACGACCACCGGGTCAACTCCCCTCTGGGGCTGGCCGCTTAGAAGATCTCCACAGTTCGAGGGGATTGACACCTGTCGTCCTATCAGTTGCCGACCGTAGCCACTACCCGCGGATCCGGGTCAGACGTCGCGTCTGCTGCCGCCGACGAGGAACGTCACCAGCGCCCCGGCCAGCGCCCAGCCGAGGTAGACCCACCACTCGCCGTCCGTCTGGGCCGGGAAGGGGATGTGCGGGTTGACCGGCGCTCCGATGAGGTCGTGCAGGCCCTGCCAGGCGCGGAACGGCGTCGCGTGGAACAGGCAGGCGGACCAGTAGTGGTTCTCGCTCAGGAAATTGGGGATCAGCAGCAGCACGCTCATGGTCGCGACGATCGTCGCCGCGCTGTGCCGGATCAGCGAGGCGAGGCCGAGACCGACCAGCCCGCAGACCGGCGGCAGCAGCACACTCGCCAGCAGGGCCCGCCAGATGCCCGGTTCGGCGAGTGAGATCCCGGCGTGCTTGCTCGACAGCACGGCCTGCGTCACCCAGAAGGAGACCGCAGTGGCCACGAGTCCGAAGCCGGTCAGCACCGTCGTGAGCACGAGCATCTTCGCCGCGAGCAGCGCCCGCCGGGCCGGGACGGCCGCGAAGCTCGTCCGGATCAGGCCGGTGGAGTACTCGCTCACCAGCGAGACCGCGCCCAGGCTGCCCGCGATGAGTAGGGTGGCGATGCAGGCGTTGTTCGTGAAGGATTTGGCCAGCGACCCGCCCGGCACGTAGTGGGCCCGCATGTCCGCGGGGAAATGCGCCCAGTCGTTCACGTCGGCGATCGCCGCATTGAAGTTGAGAACCATCAGGGCGACCAGGCCGAGGACGAACCCCCAGCGCATCGAGCGCAGCGACCAGAGCTTGAACCACTCCCCGAGCAGCAGGTCGCGGAAGCGGGCGCGTGGTTCGTCGACCGGGAGCGCCACGGGTGGAGCCGCGGAGGCGAGTGTGCTCATCGGGCATCTCCTGCGAGGTATTCGACGCTGTCGGCGGTGAGTTCCATGAACGCGGTCTCCAGGGACGCGGCGCTGGTCGCCAGTTCGCGCAGCCGCAGGCGGTGCTCGTGAGCGAGGTCGCCGATCGCGTCCGCGTGCAGGCCGGTCACCACGAGGCGGTCATCGCCGTCGGGCCGCACCTGCGCGCCGGCCCCGGTCAGCACGGCGGCCAGCGCGTTCGCGTCCGGCGTGCGGACGGTGACGCTGCTGCCGCGGCCGCGTGCGGCGAAGGCGGCGAGCGGTTCGTCGGCGATCAGCTCACCGCGGCCGATGACGACCAGGCGGTCGGCGGTGTGCTCCATCTCGCTCATCAGGTGGCTGGAGACGAAGACCGTGCGGCCCTCGGCGGCCAGCCGCCGGAACAGCGCCCGGACCCAGCGCACGCCCTCCGGGTCGAGCCCGTTGAGCGGCTCGTCGAAGAGCAGCACCGGCGGGTCGCCCAGCAGCGCGGCGGCGATGCCGAGGCGCTGCTTCATGCCGAGCGAGAAGCCGCCGATCCGACGTCGGCCCGCGTCGGTGAGACCGACCTCCGCCAGCACCTCGCCCACCCGGCGCAGCGGGATCGCGTTGGTGCGGGCCAGCACGCCGAGGTGCGCGGCGGCGCTGCGGCCGCCGTGGACGTCGGACGCGTCCAGCAGCGCCCCAACGTGGCGCAGGCCGCGGGGGTGGTCGCGGAAGCGGTGGCCCTGGACGGTGACGCTGCCGCTGGTGGGGTCGTTCAGCCCGATGATCATGCGGAGCGTGGTGCTCTTGCCGGCACCGTTGGGGCCGAGGAAGCCGGTGACGCAACCGGGGCGGACCGTGAAGGTCAGGCCGTTGACGGCAGTCTTGCTGCCGTAGCGCTTGGTGAGCTCGTTGACTTCGATCACGAGAACCACGGTTCCGCGCCGGGCCGTCGTCCCGCATTGGCCTGCGGCGGACACTCGCCTCCCCGGATGTCTTCCCCGGTCGTACACCCTGGGTCCGACGCCCGGCGATCATCCGCTGGCTACGATCGGACCATGCTTGCGAACTCGACCTCCCTGCTCAAGCGCGTGCCGCCCGGCGGCTGGGCCGCGCTGGCGTGGGCGGCCGGCGTCGCGTACTCCTTCGTGGTGCTGGTCCGGCTGCCGGGCGAGTCGCGGGAGGACTACTACAGGGGCGTCTTCATCGCCCCGTCCAACCGGATCTCCTTCGTGCTGTGCGCGGTGTTCGCACTCGCGGGCTCCGCGCTGCTGCGCCGCCGGGCTCTCACCGGTCTCGGGCTGCTGCTCGGCGGCGCGCTGTTCGGGGTGACGGCGATGCACTCGACCACGCTCGACATCCCCCTGGCGCTGCCGGTCGACGTGGCGCTCTGGTACGTGGCCGCCAGCCGTCCGCGCCGCGACGTGCTGATCGCGGCGGCCATGGCGGCCGGACTGATCATCGGATATCCGATCGTCCGTGTGTCGATCGGCTGGGTTACCGGCACCTCCGCCGAGCTGGCCACCGCGCTGTCGGCGGTCGTGGCGCTGCTGCTCGGCAACTCCGCCGGGGAGAGCCGACGCCACGCGACCGCGCTGAGCGAGCACGCCGCCGCCCGCGCGGTCGAGGGCGAGCGGCTGCGGATCGCGCGCGAGCTGCACGACATGGTGGCCCACAGCATCGGCATCGTGGCCCTCCAGGCGGGCGCGGCGCGGCGCGTGTTCACCACCCAGCCGGAGCTCGCCCGTGAGGCGCTGGGGCAGGTCGAGACCGCGAGCCGCGAGACGCTCTCCGGCCTGCGCCGGATGCTGGTCGCGCTGCGCGCCGCCGAGGACTCCCCGGACGCCGCAGCGCCGCTCGCTCCGGCCGCAGGTCTGGCGGACCTCGACCGGCTGGCCGCGGCCACGACCGCCGCCGGGGTCCACGTGGAGCTGCGACGCAGCGGCGGGAGCCGCCCGCTCCCGACCGAGGTGGGTCTGGCCGCCTATCGGATCGTTCAGGAGGCGCTGACCAACGTGGTCCGCCACGCCGGCGCGCGCTCCTGTCAGGTGACCGTCGACCAGGGGGAGAACCACGTGTCCATCGAGATCCTCGACGGCGGCGGACTGCGCGGGACGCAGCTGGGCGGGGCCGGGTTCGGCCTTCTCGGCATGGAGGAGCGGGTGGCGCTGCTGCACGGCGAGTTCGCGGCCGGTCCACGCCCGGGCGGCGGCTTCCGCGTCGCCGCCACGCTGCCCGTCGACCTGGCGGTGGGCGCCCGATGACGACGACGCCGAGCGGGCGGATTGTGCGCATCCTCCTCGTCGACGACCAGCCGCTGGTGCGCGCGGCATTGTCGATGGTGGTCACGGACGCGCCAGACCTGGAGGTCGTCGGCGAGGCGCGCTCCGGCGAGGAAGCGGTCCGGCTGGTCGCCGAACTGGCACCGGACGTCGTGGTGATGGACATCCGCATGCCCGGGATGGACGGCATCGAGGCCACCCGCCGGATCACCTCCGGCGGCGGTTCGGCCCACGTGGTGGTGCTGACCACCTTCGACGACGACGAATACGTCTACGGGGCGCTGCGGGCGGGCGCGAGCGGCTTCCTGGTCAAGGACATGGCCCTGGAGGCGATCCTCTCCGCCGTCCGCGTCGTAGCCTCCGGCGACGCGCTGATCGCCCCGAGCGTCACCCGTCGCCTGATCGCCCAGCTCACGGCCGGGCCGGCCGCCGACGGCCGGACGCCCGTCCCGGCCCCGCAGCTGACCGCCGTCACCGAGCGCGAGCAGGAGGTACTGACGCTGATCGGACGCGGCCTGTCCAACACCGAGATCGCCGAGGAGCTCTTCCTCAGCGTCACCACGGTCAAGACCTACGTCAGCCGCCTACTCTCAAAACTGGACGCCCGCGACCGGGTCCACCTCGTCATCCTCGCCTACGAGGCCGGACTGGTGACGACCTCCCGCTGACGGCACGTCGGAGCTCCGGCTCCGGTGAAGTCGTAGCGGCCCAGGTTCTCCTTGTCTGGACGCCTTCGAGTGACGCTCGCGCCGGTGCCGTGGCGGCGGAGGCGGTGGCGTCATTGAGCCATCCGGGTGCGTGCAGGCCGTGGAACGGGTGGTCAAGGAACGTGATGGCGGAATTGTGCGGCGGGTCCCCGGGTGCCGGTCTCCACGAGGGTCATCAGCATCACGGTCGGGTAGCCGGCCCAGGCGAGCCGGTAGCGGATCTTTCCGAGCCAGCCGCGGGCGCGTGCGCTGTCGGGTGCCTTGATCGAGTAACAGCCGTCGAAGGCCACGGTGCGCCAGTGCCGGTAGGACACCCCGGGCGTCGTGGGTGGGGCCAGCGGCACGGCAAGGGTCTCGAACAGGGCCTTGAAGGGCGCAGGGGTGAGGCGTCGGCGCAGGTGTCGAAGCGCGGTGGGGGAGACCTTCGGCGTCAACGGGCCTATCGACGCGGTCAGTTGCCGCCATGCCGCGATGCAGGAGAGCTCGGGGAACAGGCCCAGGGCCAGGACGTAGTGGACCCCGACGCGGGAGGGCAGCAGTCGCAGCCGTCGCTCGCCTCGTCCGGTCTCGTCGAGGATCGCGTCGACCAGTTCGAAGGGATGAGCTGTGTCAACCCGCCCAGGTGGCCCGGGGCGAAGACCCCGGCGGCCACCGTGACGGTGCGCGTGATGCTGGTGATGGCAGACTGGAGACGCAACGAGACCCCGGATCAGTGGACATTTCTTCGCAGAAACCATGATCCAGCAGGGGTCTCGTTGCGCGTTCACCAACCTCGACGCCCCATTTGATCAGCTAACTTCTCGGCCTTGCCGCAACACCCACCAGCACACCAGGCGCCAGGCAAAGCGCCCTGCCCAGACGATCACCACTCACCAGGCAGAGAGCACCATACTGATGGCATCGCGTATTGGGTTGTCGCGAGTTGGTGGGACAGATGTCGGGCCAGATGCTGGACCAGTTGTGCGCGGTACTGCCGCGCTGTCTCGCCGAGTGCACGGTTTTGAGCTCTCGGCGCTCTGAGTCGCTCCCCAGCCCCTGGCGGGCAGGGCCCGCAGACCGCGCGGGCACCCCGTGACCGCGCGAGTCCCGCTCACCCACGGCTCCGCCCGCCGCATCCGCTCACCCAAGCCCCCACCCTCTTTGGGCGGGTTGCTTTCGTGTGGGTGCGCCCGCAGCCCGGGAAGCCGCCATGACAACGGGCAGCGGGGCACCAGCCCCCACCTACCCACGCCCAGGCGCTCATCTACGGTCCTGTCCGGGCGCGCAGTGCCCCCGCACCGGCGAATGCTGCGTCGAACTCCGCCACACACCCGCCCCCGACAACACCGCCACCAACTGACCCCCGCACCGCCAGGCACAACCACCCTCACGGCCACGCCCCCAACCTGATGTTCCCCGACCCGGCGCCCACGCGGCTGGGCCACGAGCGCCTCGCGTCCGCCGGCCAGCCACTTCGCCCACCAGTTGTCCACGGCCTTGAGCGAGACCTGGAACACCGCCGCGACATCCTCGCGAGTCCGGCCCGCCACCAACGCGGCCACCGCCCGCAGCCGAAGGGCCTCCTGCGCCGACGGCGACAACTGCCGTGCGTCCCCCACCAGTTCACTCACGCAGGGATCAACGACCCAGAACACCAACCGTTTCGGATCAATAGGTCAGTACGCGGACACGCGCCGCCGACGCCTCCCCCTGCCGTCCACTGACTGGTGGACGGCAGGTTCAACCGGCCGGGCGTGTCGGGTTCTGCCCTTGGCAGACCAGGATCTCGGGTATGAGTCAACTCCCTGTCAAGATAGCCCGATGGAGCGCCCGGCACGCATGGCGTGCGATCGCCGGCTGGTTCGCGTTCGTCATTCTGTGCCTCGGCATCGGCATCGCGCTCGGCTCCCACGAGGCCACTACCGAGGACTACCGAGTCGGTGAGGCGGGGCGGGCCGAGGCGATCGCCAGCACGGCTGGCATGCAGCAGCAGCCCACCGAGCAGATCATCATCCACACCAAGTCCGGACCGCTGGACACTGCCGCCGCCGCTTCGGCGGCGCAGGACCTCACCGAGCGGATGCGCAAGCTTCCCGAGGTGCAGGGCGTGGCAGCTCCAGTCCGCTCCAGGGACGGCCAGGTCGTCAGGGTTCCGGTGGTCCTCAACGGCCCCGAGCTGGACGGCAAGAAGAACGTCGGCCCGCTCCTCGCGCAGACGGCGAAGGTCCAGGACGGCCACCCGAACCTCGTCGTGGAGGAGACCGGCTCCCCGTCCATCAGCAAGGGCGTCAACGACCAGCGCGGGAAGGACCTCGCGCTCTCCGAGCGCATCACCCTGCCGGTCACGCTCACCACGCTGCTGATCGTCTTCGGGTCGGTGGTCATGGCCGGCGTGCCGCTGCTGCTCGCGCTCTCCTCGATCACCGCCGCCCTGGGACTGTCGATGGTCGCGTCCCATCTGCTTCCCGACCCTGGGGTCGGGACCAACATGATCCTCCTCATCGGCCTGGCGGTGGGCGTCGACTACACGCTCTTCTACCTCAAGCGCGAACGCGAGGAACGGTCTCGCGCCGGCGGGCGGCTCAGCTCCGAGGTCCTGGTGGAACTGGCGGCGGCGACCGCGGGCCGGGCCATCGTGGTCTCCGGTCTCGCCGTGATCGTCTCCACTGCGACCCTGTACCTGGCCACGGACGTCATCTTCTCCTCCCTGGCGACGGGCACGATCCTGGTCGTGGCGGTCGCCGTGGCCAGCTCCCTGACCGCGCTTCCCGCGCTCCTGGTGAAGATCGGCCACCGCACCGAGCTGCGTGCGGCCCGCGGCAAGCCGGTCCGCACCAAGCGTGCCGAGGCCGAGACGGGCCGGGTGTTCGACGCCCTACTGACGCCCGCGCGACGGCGCCCCGCCCTCACGCTGGGCGTATCAACGCTGGTCATGCTCGTCCTGGCGGCACCCGCGCTCGGCCTCAAGCTCGTCGACCCGGGCAAGGACACCTTCTCCCGCGACATCCCCGCCATGCAGGTCTACGACCGGCTGAACACGGCCTTCCCGGAACTCCTGGTGAAACACGTGGTCGTCGCCCGCTCCACACCGGACCGAGCGGCCGAGGTGCAGCACGCCCTGACGGATCTCGGCCGACGGGCGCAGGCCGATCCACTGTTCGCCAGGGCCGCCGGGCCGACGGTGCGCACCTCGCCCGACGGCCGGGTCAGCGTGCTGGAGTTGGCCGTCCCGTTCCCAGCCCCCTCCCCCGAGGCGATCGCGTCACTCAACCACATCCGCAAGGACTATCTGCCCGCCACGGCCGGCAGGCTGCCCGGCGTGGAGACGGCGGTGACAGGTGACGTGGCCCGAGGCCGCGACTACGTGGACCACGAAAACGGCAAACTGCCGCTGGTCATCGGGTTCCTGCTACTGGCGACGCTGGTGATGACCGTGTGGGTATTCCGCTCCGTCGTCATCGGCCTGATCGGCGTCGCCCTCAACCTGCTGTCCGTCGGGGCCTCGCTCGGCCTGCTGGTCGTGTTCTTCCAGGGCACGTGGGCCCAGAACCTCCTGGCCTTCCACTCCCTCGGTGCCATCGCGTCCCGAGTACCGCTGTTCCTCTTCGTGATCCTCTTCGGCCTGTCGATGGACTACCAGATGTTTGTGGTCAGCCGGATCCAGGAGGCCAGGCGGAACGGGATGTCGGCCCGCGAAGCGGTACTGGACGGCATCAGCCGGTCGGCCAAGGTGGTGACCAGCGCGGCCATCGTGATGGTGACGGTGTTCGGTGCCTTCGTCGCCCTGCACCTCACCGAGATGAAGCAGATGGGCTTCTGCCTGGCGGTGGCCGTGCTGCTGGACGCCGTCGTCATCCGGCTCATGGTCCTGCCCTCACTCCTGCTGCTGCTCGGCGAGCGGGCGTGGTGGCCGCTGCGCCCGGTCCGTCCGGCGCGACGGGCGCACGCCGCCGTCCCTCGTCCCGGAGTACCGCAGGACGTAGGCTGACGATCATGATTCAACGGCCGCAGCCGGGCGACCGGTTCCGCATACGGATCCTCCGCCGTTGGTACGCAGTCTCCTGGGTGCTCTTGGGCGTGTGTCCCCCGGTGATCTCCGAGCTGAACCACGGCGGGGCGCCGAGGTACTGGTCGCTGGCGCTGCTGGCACTGGTCGCCCTCGGCTACGCGACCGTGGCGGCCTTCCCCCGCAATCCCGTGCTGCGGCCCCACGCCTTCCTGGGCGTACTCGCCCTCGCTCTGGGCGCGCTGTCCCTCCTGCGTGGCGACGGCGCCGCACTGTACATCGTGTCGCTCCCCCAGTTCTGGCTCTTCGCCAGGAGCCCGCGGCACTCGATCGCCTACAGCGGCGCCGCAGCAGCGGCCACCGTCGCCGGCATCGTCCGGCACCAGAGCTGGCACGTGGAGGACTTCTCCACCGGCAACATCGTCTTCACCCTGATCGGCTACACAGCGGGAGCGCTGCTCGGACTGGGGGTGGTCCGGATCGTCGAGCAGAGCGACGAGCGCGCCCGCCACCTCGCCGGCGAACTGGCGAGCACCCAACAGCGCCTGGCCGAGGCCCACCGGCTCCAAGGCGCCACGGAGGAGCGTGAGCGGATCGCGCGGGAGATCCACGACACCCTCGCCCAGGGCTTCGCCTCCATCATCGTGCTGGCGGAGGCGGCCCGCGCCAGCCTCGGCACCGACCCCGGCAGGAGCGCCCGGCAACTGCTCTCGATCGAGAACACCGCACGTGAGAACTTCGCTGAGGCGCGAGTGCTCGTCGGTTCCGCCCCGCAGAGCGGTCCCGCGCTCGGCTCAATCGCCGGGACCCTGCGCCGGACCCTGGAGCGGTTCGCCGAGGACACCGGGCTCGCCGTCACCGCGGACCTGCCGGACGTCGAGTGCGACCAGCCGACCCGGATCGCGCTGCTGCGCTGCACCCAGGAGTCCCTGGCCAACGTCCGCAAGCACGCGGCCGCCTCCACGGTGGAGATCGTGCTCACGCCGTCCCCGTACGGCGTCGAACTGGAGATAACCGACGACGGCAGGGGCTTCGTGGTGGAGCACGCCCACGGCTTCGGGCTCAACGCCATGCGCAACCGCCTCGCCGAACTCGGCGGCGAACTCACCGTCACCAGCTCCCTCGGCGACGGCACCCGCATCCTCGCCGCGATACCTACCGACAGTCAGGTGTGACGACATGACAGCCCGAACAGAGCCGGCCGAACTCCGCATCATCGTGGTCGACGACCACACGGTCATGCGCGCCGGAGTCGTCGCCCTGCTGGCCTCGGAACCCACCATCGACATCGTCGGCGAGGGCGGCGACGGCCGTGCGGCCGTCGAACTCGTCGAACTCCTGAAGCCGGACGTGGCACTGATCGATCTGCGGATGCCGGTCCTCGACGGCGCGAGTGCCACCGCTGAGATCGTCAGGCGCCACCCTGGTAGCCGCGTGCTGATCCTGACCACGTATGACACCGACGCCGAGATCGAGCGGGCAGTCGAGGCTGGCGCGATCGGCTACCTACTCAAGGACACCACGCGCGACCAGCTCGTCGAAGCCATCCGATCCGCCTCTCGCGGCGAGACCGTCCTAGCCCCGAGGGTCGCGGAGCGGTTGGTTGCCCGCATGCGGCAGCCCGCTCCGGTGGCTCTGACCGCGCGGGAGGTAGACGTACTGAGCGCGGTCGCCGACGGGCTGTCCAACGTCGAGATCGGCCGGCGGCTGGTCATCGCAGAGGCCACGGTGAAGACCCATCTGCTGCGGGTCTTCGCCAAGCTCGATGTCAGAGACCGCACCCATGCGGTGGTCGTAGCTCTCGAGCGCGGGCTGCTGAACAACGTTAGCCGGCCCCCGAGCGGCACGTCATCGTCGGCGGGCTACTCGGGGACTGAAGGCCGGTGAGAAGTGAGTGGCTGATGTCCCTTGCGCGCGGACCTCAAGCAGGCTCATGAGTACCGGCGTCACCTGGCGGCCGAAACCCTCGACTTGGGCAGGCAGGCCGCTGCGGTGAGCTGACCCGCGCTGCAGAGAGGGTGGTCGGAGCCACTGGAGCTGGCTCCGACCACCCTCGATGACTTCAGCGGGGGTGGTCAGCAGCGCCCGGCCTGGTGCACCAGATCGGCTGGCTGCGACCGCGTGTTCAGCCTCGTCATCAGCTCTCGGTTGGCCGCGCGTGCGGCTTTCGAGGTCCTGGCTACGCTCGTCGAGCTGGGCGGTGAGACCTACCACCTGCTGCTCCAGGATCGTGATGCGGCGGTGCAGTTGCTCGACGTCTGCGGGTGTGCCGAAGCACCAGGATCACCTCCATCGAGATCACCGTGCACCCCACCAACCGTGCCAAGCGCACAGGACTCGAGCCCGACCCTCTCCGGACGCTGGGCCAGGTCTGTCGGATCCTGGCCGCGAACTCCAACCACGCCATGAGGCCATGCACGCCCGGGAGATCGCCCGCCATCTTGGACTCCCCGCCGCGGGGCACCCCCTGAGCAGCCTCACCGCACAGATCTGCTACTGAGCCCGCAACGGCCGACTCATCCGCACCGCGCCGAGCACCTACAAGCTCCCCCTCCCCGACACCTTGACGCCGCCACCGAATCCTTAACTTCGTGGCATTGGTCCAGCATCGCGCGGTGGCAGTATGCCTCCGGCTGCCCACCCCGCCCGCGCGGCCAACCCGGCACCGGCAGCAGCGGCCTCACCACCGCCCACTCCGCATCGGACATGTCCGTCGGGTAGCGGCGCGCACGGCCCCCGTGGGACGACACTCAGAGCGGGCTGGAGAACCAGACCGGCGAGTACTGGGCGGAGAAGGTGCATAAAACCGGCGTGTGTCTCACCGCCTACTGGGCGCCCGCCGACTCCAACATCGGCCAAACATACCTGGAATCGTGCAGCGACCCCATCAACTACTACGAGCAGTGGAAGGAAGTGTCGGTCGGCAACGGCTTCCAGCTGGTGAACCGTGAAACGGGCTGGTGCCTGGACGGCAACGGCAACGGCGCCATGTACACCACGCCTTGCGACCCCAACCACAACAACAAGTACCAGATCCGGTACTGACAGACCTATCGACGACGTCCTGCGACAGCGGGTCGCGCCGTGCACGGCCTGCCGGCCCGACACAGCCTTCGGCCTCCTGGAAGAGATGGCTTCCCCGCCCCAGCAGCGCGCCGATCACCAGGAGCAGGGTGGGGCCCGGTTCCTGGCGGCGGGCAGCACGTTCTCGTCCGTGATCCGCTGCCGGTCCCGCCGCAGAGCATCCGCTCGCCCCTCGGAGGTGACGACTTGGCCGAGGGTGATCGCCTCGGTGCCGGCCACCGGGGCCAGGGAGTACCGCTGGGGCGACTTGCTGGCCCGCGTGGGCAGGTGCAGGCGGGCCACACCGGCCGGGAGCTCGGAGCGCAGCGCTCCGTGCCAGCGGATCCACAACGCTGGTCGCCCGCGAAGTACTTCGTCGCGGAGCTTGTCCACGGCAGGGCGGACGGCCGAGCAGACAGCGCGACGTGGGCTGACCATCCTCCACACGGGACGCATCACGCACCGGATAGCAGTCACCGGCCGACTGGCTCCGGCACCGCTTCCCCGCCGAGGCCCGAGTCACCCGATGGCGGATGGTCTCTCCAGAACCGTCAGAACCGTCACGTATGCCTGCGAGACCGCTGCCTCAGGGTGGCTCGAGCTCGACCGTCCCGACTTCGGCCGGGCGGGACGTCCCAAGTCGCAGGTCAGGGGTTGGGACGAGGTCGGGACGATGTGCGGGAGGGTCTGGCTGACGCTCGTCGGGCACTCACCTGCATACGGTTTGTGCGGAGCGCTGGCCGACCACCAGCGGTCCACCCCTCGCCCCTGGCCGCCTGTTGAGCAGCGGCGTGCGTACGGCCGAGTGGAAACACACGAGACAAAACGGGAGTTGTCATGTCACGTCTGCGTTTCGCAGGAACCGCGACCGCCGCGCTGGCCATGGTGGCGGGAGCGATGCTCTTTGCCGCGCCGTCGGCCAGTGCGGCGTCCAACTGCCACGCCTGGACCGACAACAACGGAAACGGCATCGGCTGGTGCGACAGCGGCAACGGCCGCTGGAAGGTCCACGGCAGCTGTGCCAACGTCGATGGCGTTCACACGGGCCTGGAGGGATCGGAGGGCGGCCGTTCCATGGGCCAGGAGTGGGCCTCGGTCCTGAACTGCTCGGCCGGCGGTGGCGGAGCCCTCGACATGTGGGTCGAGGCCTACGGCTGACACATCTGGATCATCTGATGTGCGGGCCTCCGGGCGTCAGGGGGCGCAGACATGGGCTGCGCCCCCCCGTTACCGATTTCGTGGCTCCGCAATGGGGCCTCCGGCCTTCGGGGTCCGGGTCTGTACGCTCACCGGCCCTGTCTCACATCCGGTGGTAACGGACTGTGATGGCTGCGGAGGGTAGTTCCGTTGGCCCTGGAGCCGCAGGTCCGGAGGCTGAAGTGCTCCTTCCGTGGGAACGGCCGCCGCGCTGGAGGGAGCCGCACAATCGCCGAACGCGGGAGTTCAACTCCAAGGTCATTGGAAACGAATCCCCAGGTCAGGAAGCTGACTTCACTCTCCGCGCTTACGGATACAGTCCGTTACCACCGGATGTGCGCCAGAGCCGCTCGCTTTACAGACCCCCGCAGTCGTGCGAGCCGCAGGGCACCGTAATCAGATGACGGACCCCGAACCTCAGGCCACAGCGGCACAGGCCATCGCCCAGGCAATGGACGCCGCACTCGTGGTTCTCGCCGTCGGCGCACCGCACTGCGTCATCCAGCAGATCCGCCGCGACCACGAACAACGGCGTGTGCGCGCCGACGAACAGCGCCATCTCGCCTCAGAAGACTGATCGTGGCACCCGGCCGACTCCAACAGGCCGTTGGCCCAGGCTGTTTCAGGAGGCTGCGGACGTCTTGTTCGCCACCACCGAGTTGGCCCGGAGTTGTCAGCGGCCGGGGGTACCGTCAGTCAGTTACTGAGGTTTTCAGGGTGGGGTCGGTGGGTTGATGGTAATGCCTGTGGTGGTGAGGCAGCCGTCGATCAGGTGGGGCCGGTGCTGGATCCTGCGTAACTCACGGCGGAGTTTGCGGTCGAGGCCGTCTGATCCCAGCAGATCGCGGTAGTCCTTCCAGGAGAAGCTCTTGCGTGCGCCCTTGAGGAGGAGATGGGCGCGCGGGGCCCGAGCATGAGACGGCTCTTCTCGCCGGGTTTGTAGCAGCACAGTGCTGCGACGGAAGTCCGGCGGCGGGAGCGGGGCGCGGTGCGGCTGCACATCCTGCACCACGCGGCCCAGGAGGAGATCCACGCGCGTGGATGACCGAGGAACTGGCGCCACGGCTACCAGATCAGCCCCGGCACCCTGTACCCGACACCGCACCGGCTGGAGACCGACGGGCTGCTGGTCTCCGAGCAGCGGGTGGTCGACGGCCGCACCCGTCGCGTCTATACGGCGACGAAGGCCGGGCAGCAGGCCCTGGCCGAGGACCGCAGGGCCCTTAAGGAGCTGGCCCGCGAAGTCCTCGGCGGCGACGCCCCGTAGCGGCAGCCGCGCGGGTTACGCCCTGCGCGCGGTCACGGCGCGGCGGCGCCGAAGGCGGCGGCGCCGAAGGCCAGCACTGCGGCCCCCGAGACCACCGAGGACACGGGCAGGGCGAAGGCCAGCACCAGGCATCCGGCCAGCCCCACGGCCGGGATCAGCCGGTTGGGCCGTCCCTCGTCTTCGGTGAGCGTCCAGGCGGAGGCGTTGGCGACGGCGTAGTACGCCAGGACACCGAAGGAGGAGAACCCGATCGCCCCGCGCACGTCCGCCGTCGCGGCGAGCACCGCGACCACGGCGCCCACCAGCAGCTCGGCGCGGTGCGGCACCTTGAACCGGGGGTGGACGGCAGCCAGGGCGTGCGGCAGGTGCCGGTCTCGGGCCATGGCCAGGGTAGTGCGGGAGACCCCGAGAATCAGCGCGAGCAGCGAGCCGAGCGCGGCCACGGCGGCGCCCGCCCGCACGACGGGGGCCAGCCGGCCCACGCCCGCCGCCCGGACGGCATCCGACAGCGGGGCCGCAGCCTGCGCCAGCCCATGCGGGCCGAGAACCGTCAGCACCGCGACGGCGACGACGGCGTAGACGACCAGCGTGATGCCCAGCGCGAGCGGGATGGCCCGGGGGATGGTGCGCGCGGGGTCGCGGACCTCCTCGCCGAGGGTGGCGATCCGCGCATACCCGGCGAACGCGAAGAACAGCAGGCCCGCCGCCTGGAGCACCCCGCCGGCCGTGGCGTCCGCGCCGACGTCGAGGCGAGCCGCGTCCGCCGTGGCGGAGGTGAGGGAGGCGACCACCACCGCGGCGAGTACCGCCAGGACCACGGCCACGATCACCCGGGTCAGGAGCGCGGACTTCCGCACCCCGGCGTAGTTCACCACGGTCAGCGCCACCACCGCGGCCACCGCGACCACGTGCGCCTGGCCCGGCCAGACGTACGAGCCGACCGTGAGCGCCATCGCCGCGCAGGAGGCGGTCTTGCCGACCACGAAGGACCACCCGGCCAGATAGCCCCAGAAGTCGCCGAGGCGTTCGCGGCCGTAGACGTAAGTGCCGCCGGAGGCCGGGTAGCGGGCCGCGAGCCGGGCCGACGAGGTGGCGTTGCAGAAGGCGACCACGGCGGCCAGCGCCAGGCCGATCAGCAGCCCGGACCCGGCGGCGTGCGCGGCCGGAGCCAGAGCGGCGAAGATGCCCGCGCCGATCATCGACCCCAGGCCGATCACCACGGCGTCGGACACCCCTAGCCGCCGCTGAAGCTCGTCCGGCAGCCCGGCGGCGGTCGGTGGCTTGCTCATGGCCCACTCCCTCGGCGGCACAGCCGCAGACATTACGAACTCCGTAGGAGACGCTATGTGAGCCTGCCCGACCGCCGGCCGCACCCCGGGCCGCGGATGCACGCCTGGTGCGGTCGGCGGGTTCAGCCCGGCGGCCGGGAAGGAAGGAGCCGTTCGGCCCTCGGAGGTGGGCCAGGCTGCTCCTGCGCGCCGAGGCACTCCGGCGCACGATGGAAACCAGGAGGGGCTTACACCCGAGAGGTGATCGTCATGATGTGGTACGACGGCGGCTGGGGCTGGGGCGGCTGGTTCATCATTGCCATGTTCATGGTGCTGTTCTGGGCGCTGGTGATCGCCGGAATTGTTGCGCTCGTCCGCTACCTCAGCGGCGCCCACCACGACCGCCAGTCCGCACGGCCCCTCTCCTCCGATGAGCAGGGATGGGGAAGCACGCGGGCCGAGGATCTGCTCGCCGAGCGGTTCGCCCGCGGGGAAATCGAGGAAGCCGAGTACAAACGACGGCTCGCGCTACTGCGGGAGCACCGGTGAACGCGGACCGTCGGCGCGGCCCCTGGCTGATCATCGCGGGGGCGGTCGCCGCGCTAGTGCTGGGCATCGCGACCACCATGCTGCTGGCAGGCACCGGCGCCTTTCGCCATGTGGCTCCCGCGGTATGGCGGGCCGAGGGCGTGCGCTGCAGCGCACCCGCACTGCCGGGCAAGGTGGTGGACGTGACCGTGGGCGACATGGGGCCGGGCATGATGGGCGGCACTCCCGGCAGGCACGGCATGCGCATGATGCGCCTTGTCACCCGCCCGGCCACTGTCTCGGCCGGTGTGGTGTCGCTGCGGGTGGTGAACACCGGTACCACGGTGCACGAGGTGGTCGTGCTCCCGCTGCCCTCGGGCCAGGGAATCGGGGAGCGCCTCACCGGTCCCGACGGAAAGGTCAGCGAGGCGGGCAGCCTCGGTGAGGCGTCCCGCATCTGCGGGCCGGGCGAGGGACACGGCATCGCCCCCGGCGCCATGGGATGGACCACGCTGACGCTGCGTCCCGGGCGCTACGAACTGGTCTGCAACCTTCCCGGCCACTACCTCGCCGGGATGCACACCGAACTCGACGTAAGCGGGTAACAGGGTCCGGCAGCACGGGCGGCAGTTCTCAGAAATGAGTAGTTCCGAGAGACCTGAGACCCCGCCGGACCATGTCCGGTTTGTCCCTGATCTTCGTTCTCGCAACCTCTCGCAAACCGGATCTTCCGGAGCACGCGCCAGGTCTTCAAGGTGGCCATGGCCTGCTCTCCGACGCATCGGATCTTGGCGTGGGTGGTGTTGTAGCGCCGCTGCCACCGCCTGAGCTTTCGGCCGCGGACCGGGACCCGGACGTGCCGCCCCGCGCCTTGGTAGGCGCGGTCTGCGTAGCAGGTGGTGGCGAGGGCATCGATGATGCCGTGGATGCGGGCGGCGGTCAGGTCGTGTGTCGCCCCGGGCAGAGCGGTCGAGGCCCACAGCAAACGGCCGTGCGGGTCGGTGAGGACCTGGATGTTCATGCCGTGCCGTCTGGCTTTTCCGGAGTAGTACGCGCGGTCGGCTGTCGATGCGATCGATGGGGAGCAGGGTGCCGTCGAGGATGACCAGTGCCTTGCGCCGGACGATGTCCGTCCCCCGGCGAAGGGAGGGCGCGAAGCTGGCCAGGACATCGATCGCCTGGCGGATGTAGCGGTAGGCGGTGGCGGTCCCGCTGCCGAACCCGGCGGCGAGTTGGGCGTAGGAGTCTCCACATCGCAGGTGGGCCAGGGCGAACAGAGTCTGACAGCCCACCGAAAGGCGCCGCCACCGCCTTCCGATCTCCCGTTGCCGGGCGGTGAGTTGTCTGCTCAGGTACCGCAGGGTGTGGTTGGACAGATCTATCGACGACGGTGGACAAGCACGCGAAGCCCCTGGCGGACACGGGTGATCTTGATCGAGAACCCATCTACCAGGAGCTTCGTCGTTGTGCAGAGGAGTCCAACTCGCGGTCAACGACATCAGGTTGAAAGGGCTCATACGTGCGTACTTCCCACAGGGTGATGGTTCCGGGCGCTTCTCCGTCGGTCTCGGCCGCAACGCACTCGCTGGCCACCGCAGTTGTATGCAACCTCCGCCCGTCCACGAACAGAAGGTCGTCGTCGACAAGGAACGCCGGCCAGTCGGGAGGCGACCAGTGGGCCGCTGCAGTGGTCGAGAGCTGGGAACGTCTCATCCTTGAGGCCTGCCTCGGCGTCGATGGCAGACTCGGGCGCGGATTGCGCCGTTGCGCACGCTCGACTCGGCGTGGACCCTCATACACGTCGCGCCGCTCTCGCACACAAGCCGATCCGCTGCGCGTGGGAACGGTGATGCGTACGATCGGTCGGAGG
The DNA here is from genome assembly GCF_036231355.1 of Streptomyces sp. NBC_01431. Lineage (NCBI taxonomy): Bacteria > Bacillati > Actinomycetota > Actinomycetes > Kitasatosporales > Streptomycetaceae > Streptomyces > Streptomyces sp. NBC_01431. The sequence continues at coordinate 29,773 of NZ_CP109497.1, forward strand.
TGAGCGTCACGTTGGCGCGCACGGGGGAGGTCTGTCGTGTCGGATTCCTTGTCCTCGCTCGCCCTGACCGGAGCAAGCACGATCGTGACGGCCATGGCGACCACCGCGTGGGAGTCTGCGCGCGATCGTGTCGTGGCGGTCTTCCGTCGGCACAGTGGGGGTGCCGGGGCTCAGGAGGATCCGGAACGGAGCCAGGTCTACCTCGAGTTGGAGGCGAGCGCCGCCCAACTGCGCGACGCCGCCGACCCGGAGGGCGCCCGTCAGGAGTTGCAGCGAAGGTGGCAGTGGCTGTTGGAGAGCCTGCTGCATGCCAGCCCTGATGCCGTCGATGAGCTGCGTGCCCTGAGCGAGGAAGTCGGCCGACAGCTCCGGGATGCTCAACCCCGCTGGAATCAGAGTGTGGTGGCCAGGGACGGCGGTTCGGCGTATGGAGCTCTGGGGCCGGGTGCCAGCGTGCACGTACACCACCACGGCGTGCCGAACCCGCCTGCGTCGGGTCGCCGTGCAGAGCGAGATGAGTCGGACTCGTGAACCAGTCCGTACATGCCGAGAACGGTTTCGCCTACGGGGTCGTCGGTGCGGACATCCATGTGTTCGGGGACGGCGTCCCCGTGTATCTCCTTCAGCGTTGGCAGCCCATCGTGACTCCGGAGGACGCGTTCTTGCGGGAAGTGCCCAGCCGCATGCTCAACGCCCGCTTCCGAGTGGTGGAGTTCACCGGGCGTGCCACCGAACTGTCCTCGCTACAGGCGTGGCGGGACGAGGAGGGCGCGCTCGCCGTGCGATGGCTCCATGGGCCGGGCGGACAGGGCAAGACCCGGCTGGCCGAGCGCTTCGCGCAGGCGTCCGTGCGGGACGGCTGGCAGGTCGTGACGGCGACCCACGGCCCGGGGAGCGTGTTGCCCCCGCCCGGCAGCCAGGATCTCGCCGACGCAGGAGAGGCGGGCGTGCTGCTGATCGTCGACTACGCCGACCGATGGCCCCTGTCGCACCTGCTGTGGCTCTTCAGCAACGCCCTGTTGCACAGCGACCGGGGGCGCAGCGCCAGGGTGTTGCTGCTGGCCCGGGGTGACGATCTGTGGCCCGGAGTGCGTGCCGCCCTGGTCAACCAGGGTGCGCGCACATCGGCCCAGCGCCTGGCTCCGCTGTCCGACGACGAGGGCGCCGCCGGCTCCCCGCGCGCCCAGATGTTCACCGTGGCCCGAGACAGCTTCGCCGCCCGCTACGGTGCCGCCGCAGCCGGGATCACCGCTCCGGCCCAGCTCGGCGAGGCCGAGTTCGGCCTGACGCTGGCCGTGCACATGGCCGCTCTCGTCGCCGTCGACGCGGCCGTCCACGGCGTACGGCCACCCGATGACCTCGCCGGTCTGTCCACGTACCTCCTGGACCGTGAGCACCTGCACTGGGCACGTCTGCACGGGGATCCCGACCACGTGATCTCCCCGCATGCAACCGCCTTCCGTACCCCTCCCGACGTCATGAACCGCACGGTCTTCACCGCGGCGCTCACCGGAGCGGTGACCCCCGAGGTGGGCCGTGCGGCCATCGATCCGCTCACCGTCCACGTTCCGGCCGGGCAGCTGCTCACCGACCACGCCGTGTGCTACCCCGCCGCGGAACCCGACCGCGGGACTGTACTGGAACCCTTGTACCCGGACCGGCTCTGTGAGGACTTCCTCGCCCTGACCCTCGCCGGACATCAGGCCGACTACCCGGGACAGCAGTGGGCCGGCGAGACCGTCAACGCACTGCTCCGTGAGGCCGACGTCGTCGGCAGCCCCATCGAGGGGGACTGGATGGCCCGTGCGGTGGTCTTCCTGGCCGCCGCAGCAGTGCGCTGGCCCCACGTGGGCCCCCTCCACCTCTTCCCGCTGCTCGCCGGTGTTCCGCAACTCGCCGTGATCGGAGGCAGCGCCACACTGGCCGCTCTGGCGGAACTCGAAGACATCGACGCGGACCTTCTCGAAGCCATCGCGATGTTCTTCCCGTCGCACCAACAGCCGACCCCCGACCTGGACCCCGGTATCGCCGCGGTGAGCACCCGGCTGCTCCCGCACCGGCTGGCGCGTGCCCGCAACCTCAACGACCGGGCCGTGACCCGGCACGAGCACGGGGTGCGCCTGACACACGCCGGCCGGTTCGAGGAAGCCCTGGCCGAGGCGGCGACCAGCGTCAGCGAGCTGAGGGAAGCGGCCACGAGCATGCGTCGCACCCCTGAACGCCGGATTGTCGAGGCCAATCTCGCCATGGGGCTGAACACCTACGCCAAGCGGCTGGACATCACCGGCCGACGAGCAGAGGCGCGAGCCGCGACTGAGGAAGCGGTGGCGCTGAAGCGCGAACTGGCCGGCGAGGACCGCATGTTCATACCGGACTTGGCCAGTGGTCTGCTGGGTCACGGGCGGGATCTGTTTCAGGCCGGACACGCGGCGGACGCGGCGGTGGTGCTGGAGGAATGCGTGGGCGTCTACCGGGACCTCGCGGTCTCCGACGCCCACGCTCATGACTCGGACTTCGCGGCGTCGCTGGCAGCGCTCGGCGTGTGCTACCAGCACACCGGGCGTCCCCGAGAGTCGCTCGCGCTGGCCCGCGAGAGCGTGGCGGTGCGCCGTCGGCTCGCGGCCAAGAACCCGTCCGGCAACGCGCAGCAGCTCGCCGTCGAGTTGCAGCAGCTCGCACGATCCCTCGAAGCCGTCGGGAGCCCGGAGGCGGTGCCCACCGCGCAGGAGGCCGTCGACCTGTACCGGGACCTCGCCCGAGCCAACCCCGCGGCCTACGAACGTTCATTGGCGGACGGGTTGATCGGACTCGCCGGGCGCCTGGTCATGCAGCAACGCCCGGAAGAGAGCCTGACGGCGGTTCACGAGGGCGTGGCGATCCTTCGCCGCGTCAACGCACGACAGCCGGGCGTCGAGTTGTACACGCTGGGCGAGGCGTTGAGCATGAAGGTCGCCACCTTGCTCGGTCTGGCCATAGCGTCGAACAACGAAGGCAGACCTGAAGAAGCGGCGGAGAGGCACGCGGAGGCGGTCGCCGCCACCCATGAAACCGTCGAGCTCTACGAGAAGTTGACGAACACCGACCCGGCAGCCTTCGCCTACCACATCTCCGCCCTGTTCCTCGCCGTCTACGTCCGGGCCATGGACAGTGACCTCCTCGAAGAGGCCGTCGAGCTCTTCGACCGGTCCACGGACCTCATGCGGCGCGGGCACGCACCACTGGACAGAGGGATGACGTACCACGACGTCGGCACCTCTCTTGCGGAGCAACTGTCCGCCGAAGACCGACCCGGTGAGGCCGCTCGAATCCGGCGCCTCCTCCTGCACCAGCCCTAGAACCTGCTGTCAGCATCGGGCCCCAGCGTCTGGTGTGGCGCATCGGCGCCTAGAGGGTGTGGAAGTGGCCGACGGCCCAAGTAACCTCGGACTGATGTGCAATGTGGGAGCGACCGCGCTGCTGGGCGGGGCAAGGGGGCGCAGGTTCACCTCCGTGTCCGGTTCATGACTGGTGGCTCCTCGTCGATCGGAGGCTGTTCGGGTAAGGGCTTCCGCTCTGCCTACTGCTAGTGGGCGCTCCCAGTGGGAGCGGCAACCTATGATCCCTTTCGACCTCTAGTCGCTGACCGCGAGTTGGACACCTCGGCACAACGACGAAGCTCCTGGCAGATGGGTTCTCAACCAAGATCACCCGTGTCCGCCGGGAGCTTCGCGTGCTTGCCTACCCGTCGTCGATAGATACGCGGACCGCGCCTACCAAGGCGCGGGGCGGCACGTCCGGGTCCCGGTCCCCGGCCGAAAGCTCAAGCGGTGGCAGCGGCGCTACAACACCACCCCCGCCAAGATCCGACGCGTCGGAGAGCAGGCCATGGCCACCTTGAAGACCTGGCGCGTGCTCCGGAAGATCCGGTGCAGCACCAACCGGATCACCGACCTCGTCAAAGCGACGACTCACTGCGCTGCTGGCAGCAGGTCAACCTCTGCCGCTTCATTGCCGAGGATCCTCACCCTGCATCTGGCCACGTCAGCGGCAAGATGAAATCAGTTCACCACCATCGCCCCGGAGCCGTCATGACTCACTCCCTGCCCGCCCCCGAGACGGCCGCTGCTTCCCCCCTGGCCCGGCTGGGCACTGACGGCCTCGAACCCAAAAACTGGATCACCGCCATCACCCTGCTCACGGGCTGGCACGCCGACCGCCTCGCCGGAGTGGGATGGGGGTTCGTCGCCGCCCTGTTCTGCGGCATCATCCCGATCCTGTTCATCAAGTGGGGCGAACGCCGCGGCCACTGGGGCGACCGCCATATCCGGCGCCGCCAAGACCGCCTGCTGGTCATCCCCGGCATCATGGTCTCGGTCGCGGTCTGCATCACCCTTCTGCTCGTCTGCAACGCCCCGAACGAAGTGACCGCGCTCGTTGCGGCCATGCTCGCCTCCCTCGTCGCAGTCCTGGCTATCACCACCGCGTGGAAGGTCTCCGTGCACACAGCGGTCTCCTCCGGCGCTGTCGTGGTGGCCACCCTCATGTACGGGCCCTGGGCGCTCGCCGCGTACCCGCTCGTCGCCCTGGTGGGGTGGTCCCGCGTCAGACTGCGCGACCACACCCTGGCCCAGGTCCTGGTCGGTACCGCACTGGGTGCCGTCACCGCCGGCTGCGTCTTCGGCCTCATGCGCTGACCTGAGCTTCCCGTCGGCCCGGCGAACCGCTCTGGAACCAATTCGTGGCACTGCTTTCCGAGCGGCCTGAGTTCCACCCGGACCTCCACTTGGCTGCCACCGCCGACGCATCAGCGACCGGATCATCTTCGACAAGCTCCTGCAACTGCTGCGCTTCGGCTGTTCTTACGAGGCGATCGCCGACACGGCCTGCTTGGCCACGACGATCCGCAGCCGCCGCGACGAGTGGATCCGACTAGGCGTCTTCGCCCGGCTCAAGCGGATCGCGCTGGACTCCTACGACCGGCTCGTCGGCCTCATCCTCGACCAGATCGCCGTGGATGGCTCCATCACCAGGGCTCCCGGAGGTGGCGAGGTTGCCCGGTCGCTCACCGGTCGACCGCGGCAAGCAGGGCCTGAAACGCTTGAGCATGACGGACGGGTACGGCATTCCACTGGGCCGTGTCCCGGCCGGTGCCAACCGCCACGCTTCCCCGTTGCTCACCCCCGACCTCGGACCGCCTGGATGACCTGGAGCCGTTGCCCGACGACATCACCGTGCACCTGGACGCCGGCTACGACTCGTACAAAACCCGCACGCTGCTCAGAGAACGCGACCTATGCGGATGTTTTGCACATGAAGGTGAGAAAACAACCATCCAGGCCAGTTGACGTTGGCACGTCGAGCGTACCCACGCCTGGCAGAACGCCTTCTACCGCCTCGCCCGCTGCTACGAGCGGCGCACCACCGTCATCGACTCATCCTTCGACGTCTCCGACACGATCATCGCCGTGCGTACTCTGATCCGGCAGGCATGGACGACCCACCGCTGGGGCGAACGCCCGAAGCGTCGACCATGACCGCACCTCTATCCGCACGACCTCCTACAGAGGCCGCGAGTCCGTTGTCAGTGGACGGTGTTACTTTCTGTGACATGACCGATCACGCGCTACGGCTGCTGCGGCAGGACCGCCGCCTGGCGGAACTGGCCGCCTTCCCCTTCGACTTCGACCTGGACCGCGCTGCCCACGGCCATGTCGAGGAGGTCCACCTCGCCACGGGCGGGCCGCTGGAGACGGTAGCCGGGGACGATACCGGAGGTACGTACTTCGTGTGCGCGGACGGCTCGGTGCTCTACGCCGACTCGGAGGGCGCCGCAGGGATCATCGGCTCCAGTGTCGACGAGACCCTGGAGCTCGTGATCGGCCTGCCCGGCTGGCGCGACTACACACACCTGTCGCCAGACGACGGCGAGGAGAAGGTCCTGGCGTGCGTCGCGGAGACCGAGGACGAGATCCGTGAGTACTACGGAATCGACGAGGAGCGAGCCGAGCTCCGAGCGGCGCTGGGCTTCCCGAAACGCTCCCCGGTCGAGCTGGTGCGCAGGCTGCGTGCCGCGCTGTTGCGCACCGAGCCGGACTTCCTACTCCTCAACGCGGATGAGGGGTGTGCGTACGACCGGATAGGCCCGGCCGGTCCCCCGCTGTGGGAGCCAGTGCTCGCGGCGGGCCGCGCCGATCTCGCCCGGCTGCGGGAAGGCGACCGCAGGGCATGGCGAGAAGTCGCCGAGGACCCGGTGCGGCGCCGGATCACCCTGCGGGCCGCGCAGTTCGACCGCGCCAAGGGCGATCTGGAGCTGCTGCGGCATCTGCTGTGGCACGAGACACGGTCATCGATGACGGACGAACTGCGGCTCGCGGCCGTTCTGGTGGGGCTGCGCGGGGACATTGGAGATCTGCCGCTGCTGCTTGAGGTCCGGGAGACGGACTTCGACACGGCGTGCGGCCTGGACGGTATGCCGGAACCGGGTGCAAGCGCGGACGAGTTGCGACAGTGGGCACGGGCTCTCGACGAGTCGATGTTCGGGACGGACCCGTCGGACGAGCCGGTCTCCACATGGACCGATCTGGCGCGGGATCAGGGTATGAGGGATCTCGCGCGGGCGGCGCTGATCCGCGAACTGGACAACATCTTCATGGACGAGAGCAGGCTCCGCCGCCCCGAGGCGCCCCGTAATCTGGCCACGGCTCCGCTGAGCGGGCTCGCCCGGGACTTCGAGGAACTCGGCGACCTTCCCCAGGCGCTGCGCGCCCAGCGTCTGTACGCCGCCCTTCAGGAGACGGCATGGGACCGGGCCTCGGCCCGGCACACCCTGGCCCGCCTGCAGCGGAAGGCGGGTCGGCTGCCGCAGGCGGCGGACAGCCTGGCCGCCATACGCGTCGCTCTGGTCACCCCGGGCGACGACTCACTGCGCTGCTGGCAGCAGGTCAACCTCGGCCGCTTCATTGCCGAGGAGCACTACCAGCTCACCCTCGCCCTGGCCGACGCGGGCCACCCCGAGGAGGCCCGTGCCCTCCTCATGGCCGCCGACGCCATACTCGGCGAGCTCTCGGAGAACGCCGCGAACGGCATCCGCGAGCTCGCCGAGCGGACCGCTGCGAGAGTGCGGGAGGTCAACTGAGGACGAGCACGGCGGGCGGGCGATACGCCAGGAAGCAATGGGCGCCTCGGGCCAGGTGGTTGGCTTGTCTGGCAGCAGCTGGGGCCGTCATCGACGCATTCTTCGACCGACCTCGCAGACACACTCATCACCGTGCGTAGTCTGATCTGGCAGACATGGACGACTCACCACTGGGACGAACGCCCGAACCACCGACCATGACGGCACCCCTGTCCCCGCGGCCTCTAAATGACGCGGACTTCTCGTCTCGGCAGGCGGCCGCCAGAAAGGACGGAGTTCTTTGGTTGGCCAGCTCCCCGCAACGGTGCTGGCCCCGCGACTCGTCCGGAAGAAGGGCGCGCCGGGTGCTCGGGCGGCGCCCAGCCTTTCGAGAGAGCGGTTTGAATGGCGGCGGCGATGGCGGACGGCACAACGGGGAGGGTCGGCCGGCTCACCCAGTTGCCGAGACGGGGGCGATCGGTACGGACCGGGAGAGTGGTACCCGGAGCATTCGCGTGGTTGGGACGGGCGGTGTTGCCGAGTGGTGATCGTCAGGCGGGCACGGCACAGAGCTCGGAGACGATCGCGAACAAGGTGGTCACCATCGGCACCGCCATGGCCGACGGCACCCCGTGCATGATCTGGCCGTGCGCCATGCCGTTGCGGATCCGTCGGCCGTAGCCAAGGCACTCCGCCTGCCGGCCCGTCAGGATCCCATCAGCGACGCCTTCGTGATCAGCCCGTGCAGTGGCTCCTTGCCCGCGTCCGGGATGCGGTCGCACAGCGCGATCTCCACTGCGAGCAAGGAGTGCATCACCGCCACGGTGGAGAACTTGCAGCAGTAGCAGGACAGGCGCAGCAGCTCCGCCGCCTGTGCAAGACGCCCGCGCCGACCAGTGCGTCCGGTAGCGCGGATGCATGCCACTCATCCATAGAGTCCCACCATGGACCCGTACTCAAATCAGCGCCCGGACGCCCACGGCGGAGTGCTCCGCCGCAGCCTGCAGCAGCCCTGGCATGACCGCCGGCGCTGGCCTCGGGGAGGCCCGCGCCGGGGCACTCCAGGGCTCAGCGCGTACGGGGCGAAGCCATGCGGGCAACGAGCAGGGTGCTGCGGGTGAGTTCGGTTCCGTGCTCGTGTTCCTCGTTGAACAGCGCGGTCAGGCCGTGGGGCGCCTTCCAGTGTTCGCGCAGGCTGACGGTGGCTCCGAGGTCGTCCAGGAGCGTGTCGATGACCGTGGCGACCTCGGTGGGCCGGTCGCCTCGGCCGTCGCCCCACCACAGGTGTTCGGCCGGTGTGCAGGGCGCGGGATGGACCTGGCCGTCGCTGGTGGTGATCCACACTGTGTGCTCCAGGACGATGGTGGCGAGTTCCGCGCCGCTGGCTGGCAGGGCCGGTGGGGCGTAGAACCGCCACACTGGGCTGCCGCCATCACCGGCGGTGCGCAGGGCGGGCATGTCGGTGAGCGGGTCGGTGAAGAAGGCGTTTACCGGGTCTCCGTGGGCGAGCACGGCATGCGCGGCGCTCGGGTCGCATGGTGCGAGCCGTCGGGCCCACTGTTCGGTGATTGTGCCGGGTTGTACGGGTACTTCGGTGACCGCCCCGAACTCCAGCAGTTCCGGGTCGTGGCCGACGGCTACTTCCAGCGCGGCGACGGCGTCCGGATGGTTGCTGCGGGCGAGCTCGTACCAGCCAGCCTTCAAGGCCTGGCGGTCGCCTTCGCACGGCAGGGGGTGGCCGGCCGTGTCGGGTTTCGCAGCGATGACCACGGGATGGGGCTGCGCGCCGAACCTCCGCGTGCCGAAGACCTTGTTCTCCTGCTCTGCTCGGTTGATCCGGTTGTTGCGGATGTGGTTGGCCATGTCCGTCACGGCCGCGCGGGCGACAGTGTCGAAGACTTCGTTGTGTGCTGCTTGGCGCAGGATCTTCTCGTTGTCGTTGGGCGGCACGTCGGCGATGGCTGCCGGGGTGCCGGGCTGCCATGTACGGATCAGCCGTGGGAGGCGCAGCAGGTTGGGCCACCAGGGCAGGGCCTGACCGGCAAGGGCGGCGACGTCGCCCCACTCGGCTTCGTATTCGATGGCTGGGTGCGCAGTGTCCGAGGCGATCAGGGCCGGGCCGGTGAAGCCGATGTCCCCGTACAGCGCGCAGACGGTGACCACTTGGTCCGGCTTCCCCGTCGCGGCCACGGCGGAGGCGACTTCGGTGGCGGCCTTGCGGTCATCCGCGTACACGATGCGGACCGTTCCGAGCACGGTGTGCCAGTCCAGAGCAGGTCCCCGCACCGTGTCTGTGTACCCGGCCCAGCTGCCGCAGTCCAGGTGCTCGGGACGTGGACGCAGGAGCACGGCGCCGCGATGGGCGAACTCCGGTGTATCGGCGGCCCATCGATAGACCTCCGTGCCGTCCCAGACCTCCTCGGTGTTACGGAAGGAGCCGTGCGGTACCGTCGGCTGTGGAAAGTCGTCGTACTTCCGCTCCAGGCGCCACAGCCCGAACGCGTTGATGCCCAACATCTGTTGGACGTCCGCCCGGGACAGATAACTGCTGCTCACACCCATACCAACGCTCCTCATCGCCCCGGATCAATAGTGGCCCAGACCAGATCACGAGACCGACCGGGAGGCGTGACACGTCGCCCTCTTGCCCGGATCACCACGCGTGTTGACCGAGAAGGGACGGTTACCAGGGACGATGGCCTTCGGCGTCGAGTGCCTGCGCCACAGTGGCCGACGGAGCGCGCGGGGCCACAGCATTCCCTGACGCGGGCCGCTCACGCTCGTCCGCGGTTGGCCACTGCGGTGCCTTGGGGCAGGGCAGGAAAGGCACTCAATTGATCCCACGAGAAGGATGGTCAGTTGAGCCAGGTCCCTCGGCAGGCGACCGCCGAGAACCCCGGGCCGAACGCCAACACGAGTGATCCGTCTTCGGAGGCTGGAGGGTCGTCGTGGGTCCGGCGGAGGACGTCAAGTACGGCTACGCCGCCCAGATTTCCGTTCTCTGCCAGGCTGTTCCGCGAGTGCTTGGCTGCTTGCGGGCCCAGACCGAGGCTCGCGGATACGTCGTTGATGATTCCTGGGGCGCCCGGGTGGATGACGGGCGCGGTGGGGCGCCAGGGGCCGAGCCAGTCGAGGAGAGGGCCCATGACTTCTGCCGCGGCCTTGGGGGCTTCCTTTGTGCTGTCGAAGTGCAGCCCGGTGGCATCCATACGGCCGGTGTAGCGGTCGATGCTGTTCGGCAGGACGAACTGCCAGGTGTCCTCGATGCGCAGGCCCGGCCCCAGCGGGGTGTCCGAGACGATGCAGGCGCCGGCGGAATCACCGAACAGTGCCTTGTAGACCATGGATTCGATGCTGTCGTCAGCATGGTTGTAGACGCTGCTGATGACCTCCGAGACGACGACAAGGACTTTGGCGCCACGGGGTAGAGACGCCGTGGCCTCTGCGGCACGGATCAGGGATTGGGTGCCGCCGGCGCAGGCCAGTGTCGTTTGGGACTGGGGGCGTGTTGTCGGTTTCATGCCGAGGACCCGTATGAGTTGGATGTCCAGCTGCGGCACTCCCCATGAGGTGGAGTGGCTGGTGATGACGGCGTCGATGTCGGCGGGTGTCAGCCCATGGGCGTCGAGCGTTTGGCGGGCCGCGCGTTCTGCCATTTCCAAGGCATCGAAGAAGGCCGCTTTCACGCGTGCCTCCAAGGGTGCGGTGCCTGAAATGACGTCCGATTCCAAGGGGCGGGTGAAGCGCCTGCTGGTCACGCTCGTGTTCTCGATGACGCGCCGTATGGCGCGCAGCCGGGGGTGGTTGGGGTGGTGGGCTTCGATGTCGCTGATGATCTCATCGGTGCTGATCTTGTGCTCAGGGAGGAAAATGGTGGGGCGCGATACGTAGCTGGGCTGCATGCTGCTCCTCGGCCTGTGGTCCTCTTTGCCCGGTCAACCTAACGGCAATTCAGCCCTATGTGTCAGGTCCGGGCGGTCAGCGGCGGCAGGGCGCTGCCCAGCCGCGGTTCGGCCGAGAGGCGCAAGATGATCAGTCGCGCCCCGGGACTACCCAGGGGCTTGGCGGCGCAGACGGTGACCCAGCAGGGGCTGCGGCGGGGTGGAGCAGAGGCCGTTCGTCGCCCGTCGAGGGGCACGAACAGGTCCGGGACAGCCGTATACAAGGGGCCGGCCTTGGGATCTGCCAGCACTTCCTTCTCGATGCCACGCAGGAACGGGGCATGGGGGCGAGTGGCCAGCGCCGCCCTCATCTCGGGGATGACCAGGGGCCCAGGCGTTCTCCCAGTCGGTGAGGATTTCTCGGGCGTCCGGGTGCAGGAGCATCCACCGCATGGTGTTCTGCGGTTGCCTCTGATCGGGGAAGAGTCTGCTGAAGAGGTCGTTGCCGCCCAGGACTTCCCAGCTTTCGTTGGTTATATACGCCATGTCGCTGAAGTGCGGCAGCGCGTTGATCCACACGTCGGACACCTTCCGACCTGAGGCCGGATGCAGCGGATGGGGGGGCTTCCGTGCCGGGCGTACCGCCACAGGGCATCCCATTCATGCTTGTTCATGCCGAATAGCCGAGCCACGTCCTGCAGCAGGTCGGCGGGCGGATTGGGGTAACGGCCGGGCTCCAGCCGCTGGTAGACCCCGTCGGGCCGATTGAGCAGTCGCTCGATCTGACTTTGCGTCAAGCCTGGGGCGCGGCGGCCCTGTGGCGCGATGGGGGCTCGACAGCGAAACCAACGAGGGCCCCGTGACGGGGCCTATCTGCCGCAGCCGCCACCTCGCCCACACCCCCCGACGGTGACTCCCGTCTCATGCGGCACGCTGGATATATGGTCCCGCCGGGGGACGAGGACCGTCGCAGCCGCTGCTGCTCGGGGCACGCTCCCTCCCAGCTGGGCATCATCACCATGTGTACCACTCAGCCGCTCGGCAGCCCCGGCGCCCGCTTCTTCCTCCTTCCGTTCGCCGCTCAGGCCTGATCCGCGGCGGCAGTTGGCCTGGTACGGGATTTCCAATGGGTCGGCCACGCCCGCACAATTCACTTCCATGGCACCGATATCTCAGCTGACCCAGATCGCCTCCGGCGTCTTCGCGTGGCAGCCCAGCCAGGACTCGGCATGGGGACTGGCCAACTGCGGCCTCATCGTCGACCAAGGCGAGGCCCTGCTAGTCGACACGCCCTACACACCGGCCCTCACCGATGTCTTCCTCGATGCCGCCCGGATGGCCGCCGGCGCCGGCACACCCCTGACCCGAATCGCCGTCACCCATGCAAATGGCGACCACACTTGGGGCCTGCAGCAGCTGCCCGGCGCCGAAGTCCTGGCGACGCACGCCGCCCTGGAACACCAATGCCTGGAGCCGACCCCCCAGCAACTCCGAGCGCTGATCCACGACACCGACCCCGCCAAGCCACTGGGCTGGTACTTCCGCCGCCACTTCGGCCAGTTCGACTTCCGCGACATCCAGGTACTTCCGCCCACAGACACCTTCACGGGGCTCCGCGACCTTCAGGTCGGCTCCTTGGCCGTGGAACTGCACGAGGTCGGCCCCGCCCACACCGTCGGCGACCTGATCGTCCATCTGCCCCAGCAGCGCGTGGTGTTCGCCGGGGACATCGTCTTCGCCGGGGACCACCCCTCACACTGGGCCGGTCCCCTGGGACGCGTTTCCGCCGCCTGCCGACGGATTCTCCAGCTCGACCCGGAGCAGATCGTGCCGGGTCACGGACCGCTGATGACTCTCGAGGATCTACGGAAGCACGCCGACTATCTCGACGACCTCGCCGACCAGGCCTCCCTGTTGCACGGTCAGGGACACACCGCCATTGAGGCAGCACGCATCCTGCTCAAGGAAGGCCGCTACGCCGGCCTGGGCCTCCCCGAGCGGCTCGCGATCACCCTCAGCACGGAGTACCGCCACCTCGACAACGACCCCGCCGAGCCCGACCTGCTCGAACTGATGAACCACGCGGCAAGCATCGCGTGGGAGCGCTCACTGGCCGTGACGCCGCCCTCCTGAAACACGTGGACCCACATCTTCGCCCTACCGATCAGTGGAACAAAGGCCGCTCCTCATTCCGGTCACCGGGACAGGAGCGGTCTTCGGGAGTGCCTGCGTTGCTCCCCTCCCGCGTTGCGAGGAAGTTCCTGAGTCGGCGCGCCGGATACGCACGGGGGGGCGCGGCAACGCACCGAAGGCACTCCGACGCTCGCTGACGTGCGCAGTCGTGCAGCAGCGCCGGCGCTGCTCGATTCCGGATGCCGTCGCCGTCCAGGCTCTGACCAGCGTCTCGTGTGACTTGGTGGTGATCCGCTGCTGGTCGGGCAGAGCAGGTCTCCCCGTGGAGGGCTACGTGGGCCAGACCGCGGCCAAGAACGGATCGTCCTCGGCCGCGGCGGGCTGCCCCACCTCCCGACCAGGTCCCACGGGTCCGCGACGCGACCTTGCGAGCCTGCGTCACCGCGACGGAAGGCGGGTGTATGCGCATCAATGTCGGAACACCCCCGCGCGGCCGGTAGGACAGCGAGATAGAGACCGCACGCTTGGGGTCGATCGGAACACCCGGCGTCCGCGCGGTGTTCCGCGCAGATGCGGGCCATGCGAGGCAATGCAACGGTTCCCCCTGCCGACGCGGGGGTGTTCCGCCGGGGGCGCCCGATGAGGAACCCCTGCGTCCTCTCCCCGCCGAGCCGCCGACGCCGCGCTCCGGGCTGCCGTCGACCACGAGGTCGGCTTCGGCGGTGATGTTGACGCCCGGGAACGTGGGCCCGCCGGTGCACTCCTGGGGCCGGGTGCGGGCGCGCAGCGCCTCCAGGGGGCCGGCAGAGGCCAGATAGAGCTGATGAACGACGTCGTCGACCATGTCCTGGTTGGGGAGCTGCAGGAGCCGGTCGAGGGTGAAGCCGCCGGGATCATCGAGTTGGGCCATTGTTGCGGTCGTGGGGCGGGGTGATCTTACGAACGACGAGTGGGCGCAACTTACGCCGCACGGGAATCCTGTAATGGTTGTCATGCCTCGCAGCGTTACATCAACCTGTCGGCATGCACTCTTTGACAGCCAGTGCCCAGGGCACTGACTCTTCCCACCCCAACCGGCGAGTCAGAGCGGCCACCGGCTCTACGGATGTTCCCTTCGGCTCGGGGAGGGCTGGCCGGTGACTGGCTGCCCGGTGGCACCTTCCGGCTCACCCATCCTGGAGATGGCCCGCCGCGCGGCCGAGTATCGCGCGGCAGGCCGTCGCATCATCGACCTCACGCTCGGCGAGCCCGACTTCGCCCCGCCTGCGCACGCGGTTCTTGCCGCCCAGGAGGCCGCCGCCCGCCCGTTGGGCTACGCCCCCGCCAACGGGATACCGGAACTGCGCCAGGCCGCACGGCACGCGCTGGAACGAGACCGCGCCCTGAGTTACACGGATGCCGAGGTGGCCGTGGGATGCGGTGCCAAACAGGTCATCTTCAACGCCCTCTTCGCCACCCTGAGCCCGGGCGACGAGGTGATCATCCCGGCGCCCTACTGGGCAAGTTACCCGGACATGGTTCGCCTGTGCGGCGCCGTGCCCGTGATCGTTGCCTGCTCGGCCGAATCAGGGTTCAGACTCGCTCCCGACACCCTGGAAGCGGCCATGACCGAACGCACACGGTGGGTCGTGCTAAACGCTCCCGGAAACCCCTCGGGCGCCACCTACAGTCATGACAGCCTGACCGGTCTCGCCGAGGTCCTGCGACGGCATCCCTCGGCGATGATTCTTTCGGACGAGATCTACGCCCACATCCGCTACGGCGAGGGCGAGTACATCAGCATCGCGCAGGTCGCGCCTGATCTGCACGATCGGATCCTGCTCGTCGACGGCGTCTCCAAGGCGTACGCGATGACCGGCTGGAGGGTCGGCTGGGGGGTCGGCCCGGCCGAACTTGTCCGTCGTATCACCGCCGTACAGACACAGAACTGCACGCAGACGGCGACCGTGAGCCAGATCGCCGCTGTCGCCGCCCTGGAGGGACCGCAGGAACTTCTGGCGGAACGGTGTGAAACGTACCGCCAACGGCGCGACGCGGCTTTGGCGATTCTGCAGCAGAGCCGGCACCTGGACACGCTGGAACCCGACGGCGCGTTCTACCTCCTTCCGCGCCTTGCGAATGGCGACGACCTCACGGCAGCGAACTCCCTCCTGGAAGCGGGATGTGCGACCGTCCCGGGCAGCGCCTTCGGCGCGCCGGGCCACCTGCGGCTCTCCTTCGCCACCGACATCGCCTCCCTGGAAGAGGGCTGCCGTATCATCGTCGCCACGCTGGACGGGATCCCGGCGTGATCGCACTGACCGTCAAGGCCCTGATCCCGGTCGTCCTGCTGATCGCGCTGGGCTACGCGCTCAAGCGATCGATGATCACGGCCGAGGGCTTCTGGTCCGCAGCCGAGCGCCTCAGCTATCACGTGCTGCTGCCGGCTCTGTTCCTGCACAGTCTGGCGACGGCCGACACCGACGATCTGCCGGTAGCGGCCCTGGCAGGCACTCTGGTCGCCTCCACGGTGACAGTCGCCGTGCTGATCATCGCCTTCAGGCCCATGATGCGACTGAAAGACGACGGCTTCACCTCCGTCTTCCAGGGCAGCGTCAGGTTCAACAACTACATCGGCGTGACCATCGCCGCCGGCCTGTACGGCACCCAGGGCATCGCCACCGCCGCGGTCTGCAACGCGGTGATCGTGCCCACGGTCAACGTCTTGTGCGTGTTGGTCTTCGCGCGGTTCGGGAGCGCACGCCTGCGTCTTGCGGGCATCGTCAAACAGCTCGTGACCAACCCGCTCATCCTCGCCTGCGCGGGAGGTATCCTCCTCCAGGCTCTCGATCTGCCCCTGCCGCCGGGCATCGAGCCCGCGCTCCAGGCACTCGGAGCCGCCTCGATGCCGCTGGGGCTGCTGTGCATCGGCGCCGCGCTGCGCTTCGGTGCGGCACGGTCGTGGGCGGCGCCGATCCTCACGTCGTCGTCCGTCAAGTTCGCCCTCATGCCCGCCGCGACCTTCCTGGCGGCTCAGATGGTAGGCCTGGGATCCCAGGCGCTGATCATCGCCGTGCTCTTCCAGGCCCTGCCCACGGCATCGTCCTCGTACATCATGGCGAGGCAACTCGGCGGCGACGCACCGCTGATGGCCGGGATCACCGCGACGCAGACACTTCTTGGGATCGCCGCCGTCCCGCTCGTCCTGGCGCTGGTCTCGGCATAGCGCTTACAACCGGGCGGAAGGCTAGCGCCGCTTCATCCGGTGGCGGCGGACCGCATCGGTGTTGGCACAGCGCGCGCAGCAGTAGGCGCGGCGACCGCTGCGGCTGGTGTCGACGAAGGCGGTCCGACAGGAGTCCAGCGAGCAGACGCCCAGCCGTTCCCCCTCGGCCTCCATGGTGAAGATGGCCAGAGCTCCCGCGGTCACGGCTTTCACACGGCTTTGGACGTCCTGGCCGTCCGGTGCGAAGTGCAGATGTGGCCGCAACTCATCGTGCGTGGTCAGGTACACGCTTCCAGCGCCGTCCGCGAGCAGAGCGTTGATCATCTCGCACCGTTCGTCCTGCGAGGCAGCCTCGAAAACGGGCCTCAAACGCCGCGACCACACCCTGATCTTCTCACCGGCCGAGCCAGTGACATGCGAACGCCGGATCGCATGCTCCTGCAGTGCCCGTTCCAGTGCCTCAGCCCCCCAGGCGCCACTCGACTCGAGATTTACCAGCGACACGGCCAGGTGAACCCCGACCATGTTGTCATGTTCAAACTTCACTCAACCATTGCAACACAGGCCGAGACCCGCCGGACAGAAGGGTCTGTACGGTTCGATTGACAGACCGCGACGAACGGGTCGCCGTGACCGGCGGTCAGCGTCCGGCGGCGGATGGGGGCCCCGCCCGAGGGGCGGAGCCCACCGGGCCGGACTGCTGCGGTCACAGGCCGTTGACGCGGGCGCTTCTTTCCACGGCCAGCGGTGTGAAGTTCGCTGTGGTGACGCGGTCCGTTCTACGGCCCCGCCGCGCGTGCGGAATCCGAATCTGCGCCATCAGGCGGCGGCTGTGCAAGGTCATCTTCAGTTCGAACCGGGTACGGGGGTCACGTAGCTGCGGTCCGAAGAGTTTCTCCAGTTGCCGCATGCGGTACCGGACGGTCTGGGGATGCACGTTCAGGGCCTTTGCGGCCTCTGGGGCGCCACCGCGTTCGAGCCAGGCGAGCAGGGTCGCCTCCAGCCGCTCGCTCTGGCGTGGGGTCAGGCCTGCCAGGGGCCGCAGCCATTGGGCGGCCAGCGCCTGGGCCAGCGGTTCGTCCTGGAGGAGGATCACAGTGGAGAGGTGGTCGTCGACGAAGACGGGCCGGGGCTCCAGCCCGTGGCGGAGGGCGAGCAGGCGCAGGGCCCAGCGCAGGGAGGACGCGATGTCTTTCAGGGGGACTTGGTGGCCCACGGCTGCGAGGCGTCCGCGCAGAGGAAGTTCCAGCCGCGCGCGGGCGCCCGGGCCCGGGCCGGGGCTCGGGACGAGCAGGCAGGGCCGGCCGGCGAACATGCCAGCGAGGGAGTCGTCCAGCACGGCCGCCAGCTGTCGTGTCTCGCCGGGGGTCGCCAGTACGACGCCCCGTACGGCGGGCGGCAAGGGCCAGCTGGCTGTCTCGGCCAGGTCGGTGAGGGGGCGCTGCGGGGCGGCTCTGGCGTCGGTGAGTGCCGTGAACAGTTCCTGACGTGGCCGGTCGGGCGGTGCGGCGGGTTGCTGCCGGTCGCTGGCACTGGCTTGGCCTGTGGCCTCGTGTCCGCCGTGGTGTGCGGGGCCAGGGCCGGTGTGGCGAGCGGGTATGGGGCTGGTGTGGCGGGCGGGTTCCCGGATGTCTGGCCGGCTTGGCTCGTGGCTGCCGTCATGTGGGGTCGTCGCTCTCGTGGTCGGGGCCGTGATCCCCGCTGCTGGGGTCCTGGTCTTCCGGTTGCTGGCAGCCGAGGGCAGTGATCAGGGCATTTCCCACCGATTGTCTGAGCGATTCGTCGTCGATGGTCTCGTTGTCGTTGACGAGCGCGGAGAATCCCGGGGTGTTCTGCAGGAGTTCCTCGACTATCTCGTCGGCCAGCACGCGGAGTTCCGTTTGCCCGAGGCGGATCCACTCGGCTGGGGTGTGGGACCAGATGCGGTTCAGGTGTTCGCACATCGTTTCCTCGTCGATTCAGGGTGGGGCCCTTGGGTGCGAAGGCGATGGGCCCCCGATTTGTTGAGTGGCCCGGTTCTTGGGGCCGCGGGGCTCGGTGCCTCCGGGGGAAAGTTCGCAGCGCGGGCCTGTGCCGGTTCGGTACGTCTGCCTCCGGTCCGTGCCGGGCCGCACAGGGCCACGTTCTCGGCCGAGCAGAGCGGGAGGGGGACCACACCCGTTCTCCTCTCCCCTGTCCACCTGCGCTGTCGGGGCGCGGTGAGGAAGCCGAGCTTTACGACTCGGTCGCTGCAGTGCGTGCGCGGGCAAGCCCGGCCGTACCGCGGGCTTGGTCCGGGCTCAGCCGCGCGTGACGATCCAGTGGCGCGGGCAGGTCCGGGCGCCGGGGCACGTGGTGCTGGCGGCGACCGCCGGGGCTATTCGGCGGGGTGCTGGTGGACGATGTCGATGCTGATGAGCTCTGCGGACCGCAGGGCAGCGAAGCCGACGTGGATGGCGAGGCTCTTTTATGCCGTCTGAGGCGGGTTGTTGCTCTCGTCGCAGATCACGTGGAAGGAGTCCTCCGGGTTCTTTCCGAGGAGTGCGCCGGTGCGCCACTTGCTCGTGAGAAAGGAGGTGACGTTCGCGCGGACGGCGGCTCGCAGCCTCTCGTCGTTCCGCTCGAAGGCGGCCCAGCGGGTTTCACTACTGATCGACGCCGTGAGGTGGCCGGCGAGGCGCCGGACGTACAGATAGCGCCAGTCACTGTGCTGGGAAAGCGTGCGTGCGCCCCAGATCAGCGTTCCCTGGCCCGGGAAGGCACGCAGGCAGTTCACGCCCATGTGGTTCAGCTCGCCCTGCTCGGCAGCGGTGAGTCTGCGCTGCAGTCGCGTACCCCTGCGGAGAGCAACATGGGCCAGCGCCTTGTCATCACCGCGCTCGGCGTCGGTCCGTGCCCAGGTACCCGCGACGTGCCCGCAAGGCGGTATCAGCCGGGACTCCCCTTGGCTGACTCCGCTCACCGACAGCCAGGGGTAGTAGACCGTGGTGTACTGCGCCGCCTCCTCGTTCAGACCGAGCAGCTTCGGCACCGCGGCGGCGTCCGCGTCCTTGGCGGTGTGCAGGAGGGCCATCCGGTTGGGAGCCGCCGCGCAGTTCCGGGCGAGAACCCTCGCGATCGCCGCACCGTCATCCCCGCCCTCCCACAGGTCCGGGGTGACCACGATGTTCACCTCAGGGTCCAGGGAAGCCAAGGCCGCCTCGTAACCCGCGACCGAGCCGTCCTGTCCCGCGCCCACGATCCAGCAGGCGCCGCCTCCGTTGGCGAACCAGCCGGACACGGCATCGGCCAGGTACGGCGATCGCACCCCACCCGAATCGGCAGCCCGCCCGCCCTCATCCGCCATCGAGGTGTTCTCATTGAACTCCCTCCACGTCGTGATCCTTCGGGGCTCGCCCGCTTCCAAGTGGCCGACAAGCGCAGCGATCGACGTCGAGGAACCGGACAGCGGCCGAACTCCGCACGACGACGACTCGTTGCCGAAGACACCGGGTGCACGGTCATTCATACGGGCTCCTCGCAGGAAGAACAGTGGCTTCGGCCGGACCTGGCCGCGCCACGCCGCGATCACCCCTTCCGCAGCCGGGCTCAGGCGGAGGCCGCCGGCCTCGCAGGGATCGACGCGTGTTCAGGCGGCGGCCGGGAGGACTGCCCAGTAGGTGACGGCATGGGCCAGGATGCGGGTGCCGTGCGCGCTTGCCAGCAGGGCGATGATGCTCACGCCGCGACCGTGCTCTTCCGGCGCGCAGCTGGTGGTCCAGGTGCCCTCGTTGTCGGCGGGGCCGCCGTCGCCGACCTCGATGCGCAGGGCGCCGTCGTTTCCGGGGCGCTGGAGGTGGAGGGCGACGGGGGGCAGGGCGTGTTCGATGGCGTTGGTGACGAGTTCGGAGACGACGAGCAGTGCTTGGTCGATGGTCTCGCCGTCTACGTCCCAGCCATCGAGGACGGTGGTGGTGATGCGGCGTGCTGTGCCGGCGGACGCGGGATGGTGCGGGAGCTTCCAGACGCAAGGGCGCGAGTCGGCCCGGGCGTGGGTGGCGGACTGCGGTGGGACGAACGTCGGGGCGGCTGGGGAGGGAGCCGTTTCGATGTCGGTGCTGGCGTCCATGGCAGGGTCCTGGCGGTGGGGGTGTGAGCGGTGTCGGCGATGCTTCGCCTGTCCGGGCTGCGGTGGTTACCGCAGGAGGTGGTGGAGGATGGCCGAGGCGAGTGCCGCGTCGAGGGCTCCCACACCGGTGAGGTCGGCGACCGTGATCGCCGTTTCGGGGCGGTCGGGGGGCGTTTTGAAAAGCCGGCCGACCGGGATGTCGCTGTCGGGGGCGGCGGCCCCGGCGCGGACGGCGTGGCCGAAGTCTCCGTGGTCGAGGCACTGGGCGTGGTCGTCGGTTGCGATGAGGTGGGCGCGGTGGAAGAGCGCCGGTGGCAGTTCGTTCTTGTGGGGCATGTCCGTGCCGATGCCGGTCACGTGGGTGCCCTCGGGGACGTCTGCGGCGTTCAGGACGGGTTCTGTCGCCGGTGTGGTGGTGATGATCATGTCGGCGCCGGCGGTCTGCAGTGCGGAGGCGGGCCGGGCTGGGAGGCCGTTCTTGTGGAGTTCCTCGGACAGGGCTGCGGCGTTGTGCAGGTTGCGGCCGTGGACGAGTATCTGGCTGATGGGGCGGAGTTTGGCCAGCCAGACGGCCTGGAGGAGGGCCTGTTCTCCGGTGCCGAAGAGGCCCAGGGTGAGGGCCGTGCGCCGGGCCATGGCATGGGTGACCAGTGCGCCCGCGGCGGCGGTGCGCCAGGCGGTGAGCATGCCGCGGTCATTGAGGATGGCCCGTATCTGCCCGGTACGGGCGCTGATGACGCAGACCAGGCCGTGGTGGTGGGACGGCATGCCGGAGCCGGGGCGGCCGTAGAAGCCGGTCGCTATCTTGACGGTGAAGTCGGCGGTGTCGGTGATCCAGCCGGCTTTCACATGGCAGTCCCCGTTGGCCTGGGGGAAGTCCATGTGAAGGGGTGGCGGGACGCTGGTGCGGCCTTCGGCGTGGGCGATGAGAGCGTCACGGACGGTCTCCAGAACCATCTGGGAGGTGGCGGCCGTCTCGATAGGGCCCATGTCGAAGACGGGCAGGGACGTCGTCATCGGCGTGTCCGCATCCACTGTGCGAAGGCTGCCAGGCCTTCTTCGGGGCGGTGGCGGCCGATGCCGATGCGGAACCGGTCGAGTGGGGTGGGGGTGAGTTCGGAGTGGTAGATGCTGGCGGGCAGGAGCAGGACGCCGGCTTCCTCCACCAGGCGGGTGCAGAATTCCTCCACCCCGTCGGGGCCGAGGTAGCGGGGGTAGGCGACGCATCCGCCGTCCGGGGCCTGCCAGTCGAAGTCGTCCGCGAACTCGGAGAAGAACGACTCGAACGCCGGCAGGTTGGCTGCGATGAGCGCACGGTTGCGGCGGAGGATCGGCTCGCGGGCCTTGAGAGCGATGCGGGCCAGGACTTCGCTGGGGGCGGAGTTGCAGATGGTGGTGTAGTGCTTGGCGCGCTCCAGGCGCGAGAGCAGCTCGCGGTCGCGGCAGGTGATCCAGCCGATGCGCAGCCCGGGCAGTCCCAGGGATTTGGACGTCACGTTCAGGGACAGGGCGCGCTCGGACAGGTCGGCGGCTTGCGGCAGGATGCGGGCGGCGTCGTGTTCCAGGCCGCGGTAGACCTCGTCGCTGAAGAGGTGGATGCCGCGCTCGTCGCACAGGCGGGCGAGTTCGGTGAAGTCGTCGGCGTCGATGACTTTGCCGGTGGGGTTGTTGGGGAAGTTCACCGACACGACACGGGTGTTCGGCCGGAGCGCCGCCGCCACTTCGTCGAGGTCCAGGGCCCAGTTGCGGTCTGGGTCGAGGGCCACGCCGGTGACCTCGCACAGCGCCATCGGCACGGTCTCGGCGGCCTGGTAGTTCGGGGTCACCACCACGGCGTGGTCCCCGGCGTCGAGCAGGACGTTCATCGCCAGGTAGAGGGCTTCCTCGGCTCCCGCGAAGCAGATCACGTCGTCCGCGCCGGCGTTCTCGTACGTCTGGGCGATCACCTCGCGCAGGGCCGGGTCGCCGAAGGTCTCGGTGTATCCCAGGGGCAGGTTCTCGAAGGCCTCCCGGTCCTTGTCGTCGGCCAAGGAGAGGAGCTCGCCCAGCGTCATGGTCTGGACATCGGAGGCGGTCAGGTGGTGGCGGGCGGTGAACTCCCAGCGGGAGAAGTACGTTTCCAGACGGAAGTCGGGCAGCCGAGTCATGGTCAGTCCTTCGCGTTTGGTGATCTGAGTTCGGCGAGCAGGCCGTAGACGGTGGAACGGGACACCTGCAGGGCGCCGGCGACGACTGGAGCGGCGCGGCGGACCGCGAACACCCGGGCCTCCTCCAGCCGGCCGAGAACGGCCAGGCGGTCTTGGCGGGTCATGCGTTCGACGGGGCGCCCGGTCTCGCGGACGTAGCTTCCGATGATGTGCTGTATGCGCTCGGACCAGTCCTGCTCGAACAACGGCTCCGGGCGCTGCACCGTGGGGGCGCCGAAGGCGGACAGCACCGCGGCGGCCTGTTCCAGCGGAGTGCGGTCGAGATTGATGCACAGCACCGCCGACGGCCGGCCCTGCGGATCCCGCAGGACCGCACTGACCGATGTCAGTCGGCGGCCGTCGACGAGCAGCTTCTCGTACGGCCCAAACACATCCTGCGCCGACGGTTCGAGATCCTCCAGCTCCCCCAGCAACGAGGGGTCTCCCACGCCGCGGGAGGTCATCGGATTCCAGATCCCGAGGACCCGGTCGGTGTCCGGGTCATGCAGGACGACCTCCGCGTACGGGCCGAGCAGCAGCGCAACAGCCTGGGCCACCGGCGCCCACAGCCGCACACGAGCATCTTGCGGGTCTTCAACATTCCCCATGACTGGACTGTAAGTCCAAACTGGACAGAAAGTCCAGAGTTCTCTTCTGCGGCCAACGCGGGTGGCCAGGGCGACGACCCCGAGCACGGCCGGTGGCCCGAACCCGGGCGCGGCCGGCCGTTTCACGACCGGCCCGTCCCCCCGGTTCGGCCAACGCATCGGCATCTCCGTCCTGGACCCAGCCGGACAGACGGTCCGGCTCCTGCGCGTCGTCCCGGGACCAGCACCGGGCCGTCCACCCGGACGGTGGATGTACGGCGGCCGGAGGCCCAGGGCCACCGTGGCCACGGGCAGGGAGGCGAGGACGCCGATCTCGTCGTGGGCGAGAGCCAGGTCACCGCTACGCGCCGGTCGAACTCCGGGTGCGGCTCGCCGTCGCCCACGGGTCCGGCCCACCTCCGCCAGCAGCACCGTGTCCTCCCCGGCACGGCCGGGAACAGGGCAGCTCGAACCTCGAGTGCGTTGTGGCAAAGGGAGTCCCTGTTCGATGAGCAGGGGCTTCTTCGTGTGCGGGGCATGACCGGGGCGGGGTAGGGGCAGGCAGCGGACGGCTTGTTGTTGATCGAGGAGGGTGCGATGCCGTCGGTGCTGGGGTTGATGGAACAGCGTGAGGCGGCCCCGTCCTCCCGAAGCTACGGCGAAGTGACAAGTAGCTCTTTGTAATCAGAGTGACGCTCGGTCAGGGGTAGCGGGGCGAGGTCCGGGGACTTCGCCGACCTGGAGGGCTGCGAAGTCGACGTGGGCCTGTTCGACGGCTTCGGGGTACGCCTCGCGCTTGGCGTGCTCGGCCAGCGCCCGATAGATGCTTGCCACCGAGGGGTTCTGGCCCTTGCGTTTGCCGGTGGGGATGAGCCGGTGGGGGCCGGGGATCATCGGGTGCCCTCCATCACCTCGATCGCCACGCTCGCGGCAAGGTCGGCGGACGCCCCACCGTCGTGGACGACAAGATCCTGAAGATGGCCCGGGCCCACGGCCTGGACCTGGAGATGCTCGCCGGGCCGTCCGGCCGGTGAGCGAGTACTTCACGAAGTCCGCGGCCGGCACCTTCACCAGCTCGGCGACGTACTCCACCGCCTCCTGCGGAATCTCCTCGACGGACTCCGGGAACCGGCCTTCCAGCTCGAAGTACTTCAGCACCAGGCAGAAGCCCAGCCGCGTCGGGCCGGTCTTGTTCGCCACCAAGTCCCAGTCGCCGTCCACCAGCGTCCAGCACGCCACCACGTCTTCCGGCGCCCACTCCTGCCGCACGCCCCCGCCCTCTCGCCTCAGCCCCACGGAGTCACCCGACCGGCTCAACGAACCGGCCGCCCCGGGGCAACGGGCAACCTGACGAACCGAGGGACAAGCAGCGCGGCTACCTTGCGGCTGGGGTCAGAGGTAGGACTCCGGGGCCGAGAAGCCCGCGAGTTCGCGGAAACTGAAGGTTCTTCGGCACGAACCCGAGGCGGATTGACCTGATTCTGCGGGATGAACCCGTGGGTTCGTGGTCAACTCGCTGGGCCGGTCTCGGCGGCCAGCACCAAGTCGACACCGAGCGGGCTGAAGTCGGCGACGACCGGGGTCCAGTCGTTGGCGTACGCCGCCGGCGACGCAGTCGTGATGAGTGCGTCCGGCGAGGTTAGGTGCGAACAAATGCGGCTGGGTCGGCCAGGTAGCGGTTGAGGTCCGGGTCTTCGTGGAGTGCGTAGAACTCGTCGTGAATCTGCCAGGCCGGGCCGAGTTCGGTGCGAAGGCGATTGAGCGCTTGGCGTACCGCCTCGTTGAAGTCGTGGCACTCCGCTGCACGCCACGGTCCCGGGTCTGGTGGGTAATCCCAGTTCAGCGACGTATCGTAACGAGCTACCAGCCTGCTCAGGCCGTCGCGGAGGTCGTGACTGATCGGCAGTCGGTCCAGATCAACCGGGTACCCCCACACCTCCCGGTCCTCCGGGGCCGCCCACAGGACTGCGCCTGATCCCGCATCGAAGAAGAACCTGGCGGTGGGCATGGCGTCGGCCTCTCGATATGTATATCGGTTCAAGCAGCCACCACGGTACTCAACAAGGCTGCCGCAGCAGCCCCACAGTCTCCGGTTGCGGCTGACGCCTCGCCTTCAACCCGATCGCAGATCGATCGGACAAAGTGAGAACTCTTCGAGAATCCTGAAGCTCCGTCACCGGATCGAAGAACACTCCAAGGAGGCCGAACACCCTGGCCACGGGGACAAGGGTTAAGCAGGGCTCAGGGGAACTAACGGGATGTCGCGCAATCCTTCGGCGTGACGGTTGTTCTCCAGTGACATGGTCACAAACGCCGCGCTGACCCGACAGGCACTCGGCGGTGAGCCCTTGCGCGCGGACAGCTTTCCGGGCGCGGCTTGAGTTGAAGGCGAGTTCGTGGACGGCATTGCGGAGTTCGCGCGTGGCATGCTCGTGTCGCCCGCTCCAGCCCCGTACTGCATCCCCGGCTGTCAGTGCTACATGGCACTGTGCCGCCATGACGACAACGACAGAGCTGACCCTCTTCGCCGACTACTTCCAGATACATATTTCCGATGCGGACTCAGACGGTGATCTGAGCGATGCGTGGACGGACCAGTCCGTTGCCGATCATCTTGCGGTTGCGCGAGACGCACTGGGCATCGGTACGACTGTCAACGTCAACGTGTCCGTCACTGTCGCCGTCTTGACGCAGGAACCGAGTGATGACAGTTCAGAATTCGATCACGTCGTTGAGGGCAGCCTCTGCGTGACGCTCGGTCGCCTGACGGTTCTCGGCTGCACGGATTACGCCCCAGACGCGGCCATCTTCGAGGTCCCACCGGGCTGGAATCGCGTCCGAGTGTCCCGGAGCAACCTGGCGCGAGCAGCGCAGGCCGACGTCGACTCGGACGAGAGTCCCGAAACCACCGAGAGGATCCGTATCCAGGTGTGGCCGGCCGCAGAGTTTCCGGCCAAGGTGGTCAAACGGTGGGCGCAACCCGGCGAGAGACACGACGCATAGTGCGCCAGGCGCTCGGACAGCACGTCCTCGACGTGCCCCTCCCAGTCGGTGACGGGCGACTCGGCAGCGAACCCGTACCGGGCGTCGTCGCCCGGGTGGTTCTGTAAGTGAGAGCGAGCAACGTTTGTCGACGGGGCTGAGCAGCCCTTACCGATCAGATCCCCCAGAATGTCGATGAGATCCGACAACGCTGTCGAGCAGTTCGCGCAGGCCGTTGGCGTTGACCCGGCGGGGGATCTCCGGATTGGCCAGGATGACCTTGGGCTCGGAGCCGAACAGGACGCCGTCGGCCGTCTGGTAGTAGTAAAGCGGCTTGACACCCATCCGGTCGCGCACCAGGAGCTCCTGGCGGCGTACGTCCCAGATGCCGAACGCGAACATGCCGTTGAGCTTGTCGCCGACACCTTCGCCCCACTCCAGATAGCCCCGCAGCACGACCTCGGTGTCGCTCTGGGTGCGGAAGCGATGCCCGCGCGAGATCAGGTCCGAGCGCAGCTCCCGGTAGTTGTAGACCTCGCCGCTGAAGGTGAGGACGGCCAGGAGTCGGCCGTCCTCCTCGGCGGTCATCGGCTGACGGCCGCCTTCGAGGTCGATGACCGACAGGCGGCGGTGGCCGATCGCGGCGTGCGGAGCCATCCACACGCCTTCGTCGTCCGGGCCGCGGCAGGCCATGGTATGGGTCATGGCGTCCACGGTGGCGCGTTCCCGGGTGAGGTCGCGACCGAAATCTATCCAACCCGCAATGCCGCACATGTGTGACGTTCTCCTTAGGTCGACGATGAGGACCGGCTTCCCGGGCGCTCCGAAGACGGATGTGTGTATGCACCGTTCGCAGGGGTCGGCCGCCGCGGCCGAAAGGGGCGGGCCGCGGCGCGCCACGCGGGAGAGAGAGGCTCGGGCCCTACTCAGGCTCAAGCCACGAGATCCTCCTGGCGTGGTGGAACCAGGCCACGAGGACCATGAGGGCGGCGGCGCAGCCGCCGAGCGTCATGACCGTGGAGGGGGAGGTGTGGTCGATGACGAGGCCGCCCGTCAGCGCTCCGATAGAGAAGGTGGCCTGGAACGACGCGGTGAACACGACGGAGGAGGCTTCAGGGGAGGCGGTGTTGGCCTTGGCGAACCAGGTCTGCGAGCAGACGGGCACAGCGCCGTAGGCGATGCCCCAGACGACCAGCAGGGCCACCGCGCCCAAGTCCCACTTGCCGAGCACCGGCAGCAGCAGGGTGACACAGGCGATCATCGCTGCGGCTGCCGCGAAGGTGGCTCGTGGGTAGCGGGTCACGGCCGAGCCACCGAGGAAGTTGCCCGCGATCCCCGCGACTCCGTAGGCGAGCAGGTAGACCGTAATGAGCCCGGGGCTCACCCCGGTCACCTGCTCGAGAAAGGGGGTGACGTAGGCGTAGGTGCCGAAGTGAGCGAGGACGATGAGGAACGTCAGCACCAGGGCGAACCGGGTGTTGATGCTGCGGAACATGCCGCCGAGCACGTTCAGGCGGGTCGCCTGGACGGCAGGGAGGGCAGGGACCACCAGGAGCAGCATGACGAACACCGCCAGGGTGAAGACGCCCATGGCGAGGAATGTGGTCCGCCAGCCCGCGATGTCTCCGATGAACGTACCGAGCGGGACACCGAGCACAGAGCCGAGGGGCACCGCCGAGAAGATCACCGAGGTGGCCCGGCCCACCTGTTCAGCGGGCACGAGCCGACCGGCCAGGCCCGCACCGATGGACCAGAAGCCGCCGATGGTGATGCCCACCATCACCCGCGAGATCAGGATCATCCAGTAGCTCGACGCTGTCGCCGCCAGGAAGTTGGCCAGCGCGAGGAGCAGGATGAACGCGCCAAGCATCACCCGGCGGTCGATGCGGGCGGTGGCCACGGTCACCACGGGCGCGGAGATCGCGGCGAGGAAGCCGGGCATGGTCATCATCAGCCCGGCCATTCCGTCCGAGATGGTGAAGCTTGACCCGATCGAGGTCAGTAGACCGATGGGGAGGATTTCGGTGGTGACGATCGAGAAGATCCCCATCATCACCGAGATCACGGCCAGCCAGGAGACCAGGGGTGAGCGGGGAGCCGCTGAGGCTTCGACGGCGGTGGTGGTTGCTGTGGACATGAATCCCGTCCTGTGTTGGGCATCACATGGGGTGTGATCACTAGTCCAGCAGGGACGGCAGACAGCTTCTGGCACGTTCCCGACACCAACAACAGCCACCCAGGGTGATGTCGCGTTTTCGCGATACGCCCCCCGGAGCTGGGTGGTTGAGCGTCTGCGCAGGTCAGGGCGGTGCGGGCCAGACGAGAAGGAGCGCCCAGGCGGCGCCGGGCCGGGTGCTGCCCACGTCGATTCCCGGGCTACTTCGCCGAGTCGACGAAGCGGGACGAAGCGCTCTACATCCTCACGCACACCGAAGCCCTCATGACTCGGTGGTCTCCGCTCTCCGTCGACCAGGACGTACGCACAACAACAAAGGCCCTTGCGTGGGGCTTGCGTCTGCCAGACGGAACAGAGCCCGGCACCGCCTCGGCACGTCCGGTGAACCTGCCGGCCACGGAAGCGGTAGAACGCGAACTGCGCGCCAGCCGATACTGGAATCTGGCCGAAGCCACGCGCGGCGGCGCCCAACTCCCCACCCTGATCGCCGTGGCGAACGGGCTGAAACCGGCGATGGACCTGTGGGTCCCGCGCGACGGCTGGCCTGCGCTGCGCGCGCTCGCCAAGACGCTCGGTCTCGTCCACCACGTGGACACCTGCTTCGACAGGTTCTCGCCCCAGATCGCCCAGGTGCCCCCCAGGGCTGTTGCAAAGTCCCGGTGGTAGCGGGAAGTTGCAGGTCACGGTGGTGTGACGTGTGCCGTTCGTCCCGTCTCGTATGCAACGAAGCTCCGGTTGGAGTGGGTGACCTCTCAAGTCGCCCTGCCCAACCGGAGCTTCGATGTGCCGTCAGTCTGCCAGTGTCTGTCTGATCAAGTCGCCTTCGCGTCAGCACCGTGTACTGCCGGGGCTGCCTCAGCGGCTGGCCACGCCGGCCGATCCGCGCCGCCGGCGCGGGACGCGTCACCCGTTCGTGAGTGTGCTGCTGATCGCCGGTTCGGCCGTGCTGGCCGGCGCCCGCTCGTTCGCGGCCATCGGCCAGTGGGCGAAGGCTGCCCCGCAGGAGGCCCTGGCCCGGCTCGGCGCTCGCACCACGGCCGCCTTCAATCTCCGTGTCGCGCCGAGCGCGGCGACCATCCGCCGCGTCCTGAACGCCGTCTGCCCCGGCGGGCTCGCGGACCTGCTCGGTGCCGACCCGGCCGGAACGGCCACCCCGGCCGTCGACGGCAAGAGCGCCCGCGGCTCGCGCACCGCCACCGGCCCCGCCGCCCACCTGCTGGCCGCGATGACCGGCACCGGCCTGGCCGTCACCCAGCTGCGGGTGCCGGACAAGACCAACGAGATCGCCTGCTTTGCCGCCCTGCTGGAACCGTTCGACCTGACCGGCGTGACGGTGACCGCCGACGCGCTGCACACCCAACGCGACCACGCCCGCTTCCTGGTGGAGGAGAAGAGAGCCCACTACCTCATGGTGGTCAAGGCCAACCAGCCCGGACTGCTGCGTCAGTTGAGGTCGCTGCCGTGGAAACTCGCCACCGCACGGCGCTACGACCGCGAGACGGGGCACGGCCGCAAGGAGACGAGAGCGACCAGGGCCCTGACCGTCACCGAACTGGGGCTGGACTTTCCGCACGCGGTCCAGGCAGCGAGGATTCTGCGCCACCGCACCCACCTGCGCTCGGGCAAGGTCACACGGCAGACAATCTACGCACTCACCGACCTCACGGCCCGCCAGGCATCCCCACAGCGCCTCGGACGGCTGGCTCGCTCCCAGTGGGTGATCGAGAATCGGCTCCACTTCGTCCGCGACACCGCCTTCGCCGAGGACGCCTCGAAGATCCGCACGGGACACGGGCCACAGAACATGGCCACCTTCCGCAGCTTCGCGATCAACCAGCTACGAGCGGCAGGTCATACCAACATCGTCGCCGGTATCCGCGAGATGTCTTACGAGCCCTTCCACCGCCCGCTGGACCTCCTCGGCCTGGCCTGATCAGCAACGATCCAAGATCGTCAGACTTTGCAACAGCCCTGGGCGCTCATCACGGCTGGCGCCCTGCCGGGAATCGGGCGGACCGTGGCGCGATTTCCTGGAGGCGCGGTTCCCGTGCGCGGATATCGCGCCACGGCCACGTGATGCCCCTAACCGCGATCCGGAAACGTGATGGCCCCAATTCCCAGCGTGATTGGACGGGCCGTCAAAGAGGTGGATGGCCCCACGCCGTAGCGTGGGGCCACCCACCTCTGGACATGCTGCGGTCTGGGCTGGCTACCAGCGATACCAGCGGCCGCTTCCTCCCTTGGGGCGCGCGACGAACCCGACGAGCCAAACCATGAGGACGATGATTGCGACCCACCACAGGGCCTTCGGCGCGAAACCCGCGCCGAAGAGGATCAGAGCCAGAAGAAGAACGAGAAGAAGGGGAACCGTAGTTATCAACCTCCAAGGCATAGAATGCCCCGGCCTCTCCCGCCGACACAGCCCCGGCGTGACTGTTTATAGAAATCTTATCCGGGAATCCGCTTGCCCCTCCTCTGTGTGCGCCGCCTTGGCGAGCCCATGAGCACTAGCTAGAACCCGACAATCGAGTTACACCAGTGGCTGGACACACCCCAGGGGAACAGGGGCAGGGTGTTCGCGAGTAGGGCTGGTCAGGCCGGGGGTTGCGTCCACGGAAGTGGTGTACGGGTTCCCGCTCGTTCCGGAGGTTTGACCCGGTAACCAAGTGGGGGCCACATAGACGAACGGTCACCGGCTGATCTCCCAGTCCTGAAGGAGATCAGCACGATGACCGCTGTCACAGAGGGACCTGACACTCCGCTCCTGTGGCGAGGCTTGTGGTGGCCCGGCAGGGCCACGCTCCGCTCAGCGAGTGTCGGTGCGCTTTTCGAGGCGGGTGCCGTGGCGAAGGGTGATCGACATCAGGTCGCTGGGGGCGTCCAGTTCCAGGCGGTGCCAGCGGCCGCGGGGGACGACCACGGCGGTGCCTGCCTGCAATTGCACCATCTCGTCGGCGCCGCTGGGCCTGGCGGGGCGGAAGCGGAGGCGGACACCGCCGGTCAGGCAGCACACCGCCTCATCGGCCTCTGGGTGCATCTCCCAGTGGTCAGCGTGAACGTCGGCATCGGTCTCCACGTGGAACGTCGCGATCTGCCAGGCGCCGGAGTCGCTGCTCGTCATCCGCCGTTCGGCGACTCGGACATCGCCGTCGGGGTGGATGTGCAGCGCCGAGGCGAACAGGTCGATGGATGAGATGGGTGTCGTCGTCATGATGGCGTTCCTTCCAGTCGGTTCTCTGCGGGGGCGGCGGGTCGCGAGTGAGGTGTTTCGGCTCGGCGGCGGGGCAGCACGCCGATAGCCACGACCGCCGCGAGCGCGAAGAGGGCGGCGGCGACGGCCAGGCCCAGGGCGTAGCCGTCGTTGAGCGCGGCGGGGTCGGTCGCCGTGCTGGTGCGTTGTGCGGCGATGGTGGCCAGGGCGGCCAAGCCGATGCAGCCGCCGAGTTGGCGGGAGCTGTTGAAGAGGCCGGAGGCCATACCGGCCTCGCGCGCGGCGACGCCGGTGGTTGCGGCGGCGGCGACCGGGGCCAGGACAAGTCCGGTGCCGATGCTGGTCATCAGGGATGGGCCGAGCACGTCGGTGAGAAAGCCGCCGTCGGGACTGATGAAGGCGAACCAGGTCAGGCCCGCGGCGGCCAGCAGGGCGCCGGGCACCAGGGACGCACGGGGGGTGCGGGCCGCGGTGACGCGAGTCGCGACGAGGGTGCCCGCGACCAGGCC
The DNA here is from genome assembly GCF_036231355.1 of Streptomyces sp. NBC_01431. Taxonomy (NCBI): domain Bacteria; kingdom Bacillati; phylum Actinomycetota; class Actinomycetes; order Kitasatosporales; family Streptomycetaceae; genus Streptomyces; species Streptomyces sp. NBC_01431. The sequence goes on from NZ_CP109497.1 coordinate 61,823, forward strand.
CGCCGAGAAGGGCAGGAACGCGGCGCCGGTCGCTGCGGCACCCATGCCCAGAACCTGCTGCATGTACAGGGACACGAAGTAGAACGCCGCGAACTGCCCAGCCGCGGCCAGGAACACCAGCACGTTGGCGCCGACGACCCAGCGGCTGCGCAGCAGGCCGAGGCGCAACAGCGGTGCGAGGGTCCTGGATTCGGCGAAGACGAAGGCGGCCAAAAGTGTGGCCGCGGCGACGAGCATCGCCAATGTGGCCGGTGAGCCCCACCCTTGGGCGTCGGTGCGGACGACGCCGAGCACCAGCAACCCGACTCCGCCGGTCGCCAGGGCGGCGCCGAGCACGTCCAGCCTCTCGCGCCGGGCGGGGCGTGCTTCGGCGGGCACGCCTGCGAGAGCCAGCGCGAGAGCCGCCGCCACGATGGGCAGGTTGATCAGCATCACCCAGCGCCAACCCGCGTACTCGGTCAGCAGCCCGCCCGCCAGCACGCCCAGCGCTCCCCCCGCGGCGTTCACGGCGCTCCACACTCCGAGCGCGCGGACACGCTGCGGGCCTTCGGCGAAGGTGGTGGTGAGCATCGCCAGTGCGGCCGGGGCAGCCGCGGCCGCGCCCAAGCCCTGCCCGGCGCGGGCGGTGATCAGTTGCCAGGGTGCCTGGGCCAGCCCGCCTGCCAGCGAGCACAGCCCGAAGACGGCCAGGCCCAGCAGGAACAGCCGACGCCGGCCGTACAGGTCGCAGGCGCGGCCCCCCAGCAGCAGAAAGCCGCCGAACGTGAGCGCGTAGACGTGCACGACCCACGACAGGTCGAGTGGCGCGAATCCCAGCGCGGTGCGGATCGCGGGCAGTGCGACGTTGACCACCGACATGTCCAGGGCGAAGGCGAACTGAGCGACGGCGGCAGCCGCCAGCACTGCGCCGGGACGCCCCCGTAAGTTTTTATACATGTAAGGAAAGTAGCCTCAGAGGATCGCCGCTGTCGAGTCCTGGGGGAAGATGAGGGCATGCCGCAACCGTCCGCACCGCGCAAACCCCTCGGCCGACCTCCACGCATCTCCCGCGAGGAGGTCGTCGAGACGGCACGCCGGATCGTGGCCGCGGAAGGCGTGGACCGGCTGACCATGCGTCGGCTGGCCACAGAGATCGGCAGTACGCCGATGGCGCTCTACCACCACGTCCGCAACAAGGAAGAACTGCTCGTCCTGCTGCTGGACGACTACGCCGCGCGGACGCTGCACCGACCCGAACTGCCCGCCCAGCCTCGCGAGCGGATCGTCGTCGCCGCTGCCACGATCCACGAGGCGCTCGCCGCCTGCCCCTGGATCGTGGAGGTGCTGACCGCCGACGACCTGATGTCCACATCCGCCCTGTGGTTTGTCGAGCAGATCATCGATGGCCTGGTCGAATGCGGCCTGCCCCCCGAGCGGGCCGTACACGGGTACCGCGCAATCTGGTACTACACCGCCGGAGAGATCGTGATCCGGGCGACAGCGGCCCGGCGGCGCACAGACGATGACCGTCCTACCTACCGGGAGCGAGTCTTCGCCGATCTCGACCCGAGCGAGCTACCCCGCTTGGCACAGGTCGCGGACCACTGGGCGCCGCTGACCGCCGAGGACACCTACCTGGATGGGCTCCGGGCCTTGGTGGCTGGCCTCCTCGCCACCCGCTGACGGGTCGCCGCCGACGATGTGCGCCTGGCCGCTGACCGAACACTGCCAACTAATCACGGGCACGACCCTGCCCGCTGGCCCCAAACGTGGGCAGGAAGGACGGAATAGTGCACGGTCGACCGAGCCCTGATCTCCACCGCGAAGGAACAACTCGCCCCCACCGGCACCTGATGCGCTTACTTCACTGGCCTCGCCTGCTGCTCGCGGTCTACGTCGTCCTGTTCGCCACGGGCTGCGTCGCCGTGGCTCCCAAGCCCACTCCGCGCGGCGGCGGGTTCGTCCAGGACGGCGGCCACCTGCCCACCGTGGCGCCCAGCTCCGGGTGGCCCGATCCCGTCCAGGCGCCCGCCCACGAGACCCTGACCCCGATGTCCGACCTCACCCCCACCCCCAGCCCCGCCGCTGTGACCAGCAGCACCAAGCCTGTCGGCCAGGCCGTTCGTGACCACGCGCACCCCCGGACAGACAACCCTGCCCCGCGCCCCCCAGACCGGCACAGGGCTGCCGCTCAGCCCGACTCACCTCCGCCGCGGCATCAGCGGACACGCCCACGCACCGACTACGACGCCAGCACCCTCTGCTCCTGGGCGCAGGGCACCGGACTTGACCCATCAGTCGTACGCGCCTGCCGACAGCAACTCGGCCACTGAACACACCTCCCTGGAAAGCGGCAAAAGGTCCACGATCGCGGTCGGCCTGTCCGTCGTGCGCGACGGGTGGGATGGCGCCCCCGGAGCGGTGCCCATCGGCTCACCCGGTCCAGGGCGCGGCACCGGTCCCGGCAGGTCACCGTGTGACTTTCGCGTCCCCCGCGCGGCTGGATTCACCACCAGCCGTTCAAGAAGTTTCCGCTGTGCCGATATCCTTGAAAGTCCGGGCACTACTAGCCCGCGCTCAGGCGCTTGTCGCTCTCGCCTTTCAGTGACTCCGGCCGCTTCCGACTCCTACGTCGACCAGAGCGCGCCAATGCGCGCCGTCCCGATCCTGGTATCGCGTGTGCGTACGGACTGGTCGTCACCTACTGGCGCCGCCCCGGCTCCCACCAGCGCACGATCAGCTGGGTCTACGCCACGCGCCACCCACCCGCACCAACAACATGGCCCGCGGTACCGGGCGCCTGGCGCACCAGCCCGGGTGGGCGGTAACTGGCGCCAGGGCAAAGACGATTCAGTCCTGGACCGAAATCACGTGAGGCTCCGGCGGCCACATCCGGACCGACCCCGCCCTCTCGGCCAGTCTTCCGCGCGGGCGCCAACTCCCGGCACTCTGCTGGTCGTTCATGCGGCGCCATACGGACCAGGAGTTGGTCGGTGGCCGCGTCGGGCTTCGATGCCTCTAGGCACCGGGCCTGGGAGCCTGGGCAGATCTTCTTCGCCGTGGCCTTCGGTGGGAACGGGCGTCGCGAACCGCTTGCGGACTGGAGGGCGAGCATCGGCCCGAGATCATCGATGATCCGGTCCACCGCCGACTTGGAAACCCCGCAGAGCGGATCCAGTTGGCATGGCCGGCCCCGGCGGACCGCGTCCGCACCCTCGCGCCGCAGCACCGTCACCAGCTTCCCGAACAGGCGGGGGCTCAGCCCGGTGAACGGGGCTGTCCAGGACGGCTCCGACGCCGTGATCACGCCGGCCACGGCGAGATCATCCCAGCCGCTCTATCATCAAATCCGAAGAGCTGAGCGCCGTCGAGAGGCCGATGGGAATGACCGCAGCACGCATGGCAGCAACCGTGCTGACCACGTGGGCCGTGCTGATCGCGCTCCTACTCGCGCCGTCACCCCTGCCAGAGCATTGGCGCTACTACATCTACTCTCCAGCGAGCGTGGGCCTGTGGCTGCTGACCATGCTCGTTGCCCCCATCGTGGTCTGCTTCGTCAGATGGCCATGGATCAAGTCGGGCGTCAGATGAGCCGCGACTCTTATACGGGCCGCGACTTCGTCGGCGCGACCCCATACGTAGCGACGCTGCTCGTGCTCTCGCTCTCCGCGCAGCGCCCGCGGATGCCCAAGGCAGACGGCATGCGCTACGGGAAGTGCCAGGGCAAGCGACGCTGACGCGCGACGGGGAGGCGCTGCGCACGGCCGCGCGCGAGTTAATGCGCGGACTGCCCCTTAGCGCCTCGTCATCAACTGCGGGACGGCCCTTAGGCAGCCCAAGGCGTCGTCCGAGGCCGGTGCCCTGAGCCCTCCTCGTCCTCGCCCTCGCCCTCGTGGGCAGCGTCGGGCCCCGGAAGGGGCGCAGGCCTCGACCCGGGCCGCTGGCCTTGACGCTGAAGTAGCGGCCCAGGAAGTTGATGAGCGGTTCTTGAGGCCGCCGCCGCGCTGGGGGTAACCCCGCAGACCTGGAACACGTACAGGACCTACCCGCAGATCGCCTCGCATGCGGTGGCGGTCAGAGGAGTGGAGCAACTGGCCGCGGATCATTGGCCAGGCCTCCAAGGAGACTCGCGACGCTCCGAAGACGGGTCCGGGGGCCGCCCGAGGAGCAGCGGTGACATGGTCCCGCGGTGAACTCCCGCCCCGTATCGCCGAGATACTCGACGCGGATCCGGCCGTCACCATCGAGCAGGTCACCCACGCCCTCGACATCGCGTACACCACCGCCAAGCAGAACCTGGCGCAGCTGCGCGGCAAGCGGATCGCCGACCGCCCGCAGACCGAACCAGAACTCACCCCGCATCAGGCCACGGCCGCCCTCGGCTACGTACCGGCCGTGCACAAGACCGCTCTTGAGCTCGCTGGCGTTGAACTGCCGGCCTGTCAGGTTCAGCCGTATCTAAGGCGTCGCCGATGCTCTGGCGGGTCTGGGGGTGGCGCCAGAGCAGGTGTGCAGACGATGCGGCGGACCTCGGTGTCCAACCGGAGGAACGGCGTAAACTCCTCCCACGCGTTGTGCGAGGGCGGCGAGGGTCGGGGCGAGCTGTTGTGCTTGTCCATGTCCTCGTTCAACCCGCATCTGCTGAACGTGTTCGCCCCACGGGTCGCCCACGCGCTGCGTGCTGGCTTCCTCTGAACGCGTCTTCGCCCCGCCGGTCGCGGACATGCTCCGTGTCGTCTCCTCGCCGCGTGAGGGAGGGCGGTATCCCGGGGAGCCGACGTCGCATTGCCGTCCTTGGCGCGGGGTTCGTCCGCGGGGACCACTGTGCGCCGAGCAGACGAGGGGACGGTGTCGCGCCATCAAGTGGTGCGAGACTGCATGTCTGCCACTGAAGATCCACTCCCGGCCGCCCGGTTCCGGGTCCCGGGCCGTGTTGTGGCAGGGGCTCGGCGTGGGCCTGGACGATGTCGTCGAGAGCGCTGACTGCGCACCGCTCAAGTGCGGGCGGTGGCAGTGCGGAGGGACAACCAGCAGCCTGTCGGCAGAGGTTGAACCGTGGCTCACGGTGAGAAACAGCCCAAGGTGGTCCGTCTCTCCCCTCCGTTGCCCCGGCGTTGAGCGTTCCCCTGGGCTCAGTGGAGAATCTTCTCCTTGGCCCGCTGGAACTCCTCGTCGGTGATGTCGCCCTTGGAGCGAATCTCCGAGAGTTTCGCCAGTTGCTCCACCTCGCTTCCGGGTCCCGCGCCGGTGCCGGCCGTCTTGCGCACGTAATCGTCGAAGGCCTCCTGTCGGGCTCGCGCATGCCGCACCTCGCGATCGCCCATGTCCTTGCCGCGGGCAATCACATAGACGAACACGCCGAGGAAGGGCAGCAGGATCACGAACAAGAGCCATCCCGTCTTGCCCATTCCGCCGAGCGTGTCGTCCCGGAAGATGTCGCCGATGATCCGGAAGAGCAGAACGATCCACAGGACCCATAGGAAGATCCACATGACCGTCCAGAACGCTCCGAGAACCGGGTAGTCGTAGGCCAGATTCATGTCTCCGCTCCTTTTTCTCGCCTTCGCCGGGCAGCACTGGGCGGCCCGAAGGCTTCGCCGCTGCTGCGCTCGGCGGTCACCGTGCGGGTGCTACCGACCACCGAGATGATGGCCACGTGGGTGTCCTGGATCTTCTCCAGCAGTAGCACCGGTCTCGTCGGCGGCGCCGACAGTGAGCGGGTACCGGGCGGGGAGGTGTCCAGGGCCGCCAGCGCCGCGATGCGGGTGGCAGGTGGGTCTTCGGGGGCAGACCGGGCATCAGTGTCTCCCTTCGGCCGACCGGGTGCGGCCGCCGACAGAGCGGGGTACTGCATCCCCGTGGGATGCCGTGCCCCGGCGCTGCGCGGCGAGGCCGTCGATCCGCGTCACCCGGACGGAGTGATACACGACGCTGCGTGGACCGGAAGACTCCCTGTGATGTCGTCATCAGATGAGAGTGCGAACCCCATGCCGCTGACCATCAGGCCTTCGGGAGGTGCCCCAGTGCAAAGTGGGCAGTTTCCGATCCCGCTGAACGCGGCCCGATCTATTATTTTAGTGGAAATTTCCGTCACAAACATCTCGATCAATCGGATTGCGAAGCACAGCGAGACCGAGGTGACCGCTTTGCAGGCGGGCGCCACACCGGACCATGCGGAGCTGGCCGTCGACGGGTTGGTCGGCGCGGGCATTGCCATCGAGGCAGCTCCGAGCTTGGCAGCGGCCGGGAGAGTACCGATGGGAGTCACATCCGTCGGTCGCCCGCCGACGATGTGGTTCACCGCGCAAGTCCGCGGGAGCAGCGCCGGGGAGGCTCAGCGATGAGTGAAAGTGGCACCGGCCTGAAAGATGGCCTGCGAAATCACGTAGCGAAACGTGCGACAGCGATTACCGCCGTCGTCCGGCTCCTCCTCACCGCGGCAGGTCTACTGACGGGCTATTACCTGCTGCCGCTGACTCAGCAGCCCTCCGGCAGAGTCATCGCCACCCTCATCGTCGGACTTGTCGTCGTGCTCGCACTGTTCGTGTGGCAGATGCACTCCATCACCCGCTCGCCGACTCCCCAACTGCGGGCTGTCCAGGCGCTCGCCACCACCCTCCAGCTGTACCTTCTGCTCTTCGCCTCGGCCTACTACCTGCTCGAACGGAGCGACTCCGGCAGCTTCAACGGACCACTCACCAGGACCGCCTCCCTGTACTTCACCCTCGTCACCTTCAGCTCCGTGGGATACGGCGACATCGTCGCCCGCAGCGACGCCGCCCGCATCGTCAACATGGTGCAGATGACGGGCAATCTGATCCTGCTCGGTGTCGCGACCCGAATCGCCATCACGGCCGTTCAAACCGGCTTGAGAAGAGATGGAACGAAGCACACCGACCGCTGAGGTCTCGGCCGCCGACGCGCTCAAAGAGTGTGCCTACGGGTGAACCGCCCTTGGGCGCCGCTGTCCGGCATGTGGCTGTCGGCGTAGAGCCCTTGGCCGGAGGTCGGTAACCGTCCTTGCCGGTCCGTGAGAGCACGGGAGACGACATGGCAGGACTTCTGGGGAAGCAGGACGTTCGCGCTCGGCGCGCTGCAGGCTCGCTGCTTCTGGCATGTGTGGTGGTCGGCGTGGCCGGATGCCCCAGCAACTCGGGAACTTCTTCGAAGAGCACCAGCAGGGCGGCATCGGCTGCCTCGTCTGCGGTTTCCGCCGCATCTTCCGCGGTGGCCCCCTGGCCTCACAGGGCGCGCCTCCGTGCTGGCCTCGTACGCGGCTGAGGCCAAACGCAGGTTGGGCGAGGTGAAGAACGACCCTCGACGCCAACCAGGAACTGCTGAACTGCTGGACCCGCACCCACGCCACCTGCCACCGCCCACTGCCCGGACTCCGGGCAGACACCTCATCTACACGTACTCAATGAGCAGATCCGACCGGTACTCGTTACGGCAGCGGTCCAGTTGAAGAGATGAGGTCGGTACCGAGGTGGCGGCGCAGGACGGTGGCGATGGCGGCCAGGGACCGTCGTCTCCGTCGGCCATACCCGCGGATAGTTCCAGTAACTGGCGACTCTGACCAGCCCGGCGCTGGTGAGAGTGGTCAGATCAGGCGTTGTGCCGCGCCCAATAGCGCGGCCGGCCGCCGGTTGCTCATGCTTATGAAAGGCGCTCGGGACCGGCGGACTTTACCTCGAAGGAAGTCAGAGGCTGGTCACACCCGCGCTGCGCGACGCTCGAGCGCTGCTCGTAGTGCGTGCACGTCGCTGGCGCCTCGTTTCGGCAGGATGGTGAGGCATGATGCGTTCTTGTCCGAGCCCAGCAGTACGAAGAGCTGCGTCGTCTCGGCATATCGGGGAGCTGCCTGCCAGGTCAGTGTGGTGGCAGCCTTTTGATGCGCGATGGTGATGCCAGCGTCCGAGATGGTCGCTCGATACTCGCCGTTGTTCGCGGTGAGCTTGTGGAACTGGCGCGCCTGGAGATGGGGCATGCCGACCATGAGCACGGCGAAAACGGTGATGCCCACCATCAACGGCACGGGGAGGTCGCCGCCGGCCGCCTGCGCCATGATCCCGCACACCCAAATCACCGAGCCGCACACAAGCATGATGACGCGCTGACGACGGGCAGCGGCCGAGACCCTCGCGCGGGCTCTGAGGGCCTCCTTGAAGTCTCCTGCCAGCAGGCGGTAGGAAAGGCATATCCCCGAGACCACTGGATCTTCACTGTTCACGTACGACGATTCTCTTGGTTGGTTCCCGTTGTCCGACGGGGAATCGTAACCGCAGGCCAGTGAGCCGGCGCACATACTTCCGTGCTCGCCGCCGCGGCTGAGCTGCGAGGCCTGGCCGGGTCGGTATCCCAGCCTCAGTGCCTTCATTCAGGGAGACGGCCCTCACCAGCACGGCAGGGGTTGCCCCTTGGCGACTGCCATGCGTGGCTCACACCACTCGACCACCGGTTGGGCGTCCGACAGGACGTCAAGGGCCGCCGTGGCGACAGGATGCCGACTGTCCACCGAGTGGTACTTTCGGCACACCCCTGCCCGTACGGCAAGCGGCGCATCGCGACCGACACGCGCTCGGTCAGCTCCTGGTCGTCGCGGTCCCCCGCCGCGAACTTCGGCGACGGGCCGCCGCCGTTGGCCCGTTGACCCGGCTGCGTTCGTCTGCACCGCGACGTCACCCTTGTCTGGGCCGACGGCGGCTACACCGGCTCCCTCATCGACTGCCACGAAAGAAAATCGCGCCACCCGGAGACCGTCAAACGCATCGACGACATACGTGTATGCGAGGTGCTGCCGAAGCGGTGGGTGGCAGAGACGTGTCAAGCACACTGCACTCATGAATCCGGTTTGGTAGGAGTGTTATCGAGAGGCGGCGGGTGTACCAGCCGGGCGGACGAGTTCGCCGTTCGTGTAGTTCGGCGAGTTCTTGCTGGTCAGCGTGAGATAAGGCGGTATCACCAGCAGTTCTCCCGACGAACGGTGATCCAGTCTCGTTGGAACCGGGCGTAGAGGTCGGAGGGGCGGAGGGTAGTCATGTCTAGTGCTGCGACCGGCAACGTTCACCGGCCCGCGGCATCCGCCACATCATGTGGGAGGGTTTTGGGGCGTTCCGTTAGGGTGCACCGAATGGACGGCACCACTTCATCGCAGCCCTCAACGGCGCCTCAGAGCCTGCACTTCCATCCCGACTACCTCGATGCAGTACGCGCCGAACAGAAGACGACGACGGTGCGTTTCCGTGACCCGGTGGAGACGGGCCCGGTATGCCTGGTGTTCGAGTTGGACGACGAGGTGGCACTACCGGGTGTCGTCACGCAGGTCACTGTGAAAAGAGTTGCCGAGCTGAGCGAGTCGGACGCCCGCGCGGACGGTTTCCGTGATCTCGCTGAGCTTCACGACAGACTGCGGTTTCACTACCCCCGCATCGGGCCGACCGACACCATCACCATCGTGCACTTCCGGTTGGCGAAGTGAGTGGGTGCCCTCAGCATCGACTGCATTTTCTCCCCCGCGTTAACGCCCCTTCGGAACGTGAGTGGCTGCCCCGGCGCTGCTGGCGCTCACTGCGGATGCGGGCACGTTCACGGCGCTGAGCGGCCGGGGCACTGGGGTGCCGTGTGTTGGCGTTGCGCCGGCGTAGGTGGAGGTGCGGTTCCCTTGTCCGGCCGGTGTGGTTGGGGTGGTGGGAGTTGTCGGGGGTGAACTGCCGCACGGCCCGAAATACGCCTCGATCGGGGTGGCCCAGGGTGCGTTGGTCGGGGTGAAGCACAGCTCGACCTTGTTCTTCCTCGCCCACCGCCGGATGCGCCAGTTCTTCTGGGCGGAGAGGTTGTCCAGGATGACGTAGATCGGGTCTCCGTCGGGACGGGCGGCGTGGATCGTTCTGGGCACGGCCCAGCTGGGGCTGATGCCCTTGCTGCGCCGATTGCCCCCCAGCTGATGCCCTTGCGGCGCTGGTTGACTCCCTACAGGGTTTCGTAGCCAACCGAGTAACAGCCGTGGAAGTAGGTGATGGTGCCGTGGGTTGGGTGGTAGGTCGCCGGACACCGGTCGAGCCAGCCTGCTTCACCCAGCAGGAGCCCACGGTGGGACGGATGCCCAGCGGTCCGAACTCGTTGAAGGTGAAGGCGAAGGTACGATCCGGCTACTGGGTGAGTGCGCCGCCCCAGCCCGGAATGGACACCCACATCGCCGGCCAGGGTACGGACGCCCCGTAATGAAGCGCCTGCCCGGCTGGACGCCATCCAAATCGCGGCCACCGCCGCGTTGTAGCCGATCACGGCTGCCGGGGGATTCTTCGCCCAGAAGAGCGGGGCCTCGATCCCCTCGCTGTACACCGGAGGGCCGGGCACCGGTCCGGCCACTGCGATGTGTCGGTGCCTGGGGTAGGGGGCGTCCTGGTCGGCGTACCGGCAGGTGGAGAGAGACGGTCGTGGTCGTCGGCGCGGACGCGTCGGCGTTTGGGCTGCTCGTCGGAGGCAAACCGTCCGGAAGCGCAGGCTTCGGCCGAGTTCGTGACGATCCATCACCCAGCGGACGTCTTGTGGACGGGCTCGCGGTGCTGGGAGCCCATCACCGTGGACTGTTCGCACAGCGTGTGGGGCAGTGCTGTCAGCAGTCGAGGCGCTGGGCATCGCGCCAGACCGGGATCGGCGTTGAGGACGCGTTCAAAGCCCTCAAGACCCTCGACCTGGACCCCGCGACCCTCGCCAAACTTGAGGAATCCTTCAATGTCTTCGAGGACCTCACCACCTGCAAGGTCAACAGCTTCCCCGGCCGTACCCAGGTATTGATGGCGGACGGATCACACCGGGAGATCGGCTCCCTCAAGGTGGGCGACCTGGTCGTGGCGAGCGATCCGACGACCGGTGAGCGCCGCGCCGAGCCCGTCACTGCGGCGTTTCGACACGACACGGAGCGCCCGTCTGCTCCTGACACAGGCCACCGGCGCCGAGCGTTGATCGTGCGCGCCTGCCACCAGCAAGTCCGCCGCTGAAGGCAGCTACGACCCGGGCAGCAGAGCCGGGAACCGCATCCGCAACGCTGCAGGCGGACAACCCGTCGCTGTCCGAATGTCTTGCCAGTCTTTGGCGAGGTGCGACGGATTCGTTTCCGCGCTCAACGGCCGTCAAGGCCCGCTCGTGGGAGTAGCGGTACGCGGTCGCGATGCCGATGCCGACCCCGCCGACGAGCTGGGCACAAGCGTCGCCGCACCGCAGGCGGGCCACGACAAGCAGGGCCCTGCGGCCGACCGGAAGTCACCTCCGTCGCCCTAACTCCCGCCGCCGGGCCAGCAGTTGATCCGCCACGTATCGCAGGGTGCGGCGGGGCAGATCCGTCGACGACGGGCAGCCAAGCGCCACGAAGCTCCTGGCAGTACGGGCGATTTTGGTCGTGAACCCGTCTCCCAGGAGCTTCTTCATGTTGTCCAGCAGCAGCCCAACTCGCTTGCAGGCCCCTCAGCTTGAAATGGGCTCACTCATTCAAGTACTTCGCCAAGTCAGCAGGGCTTAGGCGTGCGATCCGACTACCGCACGAACTTCCAGTCGACGTAGATTGCTTCCTTGTCCTGGCTGTCGAAATGCGAGAAGAGACCCGGTGACAGATCAAGGCCCGCGTAGGGACAGCCGGGGCACTCGTCCGTGATCGTCGCGGTCGCCGACTTCCCCTTATATGTGATCTTGATCTTCTTTCCGCACTGAGCGCTGGGGTGTCCGCTTCCGAACTGGGCGGAGTTGAGCGCAACAATGAAGTCGCCATCATTGTTGGTGATGCCGCATGCCCCCAGGCCAGTGGAATAGAACGTTGCCCGCGCATTAGAGAATCCCGTCGACGGATTTCCCGTAGGACACCCCGTCGACTCGATGGAAGAGGTGTCTATCACAGTCGCCTGCGGCAGTGGCATGTCCGCTGAACGGCCCGGGTGCTTCGGCGGCGTCGTCGTGGGATCCGGCGAGGGCTGCTTCGGCGGCTTCGTCGTCGGATCCGGCGACGGCTGCTTCGGCGGCTTCGTCGTCGGATCCGGCGACGGCTGCTTCGGCGGCTTCGTCGTCGGATCCGGCGACGGCTGCTTCGGCGGCTTCGTCGTCGGATCCGGCGACGGCTGCTTCGGCGGCTTCGTCGTCGGGTGCGGCGAACATGACGTCGGGAAGGCGATGCCAGTACTTTCCGAGGCCGAAGCGGAAACAGTGATCACGGCAGCGGAAGCGGTTGCCAGCAGTGAGGCAATCGCGGCGGTAAGCATTCGTCGTTTTCTCATCGTTCTCTCTCTGAACGTCGCGTCCGAGCGGTGTACGTTCGGGAGGAGCCACGGCAGAGCGCGATACTCGCCATTTCCTCGCGACCACGCCACGGCAGTGCATGACGGTATGAACCGAAGACCAAAAGCGACCTCAGCATGATGAACCCCGCTAACACCCTGCTAACGATTCGCCAGCACCCCGCCCCGCAGCCTGCCAACGCACCACGCTGGAAAACGCGGCACCAGCACACAGTTCAGGGAGTGCGCCTTTCCGACCTCACCTTGGGGTCTGGTGAAGGACGACGACGGCTTCAGCATGTCGGTGATGCGGTAGGTGCTGCTGCGGAGCTTTCGGAGCAGCCGTCAGCCCAGCCCAGCCCAGCCCTTCAGGGTGGCCATGGCCTGCTCGCCGAGGCAGCGAATCCTGGCGTTGCCGCGGCGGCCTCGGCGACCTCGGCGACCTCGGCCTCGGCGTCGCCCTTGACCCCGTCTGCCGAACCGGGAGACGGCTATCTCCGAGTGACCTGATCCGACCCCCGGCCGCACAGTGAACCGGGCTCCGGAATACCAGCAGGAACCTGACGCACCTGACGTACCGTCAAATTCCTTACGGGCACGTGACGTTCTGGCTACCCTCGTGCCATGTCCGACGAACTCTCCCTGGCCGCATTAACAGCGACCGCCCTGACCGAAGGCGTCAAGTTCTTGTACGACCAGGCGGGCGCGCTGCTCAGGCGGCGACGGGACCGGGCCGCCGAGGACGGCTCACCCACCCCCGCGGCCGTCACCGAACCGCGTGTGCTTCCGGTGGCCGACCCCGCGCAAGTGGAACGGTTCGAGTCGGAGCTGCGGGCCCTGCGGGCCGATCTCCACGAGTACGTCAGTGGGGTTGATCCGGTCACCACCACAGACGAGCAACTGTTGCGCCGCGCCAACGCCCTGCGCCGGGTTCTTGAGGTGATCCACGGCACCCCGCTGCTCTTCGCCGGAGAGCCGAGCGAATCGGGCGTGGTTCGCGGCAGGGTCACCGCCGAGGAAGTGGCCGGATATGTGGCCGCCGTCCGGGCCGAGCGGGCAAGCGGAACCATCGAGGGGGACGTGAGGGTGGGGCGGGTGGAGAGCGGCGGCGAGGCCGTCGGTGTGGACCTCGGAGCCGACCGGCCGAGGCGCTGAGACCACGCCGTGGACCGTATCGACGGCTCCTTCGAGGCTCTCGTCCAAAACCGCACCGGCCCGGACTTCATCGAGCGCCGCTGGCTCCACGAACGGATCGAGCAAGCGCAGGGAAGCCACATCCTGGTGACCGGCGAGCCCGGCGCGGGCAAGACCAGCCTTCTCGCCGGGCTGGCCCGCGCACACCCCGGCTGGCTGCGCTACTTCGGCCGACGAGACAGCCGCAGCGCGCTCGCCGGCGGAGACGTGCAGTCCTTTCTCCTCTCCATCGGCCACCAGCTCGCGCGGCAGCGCCCGGGGCTCTTCGAGCCGCAGCGCCTGGAGGTGGTGGTCCGCCAGCACATCGACGCCACCGCACCCCACAGCAGCGTGGTCGGGATCAGGATCGACGATCTGACGGTCTCGCCGTTCTACCGGACCGCCACCCTGCATCTGGACCAGCAGGTCGCCGAGGTGGCCGGACGGGTCAGCGGAATCGAGATCGGTTCCGCGCAACTGGAACCGCGGCTGCTGGAGCCCGCCAACCTGGCCTACCTTGCCCTGATCGGACCGGCCGAAGCCCTGATCGCGGAGGATCCCGGCGCGAGGATCGTGATCCTGCTCGATGCCCTGGACGAGTTCGCTGACGATCCCGCGGCCGCCAGCCTGCTGCGATGGCTGGCCCAGGTGCAGGAGCTGCCACCCAACGTGACGCTCATCATGGCCTCCCGGCCGCACGCCGCCTTGGCACCGCTGCGCCACCGAGCCACCGAACTACCCATCGACCCCGCCTCCCCGCAGGTCGGCGAGGACCTCCTTGTCTACGCCTCCCACGCCCTGGGCACACCGCCCGTCCTCGCCGCCGTCCGAACCGCCGGCCACCTCCAGGACAGCTTCCTCCGCGCCGCCGTCCGCCGGGCTGCCGGCAACTTCCTCTATCTGTCGACGTACGCCCGCGCCCTGACCGACGCAGTCGAGGGCCGGGACGCCGCGCTCACCGCCCGCCTGCTCGATCCGGTCGAACTTCCCGACGGCCTCAACGGGTTGTACGCCTTCTTCATCAACACCGCGCGCACCGACCTGTACCGCCTCGGCATGCAGGACATCCGTGACCCGACCGGCGCGGCCGACACCCTGACGCCCGCCTGGGAGGGCGTGGGCAGGCCCCTCCTCGGCCTCCTCGCCGTCGCGCGGGCCGCGCTCACCGCCGAACAGCTCGCCACGCTCGCCGGTGTGCGGGTGTGGCCGCGGGCCGTACTGGATGTCGTGGCCCGACTGCGCTGGCTCCTCGACGAGCGGGACGGGCGGATCGCCTTTTACCACGCATCGATAGGCGAGTTCCTCACCGCCGACCAGACCCGCCAGGACCACCCCCACATCTGGATCGACCAGCTCGAATGGCACCACCGGATCGTCCGCAGGTATCAGGGCGACGCACCCGGCTGGGCCGAGGTCCGCTGGAATGCCGTCGACCCCTATGGGCTGGTCCACCTCGCCGACCACGCACTGCGCTGCGGGGGAAAGCTCGCGGACGAAGCGGCCGTCGAACTCGTGTGTCCCGGCCTGCTGCGTGCGATCCGGCACACGTTCGGGGGGCACAGCCATTTCCAGCGGCAGGCCGGTCTCCTCGCGGACCACGCCATCGAGCACTTCACCCGCGACAAGGGCATCCCGGCCGTGCTGTACCTGGGCATCGTGCGCCGTCGGCTGCTGCACACCAGTCGAAGTGTCGTGCCGGCGGCTCTCGGACTTCTCGCCCGCCTCGGGCGCACCGGCGAGGCGCTGGAGCACATGACGGCGGTGGGCCCCTCCTATCAGCAATTCCGTGCCACGCTGGCCATCTTCGAGCAAGCCAGGCCCGACGACGGCGGCCCCACCCGGCGGGAACTGCTGGAGCTGGTGGTCCAGGCCGCCCTCGCGATCCCGCCGAGCAAGGAGGGCTACGCCCGTGGCCAGCGGCTGACCGCGCCGCTACGGAACGCGGCGACCCTGCTCGCCCCGTACGACCTCGACCGGGCGCTGCGGCTGTGGCAGCACGCCTGGGACATCGAATACGCCGATCGGGGCGAGGCCGCGCCGCCGTGGGAACGGCAGCCGGACGAGGTCTACTTCGCCGCTGCCGCCGCGGAGCAGGACACGGCCCGCGCCCGCATGCTCATCGCCTCGATGAGCCCCGTCCCCCAGGGACCCTCCGGCATCATCGCGCGCGGCCACGACCAGCCGAACGCCTACCTCGACCTCGCGGCCCGGTCCGCGAGCACCGACGTCCCCGTGCTGCTGAGGCGGGCCGAGGCAGCGCTGGAGGCCACACGGCCGGCCATCCGACTGCGCTGCCTGGCGCGGCTGGCAGCGGCCTGGGCCGCACACGACGCGGCCGAATCCGACCGTATCCAGGCCGCCGTGCGGGCCGAGGCGGCGCAGGACCCCCAGGCCCTGCGGGACTGGTCGGAGAAGGAGGACTTCTCCAAAGCACTGGTCGATGCGGCGGACCGCCTCCACGAGACCCACCCCGCGCTGGCGGACCATCTACTCACGCGCTTGACTCAACTCCCACTGGACGGAGGGACGGACTGGGCCTACCTGGCCATGGCCGGCCTGATGGCCGCTTGGGGCTCACCCGGCCAGGCGCGTACTGTCATCGACCGCGTCGAGGCCACGACGCACGACACGGTCCGCGCAGGCGCCACGCTCGCCGTCTTCGACCGGGACGCGGGCCTGGGCATGCTGGCGAGGGCCTACGACCGGATGCCGCCCGCCTCCGGCCCCGACTGGGATTCCTCCCTTGAGCTTCGTCTCCATGTTCTGGCCGTGATGACGGCTCCCCACGACGGGCCCTGGGCGGCCCGCATCGCCCGCGATCTGACCCGCACCACCTGGACCGGCTTCGAGCAGGACCGGTACTCCACACTCGCCCACGTCGCCCACACATGCCTGGACAAGGGCGACACCGCACAGGCGGAGGAGATCCTCGCGGAGTGCCTGCGAGCCGGAGACGACACGCCGCCGCTGCTCGGCGGGCGGCCCCGCGGGTACTACCGGTTGGCCGTGGGCGGGCAGGCGCCGCCGGAGCCGTTGCCCGCCCACCTCCAGGAAATGAGCGACCTGTACAACAGCTCCCACCAGTGGGCCGCGCGCGCCAACACCTACTTCTACCGGGACCCCGCCGCCGTCGTGCGGGACGTCTCACGGGGCCCCTACAACTGGGGCCGGACCGCCCGCACCATCGCCGAGGCCCTCGCCGAACGGGACCTGCCTCGCGCTCTCGCCACGGTGGAGCACCTCACCGACTGGGACGAACGCACCATCGGCCTCGCCGAGATGTTCCTCCAGGCCTCCAGGCACGGCCTTGGCGAGGCCGCCACCGTGTCGGACAGACTCGACGAGGAACTCGCGGCTCTCCCTCGCTACGAGTGGCTGGGTGGTGATGGCGACGAGAAGGCCTGGGCATATCTGCGACCAGACCATCGCGTACGGTTCGAGGTCGCCCAGCGGATCTTCCCGTTCAGGCCCCAGAAAGCCGGGGAGTTGACTGAGGCCACCCCGTTCCTGGCTCACGCCTTATGGATGGACCGCATCCTGTGGGCGTCGCGCACGTACGCGGAAGAGGCGCTCGGCGGGGGCACGTACCAGTCGGGGCTGCGCGAGATCCACGCGCGCACGCTCGGCCCCTCGTGGGCGGCCGGGCGTCAGCACATGCTGGTCGACCTGACCGTGGCGGCCACGGCGTTCCACGAGCACGTGGTGGCCACCACTCGCCGCGACCTGGCGCTGCCCACGACGCCACCGGTCCCGCCCAACCCGATCTACGCCACCGCCGCGGAACTGGTGACTCCGGCGCACGGCGAGACGCTCACTCCCGCCTTCGTCGCACGGATCCGGAGCCTGCTCGCCGAGGGCACGGTGGTCGCGGCCGCCCAACTGGTGGCGTACGCCGCGGACATCCGGCCCGCAGCCGGGGCGGAGCTGCGAGAGCTGTGCACGGCGGTCATCGCGGCGACGGCGCGGACGTCACCGGCCACCCGGGTCGACGCCCTCGCCCGGCTCGCCTCGCCTCCGGCCCTGGCGAGTGTGGTGGACCCGGCCGAGGTGCTGCGGGAGGCCGCCCGCCCCGGCGTGCTGACGGCATGGGAGCCGTGGGTACCCCAGCAAGTCCGCCACACACTGTTCCCGCTCCTCCTGGCCCAAGACCTGCCCGTCGCGCTGCGAGGGCTCCACGACGCCGTGGCCGACGACTGGGAGGAGGCGATGGCCCTGCTGGAACACGGCGCCGACCAACTCCTCAGTGCCCTCGGTCCCGACGCCGTCACGATCCTGCACACCACGATCCAGCGCGCCCTGCGCTGCACTTCTCCGGACCTCACGGCTCCGGATCTGGTGGACGGGCTACGGCATCCCACACCGTGAGGTGTGGGGGGTGCGCTCCTGAGTGGTTCCGCCCTCGCCCCGTGAACCGAACTGTCGCGGGCGGCAACCTTTCGCGGAGCGGCGGCAACTGACGGGCAACACCAAGACGATCACAACCGCGGATCGTCCGATCCCCGCGCCGCATGCCGCCGCGCACCGCTGATCCGGGCGGTTGCGCGGGCAGGGCCGAAACAAGGAGCAGCCCCCATGAACGAGACGGATCCCGTGGCAGACGGCCGCGGCGGGCACAGGCGCGCGGCCGGTGGCGCAAGACGTACGCGTGGGCGCCACCGCCGGCGCTGGACGGCGCTGGGTCTGGCGCTCGGCGTGCCCGGCGTCCTCGGTCCCTACTTGCTGTTCGTGCAGGCCGACTCGGAGGCCGCGACGGTGGATCCCGACACCTATTACACGTTGGTGTCCGTCCGCAGCGACAAAGTGATGGACGTGCCCGGGGCGGACGCTTCGGACGGCGCCTGGATACGGCAGACGAGCCGTGCGGCCGATGCCGCGAGCCAGCAGTGGCGGCTACGGGCGGCGGGGGACGGATACGTCGAGCTGGAGAACCGCGGCAGCCACAAGGTCCTCGGAGTGCGGGGCGCTTCCACAAAGTCCGCCGCCGCCGTCGAGCAGCAGACCGACCACGGTTCCGCCTCACAGCAGTGGAAGGTCGAGGACGTGGGCGGCGCCGCGGTGAAGTTCGTTTCCCGGAGCAGCAAGATGGTGCTCGACGTGTGGGGCGGCTCCGGTGGCGAGGGTGTGCCGCTCGTCCAGTACGCCGACCAGGGCAGCACCAACCAGCAGTGGCGGCTGGTGAAGGCATCCGGCTCCGGCGGGTACACCTGGCACAACGCGCAGATCGTTGGCGGCGGCTTCGTCACCGGGCTGGTCTTCAACCCCGCCCGCAAGGGTCTGCTGTACGCGCGCACCGACGTGGGCGGCGCGTACCGCTGGGACTCGACCGCCGCCCGGTGGACCTCGTTGACCGACTGGATCGGTGGAGCCGACTGGAACCTGTTGGGCATCGAGAGCCTGGCGACCGACCCGGTCGACCCGGACCGCGTGTACCTCGCGAGCGGCAGCTACACCAACGGCTGGGCGGGCAACGGCGCGATCCTCCGCTCCACCGACCAGGGCAAAACGTTCCAGCGCACCGACCTGCCGTTCAAACTGGGCGGCAACGAGGACGGCCGGTCCATGGGTGAGCGGCTGGCGGTGGATCCCGCCAACCACGGCACGCTGTATCTGGGCACCCGCAAGAACGGGCTCTGGCGCAGTACCGACTACGGCGTCACCTGGAGCCAGGTGAACAGCTTCCCCGTCAAGGACGGTGCGAGCAGCGGAGTCGGCCTGTCCTTCGTGACGTTCGGCCCGGCCGGCAGCCGGACGATCTACGTGGGGGTGGCCGACCGGGCCAACTCGCTGTACCGCTCCACCGACGGTGGCAGCACCTGGCAGGCGGTGCCCGGCCGGCCCACCGGGCAGTTGCCGCAGCACGGTGTGCTCTCCGGCGACGGTTCGCTGTATCTGACGTACACCAACGCCCCGGGCCCGAACGGGGTGACGGCCGGTTCGGTGTGGAAGTACACGCCGTCCACCGGGGTGTGGAAGAACGTATCGCCGTCCAGCGGCAGCTACGGCTTCGCCGGGCTGGCGGTCGATCCGCAGCACCCGTCCACGGTGATGGTGACCACGCTGGACCGGTGGTGGCCCTCGGACGAGGTGTACAGGTCGACCGACGGTGGTGCCTCCTGGAAGGCGCTCGGCGCGACCTCGAAGCGGGACGCCTCCGGGGCGCCGTACGTGGGTACCGGTATCGGGCACTGGATGGGCGCGCTGGCGATCGACCCCTTCGACTCCGGGCACGTGCTGTACGGCACCGGATCGGGGATGTGGGGCAGCGATGATGTGACCGCGGCCGACCACGGGGGTGCCACGCACTGGACGGTCCCGGCCAGGGGGCTGGAGGAGACCGTGGTGCTCGCACTGGCCAAGCCGCCCGGCCTCCCGCTGGTCAGCGCACTCGGTGACGTGGGCGGATTCCGGCACGATGACCTGACCAAGGTGCCCTCCAAGGCGCTGTCAGGGCCGCAGTTCACCAACACCACCGGCATCGACTTCGCGCAGGCGAAGCCGGGGTTCATGGTCCGGGTCGGTCTCGGCGGCGCGCAGCACGGCGCATACTCGACCGACGGCGGAGCCGACTGGACGCCGTTCGCCGGGACTCCCGTTGACGGTGCGGGCGGCGGGACCGTGGCGGTCTCGGCGGACGGCGCCACCGTGGTGTGGACGCCTTCAGGCCGGCGCCCGTTCTACTCGACCAACCATGGTTCGGCCTGGGCCGCGGCCTCCGGACTGCCCGCGGACACGGCCGTGGTGGCCGACCGTTCGGCGGCGAACACTTTCTACGCCCTCACCGGCGGCACCCTGTACGCCAGCACCGACGGCGGGAGAAGCTTCTCCGCCCGAGCCACCGGCCTGGGTGACGGATCGCTCAAGGCCGCCCCCGGGGCCGCCGGTGACCTGTGGATCACCGGCGGAAGCAACGGGCTCGCGCACTCCACCAACGGCGGAGCGAGCTTCACCAGGCTCGGCGGTGTACAGCAGGCGCACGGCGTCGGCTTCGGCAAGGCCGCCCCGGGCGCCACCCACCAGGCGCTCTACCTCAGCGGAACAGTGAAGGGCGTCTCCGGGGTGTTCCGCTCCATCGACGGCGGTTCGAGCTGGCTCCGGATCACCGACGACCAGCACCAGTTCGGAGGGAGCGCCATCAGCGTCGTCGAAGGCGACCCCGACGTGTACGGCCGGGTCTACCTGGGCGGCTACGGCCGTGGCGTGGTGTACGGCGACCTGTCCTGATCGCCGTGGGCCGTGGGCGGGCGGCGGCGGGTGCCGCCGCCCGCTCGGCCGCGGCGATATGGGGGCAGCGGAGCGGCAACCTTTTCGCGTCCGGCGGCCACTGAAGGGTGCGACGTCGACTCGATCTACTGAACGGATGGGCATGAGGACAACGAACCACCGCGCTCCGCGGCGCGGGCGCGGGCGGGCCTTCGGCATTCCGTTGGCGGTGCTGGCCGTCGGGGTTCTGGCCTGCGTGGGCATCGCGCTCCTCCCCGGGAGCAGGGCCGATGCCGGACATCGCACCGACGCGTCGGTCGCCGCTGCCCCGGCGAGCGTCCCGTCCGGTTCCGGTTCTCCCACCGCGGCGACCGGCGCGGCAACCGCATCGGCGCTGCCACCCATCACGAGCCCGCCACCGTCAGCGACCCGTACCCCTACACCCGCTGCCTCCAGCAGCCCGCGCGCGGCGTCGCTGGCGGGACGGATCAAACCGGCGGTCACCTACCGGGGAGTCGCGACTTCCTATGCCGCGGGTGACGGCCAGGGATCGTGCTTGTATGGTCCGTCCGGCGATCTCATGATCGCGGCGATGAACCACGCGGACTACGAGTCTGCGAAGGCGTGCGGGGCGCAGGTGTTGGTTCGCGCCGCGAACGGGGCCGCCATCACCGTGCGGATCGTCAACGAGTGCCCGCTGCCCTGCGCACCCGGACAACTCGACCTCAGCACACAGGCTTTCGCGGAACTCGCCAACCCCTCCCTCGGCCGGATCCCGGTCAGCTGGACGCTGCTGAGCCCCACCTCGCCCGACATGATCTCCATCCGGTACAAGGCCGGGTCCAGCCGCTGGTGGTGCGGCGTCCAAGTGATCGGCCACCGGAACCCGGTGGCGGTGCTTGAACTCAGAACCGCCAACGGCTGGCGCCGACTTCCCCGCACCGACTACAACTACTTCCTCTCCGCCGACGGCAGCGGATGCGGCGGCGCGATCAGGGTCACCGACATCTACGGAGAGCAACTCACCATCGACAAGATCGCGCTCAAACCGGACGTCGCGCAACCGACCGACGTTCAGTTCGCCCGGCGTTGACCGTGCTGCCCACCCACCGTCACGGCTCCACTCTCGGGGGCAACCCCCATCCGGCCGAGGTGACGGGGGCAGTTACGCTCAAGCCGGCTGTCAACGCGCACATCACAGGGAGAGGGCGACCGAGGGAGATGCTCCTCGATGACGCGTCCGCGGAGTTCCACGACTTCTTCGAACGCCACTACGCCGAACTGGCCCGTCTCGCCCACCTCCTGACCGGCGAGACGGACGCGGCTGACGACCTCGCCGCGGATGCCCTGGTCGCCCTGTGGCAACGCTGGGACCGGTTCCGTACGGCGCACCACCCGCTCGCCTACGCTCGCGGCGTGGTGGCCAACCTGGCGCGGGAACGGATCCGAAGCGCGGTCCGCGAGCGACGCCGGGTCGCGCTGTTCTGGTCCCGCGGTCCCGGAGAAGTGGAGTCACCGGACGTGGCAGCCGTCCTTGACGTCCGTGCGGCGCTCGACCGACTGCCGTTCCGCAAGCGGGCGTGCGTGGTGCTGCGCCACGCCTTCGACCTGTCGGAGAAGGACACCGCGATGGCACTGGGCATATCGGTCGGTACGGTGAAGAGTCAGACCTCGAAGGGAATGGCCGAGCTGGAACGGACACTCGGCATACGCGCGGCCGGGGAACTGGCGGCAGGAAGGAGGGCTCGGTGAACGAGGAGATCAGCCGGCGGCTGCGCGAGACCGCCGAGTCCCACCGGCCCGACCGTGCGCGGATGCTGGCGCGCGTGGAGCGCGGCGCGGCCGGCGCCACCGTACGGCACCGCACTCCGTCGATCGTGAGGTCACGGCCCAAGGCGGCGCTCGCCGGTCTCGTCACCGCCGGCATTCTGGCGACCGGTGGTGTCGCCGTCGCCGGCATCGTCGGAGCTCCGTCACCGTCGGACACCGCTCCGGCCGCCCCGCCCTCCGCCGTCCCCTCCCCGTCCCTCCCATCGCGTCCGACGCCGTCGGCGCCCACCACCCCTTCCGGCCCTGCTCAGACCCCCACCCCCCGGGCCAGTTCGCGCCCGACTCCGCCGCCCGGCAGCCGGGCCCAGAGCGGTCCGCTGTGGTCGGAGGGCTCGATGGGCCCGCACAACACCGTCTACTGGGCCCAGAGCGACCTCACCCTCAAGGCTGCCCAGCCGCTCACCTCGCTCACGGTGGAACTGCGCATCGCGCAGACCGGCGGCGTTCAGAACACCGGCAACTGGCGGACTCTGCCGAGCGACGACTTCACCGTCACCGTCCAGGAGACCGGCGGTGCACTGGTGTACCGCTGGGTCCTCAAGCCCGGCCGCACCGTGCCGGCCGGGCAGCACGAGTTCGCCGCCCAGTACAACCACGCCACGGGCGTGCGCAGCACCACGTCCGACAACTACCGCGTCGACGCGCACACCTCGGGCGGCTCCATCGCGGTCTGGGGAGGGTTTACTCCGCCACGATGAGGACCCGACGGGTTCCGGCCCGAGAATCAACGAGCTTGGGCGCAAGCGGGATGGGGGGTGCGCTCATGAGCGCTTCAGGAACCTCAAGTAGAAAGCCACGAACACCAGGACGATTCCGACGTTCACCATCAGCCGCCCCCAGAACTCGTGCCTGAAGAACAGGACGTCCACGCCGACCACGACGGCTGCCATCGCGACCACGTAGAGCACGACGACCATCGGTCTTCCCATTCCCCCTTTCTACTACGGGCTCGCGCCGTGAGAGCCTCATGAGTCACACCGTCGTGGGGCCGACGCGCGGCGGCTGTCGTGCCGCGAGGTGTTCCGGATCAGGTTGCGGCTCAGGATCCAGCTCAGGATCCGGATCAGGCAAAGTCCGTCGGGCGGCCCAAGGCTTCGACCGTGTCGACTTCTTGGAGGCGCGCCTGGAGGTGTTCGCGGATGCGGTCGATCGCGTTGGCACCCAGGGGAAGTCGCAGCGGGGGTGTTTCCATCTGGGTGGCGGTGATGATGGCCCGTGCTGCGCGGGCGGGGTCGCCCGGCTGGTGGTCGTGCATGGCGAGGAACTGCTTCTTCGCGGGGTCCAGGGCGGGGCGGTAGTCCTCGATGGGATCGGCCCACCGTACGGAGCGGCCGGTGAAGTCGGTGCGGAAGGGGCCGGGTTCGACGATCACGACGTGGATGCCGAGGTGTTTGAGTTCGGCGGCCAGCCCTTCGGAAAGCCCTTCGAGTGCGAATTTGGTGCCCGCATAGGCGCTTCCGCCGAGGGTGGCCAGGACTCCGCCGACCGAGGACATCTGCACGATGCAGCCGGAGCGCTGGGCGCGCATGGTCGGCAGGGCGGCGCGGGTCACGTCGAGCGCGCCGAAGACGTTGGTGTCGAACTGGCGGCGCAGTTCGGTGTCGGAGAGTTCCTCGATGGCGCCGCGCAGTGCGTAGCCGGCGTTGTTGACGAGTACGTCGATGCGGCCGAATTCCTTGAGGGCGGTGTCCACGGCGTCGCGGACCGCGGTGGGGTCGGTGACGTCCAGGGCCACGGCGCGGACCCGGTCGGGGGCCAGGGCCACGAGGCCGTCGAGGGTCGCGGTGTCGCGGGCCGTGGCGATCAACCGTGCGCCGTCGGCGATGACTTCATGGGCCAGAGCGCGGCCCAGGCCGGTGCTGGTGCCGGTGATGAACCAGACCTTGGCGGCCTCGTGGTCGGGGTGTTGCGAGGTCATCAGCGTTCCTCGATTCCTTGGTGCGGCGCTGGGGTTGGTGGCGGTGGGATGTCATCGCCTTATGGGGGCTACCGGGTGTACGTCGGTGCCGGGCTGCCGTGCTGGGCGCTCGCCGGTGGGGGTGCCGGAGCCGGTGGTGCGGATGCGGTGGGGGTGCCGGGGCCGGGGCGGATGCAGTGGGGGTGCCGGGGCCGGGGCGGATGCGGTGGGGGCTTGTCCCGCGGTGGTTCGGAGACGTCGAGGCCCTCGCTGATCTGGGACAGGAGCCCTGCGGGGACAGTCTCGGTGAGCACGGTGACCAACCCGGCGACGGCCAGGGCGAGTAGGCCGGACCACGGCAGGCCGGGAGTCCTGTTGAGTGGACGTTCCTGTCACGTGGCCCTCCGGCTGTGATTACCTTGAGTGCCAAGGTAAATTATCTTGAGACTCAAGGGAGTGTCAAAGGTGCCTGCCCCCCAGCAGCCGTCAAGGCCGTCACACGACTCAGTGGAGGCCGACCTGTCCGCGTGGATCGCCGACATGCCTGACGTCGATCCACTCACCGAGGCAGCCCGGCAACGCATCGGCCGTATGGCCCGGCTGTTCGAGCGCCTGCTCACTCAGGTCGCGGCCGCCAACGAGCTGACCGCCGGTGACTGGGCCGCCCTGTCGGCTCTACAGCGCACCGGAGCCCCGCACGAGGCCTCCCCCACCGCGCTGTCCCAGCAGCTCGGGATCACCTCAGGAACCATGAGCGTGCGCCTGAACCGGCTCTCCCGGGCGGGCCTGATCGAATCGGTAGCCGCGACTGACGGCCGCAGCAAACCGGTCCGGCTCACCCCGCACGGCCAGGAGCGCTGGCGTGCCGCCACCCAGGCGCGCACCCGCCAGGAGCAGCAACTGTTCACCGAGGCCTTGTCCGTTGAGGAACTCAACGAGCTGAACGTGCTGCTGAGCCGGCTCCTGGGCCGCCTGGAAGACGAGTTCGGTACGGCGTCGCGCCACGACGTCCCCAAGGACGCATAGGAGTCAGGCAACACAACTCAGCCCGCTGGCACGACAGTTGGGAATGCATCTCGGATCGCACACCCCGCGATCACACGGCGCCCCGGCCCCCGGACCCGCACGTCCAACACCCGTCCTACTGCCCGGTCCGTGTGCACCCCGGGCACGGCACCCCCGGGAGATCCACGCCGACACCCACCAAGCCTTCCTCATCTGCGCAACATCTGCTGGCGGCGCCTCAGAAAGCAGTGCCGGGCTGGGCCGTCAGCCCGAACCGGCGACCAGTGCCTCGCCGAGCGGGGTGCGCCGGTAGAGCACCGACCGTCCGGACCGGGCGCGAACGAGCAGCCCCGCGCCGCGCAGGATGGCGAGGTGGTCCCCTACCGCGCCGGGCGCCATGGCGAGGCTTCGGGCGAGGTGGCTGGTACTGGCCGGGGCGTCCAGCGCCAACAGCAGCCGGGCTCGGGCCCGGCCGACCAGAGCGGTCAGAGCATCCGGTTGGGGGACCGTCTCCGGTTCGCCCCACAGGGCGGCGGTGCCGCGGGCACGGTAGATCAAGGTTCTGGGCCAGGGGTCTTCCAGGTGGGCGCCGATATTCGCGACGAAGACCGAAGGGACCAGCAGGAGCCCGTCGCCGACGAGGCGGACTGTTCCGACTTGGGGGAAGTGGCCGATCTCGATACCGCCGGCGCGCCAGGCGATGCTCGGGTGCAGGCTCTCGATGGTCGTGGCCCATCCGTGTTCGCCGATCACCCCCACCCGGTGCACGACATCGCGCTCACAGATCGCGCGCAGTTGCGACCAGTCCGTGGCGAGCAGCTCGTGCCATGCCCGGTCCATCGCTTCGGCGATCCTCGCGACGGCGTCCGGCGAGTCCAGCACCGCGCGTACGCGGGGATCATGGGCGGACGGGCCGCTCGCGGTGGTGGCGATTTCGTGGCGGGCCGCTGCCAGCGGTGTGGCCCGGATCATGGCCAGGTCGTCTGCCCAGGTCTGGTTGAGGCCGCGTGGGGGCGGGGCGACGAAGTTCGGTCCGGATTGCGGGGTGTGCAGGGCGAGGGCGGCGTTCAGCTCGGTCTCGCGGCGAAGCCGTTCAAAGGCCGGCAGGAGCCGGGTGGCCCAGGCTCGCGGCAGCGGCCGGTCCTGGTCGGCGAGCGAGCGCAGCAGGAAGCACAGGTCCATGGCGGGCGACAGTGCGAAGCGGCTGCGCAGCAGGTCCTCGACGGAGACTTCGAAGCGCAGCACCTCGCGATGCTACCGCGGGACGTGGTTCCGATTCGTCCAGCGACGAATCATTGGTGAGTGGCGTGGGCGCACGGCGAGGCTGGGCGCCATGACCCCAACCGCCGAGCCCGCGCAGGGCAACCACCGTGTCACCTACCGGGAGGTGCTGGCCGAGCCGCGATTCCGGCTGCTCTTCTTGACCCGTGCCATCTCGATCACTGCGGACGCGCTGCGGATCACCACGTTCTCGGTACTGGTCTTCGCGGCCACCAGCTCCGCGCTGCTGAGCGCAGTGGCCTTCGGCATCGGCTTCATCCCGCAGCTGTTCGGTTCGCTGTTGCTGGGCTCACTGGCCGACCGACTGCCGCCCCGCGCGCTCATTACCGGCGGCTACGCCTTGACGTGCGCCGCCGCCCTGCTGCTCGCCCTGGTGCGGATGCCGGTCGCGGCGAGCCTCTGTGTCGTGGCGCTGGTCGCCCTCGCCACACCGGTGTTCAGCGGCGCGTCGAGTCGGCTGGTCGCGCAGTGGCTGGAGGGCGACGCGTATGTGCTGGGCCGTTCACTGAACAACATGGCCTCCTCTGGCGCGCAACTGCTCGGTCTGGCGCTGGGAGGTGCGGCCGTCGCGGTACTCGGCCCACACCAGGCACTCGCGGTAAGCGCCGCCCTCTACCTCGGCTGCGCGCTCGCTGTCCGCCTGCGGCTACCCCGGCTGCAACCGGAAGCGTTCGGCAGCGCATCCGGCGGCACTCGGGGCGATGGCAGCGCCGTCCGGGCAAGCCTGCACGGCGCCGGCCTGCTGCTGCGCGGACGCACGGTGCGACGACTGATGCTGGCCCAGTGGCTACCGTCCGCGTTCGTAGCAGGCGCGGAAGGTCTGATCGTCGCCTACGCGGGAGGGCGCCACTTCGCGCCCGGCTGGTACGCGGTGCTGATGGGCTGTCTGCCGGTCGGCATGCTTGTCGGCGACCTGCTGGTGGGACGACTGCTACGGCCACCCACCCGGGAGCGACTGGTAGTCCCACTGATCGCGCTGATGGGACTGCCTCTTGTCGGCTTCGCCGCCGAGCCCGGAGTGGGTGTCTCGTCCTGTCTGCTGCTGCTCTGCGGCTTCGGATTCGCCTACGGTCTCGGTCTGCAACGGCCGTTCCTGGACGCCCTGCCGCCGGATGGCCAGGGCCAGGCCTTCGGTCTGCTCGGCTCCGGCAACATGACGCTGCAGGGCGTCGGTCCAGCCTGCTTCGGCTCGCTGGCCGCAGGCATCGGAACGGGCGGCGCAATCGCCCTGGCAGGCGCCGCTGCGGCGCTGACCGCCGGCTGGATTCTCACCTGGCACCCGCCCACTGAGCGCCTTTCATCCGGAGTCGTCACGGGTGAGAAGGGTGTGGACAGCTGTGACGGTCCTGCCGATGCGGGTGGTCGAGGAGCGTGCTCGCCGTAGCACCCGCCAGGACGTGAGGCGTACGAAGGCGCGTCCACCAGGCGTCCGGAGGGGGGCGTGGTCGCCCAGCCCCCGCCGTCGGCGCCGGCGATTTGGTGGACTTGTCGGGACACATGGCCACGCCGTCACTCGGCCCGCCCTCGCGGCGGCGGCAGCCCTCGCGGCAGGGCGCCCTCGTCGTTGCCGTAGCGCGGAGGGCTTCGTTGCCGGTGGTGAGGACGATGTCGTCACGGCCAACCCCGCTGAAGTATCCGGTGAGTTGGTGGCGCTTTCGCGGCTCCCGCGCAGGGAGCTGGTGACCATCTCGCGGCGGCGTAGAGGCCGGAGCCAAGCGTGTGGGTGAGTCCGTCGGCGGCTCACCGGACCGAAACCACCAGGTTGATCACCGGGCGCGGAATTCCTGGATGCGCCAGGAACTACACCCACCCCCCTTCTCATTCACTTGCCCCACCAGGTATCTTGCATCGCATGGAACCAGGTGATTCGACCAAGCAGGCTCGGGCAGCCGCCCAGTTGCGCAAGGGCGTCCTGGAGTACTGCGTACTCGCCCTGATGCGGGACCGCCCCCGCTACGGCGTGGAACTCCTCCACGCCCTGGAGGACTCCGGCGCCCTGGCCACCAGCCAGGGCACGGTCTACCCCCTGCTCTCCCGGCTCCGCCGCGACGACCTGGTCACCACCACCTGGCAGGAGTCCGCTTCGGGGCCGCCCCGTCGCTACTACGCGCTCACCGACAGCGGCCGGTCCGCACTCGACGAGTTCACCCGTCTCTGGCCCGGCTTCCGCGACGCCGTCGACGCCTTCCTGACCACCCCGCCCCCCTCGACCGGAGACCTCGCATGAAGACCTCTGCCGACCTTGCACTCGACTACCTCTCCGCCGTCGAGCGCGAGGCCTCCACACTCCCTGCCGACCGCCGCCAGGAACTCCTCGCCGACCTGGCCGAACACATCGAGGTGACGCGCGCCGAACGCCCCGACGCCCCGATCGGCAAGATCCTGGCCGAGTTGGGTGACCCTCGCACGATCGCCGCGACGGCACTGGCCGAGGCGGGCAACGCGGTTGCCGGGGCCCCGGCCCCCAGCGGTCTCGGCGCACCCGCCCGGCGCGGCAAGGTGCACCCTTTGGTCCCGCTCCTGATGCTCACCCTCCCCTTCCTCTTCGCGGCGGTCTTCCCCGACGTCCCCGGCGTGCGGTTGTGCAGCACCTTGTTCCGCGTCATCGGTGCGGTACTCCTCTGCACCTCAGTGCACTGGACCCCTGTCCAGAAGACCACCGGCGTTCTGCTCACCGCCGTCCTGCCGACCGTCGCGATCAGCATCTGGATGTGGTCCACCACCGCCCCGGCCGGTGACGCTCCGGCCCTCCTGGCCAACCTGGCGACGCTCGTCCTGCTGGCCGGTACGGCAACATGGCTCTGGCGGGCCCGCCGCGCCTGAGCGCGGCCGCCAACGTCCCCGTCCACCAAGGCGTTCCGGCCACCTCCGCCTCATCGCTGAATCCGAGTGGCGGCCCATCAAGGAGTCAGCGCCACCGTTCGCGTCCCTCCCGCATCGGCACCACCGTCCGGGCCGCCCGCACCCTCCTGGCCTGCACGCAGTCAGGACGGAACAGGTTCAGTGCTCGCAGAGGGAGAATTCTCGTTCATAGAGTTGCTCGTTGTGTTCGTCGACGAAGAACTTGCGTTCCTGCATGAGTTGTTCGCGGTAGTTCCTGGCCTGTTCAAGCGTCATGGTCGAGGTGTCGGACCATGGTTGTTGCGGTGGCACATCGGATGTCGAGACGATTTTTTCCGACGGATCGACCAGGAAGAAGGCGAGAATCTTGCGATATCCCGCGCGAGTGGGGTCCGAGAGGCGGAATGAGCCGACGCGGTGTTGCAGGATGTTCGGGAACGCCAGGCAGCGGCCCGCTGGGGTCGATGCCGATCCCAGCACCTGGTTCAATGCGTCTTCGTCCTCCAGGCCGTAGACCTCACGCAGGCCGTTGTCGTCGCTCTGTTCGTAATCCGGGTCGTTGAGTGCCGCCCGGAAACTCAGTCGGCTTTCGGTGACGTTCTCGCTGTCCCAGTAATAGATGCCGGTCGAGACGATCCGCTCGTTCATCATCCCCTCGACATGCCAGGAACCGCCGGGGTACTCGGGTTTGTCCGGGGTGAGATGAATGGTGGCGAGCTTGACGATGACCTGGAGACGGTGGCCCCGCAGGTCGACTCGGGCGGATTCGTCGGGCAACTCGGGCGCGGTGAAGGCCGGGGCGTCCGGGATGGCCGGGCGGCGGTTTTCCCACCAGCCCTCATGGACCTCTTCCCAGACACGCAAGGCCTCGTCGTAGGCCCCATCATCACTGTAGTTGGACCTGTTCGGATACTCCGGTACCGAGTCGTACCACCCGAAAGGATCGGCCTCGATCCGCGGGGGCCGCGGGTGGCGCAGATCGGTGAGTACGTTCTCCAGCAGCGGACGCAACCGCGCGAACAAGTCCGGCAGGACGGAGGTCAGTTCGCGATGATTCTCGGGGTGGACGTTGTTGACGTACGAACGGAAGGCGACATCGCCGTCGGCACTGACGTCGACGTCCGTGGGCAGCCACTGGAATTTCTCCGAGAACTCATATCTGGAGTAGCGGTCCGTCGGGTTCTGCCAGGCTTCCCCGGGCGCCCCGCTCACCTCTCTCACCAGGCAGAACAGTGAGGGATGCACCAGATCCAGTACCTGGCCGTCGGATCCGGGATGCCAGTCCTGTTCGGCTTCGGGGACCTGCTCCAGAACCCGAACCGCCTCGCGCAGCCGGGATCTGAGCTCCTCGTCAATCAGTGTGTCCGACTGCCACACCCCGTCGACGGCAGACACCTCGATGCCGGTTCGTGCGTCGCGCAGCGAGGCGTAATGCAGGAGTTCGGCAAGCACGTAACGGACCTGCGCTTCGGTGAGGCCCTGGGCGACCGCTTCTTGCGTCCACCTATTGACGATGTCGGCGTCGTTCATCTTGTCGAACCACCCCGGCTTCGCCCTAATCAGCGCGCTGCACTGCATCATCTGAAGTTCTCGCAGCGTTCGGGGTGTCGCGAACGATATGGAACGGGAAACATGAAAGGGCAGTGGGAAAGCAGACAGGCCAGTCAATTCTCTTGGTCCTCCCGGTCGGTGTGCGGTGGCGGGAAGGATACTTCAGCGCACTGACACCGCAGCCTTGGTCCCTGTCGTCGCTGGACCGGACGCCAGGGCGTCGACGTAGTGCTCTGGCTGTAGTGGGCGTGTCACACCGTCACAGACACTCAAAGCAGGGTGAGTCGGGTCCTGGACTCGGGTAGCCGGGGCCGTGGGTGGGCCGGTGCCCAACGGCTCCGCCTGGAGACCCGTATCGGTGGGGAGCTCGCGTTGAGCGGTGCGGCCCTCAGCACAGCGAGCTTGAGTGGGTCGCGGGACCGTGTAGTCGTGTAGCTCAGCCACTGACGGCCCCATCGCCTGATGGGACCGTCGGAAACCGACAGTTGGATCTGCATGTGGCTCGAGAGGAATAGTCAATAGCTGTGGATCGGTCGAGTGTCATCGGCTCAGTCAGGCCGCTTTTTCGCCCGTCCAGTTCTTCGCCAGATCATCGTCATTCCGAGCGCCAGGATGCCCAGCGCCACGACCACGATGACGACCTTGATCGCACGGTCCAGCAACAGGTGGTGAAGGAGTTCCGACGACTCCGCTTCGAGGCTGACCATCACCGGCCGTCCTGTCGCCGCGACCAGGACGCCCCGTTCTTCCGGCCCTCAAGCCGTCGGGCAGCGGCGCGCAGCCCGGCCCTCACCACTGGGTCCGCATGCCGACGGACCTCGTCGAGCCTGCCCCTGCGCTTGAGAGTCAGGGCGATGGCGAAGACCAGCAGCGCCAGCACCACGAGGCCGCCCACTATCAGGCCGAACCTGATGAGCATGAGATTGAGGTATGTCTCCACGAAGAAGCCTCCACCCGTTCTGTCACGCCTGTG
Source organism: Streptomyces sp. NBC_01431 (assembly GCF_036231355.1). Taxonomy (NCBI): domain Bacteria; kingdom Bacillati; phylum Actinomycetota; class Actinomycetes; order Kitasatosporales; family Streptomycetaceae; genus Streptomyces; species Streptomyces sp. NBC_01431. Next base: position 93,816 of record NZ_CP109497.1, read on the forward strand.
ATACATCCGTTGTATCACAGGCGTGATAGAACGGCTCCATGCCTAAACACGTAGACCCGGTCGCTCGCCGTGGCCACGTCGTCGACGCGTTGTTCCGAGTCGTCGTCCGCGAAGGTCTGCAACGCACCTCGCTTCGAGCCGTCGCCGACGAGGCCCAGCTCAACATCGGCTCCCTGCGCCACTATTTCGCCAGTCAGCAGGACCTGATGCGGTTTGCGATGCAGTCGATGCTCGACCGGGTCGAAAGCCGACTGCTCGAACACGTCGAGCGGATCGGAGACCTGGGCAGCCGCCCCCGCCCCGAACAGCTCCAGCTCGCAGCCGGGCTCCTGGCCGAGCTTCTGCCGCTCGACGCACACCGCCGTGCCGAAGTCACCGTCTTCCTGGACTTCAACACCGCTGCCCGCACCAACCCGGCCTTCAACGACCTGTCGCGCCGGGCCGCCGAAGGCACGAGAAAGCTGATACGCCGCGTACTCACCCGGCTCGACGAGGCAGGCGCCTTGCGCCCCGGCCTCGACCTCGGCATCGAGGCCGAACGGCTGACGGCGCTTCTGGACGGACTCAGCCTCAGCGCCGTCCTGCATCCCGAGATCCTGTCCCCACGGGCATGTACCGATGTGCTGCTCACGCATCTGGACGATCTGTCACTGCCCGTTGGGACTCCGGACTCGGCGCACTGACCGCAGCGCCCGGTGAATCAGGCTGCGTGAGCCTCCGGGCGCACGACGAGGTGGCCACGTTCAAAGCGGGATCCGGCTCGGACGAGGGCGACGAGGTGGGGAGCGTTCACGGCCGCCAGCGGGTCTGGGCGGGCTGGTGATAGCCGTTGCGGACCACCAGGCGGCGCCCCCTCTCGTCTCGCTGGTCAGCCAACTCGGCTACATAGGCGTTGACTTCAGCCTTCAGAGCGGCGGCCAGCATCCGCCTCGCGCCTTCGCGGACGATGTCGTCGATCAGGGAGCCGGTCTCGGTCGTTCCATCAGCATTCACTACGCTCAGCACGGGCGTGCCTCCCAACCGACGGTGCAACGTCGGCCTACTCGATGACCAGAAGTCGATCACTCGGGAAGGTACGCTCTCCGCGTCCGACCCGAGGCTGATCCACCGGTCATGAGCATTGCTCACGGCTTGGTCTGCGTCGTCGCCGTCCTGCCGTTCGCCGCTCTGGGCCTCACGGACTTCGGGGGACCGGACGGACCGCGCCATGACGCCGTGGGGCTGCGGATCGTACGCCGTTCATGCCTCAGCCTGCGCGGACAGTGTCCGGACTGCGAGCGAGGCCACTCCCGTCGGAGTACTGCCCGGCCCACCGTGCAGTACTAGGGAGAGTTCCGGCGATCATGAGCAGAGCCAGATCATGAGGGGTGCGGTCCGCCCGCTGTCCGGGAGTGACGAGCATCGACAGCGGGCGGCAGCGCGCTCAGGCGGAGTCTGGTGGTGAAGCCGCCGCGTGAGCGGCCGAGCGCCTCACTTCCCGCACCACCTCCTGCACCACCTCCGCCAGGCGACTGCCTAGCTCCTGATCCATAGTCAGGAGCGGAGCCGTCGGACAAAGCCAGGGGCGAGCGTCGAAGATCGCTGGTTATAGTGCAGGCGCTCTGCCCCGATGACCCCGTCGCCCAGGAGGCCGTCCCATGGAACCCGTCACGCTGATCACCGGTGGCTCGACCGGAATCGGCGCCGCCACCGCCCGCGCCCTGCTCAAGCAGGGCCACCGCGTGGCCGTCACCGGACGCGACGTGGGCAAGCTGGCCGCCTTCGCCACCACCGCGGGGGCGGGCGAGCGGCTGCTGACGATCACCGGCGACGCCGGCGAAGCAGATGACGTCGCCGCCGCCGTCCGTCATGTGCTCGACACCTGGGGCCAACTGGACAACGTCATAGCCAACGCTGGATTCTCCCTGCCCGGCAACCTGGAGACCCACGCCCCTGAGGACATGCGCGCCATGGTCCTCACCAACGTCCTGGGTCCCGCCCTGCTGATCCAGGAGACCCTGCCCCACCTGAGGACCTCCAAGGGCCGAATCGTGATCATCGGCTCGGTCGCCGGCGTCCGCCACACCCCCGGCAACCTCTACTCCGTCACCAAGTGGGCCGCCCACGCCCTCGCCGAGAACACCCGCCTCCTGGTCGGCCAGGACGGAGTCGGCGTCACCGTTGTCGCCCCCGGCATCGTGGACACCCCCTTCTGGCACGCCCGCGGCGGCACCCCCGAGGCAGCCGCCACGATGACCGCCGAGCAGATCGCGGACACCATTGTCTTCGCCGTCAGCCAGCCCGCCGGCGTGGACATCAACCACATCACGGTGCGGCCGACGGGGCAGGTTGGCTGAGGTAGAGCTCCCAAGGGGCGTACGGGGAGGCGTCTTTGGCTCCGCCAGGCATGGTGTGACGCGGGCCGGGGGCACCTTCGGATCTGGGCCGCCACCCCGCGGCGTCCCCAAGCACCGTCACCGCCGTTGCCTTGAACATCTGGCTTTGGCCCTGAGGTCATCTCACAACGCAAGGGTTCACGGTGTCGGCTGCCGCGCCACGGGCCGGACGGGGCCGGACCGGACCGGGCGCACGGTCTGGCAGTAGTGGAGCGTGCGCAAGTTCCGTGTCAGCCGCCCAGGTTGACCGCACGGTGGATGTCGTCGACGTAGGCCTCGGGCTGTTCCCAGGCTGCGAAGTGGCCGCCGGCAGGATGTTCGACGTACTCGCGGATGTTCAGGAAGGCCTCGGCGTAGCTTCGCGGCTCGGGTTTGACGTCGTGCGGGAACACGGAAAGCACGGTTGGCGTGTCGATCCGGTCAGGGAGCACGACCGGTTCGACATAGGTCGTGAACGAAGTGCCTATCGTGCCGGTGGCCCAGTAGGCGGTGACCCAGGTGAGAAGTTCATCCGGGGTGAAGGCCGACTCGTCGGACCAGGACTCCAGTTTCTCTACGATCCACGCCGCGAGGCCCGCGGGTGAGTCGCCGAGGGCGACGGCAAGGGTGTTCGGCCGCGTCGACTGCTCCGCGATGTATCCGCCCTCGGTCCGGAACCACTGCGCCGACCGGCCGAGGTATGCCGCCGCATCGGGGGCGAGCTTCGCGGGGTCCGCCGTGAGCGCACGCTGCGGGGCGATGTTCGTGAGGTGCAGGGCAGCCACCCGGCCGGGATGTTCGGCCGCGAGGAGTTCCGCGACCGTTCCACCCACATCGCCTCCGGACAGCGTGTACCGCGAGTAGCCGAGCTCAGCCAGACCGTCCGCGACGATCCCCGCGATCCGGTTGGCCGACATACCGGAAGTGGTGAGCGGGGCCGCGAACGGGAAACCCGGCAGTGCGGGCACCACCACATGCATGTCAGCGAGCAACGGCAGAACACGCTCGAACCTCAATACCGAGTCCGGCCAGCCATGCAGCAGCACGACGACCGGGGCGCCGGGGTCCGCGGAGCGCTGGTGAATCACCCGCAGCTCGGTGCCGCCTGCCCCCACCGTCACCCAAGGAAACTCGGCGATACGACGCTCGTGCACACCCCAGTCATACCCGTCGGCCCAGCGTTCGAGCAGCTGGTCGAGGTGGGTGGCGCCGATGCCGCGTCTTGTGTCGTCGCTCCACGGGGCCGCTACGCGCCGCGTCCGCCGGATTCGTCCTCGCAGGTCATCCATCATGTGTACGACGATACACATGATGTGTATGCTCGTACACATGACTTTGCGCAATGCGGCCGCCACCCGGCAGCGGATCCTGGAACACGCGCGACGCCAGTTCGCGCAGCACGGGTACGCGGCGATCACGGTGAAGGGCGTGGCCGACGCGGCGTGTGTGTCGCCCAACCTGATCACGCGCTACTTCGGGGGCAAGGACGGCCTTTTCCTGGCGGCGACCCAGGTGGAACTTCCGGTTGAGAACTCCTTCGACGGCGACCGCTCCTCGCTCGGTTCGCGCCTCGCGGCGAGCATCGTCCAGCGCTGGTTCGGCGCACCCGGGTTGGATCCGCTGCTCGCGCTGCAACGCGCGTCCGGCGAACGCCCGGAGGCGGCGGAGGCGTTGGCCGCCTTCCTCGACACGAACTCGCTTGAGCCGCTGCACCGCTACCTGCGCGACAGCGGCCTGGCCGACGCGGATGCCCGCAGCCGAGCCGCGGCGATCGACGCCTTCGTGCTCGGCGTCTCGACCCGCAGCCGGGTCCTGCGTTCCGAACTCGGCGACCCCGCTGACCTCCAGGCATGGCTGGGCGCCACCATCCAACGCCTCGCCGATGGGTGATTCACGACGGCGAGAACACCTGCCGGGCGGGCTTGAGGGCGGCGACCAGCCCCGTGCTGCCGGCCACCACGCTCAGCACATCGGAGGCACCCTGCTCCCCGAGAACGGGGGCACCGGGAACCCGGCGGACCTCCACGTCCTCGATCGCCGCAAGGCCCAACCACGTCCGCAGCGAGTTCAACTCACCCTGGTGGGATACGGCCAGCTCCACAGCGCGTACGTCGTCGGCGCCCACGATGCCCCCTCACATCCAGGTCGTGCCGGTCGCGCCGACCCCCTCGGAGCCGGCTCAACAGCCGTAGATGCCTCGGCATCCGCACGGTCAACACCCATGCCAACAGCATCGAGCATTGCGCGAAATTCGATCAGCACTGAAGACCAACTGTCAATACATTCAGGGAAGTTGGGCTTCGACCGGCCGCTGGTGGCCCGGCGCCTTCGGGCAGAGCGGTGCCGGTTCAGCGCCTCCAGGCGTAGCGGGTGAGGCGCGAGCGGGCGTCCTTTTCCGTCAGCCCCAGGGCCCTACCGATCTCTTCCCAGGAGGCTTCGTCGGCGGACTGTTCCGTCAGCACGTTGTGGGCGGCGGCGTGGCTGATGCGGTGGGTGACACGCTCGACGGCGGCGACGGCTTTGAGTGCGGCGAGCGGGGCGTCGAAGGCGAGGTTGTCCAGGCGCTCGGCGAGCATGTCCAGGAGGTCTGCCAGGTCGGCCGGCAGGGGCAGGGTGCGGGCGTCGACGTCTTTCATGTGCTGGTCCCAGTCCGCGGCGGGGCCCGCCGTGTCGATATCGGCCTCGCGCAGAGGAGTGTCCCCCACGGCGGCCCAGTCGATCGGATAGCAAGGCGTGCCGCGCCACCCGCACGAACAGGAGCCCCGCAGCGCGGCCGCGCGAGGGGCCCCGAAGCGGCCGGTGTAGACGGTCCACTGCGTGGTCGCGGGGATGCCGCCACCGCTCCCCGCGTCGAGATAGACCGGCCCCGGTTCACTTCCGTCAGCCAGGACCACCGCCACCGCGCCCTCGTGCGACGCCCCGAACTCCGCCGTCTGCCACGTCATGGCATACCCCCTTCCTGAACCTGATGCCCACCAGGACCTCCTCGATGCGGCCCGGTGCGGCGCGTGGTCCAAGTTCAGGGACAACGATCCTCACACCGCCCCGCCGCCGCACGGCAAACCGGCAAACCCATCACCAAGCGGGCCACGGAATTCGCTGTGCCGCAGGCCATGCATCGAGTCGGCCGCGGAAATCGCCGAGCGGTACCCGTAGTTGGACGTGGTGCTGGTGGGCCGGGGCGAACCCGGAGCGGCCATGAGTCCGAAGGCGAGGGTGCATCTGCGGGCCGCGCTCGACCGCCTGGCCGTGCGGGTGCGCAGCGGGGTCGAGGTGATGAAGGTCCGGCTGTCGGCGCCGCCGTGACGCGCGCCGTCTGGTCGCGCGGTTGCTCGCGTCGCCGAGCGCTACAGCTTCCGCGCCTCCCGGACGGTGTGGAGGTGGACCAGAACGTCGTAGGCCCTGCCGATGGCGATCTCGGGCGTCCCGCCGACCGGATACTGCGTGCCGACGCTGAATGTCGGACGCGAGACGTCCAACCAACTCCGGGCGCTGGCAGGGGACTTGCGCAGATCGGCGTAGTAGTCGCGGTACCGGACCCGGTCGAGCGTGTCCTCGTTCGTGCCGGGACCGGCCGGGTCGACGGTGAACTTCTTCCACTCGCCGCCGAGCGCCGCGTCCTTGGAGAGGAAGGAGCCCCGGTCGAAGGTGGTGCCGAGGGCGAGGTAGCCCGCGCCCAGGGTGTCGCGAAGGAACGAGCCCTGGGTCTTCGGGTACGTGGTGGGGTCGGAGGATACGTAGCCGACGTGGTCGTCGTGGGCCGACAGCAGGATCCTGCCGCCGGTGCGCCGCTGCCACCACGCCGTGGTCTCGGCCATCACCTGGTCGCGGTAGCGCTCCATGGCCGTCAACGATGCCTGGTCGCCGGGGTTGACGCTGAGGAAGGTGTAGGTCTGGGCGATGTTGCGGGCGTTCTGGAGGACGAACTCGAAGTCCTCGCCACCGCCCGAGCCCTGACGTTGTACGAGGTCCAGTACGCTCTGTGCCTTGGCCGCGTTGTGCCGGCGCTCCGCGAGCGGCCGGTCCAGGTAGGCGATGGCGTCGTCCAGCGGGCGCAGACCGGTGAGCAGCTCGTTCAGGCTCGGCAGAGACTCCGGACGGGTCCGCCGGACGTACTCGGTGACGCTGTCGAAGACCCGCTCATCGAGTCTGGGCGCGCCGATGTCGTCGCCCAGGAAGTGGACCGGCCGGTCGGGGTGTTGGCGATTGTGGTCGCGCATCCACTGGACGAGGGTCACGAACTCCTCGCGGTCCCAGGGGGATCCGGCCATCACCTCGTGCACGACCTGCCGCGCGTCGCGGTCGCCGTCGCCGTGCTGGAGGTAGTCGTCGATCCGCAGACCTGCCGACCAGCTGATCTCCAGGGCGAAGGTGGTGAATCCCTTCTGGTCTACGAGGTAGCGGAAGAGGCGGTCCTTCAGGGCGAAGAATTCGTGCGAGCCGTGCGTGGCCTCGCCCACCCCGACCACCTTGGCGTCGCCGACCATCGCCCCCAGGGCGCGCAGATCCGCCGTGCCGGTGCCGGGTTCCGTCGATCGCAGGGGATGAGCGATCCGGTCCAGCGCGCCGATGGGGGCCGCCGCGTCGGCCGACGCGGATGCGGCCGATGACGCGTACGCCGCTGGTGATGCGTACGCACTCGGCGATGCGTACGCCGCCGCTGCGGGGGCCGTCGCCGCGGCCAGGGCGAGAGCCGCTACTGCGAGCCGCTTCCTGTTGCCGATCATGTGGGATCACTCCTCAACGTGCTTGGTGCCAAGCGCTGCTGAGAATCGTCGCCCGCGCGGCGGCCCCGGCGCGCTGGGGCGGCCCCGACACTTTCCCGGGGGTTAGCCCCCGCCGATGCCGAGGTCAGGAGCCTTGGCCCCTGGAGAGCGGGCCGGGTGGTGACCTGCCCCGACTTCCTCACCCCGCCATCGCACGGGCCGCACGATGACCTGCCCCCGCCCTCGCACGGGCCGGACCGAGACGGTTTGCCGACAGCCCGGCGTGGCGAAGGTTCGGCCCGGCCTCGGGCCGAGCCCCGTTGGTGGCCGTCCGCGTGGTGGTTACGCCACCGCCGGGATGCCGAGCTCGGCGAGCAGGCCACGCACGCGCTGCTCGATCGCGTCCCGGATCGGGCGGACGGCGGCGACGCCCTGGCCGGCGGGGTCGTCGAGCTGCCAGTCGAGGTAGCGCGTGCCGGGGAAGACCGGGCAGGTGTCCCCGCAGCCCATGGTGATGACCACGTCGGACGCCTGGACCGCATCGGCCGTGAGGATCTTCGGGGTTTCGGCGGAGATGTCGATGCCCCGCTCCTTCATCGCCGCCACGGCGGCCGGGTTCACCGCGTCGGCGGGAGCCGATCCGGCCGAGCGCACCTCGATGCGGCCACCCGCGAGGTGAGCGACGAAGGCGGCGGCCATCTGGGAGCGGCCGGCGTTGTGGACACAGACGAACAGCACGGAGGGACGATGGGTGGCAGTGCTCATGGCAGGGGTCCTTGCAGGCGGAAGGGCGGTCAGGAGGAGGCGAGTTCGGGCTCGGCGTGCGGGACGACGACGTCGGCCGTACGAGCCGGGCGTCCGTACGCGATCGCCACGGCACCGAGGCCGAGTGCGGCACCGAGCAGCTGGGCCGCGATGAACGGGACGACGGAGGCGGGGGCGATCCCGGCGAAGGTGTCGGTGAAGGCACGGCCGACGGTCACCGCGGGGTTCGCGAACGAGGTGGAGGAGGTGAACCAGTAGGCGGCCCCGATGTAGGAGGCGACCGCCGCAGGGGCCAGGGCGGCACGGCCGATGCGCTCCAGGCCGAAGACGACCAGGATCAACCCGGCCGTGGCGACGACCTCGCCCACCCACAGGTGCCCGGAGGAGCGGTCGTGGGTGGAGAGCTTCGCGAGCGGCTCCGCGAACATGGCATCGGCCAGGACCGCGCCGCCCACCGCCCCGGCCACCTGCGCGGGCACGTACGCGGCGACCTCCCGCAGGCTCGGGCCGGTGGCGTGCCGACGACCGGTGAACCAGGCGGCGAGGGTGACGACGGGGTTGAAGTGAGCGCCCGAGACCGGTCCGAGCAGCGCGATCAGCACCGCAAGGCCGAAGACGGTGGCGAGGGAATTGGCGAGCAGCTGCACGCCGACGTCGTGCGACAGCGCGGCCGCCTGGATGCCCGAGCCGACGACGACCGCCGTCAACAGGCCGGTCCCCACCGCTTCGGCGGCCGCGCGGCGGCCGAGAGCGGCGGTCATGTGGTGGCGCCGATGGTCTGCGGCGTGATCAGGAACGCGGCGATCTGGTCCAGGACGCCGGGCAGCACCCAGTAGTACACCCATGTCCCGCGGCGCTCACAGTCGATGAGACCGGCCTGGCGCAGCAGCTTGAGATGGTGGGAGATCGTGGGCTGGGACAGTTCGAAGGCCGGGGTCAGATCGCAGACGCACACCTCGCCGCCCTCCCCGCGCGAGGCGATCATCGACATCAGCCGCAGCCGCACCGGGTCGCCCAGCGCCTTGAACAGCTTCGCCAGTTCCGCGGCGCGCTCCTCGTCCAGGGGCGCGGCGGCCAGACCGGGGCAGCAGGCGGCGCCCCGGTCGATCACCTCAAGCTCTTGTTTCGACATTCCTCTATGTTGACGTTTTTCGATCCAGGGCGCAAGCTTGAATCAATGAACGTCAATACAGGCCGTTCAGGGGCGCCACGGTGTCCCGTCACCCAGGAGTGAGTGATGAGCGAACAGTCCACTGAGCTGCGTGAAACTGTCCGTCGGCGGTACGCCGCAGCGGCCATGAAGGTCTCCGACGGCGGCACCGCCTGCTGCGGGCCCGAGCCGGTCGAGACCGACGAGAACTTCGGCTCCACCCGCTACGCCGCCGCAGACCGCGACACCCTGCCCGCCGAGGCACTGGCCGCCTCCCTCGGCTGTGGCAACCCCACCGCCGTCGCCGAACTGCGCACCGGGGAGCGGGTCCTGGACCTCGGCTCCGGCGGCGGCATCGACGTCCTGCTCTCCGCCCGCCGCGTGGGCCCCACCGGCAAGGCGTACGGACTGGACATGACCGATGAGATGCTCCAACTCGCCCTGGCCAACGCCGAGAAGGCGGGCGTCACGAACGTCGAGTTCCTCAAGGCCACCATTGAAGCCGTCCCGCTGCCCGCGGCCACCATCGACGTCGTCATCTCCAACTGCGTGATCAACCTGTCCACCGACAAGCCCGCCGTGTTCGCCGAGGCCTTCCGCGTACTGAGGCCCGGCGGCCGGATCGGAGTCTCCGATGTCGTCGCCGACGACACCTTGACCCCGGCCCAGCGAGCCGAGCGCGGCGACTACGTCGGCTGCATCGCCGGCGCCCTCTCGTTCGCCGAGTACCGGGCGGGACTGGCGGCCGCCGGGTTCGCCGACATCGAGATCACCCCCACCCACCCGGTCGCCGACGGCATGCACTCCGCGATCGTCCACGCCACCAAGCCGAAGACCGCCGACGCTTCCCCGGAGGCGGTGGACTCCGCGCAGGCGTGCTGCGGGGTCAACGCCTGCTGCACCCCGGCCGAGAGCTCCGTCGACGCCACGCTGACCGTCACCGAGGCCAAGACAACGGCGGGCTGCGGCTGCACGAGCTGAGCGCACGCCACACAGCCGCCCAGAGTCCAGCGCGCCTGGCCAAGACCCTGGCCACGCGCGCACAGGGTCCGGTCGTTCAGTGGTCGGCCGGTGCTGGTGTGTTGCGCTGTCCGGCCGGCGGGGCGGTGAAGGCCACCCGGCGGTGGGCCCGGCGAAGCATGCGGCGGGTCAGGTACGGGTGGACTCGGCGCACCAGCGCGAAGTAGAACCGACCCCGCGTGTTGTGGAGGCGTACCGCTGTGGCGAGGGTGACGGATGCGTCGTCGACCAGGACCGAGGAGCGGAAGTCCAGGTGGGACGCGTTCTTGCCGAGCATCAGCTCGCGGTCGGCCGCGCCGTGCACGGGGAAGGGCAGCACGTGCCGCCATGCGTGCGGGTCGCGATCCATGCCGGGGGCCAGCGGCATGCGCCAGGCGTCGGTGAAGTCGGGGCGGTCGAAGGCCCCGTGGAGCAGGCGGGCGTCCGGTGGCACAGGCACGGCGGTCGGGCGCGCCCAGACAAGGCGGTTGAACAGCCGGGCGCGCAGGGGCCGGCGGGTCGGCGGGTGGGGCAGGGAGCCGAGCGCGGCGCGCTCGATGTTGTCGAAGATCTCCTCGATCATCGTGTCGTGCACCGGCCTGATCCCCAGCACCCATGCCGTCAACGGCCGGGCCGGCATGGCCAGTTCGAGGGTGTGGACGACCCGGCAGCGGTCGGGTCCGAGTGGTTCGACGTCGAAGCGGTGATACCCCTCGCCGAGTGCGGGAGCGGTGGTGTCGAACCGTACGGAACGCCCGGGTTCGTACGCCCCGACCCGGTAGCGGACCCGGCCGTGGCCGCCGGCCGCGCCGACGCCAAGGGGGCGGTCGAGCACCATGGCCGGCCAGACCGGGGTCGGGAAGAGGGGGTCGTCCGGCGCGGACAGCCGGTCCAGCAGCGCGCCGACGGTGTCGGCCGGGGCCGGGACGATCCGCTGATGGATGTTGCGTACCGTGCGCATGCCGAACCTCCATACGGGAGCGTATGTTTTCCATACGGTACCGTACGGCTCCATGGATGAGCACCGGGCATCGCGCCAACAGCAGTCCCCTCGAAGGCGGTTGACCGCCGACGACTGGGCCGACGCGGCACTGGCCGCCCTGGGTGAGCGCGGGCTGGCAGGGGTCGCGGTGGAACCGCTCGCGACCCGCCTGGGCACCACCAAGGGCAGCTTCTACTGGCACTTCGCCAACCGTGACGCGCTCGTCGTCGCGGCACTCGCGCGCTGGGAAGAGGTGGCCACCGAGCGGATCATCACGGCGATGGAGGCCGCCGAGCCCGACCCCGCGGCCCGGCTTGACGCGCTCCTGCGCGCGGCGGCCGCCTCCGCCTCCCAGAACCCGCTGGACGTACGGCTGCTCGCGGCCGGCGACCACCCCGAGGTGGCGGCGGCCCTCGCGCGGGTCACGGAGCGCCGGGTCGGCTACATCGCGCACCTCTTCGAACTCCTCGGCTTCCCCCCGGCGCAGGCCCACCACCGCGGATTCCTCGCCTACACCAGTTACCTGGGCCACGCCCAACTGGCCCACGCGACCCCCGGGGCCGTACCGGCCGACCCGGAGTACCTGGAGGCGGTGGCAACGCTGCTGAGGAGTTGATGTGCACCTCGCGTACACGCGAGCAACGGCCCGCGGTTGCCGCGGATCTGGCGCCGCGCGTCGACAGCGTGGCGACGCCTCTCCGCTCGTCTGGCGTCGCTGCGAGGACATCGCACGAGGACGCTGCGACGGGCGCGGTGGGCATCTGACGATCGATGGGGCCGACGGTGCCGTCCGTCACCAGGCCCGCCTTCTGCTGAAGGCGTTTGACGGCGCGTTCGGTGAGCGGCCCGTACAGCCCGTCCGTGTCGCCGGGCGGGAAGCCGGCGCGTTGCAGCAGGCACTGGACCTCGGCGACGTCCGGCCCGGCGTTGCCCTGGCCGAGGACTGCGTCATCCGAGTCGCTCAGCCCCGCGTGCCAGGCGTTCCCCGTGCGCGTGATGCGGCACGTGTACCGGGGCGCGGTGGAACCGTTCGAGTCCTGCCACGGCCGCAGCACCAGCAGCACCACGCCCAGTGCCACCCCGATCAGGCCGAGTCCGGCGGCCGTCACCAGGAGCGCTCGCCGACGCGACCCGCGCCGCTGGCGCCCGTCAGTCCCGGTGACCGGTGTCGTATCCGATGGAGCCGGTGCGGCGCCCGCGGACGGCGCGCTGGGCTGCCGCTCTCGTGAACTGACCGCTCGTTGCCGCAGGGCCAACAGGCGTGCGGGATCGGTACCGGTCAGGCGGGCGAGTCCGGCGAGCGCGCTCTCGGGGGGAACGGTACGACCGGCGAAATAGCGGTCCCAGGAGGACTTGCTGTACCCCGTGTGCTCGGCGATGCGGGCCGTGCCGAGCTCGTGGATCGCCTTCAACGACCGTATTTCATCGATGAGTTGGCGCGTCGCCGCGTCCAGGTTCTCGGGCGGTTTCTTCCACGGCGTCATGGCTCCCCCCGCCTGCTCGGACCGCCGGGCTGCCTGTGAGGCGATCCGACCGTACACGGCGGCGGCCCAGGCGGCACCGGGTCCGGCAGGGATCTGGCCAGCGTCCCGCCGATGTGTCATCGACGGTGCCATCCGCCCTGGTCACAGGGCGTCCCGTCCTGTGTTGACCCCACTTGCCGACGGGGCATGGACCGCCTCTGCCGCCACCCGGGATTCTCGGTGGCGTACCGACAACGACGCGGCACGGCAGAGCGGTTCGAGTCCTTCGACGGAGAGGGGGGACCAAATGCAGCGCAACCTGTCGGCCGACCGGTCGGTGGCGCCGAGCGGCAACTTGGCAGCGGCGCTCGGCGGCATCGCGGGCGCCGCGCCCGCTTCACGGAGCGCGCCCTGGATCGGATCCGGCCGCTACCCCGTATGTGCCGTCCACGGATTGACCGGACCGTCCAACTCCCTTCAGAGCAAGGAGACTTGACATGAAATTGAACCTGAAGCTGAACACGACCAGGGCGATCACCGCGGTGAGCGCCGGAGCTACAGCGGCGCTACTGGCCGGTGCGGGACTGGCCCAGGCCAGCTCCGCGGTGGGCAACATCGGCTGGATGTCGGCCAACCGCACCGGCGTGATGTGCGTGCAGATCGACCTGGCGGAGAACGGCTACTACAGCGGGCGCGTCGACGGCGCGTACGGGAGCGGCACCGAGGCCGGGGTGAAGGCTCTCCAGCACTCGCTGGGCCTGAGCCGGGACGGGATCGTCGGCAAGGACACCGGCAGTGCGGTCCTGAACGACCTCAAGGGCCTGCTCGGTTCGTACACGGTGACACTGCCGAACGGCGCCCGCGCCGACTGCTGGAAGTACGTGCCCTCACACAGTTGACGCCGGCGGCGGGCTGTCGCTGAGCCACGGGGGGTGAGCGGCAGTCCGTCCGGCGAGCGGGTGGGGTCGCAGGTCGAGAGCCTGTGCCCCCGCCCGTACCTACGTGCGGCGGTGGTTCACCGGCAGCGCGGGCTTTCGTCGTGGTGGCCGGTCGGCGAGGTCGTGGAGATCAGGTGGTCCACGACGTCGGTGATGCTGCCGCGGCGCCGGTGGGCGGAGCGCTGGGCCTCGGCCCGGCTGCCGTGGGCGCGCAGGCGCGACCAGAGGCAGTGGACGACCTCGGCGTCGCCGTGCTGTTGCAGCGCGGGTCGCAGCCAGGACAGGAGTTGGTTCACCTGGGTGACCGCGGGCGCCAGGCGGCCGGTGGTCAGGTCGATGCTCTCGCCGGACAGGCCGTCGCGTGCCGCGCGCCAGCAGGCGGCGCGCAGCATTTCCGGCGGGGGCCGGAACGCGGGTTCTCCCGCCCGGATGGCGCCCAGGGCGGTGGCGGCCATGGCCTTGACGATGCCGGTGAGGAGGACGGTGTCGGCGGCCGTGCCGGTGGCGTCGGCGGCGCGGAATTCCAGGGTGGGCACGTGGTGGGACGGCCTGATGTCCCAATACAGGCCGCCGCGGTCCATCACGGAGCCCGTGGCGAGCAGGCCGGCGACGAGGTCCTCGAAGTGGGAGGTGGACTCGAAGTACGGCGGGGGGCCGGCCACCGGCCAGCGTCCCCAGATCGTCGTACGCCAGCTGGCGTAGCCGGTGTCCCGCCCGGCCCAGTACGGCGAGTTGGCCGCGAGGGCGATCAGGAGGGGAATCCAGGGGCGCAGGTGGTTGCTGATCCGCAGCGCCGTGGCCAGGTCGGGTACGCCGACATGGATGTGGCAGGCGCAGGCGCTCTGCTCGTCGTCCAGGGCGCGGAACATCGCGGCGCTCCGGGCGTAGCGGGGGCCGTCGGTCAGCGGCGGCGGGCCGGGCCGGGCCAGGACGGGCGTACCGCTGGAGATGATGCGCAGGCCCTGACGCGCGGCGGCTCGTGCGGCCGCCGCCCGTGTTGCGTGGACCTGTTCGGCGAAGTCGGCCAGGGTGGTGTGGGGGTCGGTGCGCACCTCGACCTGGTAGCGGGTGATCTCCGAGGTGACCCGGTCGCCGAGTTCACGGGAGGCTTCGGCCACCACCTTTTCGGCCTCGGCGCTCACCTCCCGTGTCTCCGGATCGACGAGCAGGTATTCCTCCTCGGCTCCCACGGTCAGCGGCGCCGCCCTTCCCGCGCGGCGCCCGCTTCGGCCGTGACTCGCGTGCGGTTGTTGTGTGCCGGTCGGCGTGTGCCCTGAACTCGTCACGGCGACCATGGTTTCACGCGGGGTGGTCGCCCGGCAGAACGCGAAGTCGTCATTCTCCGCGCCCACCGGCACCGCTCCGGCCGCCACGATCGTCGCTGTTGCTCGAAGCGATGACGCGGCTGAGCACGATCATGGCGACGAGCGCGACGGAGGCGGATCGGGTCGGCGCCGGGGAGGCGGACGGTCAACTCGCCGTCAGGACTGGCCGGTTGACCCCCGTCGGCCCGTGGCCCGACCCCACGTGATCAGCACCGCCACCGGCTGGGCTACCCGACCGGCATCGCAGGGCTACCCGGCAGGAACGGCCGACTTCTCGTTGACACCGATGACGGGCCCCCTTCGGTTGCAGGGTGAGCTCGGGACCGAAGCCGTACTCGACCGGTTCGCCGAAAGCTGCCGACCAAGCCCGCTCACACCGCGCGGCCCGTGCTCATGCCGCTGCCGCGTTCCAGTTCCTCGGCGAAGCTCAGCCAGCGCTCGCCGCAGAGCCGGGCGGCTCGGGCGATGTCGCCGTACCGGTGTGCCGGTACGGCGCTCATCAGCCACCGCCACCTCTCATCGCCGAGCTCGTTCGCCGCGAGCAGCTGGAGCAGCGCCCGGCCCGCCTCGGAGAAGCGCAGCGAGGGGTCCTTGCGCAGGTTCGCGAACTGGCCGGTGCCCTGGATCACGACGGGCTCCGACCGCACCCGGGGGCCGCGGTCGGTCGCCTCCGCGAGCACCTGGTTGCGAACCCTGCGCCCTTCCGCCATATCGTCGTGCTGCGCGGCGTTGCGCAGTTTGGCGGGTACTGGGTCCTTGCCTTCACGGATGCGCTGACGGACGTCCCTGGCGGTCGCCGGGGCTATCCCCGCCTCCTGCGCGATCTCGCGCAACGAGGCATCCGGGCGTGCCGCGATGACCTGGACGGCACGGCGCCGGCCGGCCGCGCTGTTGACCGGCCGGGAGCGCCCGTCGCGCCCGGTCCGTGCCTGCAGCTGGTCGACCTGCGCGGTCGTCCTGCGGCGCAGCGCGGAGACCGTGACCGGCGAAAGCCCGGTCACTTCTGCGATGCGCCGGTCCGACCAGTGGGCGTGGCTGCTGATGATGCGCTCGGCCGCCGCGAGACGGTCCTGGCGCGACAGCGGCATGCCGTGTTCGGCGTTCAGCCGGACGGCCAGGACGAAAGCGTCGTCGGCCGAACCTTCCACATACTGGACCTCGACGGAGTCCTCTCCCCGCAGCACGGCTGCCTGGACCCGGTGCATGCCGTCGATAATCCGCATGGTCGGTCGGTGAACGACGATGGGCGGAAGGGGGATCTGTGCTTCGGCCAGCATCTCGGCGTGCTCGGCGCTCTCCCCTGCCGTACGCGGAGAGTCCGACGCTACCAATGAGCTGATGGGGATCAGTTCGGTGACTGGCTGCCGGGACCTGTCCAGCGCTGGCGGCCTGGCCCTGTCTGCCGTTGACGCGTCGAGCATCAACGCCTCCCTCAGGCATCGTCGGTTCGAGGTTGAGGACGCTGACGCTACCAAGAAACCAAACCGACTGTCCCGACTTATTCTGAGGAATCACAGAGCTGTGAGCCGCCCAACATGGCACCTAACCAACCAAGTTGGCGGTTTCCCGGCCGCTGACCAGCGCGCTGTTAAAGCTGAGGCTGCTGAGGCGATCACCGCTCCGTCATCAAGGGGGCCGGAGCCTGCTGCCGCACGACCGGCGGAACGAATGGGACGTACCTGCCACTTGTGCGCCAACCCCCTCCACGGGGAGCGGAGGCCGCCTCAAGGACGCGCTCCCCGGCCCACCTCCTCGCCGCCCCGGTTCATCCCCTCGCCGCCCCGGCCCCCTCCTCGCCCTGCCCGGCGGCGCCACGGCAGGAGTCACCATCCGCCTCATTGATCACCACGATGAATCGGCCGCCGAACCCGCCCATACCATCAACTCCCTTACACCTGCTCGTTCTTGACACTCACTCAGCGTCCGTGGCCATCATGGGACCCCTATTCCTCGAATTTCTTCTGCGGAGATTTCATGCCGAAGGACAGACAAGTACGCCGACCGGGTGGACTCGTTGAACGGCATTCCATCGATTTCATCCCCGACAGCGAGCGGCATGGCAGACCGTCCAGTCTGTTTACTCTCTGGTTCGCCGCCAATCTCCAAATCAGCGCGGTGGTCACGGGATCGCTTGCCGTGGTATTCGGGCTCGACGCGCTGTGGTCCCTGGTGGCACTTCTGTGCGGCAATCTCCTGGGCGGAGCTGTCATGGCGCTGCACGCCGCCCAGGGGCCGCGGCTCGGACTGCCGCAAATGATCTCTTCGCGGGCCCAGTTCGGGGTGCGGGGTGCGGCGGTCCCGCTGGTCTGCTCGATCGTGATGTACATCGGCTTCTTCGCGAGCGGGAGCGTGCTCGCCGGGCAGGCGGTGGGCCACCTCGCGCGCACGGGCGAGACCACCGGGATCGTGGTCTTCGCTCTCGCCACCGCCGTGACGGCCGCGGTCGGCTACCGGCTGATCCATCGCGTCGGCAAGGTCGCGGCGGCGATCGGCGCCGTCGCCTTCCTCTACCTGGGCGTCCAGATGGCGCGGACCGCGCCGCTCGGATCGATCCTCGGCGAGCACCACTTCTCGGCACCTCTGTTCCTGCTCGCGATGTCCCTGTCCGCCTCGTGGCAGCTGGGATTCGGCCCGTACGTCGCGGACTCCTCCCGGTATCTGCCGCGCGACACTCCGCCGAGCTCGGTGTTCTGGGCGACGATGGGCGGCGGCGTGCTCGGCGCGCAGTGGTCGATGGGCTTCGGGGCGCTGGCAGCGGCCTGGCACGGTGGCGGGGAGGGCGACGAGGTCGGGAACATCGTCGGCATGGGCGGCTCGGCGGCGATCACCTTGCTGCTGTATTTCGCCATCGCCTTCGGGAAACTGACGGTCAATGTGCTGAACACCTACGGCGGTTTCATGTCCATGGTCACCGGGATCAGTGGATTCCGCCGAATCGGCCCGGTCAGCCCCTTTGCGCGAAGCGTTTACGTCGGCGGCATCATGCTCGCGGGAACGACGCTCGCACTGCTGGGCCGCGGGCATTTCCTGGAGTCGTTCTCGACCTTCCTGTTGTGTCTGCTGACCTTCTTCACACCGTGGAGCGCCATCAATCTGGTCGACTTCTATCTGCTGTCCCATGAGCGGTACGACATCGAGGCGCTGGCCGATCCGCGCGGCCGTTACGGTGCTTGGAACGCACGGGCCCTGACGACGTACGCGGTCGGCATCCTGGTTCAACTTCCGTTCCTGTCCAGTGAGTTGTACACGGGGCCGCTCGTCGCCCGGCTCGGTGGCGCGGACGTCTCGTGGATCGTGGGCCTGGTGCTGCCGGCCCTCATGTACTGGCTGCTCGCCCGCCGCGGCCAGGGCGCCGTCCCCGGGGGCAAGGACGGCGTCCTGGGGTCCGGCGTGCCGGCCCCCGTCGAGCTCAGGAGTCGGTAGGGGTGTACCTGGTGCGCAGCCAGGCGGCGAGCACGGTCAGCGGCACCGCGGTTACGGCTGCCACGGCGAACAGCTCCTGGTAGTGCCCGTGTTCGGTGAGCGGGCCACCGAGCCCCGAGCCGATCGAGCTGCCGACGAACAGGGCGGACACGAACAGCGCGACAGCGGTGCCGCGGGCCGCGGGCACCAAGGTGGTGGCCCATGTCTGGAGCGAGGAGTGGAAGAAGGACCAGCCGCCTCCCAGCAGGATCGCGGCCACTGCGATGCCCGCCACGGACAGGCTGAGGGAGGCGACCAGGAAGCCTCCCGCCATCATCAGGCCGCCCGCCGCGAGCAGCGACCACGCCGGGCGCATCGCCACCCGCTTGAGGAGCCGGGAGAAAGCCAGCGTGCCGACCCCGTAGAGGGCGGTCACCCCGCCCGCGCCCATGGTGCCGACGCCCTGGTCCTGAAGGGCGGGGGCCAGGAACGTGAAGCAGCCCAACAGGACCGCGCCCTCGACCAGGCCGAAGAACATGACGACCCACGACCACCGCAGCCGCAGCACCGAGCCGAGCTGCTCGGTGGGGCGGCGCAGGGTGGTGGCGGTCATGGACTCCGACAGGCCGCGCGTGGCGAACACCGTGATCGCCGCGAGGACGGCGGACAGGGCGAGCATCGCGCGCCAGCTGAGCAGTTCGGACACCCCGCCGGCGACCAGTGTGGCCGCCGCGGTGCCGATGGCGAGAGCGACTTGGAGGTCCGAGAGGGCTCGCTGGCGCACCGCGGGGGAGACGGTGTCCCCGACATACGTCAGGGAGGTGGGTACGACCGCCCCGAAGAAGGCTCCGGTGGCGATCCGCAGCACCACCAGGACGGTCAGGGTCGGAGCGGCCGCGGACGCCAGCCCGCACACCGCCGCGGCGGCCAGCGAGAAGCGGATGACACGCAGGCGCCCGTAGCGGTCGGACAGCATGCCCCACACCGGCTGGGCGCATCCGTACGCGAAGAAGTAGCCGCTCGCGACCAGCACGACCTCGTCGAGGCGTACCTGGAAGCCGGCGGCGACGGCCACCAACAGGGGCGTGATCGCGAACCGGTCGAAGTTGCTGAGGAAACAGGCCACTCTGAGGACCGGTGGCACACGTCCGGCCTCCGGCGGCCGCGGTGTCGAGGCGGGCTGCGCGCTCGGTGGCGGTTCGGGGCCGGTCTTGCCGAGCCGTGTGTCGTGGGACATCTGGTGGCCTCTCTGCGACGCGCGGATGCTGGTCGCTCCAGCCTCGGCCGGACACCCTGCGGGAGCCAGGACACAAAGAGTCCTAGCATCAGCGCTCCCCCTCTGGAGGTGGCGTGGTCCGTCAGCGCCCGGGATATGTTTGATCCCGGATTTTCGCGGGCCTGAATTCCACAAGGCCGTCGGTGAAGAGCGCTTGCGGACAGGAGGGGAGAAGGCCGTGTTCGAGGACATCGAGCTCTCGTCGTTGACCAGTCGCCCGGGAGTGAAGTGGAGCCGGGCCGAACCGGGTGTGCTCCCGGCGTGGATCGCGGAGATGGACTTCGCGCCGGCCCCCGCCGTCCGGGAGGCTCTCATCCGGTGTGCGCGGGAGGACCTGGGATACCCCTCGTGGGACGGGCGGCCCGAGGAGATCCCGCTGCGGGCCGCCTTCGCCGAGCGCATGCGCGAGCGCTACGGCTGGGTGCTCGATGCCGGTCACGTACGGGAGTTCACGGACATCAACCAGGCCCTCCAGGCCGTCCTGCGGGTCGCCACCCGCCCCGGCGACGGCGTCGCCGTGCACACTCCGGCCTATCCGCCCTTCCTGGCGACGGTGACGGACATGGAGCGGCGCCTGCACCCGGTCCCGTACGTCCGGGCGGACGGAGGCTGGGTCTTCGACGCCGACCGGCTCGACGGGGAGCTGGCCGACGGCGGCTGCCGGGTGCTGCTGCTGGTCAATCCGCACAACCCCACGGGGCGCGTGCTGCGGCGCCAGGAGCTGGAGACGATCGCCGAACTCGCCGAGCGCCACGACCTGTTGGTGATCTCCGACGAGATCCACTCCGACCTCGTGCACGGTCCGAACCGGCACATCCCCTTCGCCTCGCTGTCGCCCGAGGTGGCCGCGCGGACGGTGACCCTGACGTCCGCGACCAAGGCGTTCAACGTGCCGGGGGTGCGCTGCGCCGTCGCCCACGTCGGTGCCGCCGACGTGCGCGCGGCACTGTCGTCCCCGACCCATCTGTACGGCGAGCCCAATACCTTCGGCGTGGCGGCCACCTTGGCGGCCTGGCGCGACGGCGACTCCTGGCTGGCAGAACTGCGGCCGGTCCTGGAACGGAACGCCGCGCTCGTGGCCGAGGAGCTGCCCCAGGGCCTCGGATACGCCGTCCCCGAGGCCACCTTCCTCGCCTGGCTGGACTGCCGCGCCCTCGACATCGGCACCGACCCGTACACGTTCTTCCTGGAGAAGGCGCGTGTTCTGCTGAACGACGGCCGCGCCTTCGGTCCCGGTGGCGAGGGCTTCGTCCGGCTCAACTTCGGTACCTCTCCCACCCTCCTGCGGGAGATCCTGGGCCGCATGCGCGAGGCCGTGGGCTGACCGCGCCCGTTCGGCCCCGGTGGGTCCCCGGACAGGGGTACGGGGCGGGGCGGGACCCTGTGCCGGTCCGGCCCCGCACCGCGGAAGGTGGTGTCGGCTAGGCCTCCAGCGGCAGCCGCTCCGAGGCGAAGGCCGGGACGCTCCGTACCGGAACCGGCGCGGCCACCAGGTGCGGATCCACGATCAGGCGCGTCACCCCCAGCGGCTCGGCCAGCGCCCGAAGCGTCGGCTCGGCGAGTTCGACGCAGGCCTGGTCGTCACCCAGCGCCATGGCCAGCCGGGCCCGCGATGTGAAGCCGACGACGGCGCGGCCACCCATCGGGGTCTGGAAGAGCCTGACGAGGTGGCCGCGCCTGCGCCGCCGGACGGGGACGAACAGCCGTCCGGCGGGGGCGCGTCGGGGTCCGGCGCCGTGCCTGGGTTCCATGGGTTCCTCCGTAAGGTGGTCGGCGGTCCGGGAGGAGCCGGCGGTGGCTCCTGGATCCGCCCGGATCGGAGTACGGGACGTCGCGGACGAACATGTGCCGGACCGGGACGACGACGCGGCTGCGCGGAGTGAGCGGCTCCCGATGTCGTCCGCTTCGGCTATGGGAGGTCAAATCCCTTTGGCGCTCGGCCAGTTGACCGTCCCGGCGGATCGGCTCAGGGGGCCAGGTGGCCGGGCGGCCGGTGCGCGCCTCGGTCGGCACGTGGCATGGAGTCCCGCTGACCGGCGCGGCCGGTTCGGTCGGCGTCCGCGGGCCGTGCTCGCCGATGGCCGCCTCAAGGGCGGCCCCGACGGGGGCCGCCCTCAAGGACCGCGGCGAAGGCTGTGGGCACATCCCGGCCATCACCGCCCCGGCCGGTCAGGCCACCCGGTCATCGTGCGCCGCCGCCGGGCCACCCCGCAGGACCACGCCCCCCGGCCCCTCCACGTGCTTCTCCCCCAGCATCACCGTGCCCGCTTCGGCCCCGGTCACCGACGCGACGGCGGGAGCGGACCCGGGCGGTTCGGCCACCAGTCGGCGAAGCCGGGCGAGGGCCTCCTCGCGGCGGGCGGCCGGCTCGTGCTCGGCGCACTCGGCGGCGTAGATGCCGATGAGGCAGTGGAAGCGGTACTGGTGGCCCGGCCCCTCCTCCAGCAGATGGTTGGCGGCCAGGACCGACAGCAGCCGACGGGCGGTGGCGCGGTCCGTTCCCGCCAGCGTCGCGGCGATCTCCACCGTCAACGGGCCGTCGTACAGGCCCAGATGACGGAACATCCGGGCCGCGTCCGCGGGCAGCGCCTGGTACGACGCGTCGAAGACGCCCCGCACGCTGGCCGACGCATCGTCCTTCACCATGAGCTGGTCGAGCCGGCCGCGTTCAGCCGCGTACGGCTCGACCAGCGCGCTCAGCGGCACACCCGGGTTGGCCGCGAGCCGCTCGGCGACGATGCGCAGCGCCAACGGCAGCCCTCCGCACTGTGTCACCAGGCGCGCGGTGGCCGCGCGCTGCCCGTGGAGTCGTCCCCCGCTGAGCTCGGCCAGCAGCTGCGTCGACTCGTTCTCGTCCAGCGGCCCGATGGTGACGAGGTGCGCGCCGTCGCGCGCCGCGAGCCCGCTGAAACGCTGCCGGCTCGTGGCCAGGACACAGGACGAGCCCCGGGGTATCAGCGGCCGCAGTTGGTCGGGGCTGTACGCGTCGTCGAGCACCACCAGCATCTTCTGGCCGTGCAGCAGACTGCGGTAGAGGGTGGCGCGCGCGGCGAGGCCCGCGGGCATCCGCGAGTCGTCCACTCCCAGGCTGCCCAGGAGCTGCCCGAGTGCGTCCGCGGCACTCACCGTGCGGCCCTCCGGTCCGGTGCCCCGCAGGTCCACGTACAACTGGCCGTCGGGGAACCGGTCGATGAGCCGATGTGCCAGCTGGAGGACGAACGCCGACTTGCCCACCCCGGCCGGACCGTCGACCACCGCCACCGGTGTCGATGCACCCCCGCGGGCGCTCTCACCGCTCACCACGTCTTCCAGCCACGCCAGCTCCTTGACCCGGCCCACGAACCCGCGTGCCAGCGAAGGGAGTTGGACGGGTTTGGGCGCGGCCTGGAGCCTGGCGTGCCGGCCCGCGAGCAGAACGGGTGCGGGGTCCGCGCCGGGCGAGCGCGGCTCGGGACGTCCGGACAGGATCTGCTGGTAGAGGTGGCGCAGATCGACGCCGGGTTCTATGCCCAGTTCCCTGCGCAGCAGCTCCCGGGTCTCCTCGTACAGGCGCAGGGCGTGGGCCTGCCGGCCGCCCCGGTACAGCGCGACGATCAGCAGCCAGCGCAACCGCTCCCGCAGCGGCTCCTCCGCCACAGCGCTGGTCAGTTCGGTCACCAGCTCGGCGTGACGTCCCACCGCCAGCATGTCGACGGCCCACTCCTCGACAGCCGTCAGCCGCAGGTCCCGCAGCCGGGCGCGCTCCATCACCGCGAAGGGGCCGGGGACCGCGTGCAGTGCCTCGCCCTGCCAGCACGACAGGGCCTTCTCGTACAGCCGCAGGGTCGCCTCGGTCGTGGTCTCCCCCCGTGACGTGCGCGCCTCGCCGAGGCGCCGGGCGAAGAGCGTGGCGTCCACGGCCGCGGGGTCCATCCGCAGGCAGTACCCGCCGGACTCGCTGCTGAGCACGGCGCCGGCGGCTCGTCTGCCGCGGCCGGGCTCCAGGGCCCGGCGCAGGCCTGCCACATAGGTGTGCACGCCGTTCGCGGCCGTCTGCGGGGCCACACTGCCCCACACGGCGTCCACCACGTTCTCGACGCCCACCACGTCACCGGCCCGGCTCGCGAGCAGGCCGAGCACGGCCCGCTGCTTGGGCGGGCCCAGGGCCACCTCCACGCCGTTCCGCCAGGTGCGCACCGGCCCCAGGAGCTGTATGCGCAGGGGTGCTCCAGCGGTCGCCATGGGTGATTCGCCTCCTGAATGATCTGCACAAACAAGAAGTAGAGGAAGCGCCGTCGCGTCTCGACACTGAGACAGCGTCACGAGAAATGGTTCTTCATGAACGCACGCCAACGCAACGGAGAAATTTCGATGGACCGACGGTTGCACTCACTCGTCGGCGCCAAATCGTGTCCGGCGGGAGGGAGTTATCGGATGAACACCCATGTGAGGCTCACTGAGCACGTTTCCACCTCTCCATTATTGAAAGGCGTACGCGAAAATTACCAGTAAAGGCGTGGCAGCTCAATATCGGCCGCTGCGCCGGAGCCGCATCCGACGGAATGAATGAAGGATGACATCCGTTTGTTTACGCGCTCACGGAGATGACGGGCCGTGCGGGACCACCCGCGAACATCGTGCGGCTCGGCCATCCTCACGCACGTGTTCAAGTGCTCGCTCTGGGCAGTTGAACATCAGCGCGGGCGGCGCCCGGGGGCCACCAGGGCGGCCGGACCCGGCTGCTAGGTTTGACCGATGGCAGCCCTGACACGTTCCAGCGAATCCGGCCGCCGTACGCTCGGGGCCTTCGTCAGATCACGGCGCGAGCGCCTGTCTCCCGACGACGTGGGGATCTCCGACTCCTCGCGCCGGCGCACACCCGGGCTGCGCCGTGAGGAAGTGGCCGCGCTGTCCGGGGTGAGCCTCAGCTGGTACACGTGGCTGGAGCAGGGCCGGGACATCAAGGTCTCCCGCCAGGTACTCGCCTCCCTCTCGCGGGCCCTCAGGCTCTCCGCGCCGGAGATCCGGCACCTGTACCGGCTCGGTGACGAGCTGCCCCCGGACGTCGGGGATCCGCGCGGCTGCCCCGAACGGGACGAGCAACTCGACGCCATGCTGCGGGCGTTGGAACCCAACCCCGCGGTGCTGCTCGACCACCACTGGGACGTCATCGCCTGGAACCGGGCGGAGGCGGGCCTGTTCACGGACTTCGGTGCGCTGCCCGTCGAGCGCCGCAACATGCTCTGGGTCATCTTCGCCTGGCCGCCCGCGCGTTTTCTGATGACGGACTGGGAGGCCCAGGCCGGCCAGGTGCTGGCCCAGTTCCGCATGCGCGCCGACGAGGAACCCGGCGATCCGCGCTTCGCGGCGGTCGTCGCCGACCTGCTGGCCGCGGCACCCGACTTCGCCCGCTTCTGGCAGCGGCATGAGGTCGCCGACTACCGGGCCGTCAACAAGCACTTCACGCACCCGAGGGCGGGCCGTCTCACGTTGCGCCAGTCGAAGCTGATCGCCGCCGACGACCCCCGCCTCCACCTGCTGGCCCGCTTCCCGGCCGACGAGGGGACGAAGGACGCCCTCGCCCTGCTCGTGGAGGAGTAGGGGCGCGCCGCCGTTTCGCGTACGCCCCGCAAAGGTGCCGGCCCCCACGACCGGGTGCGGTCGTGGGGGCCGAGGGGAGATGCGGGCTCACTGCTCGTGCAGGAACTCCCGGATCGGGTAGCCGACATGGCGCTGGTCGGTGAGCGCGTAGCCGAGGATGACGTCGCCCGGCTTCAGCTCGGTGATGTTGTGGACGCTGCCGCCGGGGCCGAGCACCCGCACGTGCCAGTCGTCCTGGCAGATCACGTTCACCTTGCCGCCCGAGGGCGACTCCGCCTCGATCAGGAGCATCGGGCGGCTCTCCATCTTGATGCGGCCGACCACGACGCGCCGGGTGTTGCCGTCGGTGTCGACGGCCAGCAGCTCGGAGCCGGAGCGCAGTTCGGCGAGGTAGCGCGTCCGGTTGGCCGGCGTGAGGCTGTAGGAGTGCAGCGCGGCCGCGTTCACCCGGAAGGGGCGGGTCGGCATGTAGGGAAGCGGGTGCGTCTCGCTGCTCACGAGGATCATGCCCGTGGCGTGCGAGCCGACCAGGATGCCCTCGTTCTGCTTGAAGTGGGAGCAGGTGTCGACGCACACCCGGTCGCCCAGGCCCACGTGGGCGAGCCCGGTCACCGTCAGCTCCTCCAACTTCAGCTGCTCGGTGCCCTCCTGGACGATCTCGGTCAGGGTGGTCGCCTCACCCACCGCGGTGGGCTTGAGCATGATGCCCTCGGGACCGCGCTCAAGGACGGTGAGCGTGATCTCGGCGTCCTCCAGGTCGGTGACCACCGTGATCAGCTTGCCCTCGGCCTTGTCCGTGGCGCCCAGCAGGATCTCCAGCGGGATCTTGCTGGGGTCCTGAAGGAACTCCACCACCGTCCACGCCGCCGTGGACGCGACCGAGCAGGCCACCGCCAGCGACTCCTCGCCGGTGACGGTGACGAAGACGCCCTTCTCCGCGTTGGGCGAGGCCGGCTCGTACTTCTTGGCCAGGGTGTGGTCGACGATCAGGATGTCGGCGGTCTCCGCCAGCTTCGCGGCCGCCGGCTGCGGGGTGTCCGCGAGTATGAGGCCGACCTTGCTCTTGTTCGGCGGAATCGTGGCCAGCAGCTCCGGGTCGTCGGAGACGAATCCGTCGATGCCGACGTGCACGGCCTCCTCGATCACGGTGGCGGTGAGATCCTTCAGCCCGCGGACGTCGATCCAGGTGAGCTTCACAGCGAACTCCTCATTGGTATTCGGGTCAGGTCTGGGCGGGTGTGGGAGAGGCGGCCGCCAGCGCCCGGTCGGGGCGTACGGGGGCACGGGTGGGGATGTCGTCGCCGCCGGTACAGTCGACGGACGGCAGGTGCAGGGCGTCGGCGACCAGGCGCACGGTGCCGGCGACATCGGGCGAGGCCCAGACGTTGCGGCCCATGGCGACGCCGAGCGCGCCCGAGGCCACGACGTCACTGACGGTCTGGGTCAGCTGCCGGCCGCCCACCGGGGCACCGCCCGCGGTGATGATGCCGATCGGGCAACTGCGCACCACCTCGGCCATCGTGACCGGTGAGCCGGTGTAGGGCACCTTCGCGATGTCCGCGCCGAGGTCGGCGGCGAGGTTCGCGGCGTGCGCCACCAGGTCGGGGTCCGTCGGATTGCTCATCCGCGGCCCGCGCGGATAGACCATCGCGATGAGCGGCAGGCCCCAGCGGGTGCAGCCGTCGGCGGCCCTGGCCAGGTCGCCCAGCTGCTCGGCCTCGGTGTCGGAGCCCATGTTGATGTGGATGCTGACGGCGTCGGCCCCAAGCTCCAGCGCCTCCTCGACCTCGGCGAGGCGGACCTTGGCGTTGGCGTCGGGGGCGTGCCGTGTGATGCCGTTCAGATGGAGCACCAGTGCCGTGCCACGCAGTACGTCCGCCGGCAGGAACCGCATGCGGCCCTTGTGCACCAGCAGGGCGTCCCCGCCGTTGCGCGAAACCGCGAGGGCGATGTCGCGAACGGCCGGAGCGGAGGCGATCGGGCCGTCGGCGACCGAGTGGTCAAGCGGCACCACGAAGGTCCGGCCGGACACCGGATTGATGAGGCGGCTCAGCCGCAGACTTTTTCCCGGGGAATGGTGGACCACTTCCATGGAGATTCCTCTCACGCCGGACGCAACCACCCTGGCGCATCCCGGCCGTGCCGGCAGATGGATGGGAGATCGTCCCAGAACTGCGGCGGAAGGCCTGATCGACGGGACTCGGCACATCGAAGTCGTAAAGGTTCGGCCATGTCAAGTGTCCATCGATGCCTATGAGTTGGGTGCCGAACCGCGATTGACAGGGCGTACGGCGACCGTATCGTTGAGCCTTGTCGAATCGCGCTGCACCAGCCGGTCCTCCCCTCTCACTGATGGGCGGACCACCGTAATACGTCCGTCCTCGCGGGCGGACTTTTCTCGGCCGCGGATTGAATATCGACTTGCGCGCGACGCCCACTGATATCTACAGGAGAGCTCAATGAGTGCTTTTCCGCAGAACTATTGGTATGTCGCTGCCTGGAGCAAGGAAGTGGGCAGGAAGCTCCTCAGCCGGACGATCTGCGGCGAGCCGGTCGTGTTCTACCGGAGCCGCGACGGACAGCCGGTGGCCCTGGCGGACCGCTGTGTGCACCGCCGTTACCCGCTCTCGCTCGGCAAGCTCCAGGACGACTCCATCGAGTGCGGCTACCACGGCTTCGTCTTCGACTGCTCCGGGACCTGCACCTTCGTGCCCGGCCAGGACCGGGTTCCGCGCACCGCGCGGGTGCCGCGCTACCAGGTGGTGGAGCGGGACAAGTGGATCTGGATCTGGATCGGCGACCAGAGCAAGGCCGACCCGGCGCTGGTGCCGGACGCGCACTGGCTGGACGACCCCGAGTGGGCATCGGTCGAGGACATGGCGTACTCGCCGTTCCGGTACAGCCTGCTGATGGACAACCTCATGGACCTGTCCCACGAGACGTATCTGCACGCGGGGCTGATCGGCACGCCGGAGATCGCCCGGACGCCGTTCACCACCCACGTCGACAACGCGCGCAACCGGGTCACCTTCTCGCGCCACATGGAGGCCGTGGCGTGCCCGCCCTTCTACGAGAAGACCACCGGCTACACCACGCCGATCGACCGCTGGCAGGACGTGGCGTTCCAGCCGCCCGCGTTCTGGGTGAACAACGTGCGGGTCGCGCCGCAGGGAACACCGGTCGGCCCGAACGGGGACGAGGGCGGCGCCCACGTCAAGATCGTGCACGGGCTCACCCCGGAGACCGAGAACAGCACGTGGGACTTCTGGGCGGTGGTCCGCGACTTCGCGCTGGACGACGACTCCGTCAGCGACGCACTCCTGACGATGAATCAGGAAGTGGTCCAGCAGGACCTGGACGCCCTGACCGTCCTTGAGCAGGTGGTGGCCAACGAGCCGCCGGGGACGCAGGAGCTGAGCGTCGAGATCGACGCGGGCGGCCTGGCCGCGCGCGCGATGCTCCGCAAGATCAACCCGTAACCGTCCGCACCGAGCCCGGGGGGGCAAGACAATGGCTCGCGACACGTTCGAGGTCCTGATCCGCGAGCGGACCGAACTCGCTGCGGGCGTACTGGGTCTGGAGCTGGCGGCACCCGACGGTGGCCGACTGCCCAGCGCGGAGCCCGGAGCCCACATCGACCTGGTGCTTCCCTCGGGGCTCGTGCGGCAGTTCTCCCTGTGCACCCCCGAGGGCCGGCCCGGCACCTGGCGCATCGCCGTCCTGCGCGAGCCGAACGGCCGCGGCGGATCGATCGAGGTGCACGACAGGCTCGAAGTGAACACGCGGCTGCGCGTCGCCGGCCCCCGTAACCGCTTCCCGCTGCTGCCCGCCGAGGACGTGCTGTTCATCGCGGGCGGCATCGGCATCACCCCACTGCTGCCGATGCTCGCCGAGGCCGAAGGCCGGGGCACCCGCTGGCGGCTGGTCTACGGCGGCCGGACCAGGGCGTCCATGGCCTTTCTGCCCGAGCTGGCCCGCTACGGCGCTCGCGTCACGGTCGTGCCGCAGGACGAGTACGGGCTGCTCGATCTCCAGGGGACGCTGTCCGAGGTGCCGGCCGGCGGCCGCGTCTACTGCTGCGGTCCCGAACCGCTGCTCCGGGCGGTGCAGGAGCGCTGCGCCGCGCTGCCCCGACTGACCCTGCACACCGAGCGGTTCGCCCCCTCGGCGTCCGACGCCGACGGCCCCGAGCGGACGGACACGGATTTCGAGGCCGTGCTCAAGCGCAGTGGCCGGACGGTCCCCGTGCCCGCCGGGACCTCGGTGCTCAACGCGCTGCGCGAGGCGGGTGTGGCGGTCCTGGCCTCCTGCGAGGAGGGCACCTGCGGCACCTGCGAAACCACCGTGCTGGAGGGCACACCGGAGCACCGCGACAGCCTCCTCACTCAGGAGGAACGCGCGGCCGGCGACCTGATGCTCATCTGCGTCTCCCGCTGCCGCGGCCCCCGGCTGGTCCTCGATCTCTGACCGCTTCGCATCCCCCACACCCCCGCGTCCCCGCTCGACGGCCCACCGCCCCCGGTCGCACCTGGAGAACACCGATGTCGCACCCCTCGTCCTGGGACGGCCTCATCGAGGACGCGTTCCTCGAACAGGTCCGGGCCCGCCCGTCGGCCACGGCCCTGGTCGCGGGCCCCCTCGTCCTGACCTACCGGCAGCTGTACGAGCGTGCGGCGGGCGTCGCCGCCGGGCTGCGCCGCGCCGGTGTGCGGCGCGAGACCCTGGTCGGCCTCGCCTTCGACCGCTCGGCCGACTCGATCGTGGCCCTGCTCGGCATCGTCCTCGCGGGCGGCGCGTACGTCCCGATCGATCCGGCGTATCCCGATCGCCGGGTCCGCCAGATCTCGGAGACGGCCGCGCTGCGCCTGGTGGTGTGCCCGGAGCCGGTGCGCGAGCGGTTCACCGCGCCAAGTCCCGTGCGAACGTACGGAGTTGACGAGCTGCTCGGCCTCGGCGGCGCACCCAGGGAGGTGGCGCCGCTCCACCGGGAGCCGCGCGCCGGGCACTCTCCGCTGGCCTATGTGATGTTCACGTCCGGCAGCACCGGACGCCCCAAGGGTGTGATGGTCGAGCACCGTGGCGTACTGCGCCTGGTCAAGGACACCGACTACGTCGACCTGTCGCCGGCGCAGCGCATGCTCCAGGCCGCCTCGCTCGCCTTCGACGCGGCGACGTTCGAGATCTGGGGCGCGCTGCTGAACGGCGCGTCGCTGCACGTCGTCGACCACGAGACGGCCGTGGTGCCGTGGCGCTTCGCGCAGGTGATCCGGGAGCAGGGCGTGACCGTCGCCTGGGCCACCGCGCCGCTGTTCCACCGCATCGCCCAGGAGGACCCGACGGCCTTCGGCCCGCTGGTCACTGTGCTGACCGGCGGCGACGTGGTGTCCCCCGGCCATGTGCGGCGGGTCCGCGAGGCCAACCCCTCGCTCACCGTCGTCAACGGCTACGGCCCGACCGAGAACACCACCTTCACCACCACGTTCCCCGTTCACGGGCACACCGAGGGCCCGCTGCCGATCGGCCGGCCGATTCCCGGCACGACGGTGCGCGTCTGCGACGAGCAGGGCCGCCCGGTGCCCGCCGGATGCGTCGGCGAGCTGTACACCGGCGGCGTCGGAGTGGCCCGCGGCTATCTGGCCGACCCCGATCTCACGGCGCGGAAGTTCGTCCTGCTGGACGGAGAACGCCACTACCGCACCGGCGACATGGTGCACGCCACCGAGGACGGGCTGCTGCACTTCCACGGCCGCCAGGACGACCAGGTCAAGATCCGCGGCCATCTCGTGGAGCTCGCCGAGGTCAACGCCGCCTTGCGGGCGGTACCGGGCGTGGCCGACGCGCACACCCGCGTCGTCGGCGAGGCGGGCGAGGAGCGCTCGCTGGCCGCGTACGTGGTGGCACCCGGCATCGAGACCGCGGCGCTGCGGCGCACACTGCGCGAGCGGCTGCCGCAGTACCTGTGCCCGGACCGTTTCGTGCTGCTCGACCGGCTGCCCCTGACGTCGAGCGGCAAGGTGGACTGGCGGTCCCTGCCACCTGCCACGGCCGCCCCGGCGCCGGAGCGCGCGGGCCACGAACTCACCGCCGGACAAGCCCGGTTGGCCGAGCTGTGGGCCGACGTCCTGGACACCGATGCCGCGGGCATCGGCCCGGACTCGGACTTCTTCGAACTCGGCGGCAACTCGCTGCTCCTGGGTGTCCTGATCGGCCGGCTCGCCCGGGAGGGCGTGGTGGTGCGTTACGCGGAGGCGATCGCGACGCCCTCACTCGCCGCGATGGCCGGCACGGTCGCCACCTCTAGCTCCGCCCCGGTGCCGGCCGTCCCCCGCCCGGCACCGGGTGCGGTACCCCTCCACCCGCAGCAGCAGGGTCTGTTCGCGATCTGGCAGGCCGATCCCGAGTCGTTGACGTACAACATCCCGGTGCGCCTGGAGCTGACCGGGCCGGTGGACGCCGAACGGCTGCGAGCGGCGCTGACCACCCTGGTGGCCCGGCACGAGGCGCTGCGGATGCAGTTCACCGTCGACGCCGACGGTGTCAGCCAGGAGCCGGCCCCGCCCGCGGCACCGGAGTTCACGTTTCTGCCCGCGCCGGACGAGGCGGCCGTCGCCGGGTTCGTACGCCCCTTCAGGCCGCACCGTCCCGACGGAACTCCCCTGCTGCGGGCCCTGCTGGTGCGCACCTCGGATCCCGACCGGCACGACCTCCACCTCGACACCCACCACGCGGTATTCGACGGGGTCTCGCTGCGCATCCTGGTCGAGGAGCTGCTGGCCGCGTACGCGGGCGAGCCGCTTCCCGAGCGGCCGGCGGACTACCGGGCGGCGGCGCGGTGGGCCCACGACCGGGCCGCCGACGGGGACGACGCGCCCGACGAGGCTTACTGGCTGCGGCAGTTGGCGGACGTGCCCACCGAGCCGCTGCTTCCGGTGGATCACCCGCGCGGACCGGTCCGGGCCACCCGGGGAGCGGTGGTCAGCGCCGTGCTTGAGGCCGAGCGCTGCGCCGAGGTGCGCGCGGCGGCGCGCCAACACCGCACGACGGCGTTCGGGGTGCTGTTCGCCGGGTGGGCCGCGACGCTGGCCCGGATCTCCGGGCGCCGCGACTTCACCATCGGCACACCCACCAGCGGGCGCGTCCATCCTCATCTCGACGCCGTCGTGGGCATGTTCGTGAACACGGCTTGTCTGCGGGTGCGGCTGGACGACGGCGCGGCCACCCTGGGCGATCTGGTGGCGCAGGCGGACCGGCTGGCCCGCGAGGCGCTCACGCACCAGGGGCCCCCGTTCCCCCAACTGGCACAGCGGCTCGGGGTGTTGCCCGAGCCGGGGCGCAACCCGCTGTTCGACGTGCTGTTCGCGCTCCAGGACATCGACTTCCACGTGGTGCGCCGGGCCGGGCTGACCGCCCGTACCGAACTGGTCAATCCGGGGACCACCCGCTTCGACCTCAACCTCCAGGCGTATCTGCGCCCCGACGCGCTGCGGCTCGACCTGGAGTACGCGACCGACCTCTACGACAGCGCCTCGGCCCAGTGGCTGCTCGACGCGTATCTGGAGGCCGTGACCGAGCTGCTCGACGATCCAGCGGCCCCCGTGATTCGGGCGAGCCGCACGACACCGGCCGCCGACGTCCCGGACTTCGACCTGTGAGGGCCGCCGAAGTGGACACGAAGGGAACCATGAGCACCGCGTTCGAGCTCAGCCGAGCCATCCACACCTTCCCGGAGCAGACCGCGTACTGGTCCGCCCGCCTCGCCGGCTGGGAGCAGCCCACGCTCCTGCCGCGCGACTTCCTGGCGCACGCGGCCGAGCCCTCCCACGACCAGGTCCGGGTGCCGCTCCCCGCCGACTGCGCCGCCCGCTGCCGCACCCTGGTCAAGAACCGGCCCGCACTGGCGCAGGTACTCGTCACGGCCGTCGTCGCGGTGCTGGGTGCCCGAGCCACCGACACCGAGCAGGTGCAGGTGGTGACCGCGCACCGGCCCTCCCCCACGGCAGCCGCCGTCGCCTTCCCGGTGGGTCTGACGATCACCCGGCAGACCACCCCGCGCGAGCTGCTCGCCGCCACCCGGGCCGCGTACCAGGAGGCGACCGCGCACCTGGACGTGCCGGTGGACCACCTGATGCGCACGGAGGGGTACGCGCCCACCGATCTCGCGGCGGGTGTCGACGGGGAACTCTCCGCGGCGCGGGCCGATGACGCCGGGTGCGTGATCAAGGTCGACGTACAACTGAGCGCGCAGGAGCCGCAGTTGGTGCTGCGTCACCGTGCCGACCTGTTCACCGCGGACACCGCGCGGCGGCTGGCCGACGCCTGCGCCCGGCTGCTCGACGCGGTCACCCGCGACCCGGACGCTCCGCTGGCAGACCTCCTCGACGCCGCCCCCGCCGAGAGCGCCGCGATCGCCGGATTCAACGCCACCGCCCACGACTTCCCCGACGGCGTACCGCTCCACCACTTCCTGGAGCGGCGGGCGGCCGAGACTCCGCAGCTGGTCGCGATACGCGACGACGGCACCACGTACGCGGAACTGGACCGGCGTGCCAACCAGCTCGCGCACCGGCTGCGCGCCGCGGGCGTCGGGCCCGGCACGGTCGTCGGTGTGTGCCTGACGCGCTCACCGATCACCCTCACCGCGATCTACGCGGTGCTGAAGGCGGGCGGGGCCTACCTCCCGATCGACCCGACGCTGCCCGCCAACCGCGTCGCCTACATGCTGGAGCACAGCCGCACGGACATCGTCATCGGCGACGCCACGACGCGGGACGCACTTCCGGCCACCAAGACGTTCCTCGACGTGAGCGAACCGGGCGCCTTCGACGGCGACTTGGCCGCCCCCGAGGGCGGCGCGGGGCCGGACGACCTGTGCTACGTCATCTACACCTCCGGCTCCACCGGCCGCCCCAAGGGGGTCATGCTGGAGCACCGGGCCGTCGTCAACCGGCTGGTGTGGATGCAGCGCGCGTATCCGCTGACCACCGATGACGTGATCCTGCACAAGACGCCGTTCACCTTCGACGTCTCGGTGTGGGAGATCTTCTGGTGGACGCTCGCCGGGGCGTCCGTCTGCACCCTCGCCTCGGGCGCGGAGAAGGACCCCGCGGCGCTGGTCGCCCGGATCGGCGAACACCGCGCCACCGTCATGCACTTCGTTCCGTCGATGCTCCAGGTGTTCCTCCAGTACGTGGGCCACAGCACCGGCGCGCTGGCATCGCTGCGCCGGGTGTTCGCAAGCGGCGAGGCCCTCGGCACGTCACACGCCGTCCGCTTCGCCGAGCTGCTGACCGGCCCGCTCGGCGTCGAGCTCGTCAACCTGTACGGCCCGACCGAGGCGGCCGTCGACGTCACGTACTTCCCGTGCGCGGCCCTGGATGCGCGGTTCCCCGTACCGTTGGGGCGTCCGATCGACAACATCGTCCTGAGGGTGCGCACCCGCGCCGGCACCACCGCTCCGATCGGGACCCCGGGCGAGCTGTGCATCGGCGGAGCCGGGCTGGCCCGCGGATATCTGAGCGCTCCGGAGCTGACCGCCGAACGGTTCGTCGACGACCCGCGGCTGCCGGGCGGGCGCGGCTATCGCACCGGTGACCTGGCCCGCTGGCTGCCGGACGGGACGCTGGAATACCTGGGCCGGATCGACACCCAGGTCAAGATCCGCGGCTACCGCATCGAGACCGCGGAGATCGAGCACGTCGCCGAGTCCACGCCCGGTGTCGCCGCCTGCGCCGTCCTCGCGCTCGACGACGGCACGGACCGCAGCCTGTGCGCGTACGTGGTGCCCGGCACGGGCTACGACGAGGCGACGGTGCGCGACCGGCTCGCGGCCGAACTGCCCGCGTACATGGTCCCGCAGTTCGTCGTCGCCCTGCCCGCCATCCCCACCACCCACAACGGCAAGCGCGACGTCAAAGCCTTCCCGCCGCCGCCCCGGACCACCGCCGAAAGCTCGGGAGACGCTCCGACGAGCCCGGTCGCGGTCCGCCTCGCGGAGATCTGGGCGCGCGTGCTGGGTGTGGAGAGCATCGGCATGGAGGACAACTTCTTCGCCCTGGGCGGGGATTCGATCAAGATCGTGCGGGTGCTGGCCGAGGCGCAGCACAGCGGGCTCGACTTCTCCTTCCAGGATCTGTTCGCCCATCCCACGCTCGCCGGGCTGGAGCCGCGCGTACGCCAGGGCACTTCGGACGCCGAGGCGGTCGAGGAGGCGAGCCTGCTCGACCCCGACGACGCCCGCCGGCTGCCGCCGGACGCCGAGGCCGCCTATCCCCTGTCCGCGTTGCAGGCCGGTCTGCTGTACGAGGTGGAGCTGACCGGAAACCGGCCCGGCCTCTACCACGACGTCGTCAGTTTCCGCATTGACGAACCCGTCGTCCTGGACGCCTTCCGGGCCGCGGCCGCCGCGGTCGCCGCCCGCCATCCGATGCTGCGCACCTCGCTGCACGTCTCCGGCTACCGCGAGCCGCTGCAAATCGTGCACGCCGACACGCCTGACCTGGTCGAGGTCACGGACCTGTCGGAACTGGACGAGGCAGCACAGGAAAGGGAACTGGCCGCCTTCTACGACGATGAACTGGCCCGCGGCTTCAGCCCCGAAGACGGCGGCCTGGTGCGCGTCCGGCTGCATCTGCTGGGCGAGCGCGGCTACCAGTACAGCCTCAGCTACCACGCGGCCGCGCTGGACGGGTGGAGCGTCAGCGTGGTCCACCACGACCTGTTCGCCGCCTACTT
This sequence comes from Streptomyces sp. NBC_01431, assembly GCF_036231355.1. Taxonomy (NCBI): domain Bacteria; kingdom Bacillati; phylum Actinomycetota; class Actinomycetes; order Kitasatosporales; family Streptomycetaceae; genus Streptomyces; species Streptomyces sp. NBC_01431. The sequence continues at coordinate 129,487 of NZ_CP109497.1, forward strand.
GGCGCTGCGCGCGGGCAGGGCTCCCGAGTTCGCCCCGTTGAGCTCCGACTACCAGGGATTCGTACGCCTGGAGCGCGCCGCGGTGGCATCGGCGGACAGCCGTGACTTCTGGCAGGGCCTGCTCGACGACCACGAGGGTGCCCGGCTGCCGCGGTACCCCTTCGACCCGGCGGGCGCCCGCGGCGTGGCCATGCACGACGTCGCGCTGGACGGCCCGGTCCCGGCCGCGGTCGAGCGCGTCGCCGAGCGGCTGAACGTGCCGGTGAAGTCGGTCCTGATGGCGGCGCACGTGGCGGTCCTCGTCTTCGTCACCGGCTCCGGCGACGTGCTGACCGGCTACGAGCACAGCGGTCGGCCGGAGGTCGTCGGGGGCGACCGGATCGCCGGTCTGTTCCTCAACTCGGTGCCGTTCCGGGTCCGCCTCACCGACGGCAGCTGGGCCGATCTGGTGCGGGAGGTGTACCGCGCGGAAACGGAACTGCTGCCCCACCGGCGCTACCCGATGGGCGAGATGAAGCGCGTGCGGCAGGTCCAGGAGCCCTTGTTCGAGGCCGTCTTCAACTTCACCCACTTCCACGTGCTGGACGATCTGCGCCGCGACCACGGGCTGCGCCTGGAACGCAGCCGGGTCGCCAGCGAGACGGAGTTCCCCTTCCGCGCCGAGTTCTGGCAGGACGCCTTCAGCGGCGAGGTCGCGCTGTCGCTGCACTACCACCGCGACGTGTTCCCGCCCGAGCAGATCGAGCGGATCGCCGGCTACTACCGGCGCGCCCTGGAGCTGCTGACCACGGAGCCCGAGTCCGCGCACCGCGGTGCGACGCTGATGGGCGACGACGAGCTGGAACTGCTCACGGAGCGGCTGGCCGGACCCGCGCGGGAGCTGCCCAGCGGCGGAGTGCTCGGCCTTTTCGCCGCACAGGTCGCGGCCCGGCCCGACGAGATCGCCGTACGCCACCGCGCGACCTCGCTGACCTACCGCGAACTGGACGCCGCCTCCGCCCACTTGGCTGCCCGACTGCACGCGGCGGGGGTGCGGGCGGGTGACGTGGTCGCCACCCCGATGGACCGCGGAGTTCCGTGGGCGGTGAGCGTCCTGGCCCTGCTGCGGCTCGGCGCGGTCTACCTGCCCCAGGAGCCGACCGATCCGGCGGCTCGGCTGCGCGCCATGCTGGCGCGGTCCGCGTGCCGGCACGTACTCACCGGCGCCGGACACCGGGACACGCTGGTGAGCCGGCTGGCCGGTGACGGCGAAGACGCTCCCGCGGTGCTCTGCTACGAGGAGCTCATCGCCGAGCCGGCCGGGCGGTCCACACCCGGCGCGCCTCCCGGCCCCGGATCCCCGGCCTACCTGATCTTCACGTCCGGTTCGACCGGTGAGCCCAAGGGCGCGCTGATCCACCACGAGGGCATGCTCAACCACCTGCTCGCCAAGATCGACGATCTGGGGATGGGCCCCTCGGACGTGGTGGCGCAGGTGGCCACCCAGTGCTTCGACATCTCCGTGTGGCAGCTGCTCTCAGCCTGGCTGGTGGGCGGCCGTACGGTCGTCTTCGACGCCGAACTCGTCACCGATCTGCCCGGTTTCGCCCGTGCCCTTGAGGACGAGGCCGTCAGCGTCCTGGAGGTCGTGCCCTCGTTCCTGGACGCGCTGCTCGGCGAACTCGACGACCGTCCGCGGGCATTGTCCGCGCTGCGCTGGAACCTGGTCACCGGCGAGGCCTTCCCGCCCGCGCTGACCCACGGCTGGTTCGAGCGCTACGACGTGCCGATGGTCAACGCCTATGGGCCGACCGAGACTTCGGACGACGTCACCCACCACGTGCTGACCGGTCCGGCGACCGGGGAGCGCGTACCGGTGGGCCGACCCATCGCCAACACCAACATCCACATCGTCGACGCCGAGGGCCGGCACGTTCCGTTCGGCACCTACGGCGAGATCCTGGTGACGGGCACGGGCGTCGGGCTCGGCTACCTCAACGACCCCGAGCGCACCGCGCGAGCCTTCGTCCCCAACACCCTCGACGCGCTGTCCTCGACGTCCGGACAGCTCTACCGCACCGGTGACATCGGACGCTGGCTGCCGGGCGGGGTGCTGGACTGCGCCGGGCGGCGCGACCACCAGACGAAGCTGCGGGGCTTCAGGATCGAGCTGAGCGAGGTGGAGGGGGCGCTGGCCGCGGTGCCGGGCGTGGACCACGCCGTGGCACTGGTACGCGGCGACGGCGGCCGGGACCGGCTGGCCGCCTGGTACACGGGCACCGCCGAGCCCGCTCCCCAGGAGCTGTCGGCCGCGCTCGCGCGGATGCTGCCCCGGTACATGCTGCCGGACGTCTTCGAGCGGCTTGAGAGCTTCCCCGTGACGCGGAACGGGAAGGTGGACCGCGCCGCGCTGAGCCGCCGCCCGCTCGCCGACCGGAACCCGGCCGCGGTCGAACCGCCCGCGAACCCCGTGGAGTCGGCGATGGTCGCGGCGTTCGCCGAGATCCTGAGCCTGCCCGCGGACACCGTCTCGGTCACCGCCGGGTTCTTCGACCTCGGCGGCCACTCGCTGGCCGCGATGCGACTCGCGGCCAAGCTGGACGGGGTGACGCTGCGGGACGTGGTGGCCCATCCGACCGCGCGGGCGCTGGCCGAACTGGCCGCCGCCCGTACCGAACCGGCCGGGGCCGAACCGGCCGGGCACGCCCCGGCGGCGGGCCGCAACGCCATCGGTCTCACCGATCTGACCGCGGCCGCCGGTCTTGAGGTCTCCGGACCCCCGGCCACGGTCGTGTGCTTCCCCTTCGCGGGCGGAACGGCCGTCAGCTATCTCGAATTCACCAGGGCGCTGCACCGGGCGGGGGCTCCCGTGCGGGTGCTCTGCGCCGACTTCGGCGACGCCCTGGCCGACGGAGGCGACGCGCGGGAACTGGCCGCCGCGATAGCCGACCGCGCCGAGGGGCCCGTGGTGCTCCTGGGGCACTCGGCGGGTGCCGCACCGGCCCTGGACACCGCGTTCGCGCTCCGCCGTACCGGCCGGGAGCCCGCGCACGTCTTCGTGGTCGCGTCGCTGCCGCGGTCCGACGACCCGGCGGCCTACGACCCCGACGAGGCCCTGCGACGGAGCGACGAGGAGGTGTGGCAGTGGCTCGGGCAGAACACCGGCCTGGACACCGCCGTACTGCCGGCCGCCGGGATGCAGCGGCTCGCCCGGGACTTCCGCCGGGACTCGGCCGCCGCGGCCCGGTCCTGGGCGCGGCTGCTGGCCCTGGTGGGGGACACCGCGCTCGACTGCCCGCTCACGCTGCTGCTCGCCGCGGACGACCCCCTCACCCAGGACCACGAACAGCACGTGCACCGCTGGGCCCGTCTCACCCGCGAGCTCGACCTGAGCATCGTCGGTCACGGCGGCCACCACCTCAACGCGACCCGGCCGGACTTCCTGGCCGAGCGGATAAGAAAGGCGGTCCGCCCGTGAGGGCGCAGGGTGCCTACGAACTGGGAGCGCCACACGCCTTCCTCGAACTGCCGGAATTCGCCGGTGAGTTCACCACCCACCTGAAACTCGAAGGACTCAACCCGGCCGGTTCGATCAAGCTCAAGGCGGCGCGGGCGATGGTCGAGGACGCCGAGGCGGACGGCGTCCTCAAGCGGGGGTCCCGACTGATCGAGTCGACCTCCGGGAACCTCGGGATGGCGCTGGCGTCCGTGTGCGCCGCCAAGGGCTTCCACCTCACGGTGATCACCGATCCGAACGCCAACGAGAACAGCATCCGCTTCATGCGCGCGATGGGAGCGGAGGTGACGGTGGTGACCGAGCAGGACTCCAACGGCGGTTTCCTCCAGACCCGCATCCGCCTGCTCCACCAACTCCTGGCGGAGGACCCGTCGTTGGTGTGGCTCAACCAGTACACGAATCCGGCCAACCCCGGTGCTCACCGCGAAGGCACCGCCGTGGAGATCTTCCAGGGCTTCGGGGAGCCCGACTGGCTGTTCATCGGCACGGGCACCAGCGGCACGCTGATGGGGTGCGTCGAGTACGTACGTGACGCGCGGGCGTCCACCCGCGTCGTGGCCGTGGACACCCTGGGCTCGGTGACCTTCGGCGGGCCGCCGGGGCGGCGGTGGATACCGGGGCTCGGGTCGAGCCGCCGGCCGGAGCTCTTCCGCGACGACGGGTCTTTCGACAAGGTCCTGGTCGAGGAGCGGGACACCGTCATGATGTGCCGTCACGTGGCCAGGACGTACGGCCTGCTGCTCGGCGGCTCCACCGGGACCGTACTGGCCGCGGTGCGGTCCATGCGCGACGTGATCCCGCCCGGCGCCACCGTGCTCGCCATCTCCCCCGACCTGGGCGACCGCTACCTGAACACCGTGTACGACGACGACTGGGTGTGCGACCGCTTCGGGGTGACCGATCTGATCGACATCGAAACCACTGGCATGACAAGGGCACAGGCATGACGAAAGGCGAGGGGACACCGATGGCAGGGTTCTCGGTTCTGAGCGGCAATGACGTCCAGGCGCTGCTTGACGGCAGCGAGAAGGACGTCATCGAGCAGGTGCGTGCGGCCTATCTGACGCACCACAGCGGCGACACCGTCAACCCGGACAGCTACTTCCTGCGCTTCCCCGAGAAGCCCGACGCGCGCATCATCGCGCTGCCCGCCTACCTCGGCGGGGAGGCCGGCGTCGCGGGCATCAAGTGGATCAGCAGCTTCCCGGCCAACGTCGCCAAGGGCGAGCCCCGCGCCTCGGCGGTGCTCGTCCTCAACGACTACGACACCGGCCGCCCGCTGGCCCTGATGGAGGCGGCCGGAATCAGCGCGGCCCGCACGGCGGCGTCGGCGGCCCTGGCGGCGACCGCGCTGAGCGCCGCAGCCCCGGCCACCGTCGGCGTCGTGGGCGGCGGCGTGATCGCCCGCACGCTCTGCCAGTACCTGCACGCGGCCGCAGTGCCGCTCGACCGGGTGCACTGCCACGACCTCGATCCCGCGTCGGCCAAGGCCCTGACGGACCACCTGCGCGACCGGTACGGCGCCGATGCCCGCGCGAGCACGCTGGAGGCCGCCCTGGACTGCGACCTGGTGCTCTTCGCGACCACCGCACCGACTCCGTACGTGCCCGCCGAGCACCGCTTCCGCCCCGGCCAGCTGGTCCTGAACATCTCCCTGCGGGACCTGGCACCCGAGACGCTGCTCCCGGCCGACAACATCTTCGACGACGTCGAGCACTGCATGAAGGCGAACACCTCGCCGCATCTGGCCGAACAGCTCACCGGTGGACGGGACTTCGTCACCGGCACCCTGGCCGGCGTACTGCTCGGCGAGGTGGCCCGCCACCCGGACCGGCCGACCGTGTTCTCGCCCTTCGGCCTCGGCGTCCTCGATCTGGCGGTCGGCCACTGGCTGTACCGGCGGGCGTTGGAGGAGAGCCGGCTGACGGAGCTGCCCGGCTTCTTCGGGGAGACGCGGCGGTGGTGAGCGGGAAGCCGACCCCGGCGATGGCGGCGGGCGACTCCGGCAGCCCGTTGGCCGCACGGCAGTTGACCGCCCTGGTGGTGGCGCGGGCGACGAGCTGTGCGGGCTTCTTCGCCGTGCTGCCCTACCTCGGGCTGTGGCTGGTGGACGACCAGGGCTTCTCTGGAGGAAGCGCCGGTCTGGTCGTGGGCGCCTCCATCCTGGCCAACCGGGCCGGTGCGGTCCTGCTGATCCCGCTGATCCACCGGCTGGGGCTCAAGGCCTCGGTGCTGACGGGCTATCTGGGCGCGGTGGTGGTCTTCGCCGTGCTCGGGCTCGGGCTGACGCTTCCGGTCCCGGGATGGCTGGTCCTCGCGGCGCTGGTCGGCCTGTTCCTGGCGATGTCGACGACGGCGATGAAAGCCTCGGTCGCCGCGCTCCCGGCCGAGCAGCGGCTGCGCGGCTTCAGCTACCTCAACATGGCCGTCAACGCCGGCTCCGCGGTGGGCCCGGTCATCGGCGGCCAGTTGCTGGACTGGCACGCGAGCCGGCTGCCGCTCGCGGCGGCGGTGCTCCACCTGGTGGCGCTGGCCGCGGTGCCGGGACTGCCCGGTGGATGGCGGGCCTGCGAGCCCCCGCGGCCGGTCGCCGACAGCGGCCGCCACCGCTGGCTCCCGCAGCGCCCGTTCGTGGTGTTCGCGCTGCTCGCATGCGGCACCTGGGTGGCGTACGCGCAGGTCATGGACGTCCTCCCAGCCTATCTGGGCGATGCGGTCGAGGCCCGCGACCTGGGCTTGGTGTTCACCCTGAACGCCGTGATGGTGGTCGCGCTGCAAGTGCCGATGTCGTGGCTGTCCCGCCGGGTGCTGAACGCCCCGCGCGGCGGTTTCGGCGTCCTGTGGGCGGCGGCCGGTGCGGTCCTCGCCGCGTCCGTGCTGCTGTTCGCGCTGGGCCGGTCGGCCGGGCTCGCCCTGGTGCTGGTGGCGATGACGCTCTTCACCCTGTCCGAGCTGGTGTGGAGTCCGCTGTACGACGCCCGGATCAGCGAGCGCCGCGGGACGCTGTCCGCGCCGGCCGCCTATGCCCTGGCGGGTGTGGCGTCGGGCGCGGCGGAGTCGGCGGGCGCGTGGCTCGGGACGGCCCTGGTTGTGCACCGCTCCGGTTCGGGAGCGCTGCCGGCGGCGGCGCCGTACTGGGCCGCGGCCGCGCTCGCCCTCCTGACCGGTCTGGCCATGTCCGGCGGCAGGCGCCCCTCGTCCAACACCCCGCGCGATGTGCACGAAGGAGAAGGGAATGACCATGACGTGGATATGTCTGCTCGGGCCTAGCCCCGGCGGGGCGAGGGCCATCGCGCTGCACGGACACCGGGCGGTGGTGCTGGTGGCGCCGGGCGTGGCGGTGCCTCGCGAGGTGGCGGCGCATGCGGAGCGCGTCGTCTTCTGCCCCATCACCGACCACGACGCGGTCCGGTCTGCGATGGGCCGCCTGATCGCCGAACTCGGCCCGCCGCGCCTGGTGGTCTCGTTCACCGAGTACGCCCAGGAGGTCTGCGCCCGCGTCGCCACTGACCTCGGCCTGCCCTCGGTCTCTCCCGCCGCGGCGGCCCACGCCCGTGACAAGGTGGCGATGCGCTGTCTGCTGGAGGGCACCCCCTATGCCTGGCGGTACGCCGCCGGTACCGCGGCAGAGGTCGCCGCCGCGGTGCGCGCCGAACCGGACGGCGTCTCCTGGATCGTCAAACCGGCCGACGGGGCGGGCAGCGCCGGAGTGGCGGCCGTCAACTCGTACGCCGAGCTTGCGCGGTGGCAGGACCGGCTGGCGCGAGAAGTGGTTGCCGGGCGGCGGCCGGGCGCCACCCGGTTCATCGCCGAACACGCCGCGCAGGGGCCGGAGTTCAGCGTGGAGGCGGTCAGCTCGAAGGGCCGGCACACCGTGCTGGCGATCACCGCCAAGCAGACCACGGGCAGCCCCGGCTTCGTGGAGACGGGGCACGTCGTCCCCGCCCCCCTACCGGAGGGCGACGCCGAGCGGCTGAGGGAGGCGGTGCACTGCGTCCTGGACCGCCTGGAGATCGGCCACGGCGCGAGCCACACCGAAGTGCGGCTGGATCCGGTGCACGGTCCCGTCGTCATCGAGACGCACACCCGCGTCGGCGGTGACTGCATCCCCGAACTCGTCGAACTGGCCACGGGCCAGGACCAGTACGAGCGGGCGGTGGCGGCCCTGCTGGACACGGCCCCGGTGCTGACCGCGGCCCCGGTCGCACCGGCGGCGGCGATCAGCTTCGTGCTGCCGCCCGCGTCCGGGACGCTCACAGCCGTCTCCCTCACTCCGGTGGACGACGTGCTGCGCTGGGACTTCGAGCGCGTGCCCGGCACCGACGTCTCGGACGTGCACAGCTCCGAGGACCGGGTCGGTTACGCGATCGCCGTGGGCAGTACCGCGGTGGAGGCGATGGAAACGGCCACCAAGGCGACGGCCGGCGTCTACCTCCAGGTGGCTCCGCACCCGGACCACGCCGTGTGAGCCACCGCCCCTGAGCAATTCCGCGCCCGCCGCGCCCCGTTGGGGGCCGGCGGGCGGCTGCTTGGGGCCGTCAGATCCAGCGCGCGTCCCGGGCGATCCGCAGGGCGTCGATCCGGCTGCGCGCGCCGAGCTTCGCCACCAGGGAGGAGAGGTAGTTGCGCACGGTGCCCTGAGAGAGGTGCAGCTGCGCCGCGATCTCCATCACCGTGTCACCCCGGGAGAAGTACTCCAGTACCGAGAACTCCCGTGTGCTCAGCGGGCAGTCGCTATTGCTGAGCGCGGCGACGGTCAACTCCGTGTCGAAGACGCGCTCGCCCTGATGCACCCGCCGGATGGCCTCGAAGAACTGGCGGGGCGGCATGCTGCGTTCGACCATCCCGCCGGTGCCGGCCGCGAAGGCCTGACGGACGAGCGAGCGGGTCACCGTCGTGGTGAGCAGAATGCTCCGGCAGCCCAGGGACGCGATCTTGTCGGAAAAGGCGATCGCATCGCTGTCCTCGCCTTCGAAGCTGATGATCACCACGTCCGGTTTGTAGATCTCGGCGAACTCCAGCGCGTCGAAATTACTGTCCACGGATCCAACAACTCGAATCCCCTCGTGCTGCTCCAGCAATGCAGCAAGCGAGAAACGGGACAGATGCAAGTCATCGGACACCAATACATCGATTCCCATGCGAGCCCCCTGTGTAGATCCTCGACTTTCGTCATTCTGGGGCAGCTCGACTGGGTGAAGTATGGATGGCGTCTATACAACCGCTGTCGTCGTTCGCGGGGGCGGCACGCTTTCCCCGCGCCCGGCGGCTTCCGGCCGGTCGGCGATGGCCGGGCGCGCGGTCCGCCCGGTCCGGCAGAACCGCAGGTGGCACGGTGTCCGTGCCGGGTCTTCGCTGTTCGCCGACTCCTCGACGGCCGTCGGCCGAGGCGCCGAAAGGGCGGCGGCCCGACGACTTCAAGCCGTGACTCCCTCATACGGCGACAGGCGAACGCGGCCCCTGTTCGCGACCCGGGTCGTTCAGGACCTGGGTCGCCAGAGGCCGCTTTCGCCATGCTCGCCGGGTGGGTGCCGCACCGCGCCGACTCCGGTCGACGGTCCGTCTGCCGGTACGGCGCGGCACTCCCGGCCGGGGGAGAGCAGGTCAGGGGGGCCAGGCTCGGCCGGTGTGCGCTCGGGGGCGCGGCAGGGCGATGAGGACGGCCACGGCCGTGATCACGAGGGTGGCGGCAACCAACTGGCCGGGATGCGGCACGAACTGCACGACGGCGACCGCGGCCGGACCGGCCCCAAGCCGTGCACCCCGTGCGACTACCGACGCCGCTTCCGCCAATCGCCTACCAGCCACCGCAACCCATCCCGTCCGCCGGATGAACCAGCAGAGTTTCCGAACACGTTCTGAAATTAACACCACATGCGTCCGCTGTCGACCTCCAGGGACGACAGAAGTCCGCGACCAGGGCACGACGGGGTGGCGACCTTCCGGGACGGCATGGATCCGCGGCGAGGGCACGACGGGGGTGGCGACCTTCCGGGACGGCATGGATCCGCGGCCAGGGCACGACGGGGGTGGCGACCTTCCGGGACGGCATGGATCCGCGGCCAGGGCACGACGGGGGTGGCGACCTTCCGGGACGGCATGGATCCGCGGCCAGGGCGCGACGGGGGTGGCGACCTCCGGGGACGGCAGGAGCCCCGCGGCCAGGGCGCGACGGAGGAGTGGGCGCCCCGGCCCGAGGCACCGCGTGGCCGCGTCGGCCGACCGCCGTTGATCTCCGCGCGCGGGTCCCGGACGCGGCCCGCGGGCTGAGCGATCAGCGGACGCACCCGGTCAGGCCACCCACGCCTTCCGCAACCGCCGGCGCCACCCGAGGGCCGCTGCGGGCTTGTTCAACTGCCCCGCGTGGCCAGTTGAACAAACCCGGCCGCTGGGCCCGGCCGTCCCCTCGGCCGGACTCCCCCCGAGCAGCCCCCACGTTCCCCGCGGATCGCGTTACCGCAGAAGGCAGCGCGCCGGAGCGGCTGACCTCGATCAATATCCAATCCGTGCGATATTCACCGCGAGTCGTGAGAAATCCACGCGTGAATCAGAGGGATGAGCGCCACCGACGTGGGCTATATTCCATTGAGGCGTCTCATTGAAAGGGCAAACGCATGGAGTGGCGAGGCTGACGTGTAAACCGATGAGTAATTACGTCGAGCCGTCCGGCGGCCGGCGCCGGGAATCATATCTACTCGACGGTTAAACTCGGAGGATACGGAAATGAACACCCCTGTTTATATTGCGTCCGCGGCCGCCTGGATTCCGCCGGCGGAATCGGCGCACAAAGCGGTGGCCGACGGAAAGTACAACGCCAAGGATTTGATCCCGAACAACATTCTCTGCCTGCCCGTCGTATCGGACGACACCTCGGTCCCCGACATGGCGGCGATCGCCGGGCGCCGGGCCATGGACCGGGCCGCCGACATGGTCGGCGACCGAGTGGACATGATCGTGCACGCCTCGATCTACCACCAGGGCCGCGACTACGGCTGGACGTCGGCCCCCTACGTCCAGCGTGAGCTGGGCATCACCGGCGCCTTCGCGGTGAACGTCCAACAGCTGTCCAACGGCGGCATGGTGGCGATGGACCTGGCGATGGCCCAGCTCGAAGCGGGCCGCGGGACCAGCGCCCTGATCACCAGCTCGGACCGTTTCTGCCCGCCCGGCATCGACCGCTGGCGCGGTGCCTACGGCATCGTCCTCGGTGACGGCGCCACCGCGATGGTCCTCTCCACGGTCGGCGGTTTCGCCCGCATCCACGCCATCGAGTCGCTCACCGACGCCTCCCTGGAACCCCTGCACCGCGGCAGCCACCCGTTCACCACGTCCTCCCAGGCCGAGGTCGAGGATCTGCGCGCGCCCAAGAAGTCGTACCTGGAGGAGGTCGGGAGGGAGTCGGTGATGCAGCGCGCCGAGGAGGCGCTGATCACTCTCATCTCTTCGCTGCTCAAGACCACCGGCCACGAACTCGACGACTTCGCCCGGATCCTGATGCCCAACCTCGGCCACGAGCTGATGGGTTCCCAGTTCCTCAAGCCGCTCGGCATTTCTCCCGAACGCTCGCTGATGGACTGGGGCCGCTACACCGGCCACCTGGGCGCGGGCGACCTGACCGCGGGCGTGGCCCGCCTGGTGGAGAAGAAGGAACTGCGCCGGGGCGACCACGTGCTCCTGATCGGCGCCGGCGGCGGCTACTCCCTGACCGCGGCGGTGGTCGAGATCGAGTCGGTGCCCGACTGGCCCGACATGACCACGGACTTCACCCTGCCCGCCGACATCACGGAATGAGGTCGCCCATGAGCCCGCACACGGCACCACCCGTCGCGATCCTCGGTACCGGGTCCTGTGTCCCGGACCGGGTGATGTCCAACGCCGAGGTCGGTGCGCCGGCCGGTGTCGACGACGCCTGGATCGTCCGGAAGACCGGCATTCGCGAACGCCGTTGGGCCGCGCCCGACCAGGCGACGTCCGACCTCGCCACCGGCGCCGCACGGCGCGCGCTGGAGGCCGCCGGGATCACCGCGGACCAGTTGTCCGCCGTCGTCGTCGGAACCTCGACGCCGGATCACCAGCAGCCGGCGACGGCCGCCTTCGTGCACCAGAACCTGGGTGGGTCCCGGACGGCGGTCTCGGTGTTCGACGTGAACGCCGTCTGCGCCGGATTCATGTCCGCGCTCGAAGCGGCCCACGCGCTGGTCGCCAGGACCGGCGGATACGCCCTGGCCATAGGCGCCGACACGTACTCGCGGATCCTCAACCCGGCCGACCGCCGCTCCGTCATCCTGTTCGGCGACGGCGCCGGCGCGGTGGTCGTCGGGCCGGCCGACGACGCCGGCCGCTCCATCCGGACCTCGGCGTTCCACATCCACAGCGGTCTGACCGGCCTCATCCGGGTTCCCGCGGGCGGCAGCAGGCGGCCCTACGATCCGGCGGCGCACGACGCGGGCCTGCAGTACTTCACGATGGACGGTCGCGCCGTGCGGGAGTTCTTCATGAGCACCGTGCCGGGTCTGACCAAGCAGTTCCTGCACGACAGCGAGGTGTTGCCGTCCGACATCGCCCATGTCGTCCCGCACCAGGCCAACGGCCTCATGCTCGACGAGATGGCGCCGACGCTCGATCTGCCCCGCGCGACCGTGCACCGCACCGTGCACGAGTGCGGCAACACGGGGGCCGCGTCGGTCCCGCTGACCCTGGACCGCGCCGCCCGTTCCGGGGCGCTGCGCCGGGGCGACCTGGTCCTGCTGCTCGGCATGGGTGGCGGCATGTCGATCAGCTTCACGCTGGTCGAGTGGTGACCGCGGCCCTCCCGTACTGGAGACGAACATGGAATATCGACGGCTCGGAAACTCCGGCCTGCACGTCCCGGCTCTGAGTTTCGGCGCGGGTACGTTCGGCGGCCGGGGCAGCCTGTTCAGCGCCTGGGGCGACACCGATGTGAAGCAGGCCCGCAACCTGGTCGACATCTGTCTGGACGCGGGCGTCACGATGTTCGACACCGCCGACGTGTACTCGGAGGGCCAGTCGGAGGAACTCCTCGGCGCGGCCGTCGCCGGGCGGCGCGACCGGGTACTGCTGTCCACCAAGGCCGGTACGCCCACGGGGCCCGAGCCATGGGAGATGGGCACCGGCCGGTCCCGGCTTATCCGCTCCGTCGACGGCTCGCTGCGCCGGCTCGGCGTCGAGCACATCGACCTGTTCCAGTTGCACGCCTTCGACGCCGGTACCCCGGTCGAGGAGGTGCTCGCGGCGCTGGACGATCTGGTCCGCGCGGGCAAGATCCGCTACATCGGCGCGTCCAACTTCGCCGGATGGCAGCTGATGAAGTCGCTCGCCGCAGCCGACCGCTCCGGGTTCCCCCGCTATGTGGCGCACCAGGTCTACTACTCGCTCGCCGGACGCGACTACGAGTGGGAGCTGATGCCGCTCGCCCGTGACCAGGGTCTGGGCGCGGTCGTGTGGAGCCCGCTGGGCTGGGGCCGGCTGACCGGCAAGGTCCGCAAGGGACAGCCGCTCCCGGAGTCGAGCCGGCTGCACAAGACGGCCGCGGCCGCACCGCCGATCGACGACGAACGGCTCTACGACCTGGTCGACGTCCTTGACGACGTGGCCGCCGAGACGGGCAGGACCGTGCCTCAGGTCGCGCTGAACTGGCTGCTCACCCGCCCGACGGTGGCGACGGTGATCATCGGCGCCCGCAACGAGGAGCAGTTGCGGGACAACCTGGGCGCGGTCGGCTGGAATTTGGAGAGCGAGCAACTGGCCCGGCTCGACAAGGCCAGCGCGGTCACCCCGCCGTACCCCTACCACCTGTACTACCGACTGCGCGGGTTCACTCCACTGAATCCGCCCCTGGTGTGAGAACGAGGAGCGTCACGTGCCGATGGACCGCTTTATCCGCGCCCTGATCCGATGGCAGGCCGCCGATCAGCCGGCGCCGGCGCGCACGCTCACCGTCGCCGAGCTGCGCAGCCGTTACGCCGACAGCGCGGCCCGCTGGTGCGAGGGCGCCGCGCCGGAACCGATCGCCGCGGTCGCGGACGAGCAGATCGACGGCCGGGGCGGCCGGTTCGGCGTCCGGGCGTATCTGCCGATGGCCGACCGGGGGCGTCTGGTGACGTATCTGCACGGCGGCGGCTGGACGGTCGGTGACATCGACACCCACGACCGGGTGTGCCGTCGCATCGCCGCCGCGCTCGGAGCGGTCGTCGTCTCCGTCGACTACCGCCGCGCGCCGGAACACCCGCACCCGGTCCCGCTCCAGGACGGCATCACCGCGGCCGCGTGGGCGGCCACCGCCTTCCCGGACCGCGACCACGTGATCGCCGGCGACAGTGCGGGGGCGGCGCTCGCCCTGGGCATCGCGATGCACCACCGCGACCACGGCGGCCCCGGGTTCGCCGCGCAGCTGCTGTTCTACCCGCCGGTCGATCCGCACATGAGGTCAAAGTCCCTCCGCACCTTCGGAGTTGGCTACCTGACCGAGGCGGATGACCTTCGGTGGTACTACGAGCAGTACCTGCCGGATCCGCAGTCCAGGACCGATCCGGCGGTCGACCTGCTCGACGCCGACCACCGCGACCTGCCACCGACGGTCATCGGCACCGCCGGATTCGACCCGCTGCACGACGAGGGCGTCGAACTGGCGGCCCGGATGGCCGCGCGCGGCGTCGCCGTCCAGCACGTACCGGCGCCGGACCAGGTGCACGGATACCTGCTCTTGGCCGACATCGTCCCCAGCGCCGCGGCGGCGATGCACCGCGTACTGGCGGCGGCGGAAGGGGCGTTGAGCCTGACGCCGGCCGCGGCGGATCACGCGGACCGGCTGAATCCTGCCCGGGAAGCCTCTGTGTGAGGAGCCCGTCCCGCCTGCGGTCGACCTCCCCACGGCCTCGGCAGCGCGGCACGTTCCATGTAGCCCAACCCCCGATACTCCCGTCAACGACGGGCAGCCGAGCCGGTCAGGTCCGACGGGAAGATCCCCGTCGCCCTGCCGGCCGTCAGGTCCCGGGTGGTCGGCGGCCGGACCGGCTGCCGACCACCCGGGTCCTCCTATGTCCAGGCCGCAGTGGCTCGCCGCCGTGCGCGACGGCCGCTCACTCGTCACTCACCAGGCCAACGGGGTTGCCACGTAGGCGAGTTCACACCCGCGCCTTACCGTCCCTGAGCGCTGACACACGAACACGGCCCCCGTTCACGATCGGATGTGGAAAGTCCCGATCGTCGGGGGCCGTGTTCGTGAGGTTGGAACCGGGTGCCGCGTCGCCGGCCGTCACGTCACGACTTCTACGCTCCGTCGGCGGTGGCGCGGGCGGGCCGGGGCAGGACGAAGAGCGCGATGAGGACGGCGCAGACGAGGATTCCGGCGCCGACCAGCATGCCGAGCGCGTACCCGTCGTTGAGGCTGCCGGGCGTGATCGCGTGGCCGGTGCGGTCGGCGGCGATGGTGCCGAGGGCGGCGAGACCGAGCGAGGCACCGATCTGGCGCGTGCTGTTGAGCACGCCGGAGGCGGCTCCCGCCTCGTGGGGCAGGACGCCCCCGGTGGCGATGGAGACGGCCGGCGCGAGGCACAGGCCGATGCCGACGCTGGCGAGGACGGACGGGCCGAGGACGTCAACCAGGAACGTTCCGTCGGGACGAATCAGACCGAACCAGGCGTAGCCGAGCGCGGCCAGCGTGCCACCGGTGATCAGCATGTTCCGGGGGGCGAACTTGTAGCCGAACTTGACGGCGAGGGTGGAGCCGAGGACCACACCCAGCATGAACGGCAGGAACTCGGCTCCGGCGCGGGCCGGGCTGCCGCCAAGCACCCGCTGGAGGTAGAGGGAGACGAAGTACAGGGCCGAGGCCATGGCGCCGCCGAACAGCAGCATGTAGATGTTGGCGCCCGCGACCGAGCGGTTGGCGAACAGGCCGAGGCGGATGAGCGGGTCGCGCTTGGTGGTCCGCTCGACCTGGATGAACGCGGCCAGCAGCACGACGGCGATGGCCAGCGTGATCAGGGTGGTCGGCGAGGTCCACGAGTGCTGGTCGGTACGGACGACACCGAACACGAGCAGGGCCGCACCCGCCGTGGCCAGCACGGCGCCCAGCACGTCCGGGCGGCCGCGGCGCGCGGCCGGGGTGTCCCGGGCGATGCCGCGCCAGGCCAGGGCCAGCGCCAGGGCGGCCATCGGCAGATTGATGTACATCACCCACTGCCACCCCGCGTACTGGGTGAGCAAACCACCGACCAGGACGCCGACGGCACCGCCGGAGGCGTTCACCGCGCTCCAGATGCCGAAGGCCTTCACACGCTCCTTGCCGCCGGGAAAGGTCGAGGAGAGCAGCGCCAGCGCCGCCGGCGCGACCGCCGCGGCGCCGATGCCCTGCGCGGCGCGCGCGGCCACCAGCTGACCGGGGTTCTGCGCGAGGCCGCCGACGAGGGAGGCGACGCCGAACAGGCCGAGCCCGAACAGCATCATGCGCTTGTGCCCGAACCGGTCGGCGATCTTGCCGCCCAGCAGGAGCAGGCCGCCGAAGGTGAGGGCGTACGCGTGGATCACCCAGGTCAGACCCACCTCGCTGAAGCCGAGGCCGCTGCCGATCTGGGGAAGTCCGACGTTCACCACCGTCAGGTCCAGCGACACCATGAACTGCACGACGGAGACCGCGGCGAGGGTGGTCCCAGGCCGCGCCCCGCTCGCGACGACTGTCTTCTCACTCGCTACTTGCGTACTTGCCACCGCACCCAGCCCCTCTGCTTCTGGTCGTGCCGATAGAGTTTCCGAGCATGTTCCGAAATTAGCAGCGGGGACGGAGAGGTGTCGACCGCGCAGGTCATACACCGGGTGGCGCGGCGAGGCATGATGGGGCGATGCCCCGATCGAACGCACCGCGCCGGCCCGTCGGCCGACCCCCCGTGACCTCCCGCCAGCAGATCCTGACCGCGGCTCGCGGGCTCATCGACGAGTACGGCTGGGAGAAGCTCACGGTCCGCCGGCTCGCGTCCGAGATCGGCGTCGGGACGACGACCCTGTACTCACACGTGCGGGACAAGGAGGATCTGCTCTTCCTGCTGATCTACGAGTACGCGGAGCAGATTCCGCACCCCGAGCTGCCGAGCGATCCGCGGGAGCGGATCATCACGGCCGCCGTCACGATCCACGACGGTCTGGCGGCATGGCCCTGGGCGGCGGAGGTCCTCACCACCGACGGGTTCATCGCCCGGCTCGGTGACTCGTTCCTGTGGCTGGTCGAGACGATCCTGGCCGGAGCCGTCGACGCCGGATGCCCTCCGGAGCAGACCGTCCGGATCTTCCGCAGCATCTGGTACTACACCGTCGGCGAGATCCTCGTGCGCGCGCACACCAGCCACCGCAAGATGGACGAACAGGACCCCACCTACCTCAACCCCTACTTCGGCAAGGCCGACGGACCGCTCCGGCACCCTCACCTGGCCGCCATCGCCGACCGGTGGGCAACGCTGGCCGGGCAGGACACCTTCGCGCAGGGGCTCCGCGCTTTCGTCGACGGCCTGCTCGCGCAGTCCCCGGCGGAGACGTCGCAATCACCGAATCCGGAGCCGAGCTGACCGTTCGACTGCCTCCCGTGGGCAGTTGAACATTTCGAGCAGGGCTGTCGCGAGCGTAACGGATCAAATTCCTGAATTCAGTCCGCGCGCACCCCACGTGCATTACGCACAGCGTTCTGTGAATCCCTCACGCATTCGTTCGTCCGTCATTCATCTCGGGATCAAGTCCGGACTCCGGTCGCAGAGTTCACATCGCTCACCTGCGCCCACGCGCAAGTGACAATGCCACCGGAAGTCATGAGAAATGCATCTACGAGAGCTCGGGGTCGGCATTGTAGCGTGACCGCGTCCCGATGAAACCTCCGCGATCCGAACTCCGGATCACGAAGTACGAGCGCACTCACCGCAAACCATTGCCAGACGGGCATCGAATTCGGAAGAGGAATTGAACAATGAACATCCCTGTCTATATCGCGTCGGCTGCGGCCTGGATTCCGGCCGCCGAATCGGCGGCGGAAGCGGTGGCTTCCGGCAACTACCCGGCCGACGACAACGCCGTGAACAAAATCCCCTGCCTGCCGGTGGCCACGGACGAGATATCAGTTCCCGACATGGGAGCGATCGCGGGGCGAAGAGCCCTCGACCGGGCCGCGGACGTGGTCGGAGATCAGGTCGATCTGATCCTGCATGCGTCGATCTACCACCAAGGCCGCGACCACCACTGGAATTCGGCTCCGTACATCCAGCGCGAGCTGGGCGTCACCGACGCCCTCGCCCTGAACGTGGAGGGAATGTCGAACGGAGGAATGGCGGCGATGGATCTGGCGATGGCCCAGCTCGAAGCCGGCCGCGGGACGAGCGCTCTGATCACCACCGCCGACCGGTTCTGTCCGCCCGGGTTCGACCGGTGGCGGGGTTCGTACGGCATCGTCTTCGGCGACGGCGCCACGGCGATGGTCCTCTCCACGGCCGGTGGTTTCGCCCGCATCCACGCCATCGAATCGACCACCGACGCCTCCCTGGAACCGCTGCACCGGGGCACCACCGCGTTCACCAACGCCTACGGGGTGGTCGTGGACGAGAATCTGCGCACTCCCAAGAAGTCGTATCTGGAGGAAGTCGGGTCGGAGTCGGTGCTGAAGCGCGCCGAGGAGACGCTGATGAGCGTCATCTCCAAGGTGCTGGGCCGGACCGGGAACAAGCTCGACGACTTCGCCAGGATCCTGCTGCCCAACATGGGGCACGGGCTGATGGAGGCCCAGTTCTTCAAGCCGCTGGGCATCCCGGCCGAGCGCACGCTGTGGAACTGGGGCCGCTACGCGGGGCACTTGGGCGCCGGCGACCTGACCGCGGCGGTGGCCCGCCTGGTGGAGAAGAAGGAGGTCAGCCAGGGCGACCTCGTACTCCTGGTCGGTACCGGTGGCGGCTACTCGGTGACCGTGGCGGTGCTGGAGATCGAGTCGGTACCGGCGTGGGCCGAGACCACCACGGACTTCGACCTGCCCGCCGACGTCACGGTGTGAGTTCGCCCGTGCCGGCCCCTTCAGGACCCGCCGCGCTACCCGGCGCCGGGGCGTACGCCCCGGCCCGCGCGGTGGAAACCAGCGGGGCCGGCACGACCGCCGGGACCGACGGCGCCCGGGTGGGAGCTCCTGCCGCTCGGGCATGACCGGGGCATCGGTGTACGTGCCGGACCCGGTGCGCCGCACGGACCCGGAGACCTCAACCTGCTGAGCGCCGATCGCCGCGGGCCGCCGCCCACGGGGATCGGCGCGGCCGGTTCGACCCGCCGCAGGACGAAGGTGTCGAGCCCGCGGTGCGTCGGCTGCCGACGGCGTCGCTATGTGAGTCCGCGTCAGCGGGCCGCCGGCTCGGCCACCGGTTCGGCCGGTTGAGCCGTGCGCGCTCCGTCGGCGGCGGTCCCGGTGGGCGGGGCCAGAGGGAAGGCGCCCGGCTGTCGCAGCTCGCCGATGAGTTCGTCGACGCGTTGCCTGGTGAGGTGGCTCATCGCATACATGTGGACGTAGGTGCGCGCGGCGCCGTCCACGTTCACGGTCTCGCTGGACAGGGAGTAGCGGCGGACGATGGCCGCGTGTGGCTGGCGAAACCGTATGGAAAGCGACTGCGGGCTGCGTGCCACCCACAGGTCCTGGCCCAGCTGCTCCTGTAGCGCGAGAAGTCGCTCGTGCGTGTAGGCGGCGAGGCCGTCGCACTCGGCCGCGAGCCGGGCCTGGTCATCGTAGGAGTGACGGGCCAGGTAGTCCCACATCAGCAGCGAGGAGAAGCCGTTGCGGGAGCCCGCGAAGGTGGTGTCGGCGGCGCCGATGTACTCCGATGCCTTGGGCGGGGCCATCTGGAGTCCGGTGCGGGTCATGAACACTCCGCACGCCCACGGCGTCCCCATCCATTTGTGGCCGCTCATGGTCAGTGAGTGCACGTCGAAGAGCCGGAAGTCGAAGGTCGGCGGGGCCTGTTCCACCATGCCGGCGTCCCGGGCCATCTCCAGGTAGGGCGCGTAACCGGCTCCGAGCGCCCCGTCGACGTGCAGCCAGTATCCCGACCGCTCGTCGGGCTCGCTGTTCGTGTCGCCGTCGCGGTGGACGCGCCGGTTGTCCAGCCCGTGTTCGGCGCAGATGTCGCGCACCGTGCGGGCGACCGCCTCGACGTCGTCGTAAGCGCCTTTGAAGGTGGACCCGTAGTTGAGGCTGACCAGGATCGGGTAGCCGCGACTGGCGAAGAAGCGCACCAGGACGGCCAGTTGGTCGATGTCGATGGCGCCGTCCTCGGTGGAGGGCACCTCCCGCGGCCATGGGGTTCCCGGTGCGAGCGGGTTCTCGTCGGGGTAGCGCGTGCAGCCCAGGGCGTGGAAAGTGTCAATGTCCAGTGCCCGTACCGCTTTGGTCAGTGAGTAGTGGGTGTCTTCGGAGAAGAACGCCACCGGATGGAAATCGTGCGGTCCCTCGCCGCGCGGTGCCTGCTCGAAGGCCACATCGCCCGGCTCGCGGTGGTGGGTGCGCAGGGGCTTGCCCGACAGGTAGTCCCGCGCGTTCCACAGGCCGTACAGGTTCCCCTCGCTGGCGCCCATGGTGAGGACGTAGCCCCAGTACGACTCGGGATCCTCCGGATCGTGCGGCCACTTCGCGTGCCACAGCGAGGCGAAGTAGTCGAGTACGGCCCGCTCAAGCACCTTGGAGTTGAGCGTGTACGAGCTGGACTGGTAGGGGTCTCCGACGTTGTTGAGGTGCCGGTTGAGATAGTGCCCCAGGCGTTGTTCGTAATCGAGATCGCTGGTGACCTGGTAGCCGGCGAAGTTCCGCGTCTGGGTGTCGATGTGACGGCGAAACAGCGCCTCGGCCTCGGTGTACTGCTCCGCGTCCAGTCCGGTGGGAGGCAACTGCACCTTGTGGTGCGGTACTTCGGGCACACCGATGTAGGCCGCCCGGGGGTCGGAGGACGGGGGTGTGCCGTAGGGGCGGCCCCCGACGACACGTAGGCCGCTGAAGGTCTTCTGCCACGGGGTGTCTTCGGGACCGAAGGGTATGTCTGCATGCGTTTCGGCTTCACGAGCCATTGGATCTGATCCTTTCACTGCGCGGCTCCCAGATCGAGCCGGAGTCACGGCGCTGCTTGGGAGAGGCTGCCGGAAGGGTCCTTGGCCGGGGCGGTGGGCGCCGGCGCCGGCACGGATGTGCCGCCCAGGCGCGCGTACTGGTCCGGGCGGGCCGAGCGCAGCCAGGAGGCGAGGGCGACGCCGAGGCCGCCGACGATCAGCAGGAGCCACGGCAGGGCGGTGACGAGGGGCTCGGTGGTCCCGGTCAGCACGTCGAAGTTCGAGACCACCAGGATCGCCGCGGTGATCAGCCCCAGGGCTCCCAGCGCGGGCGCGATGACCGTCTGCCAACGTCCCTCACGCCGACCGCGGAAGTAGCCGATCACGGCCACCGAGGCCACGGCCTGGAGCAGGATGATGCCGAGGGTGCCGAGGCCAAGCATGCTGGTCGACATGTTCACGTACGGGTCCAGACCCGCGGCCGCGAACAAGGCGACCACCACCGTGCTGAAGACGGACTGGATCACGCTGGCCCGGTGCACGGAGCTGCGCCCCGTGTGCGTGGCGTGGAGACTGCCCGGCAGCAGGCCGTCGCGGCCCAGGGCGTACATGTACCGGTTGGCGGCGTTGTGCAGCGCCAGCCAGGAGGCGAACAGGCTGGTGCACAGCAGGACTTGCATGATGACGGTGGCCGCGTGCCCCAGGTAGCTGTCGCTGAGCAGGAAGAACAGGTCTCCGAGGTGGCTCGCGGCTTGGGCGCGTACCCGCTCGGGTCCCACGGCGCCGACGGCGACCCAGCTGGTCAGGGCGTAGAACGAGGCGACCACCAGCACGGCGATGACGGTGGCGCGGGGCACGCTGCGGTGTGGTGCCTTGGCCTCCTCGCCGTACAGGGCGGCCGATTCGAAGCCGAGGAAGGAAGCGAAGCCGAACATCACGGCGACGCCGAGCCCGGGGGCGAACACATCGTGAGGGGCGAAGGAGGCGGAGGGGAGAGCCGCGCCGCCGTGGCGGGCCAGGATGGCGACGTCCAGTGCGACCAGGATGGCGATCTCGCACACCATGCACACGGACAGCAGCCGGGCGCTGAGGTCGGCCTCCCGGTAGCCGAGCATTCCGACCAGGAGCAAGCCGAGTCCCGCCCACACCTGCCAGGGCAGGTCGAGCCCGTGGGATGCGGCCACGCTCTGGGTGAAGTAGGCGAAGGCGCCGAGCACCCCGACCGTGGCGGCGTTGTAGGCGAGTACCGCGAGCAGTCCCGCCCCGGCCCCCGCACGGCGGCCGAGGCCGTGCACGATGTGGGTGTAGAAGCCACCCATGTGGCTGATCCGCCGTGCGATGGCGGCGTAGCCGGCGGAGAAGCACAGCAGGGTCAGGCCCGCGAAGAGAAACATGGCCGGCACGCCGGGACCGGTGCCGATGGCGAAGGCGAGCGGGACGGTGAACACCATCGCGGCCAGGGGGGCGGCCGCGGCGATGATGATGAACACGATCTTCGGGGTGGTCAGCGTGCGCTGGAAGCGTGCGCTCCCCTCGGGCGGGGGTGTGCCGGTCATGAAGGTCTCCAGATTCCGTAAACGTCAGCGCCGTATCGCCACGGCGAACGAAAGATCCACCTCCGAGCGAATCCACACGGGCACCGATTCGCCGCGGTACGTTGCGGTCAACGCGCCATCGGACCGGCTGAGGCCGATCTGCCAGAACAGGAACTCCCCCAACGTGCCGAGGCAGTTCATCGCCTTGAACGCGGCTTCCTTGGCGGCGAACAGGTCGCGCGCGGTGTAGGACCCGGCCGGGGGGAGCAGCAGGCGCCGCTCCTGTTCTCGCAGGATGAACGCGGCGACGCGAGGGGTGATGGTCGTCGGCTCGATGTCGACCCCGACCGCCTCGGCACCGGGGGCCACCACGGCGACCGCGAGCCGGTCCGTGTGGGAGATCGAGCCGGCGAACCCCTGGGGGAAGAGCGGCCTGCCGCCTCGGGCCCGCGGCACGGTTCGCTCGATCGCCCCGGCTGCGGCCAGGGCCGCGGCGGCCGCACGACGACCGGCTGTGAACTGCTCGGCCGGTCCGTGGGGCGGCGGCACCAAAGACGTCTGCATCGACATCTCGGGTGCCGCGCCCCAGGGCACGGCCTGCTCAGCGGTCACCGTGCGGACCTCAGTTGCGCAGCGCCACGACGTGGCCTGCCAGCGAGTCGATCGAGCGCAGCACCTCGGGCTGGACGTCGTCGTCCCACTCGAAACCGAACGCGTCCTCCATCGCCACCAGCAGGGCGACCAGCGCGGTGGAGGGGACCCCGGCCTCGCGGAGCGACACGGCGTCCTGCACTCCGCTGACGAAGGAGGGGCCGCCGAACACATCGACCAGCAGCTCGCGAATCCGCTGCCGTACCTCCACCGCCGTGTCCTCCATCACCGTGTCAGACATTTGCTTCCGCTTCGTCGATGAACTTCCGTACGAGCTCCTGGAAGCCCTCGGGGTCGTCGAGGAAGGGCACATGGCCGGCCTTCGGCATGATCGCGCAGCGACCGTTGGGGAACAGCTCGGCCAGCTCGTGGCCCGCCGTCGGGCCGAGCAGGATGTCGTCGTCGCCCAGGGCGATCAGGGTCGGCGCCTGGATGCGGGTCAGCAACTCGGAGCTGGGGTCGCCCTGCTGAGCCAGCGTCAGGCCGTTGTTGAGCTCCTCGGGCGTCGACATGGCCAGGAAGCTCTCCCGAAGGCCGAGGTAGCCCGGCACGCCGTACTCCTCGATCATCTCCGTGCTGACGAACTCGGGGTACATGTGGCTGAACAGCACCGGTATGTCGTGGCTGTTCAGCGTCCGCAGCCAGGCCCGCTGGAGCATCCGGTGACGCCGCATCTGCGGGCCGACGACCGGTCCGGCCAGCACGAGACCCCGGACCCGGTCCGGGTACGCGAGGGCCACGTCACGGGCGAGCTGGGTGGAGGCCGACGAAGCGAGCAGATACGTCGAGTCGATCTCCAGGGCGTCGAGCAGCCCGACCAGGTCCGCCGCGTGCTCCTCCCAGGTCGGCTCCTGCTCCAGACGCGTGGAGTGGCCGTGGTTGGCGAGGTCGTAGCTCACTACGCGGTAGTGCTTGGCGAGTTCGTCGGTGTAGTCCCGCCAGAACGGCGCGGTGAAGAAGAAGTTGTTGAGCGTCGTG
This sequence comes from Streptomyces sp. NBC_01431, assembly GCF_036231355.1. NCBI lineage: Bacteria > Bacillati > Actinomycetota > Actinomycetes > Kitasatosporales > Streptomycetaceae > Streptomyces > Streptomyces sp. NBC_01431. Next base: position 153,214 of record NZ_CP109497.1, read on the forward strand.
ATGGCAATGCCCTCACCTGTGGACTCGCAGTAGAGCTCGACGCCCTCCCTGGTGCGCATCAGGGGTGTGCCCTCGCGGTAACTAAGGTCGTGGTAGTAGTCGCCCTGCTCTGCATCAGCCGACATGGCTTTCCGCCCTCTCTTTGCTCTGGATGGTTTCGGCCCCCGTCAGGGCCGGCGCGAATGTGGCGACGACATCGGCCGCCGAGACTTCGTCGGAGATCTCCCCGCAGGACCGGCCGCAGTACAGCGCCATCTCTTCGATGCGGCCGCTGGTCGCCTCGGTGGGCACCGCCGCGCTGAAGCGCGGCACCAGGTACGGCTTTCCCTCGACCACCGTCTTGCCGATGAACTTCGCGGGCTGCTCCGGATCGGCGGTGACAGGCGTGGCGAGCACGCGGTGTCGTCGGCCCGGCCAGCCGATCTCGTACACATCGGTGATGACGGTGTCGCTCTCGTCGGCGCCGGTCACCGCCGACTTGAAACGGGCGTGGGCCCGTGATTCGTGGGCGACGACGAAGGCGGTGCCGAGCAGCACCCCGTCGCCACCGGCGGCCAGTGCCCGCGCCGCCTCCTCGGGCGAGCCGATTCCGCCCGAGGCGACCAGACAGGCGTCGGGCAGCAGTGCCCGCAGCGCGCCCACCAGGTCGTCACGCCGTGACGTACCCAGGAGGTGGCCGCCCGCCTCGATGCCCTGGACCACCACCACCGCGCCCCGCGCGGCCGCCTTCAGCCCGTCCTCGACCGTCCCGATCTGGACCACCGTCTGACGTCCCGCCGCGGCGACCCGGTCGAACACCGCGTCGTCGGGCATTCCGAAGAAGGACAGGTGCACGCGCTGCGGTGTCTCGTCGAGCACCTGCGCCACCTGCCGGTCGAGCTCGTCCGGCCCGACCACCTCCGGGATCAGGTTCACGCCGACGGGCCGATCGGTTCCGGCGGTCAACCGGTCGAGCATGGCCGACAGCGCGCCGTCGGCCAGCTTGTAGCCGCCCGCACAGCCGGCCGCCCCGGCGTTGGACACCGCGCAGGCCAGCTCCGTGCCCGCAACACCGCCCATGCCCGACTGGAGCAGACTCACGTCCAGGCCGAGCACCTCCGCCGCCGTGGCTCGCATCAGCTCAGGCTCTCGACCGCGGCCGCGGCGGCGTCGGCGCTGCCGAACCGCTCGGTCAGGGCGTGCACCCAGCGCTCCAGGCCGAAGGCGAGGCAGCTGGTGTGCGCGGTGTCCTCGCCGGCCAGGATGCCGCACCGCTCGCCGAAGAAGTTGCGGTGGTAGTTGACGGAGCCGATCGCCAGGCCGTTGACGACGAACTCCTCCTTCACCGGGAAGAGCCGCTGCATCTTCGCCTTGCCGCTGTTCTTGTCGAAGAACGGGTCGGTGGCGACCTCCAGGTGAACGTCCAGGCCGAGTTCGGCGCACAGGGCGGTCACGGCGTCCTTGGCGCGGAGCAGGTGGTTCTTCGCCACGTCCTCCGGTGCGACGCAGACGATCTCCCGCATGGAGAAGCCGAGCAGTCGCTGAAGGCCCTCGTAGTGGGTCTCGTTGCGGAAGCAGGTACCGACCGTGGTCCGCATCGTCCCCTCGGCGGGCAGCGTGGAGCCCGCCAGGTCGACGTAGATCGAGTAGCACGCCGCCGAGGGCAGCGCGAACGCGGTCGACTCCATCACCTCGGCCGGCATCCGCTCGACCGGCCGCTCCGTCTCCTTCAGCAGGGTGCCGAGGCGCTCGGGGTCGAGCCGGGTGGCGGCGAGACCCAGGTGCGGGAAGTTGTCGTAGTAGTCGAAGGTGTCGAGGTCCTTGCAGCGCATCAGGAACGGGAAGCGGAACTCCGGCGCGTTCCAGCCGTCGGCCAGGCGCCGGAACACCGTGTCGATCGCCCGCAGCACCCGCAGCTGGCTGCCGTCGAGAACTCCCAGGCCGTTGTCGGTCACCGTGGTCATCGGACTGCTTCCTCCTTGAAGAATCGGGCGTTCAGCGCGCTGAGGGTGCGGAAGTCGTCCAGATCCAGGTCCTCGGGATCGATCGACTCGCCGGTCAGCTCCTCCAGCAGGAAGATGAACTCGACGAAGGCCAGCGAGTTGATGGCGCGGCTGTCGATGAGGTCGAGGTCGTCGGACAGCTCGTCGAGTTTGGGGTTGCGGCCCACGATGAACTCGCGCACCGCCCGCATGGGCTCGGTCATTACTTGATCAGCTCCCTGCCGACGCCTGCCTTCGAAAGGAACTTCCTGGTCCGCTTCAGCACCTGGTCGTGCGCCTCCTGGCGGGCGGGGTGCTCCAGCGCCCGCCGCCGCAGCGCGAGGGCGTCCGGGATGTTCGCGTCGCGGTAGGCGGCCGGGTTGTAGAGGGTGCCGATGCTGTACTGGAGGTAGTTCTCCAGGTACTCGGCGACCACCGGCACCTCGTCCGGATCGCGCTTGGCCACCTGCGCCAGCAGGTGGGTGAAGACCATCCGGCCGAACGCGACGTGCCGGCTCTCGTCCTGGTGGTGCACCCGGTTGATCTCACGGGCGATGTCCGGCAGCGACTGGTCGGTCGCCATGTGCGCGTTGTAGTAGTCGACGATCTCTTCGAAGATCAGGATGCGCGCGAACACGATCAACTCGCGGGCCACCGACGACAGATGTGCGACCGAGTCGGCCTTCAGCGTCGGCTGCGCCGGATAGAGCTTGCCGCCGTAGCGCAGGCAGAACTGCGCGAAGAACCACATGTGCTCGTTTTCCTCACCGATGAAGTGGTGAAGGAACTCCGAGACGTCCGCGTAGGTCCGCTCGTGAATGCGCATCACGACATCGCTCAGCAACTCACGGATGCCGTGGATGTTGAGGCTGAAGAAGTTGATCGCCTCGTACTTGGTCAGCGCGAGCTGCTGCTCACGGGTCAGCTCGTCCCACATCTCGGTACCGGCCAGCGTGGTGAGGCTCTCGCTCATCCACGGCAGGTCGGGCTCGATGGAGTCGGGCCACTCGAACATCGAATACGGGTTGTAGTAGCCGGATTCGGCCAGGTTCTCCAACCGGCCCAGGTCCAGCACGACCGGCTCGATTTCACGTACCGCCATTTTCACTCGCCCTTCCGAACGACGTGGTGCGAGAGTTCACCCTCAACGCACCGCTCGAATGTCCGCCCGCACCTGGACCGGCAGCTGTGAGCCACATTCGTGATATCCGAAGGACGCATTGCCGGAAGCGGTGGACGGGATCACCTTGTTGTAGATCGACCCGAGGCAGAGCTCCTGGAAGTCCCCGGTGTCCGGCGACAGACGGGCGGCCAGCTGCGCTTTCGCGATGTCGACGGTCTTGAGCGCACCGTCGTCGTCCTCGACCTCCACGCATGCGTGCGGCAGGTCGAGGGCACCGCCGAGCACGCCGCAGAACCAGCCCCGCTTCGCCTCGGCCCGGTATCCGGCCGCGCGGAACCGCTCGGCCAGGAGCAGGCTCGCGGCGATGCAGCTGGTGGCGCCCAGGGCGTGCACCAGCTCGTAGTCGGCCTGCATGGCGACGGGGATCATCTGCCAGCGGTAGCCGGAGTCCAGGTAGTCACGGGTCAGTTGGCGCAACTGCGAGGAGACGAGGGGGGTTCGCGCGCCGACGGTGGTGACCGTCGCCGCGTACGCAGTCGAGCCCGCGCTCGCCCGGGGGACCTCTTCGACGACGACGTTGCCTCCGAAGCGGGCGGCGTCCGGCGCGGCGAAGCGCCAGGGCGCCTCCCCGCCGCATTCGACGCAGTCCAGCTGGACCCGGAAGTCCCATTTCTTGTCGCGCAGCAGATCGTCAACCGGACGGCCGGCGAACCGGAACAGCATGCGGAACGCCAGCTCCGGCTGCGTGTTGGTTCGGCCCGAATACATGCCGAGGTTGTACAGATCGCTCACGTCGAAGTAACGCACCCCCGACCGCGACTCGAACGGCAGGCCCGCATCAATGAGCCTGTCGATGTCCGCAGGATCGCATCTCAGCATTTCCTGGGCCGTGGATTCGGACTGGGTCTTGTCGGAATACTCGGCGGGTATGAACTCGATAGAATTCGCCACCGTTTCCCAGGATGCATTCGGGGTGACAGCTTGACGCAGCACAGCCTATCCCTCCAGGCAAAACGATTTCGCCGGCAACTCGGCGCCCACCACTGCCACAACGCCAGGGCAACGCAACTAACTCGACATTAGCCGCCGGGGGTTGCCTGATGGAATGGTGTTTCCGCATGCGCGCCCGTGCGTTTCGCATACTCGGACTTGAGAAACCGCACCCGGTACGCGCGCTACCGCGACAGCCCCTTGGAGACGCCGGGATAAGGTGCTATACATCTCCCAATTTATCTGCCCGCTTGAGGGCTTACGGCGGCGACCGCTGAAGTGGCCCGCCTGCGGCGTCCGGGCAAACGGGAGGTTCTGTGCGAGTTCCGATGGCTGTCGGGGACTTCTTGGAGCGTGCGGAGCTGGGCTTCGCGGGCAGTGCGGGGGTGGTGGACGAGCCGCTTCAGCCGGCGCCGCCGGTGCCCGCGTCGACGTACGGACGGCTGGGCGAGCGGGTACGGGCCTGGCAGGCGGGACTTGATGCGCTGGGCGTCGGTGTGGGCGAGCGGGTCGCGGTGGTCAGCCACAACTCGGCCCGCCTGCTTGAGCTGCTGTTCGCGGTGCCGATGAGCGGGCGGATCTGTGTGCCGGTGAACTTCCGCCTGAGGCCGGCCGAGGTCGACTACATCGTCCGGCAGAGCAACGCGTCGGTGCTGCTCGTGGATCCCGAGCTGGATGAGGCGCTGTCGTCGGTCACGGCCCGCCACCGGTTCGTGCTGGGCGAGCGGACGGAGTCGGAGCTGATGCGGTTCGGCGTGGAGCCGCGCCCGTGGGCCGACCCGGACGAGGACGCCACCGCGACCATCAACTACACGTCGGGGACGACGGCCCGGCCCAAGGGCGTACAGCTGACGCACCGCAACATATGGATGAGCGGACTGACGTTGGCCCTGCACACGCGGGTGTGGGAGCGGGATGTGTATCTGCACACGCTGCCGATGTTCCACTGCAACGGCTGGGGCATGCCGTACGTGATGGCCGGCCTGGGCGTGAAGCAGGTGATCCTGCGCAAGGTGGACGGGGCGGAGATCCTGCGTCGGGTGGCCGAGCACGGCGTCACGCTGATGTGCGGTGCGCCGGCGGTGTGGAACGCGGTGCTTGAGGCGGCCGCGTCCTGGGAGGGGGAGATACCCGGCCGGGGCCGGGTGCGGATCGTGTGCGCGGGAGCGCCACCCCCGAGCAGGACGATCCAGCGCGTACAGGAGGAACTGGGCTGGGAGTTCATGCAGATCTACGGTCTGACGGAGACGTCTCCGCTGCTGACGATCAACCGCTCCCGCCCGGCCGACGACGGCCTTCCGGCGCTGGAGCGCGCCCGCAAACTGTCCCGCGCGGGGCTGCCGGCGCTGGGGGTGAAGCTGCGGCTGGCCGAGTCCGGGGAGGTGCTGGCCCGCTCGAACGTGGTGCTCGCCGGCTACTGGGACAAGCCGCAGGAGACGGCTGCGGCGCTGGAGGGCGGCTGGTTCCGCACCGGCGACGGCGGCACGATCGACCCGGAGGACGGCCACCTGACCATCTCGGACCGTAAGAAGGACGTGATCGTCACCGGCGGGGAGAACGTCTCGTCGATCGAGGTGGAGGACACCATCTTCAGTCACCCCGCCGTCCGCGAGGTCGCCGTGATCGGCGTACCGCACGAGAAGTGGGGCGAGACGATCAAGGCACTCGTGGTGCTCGCGGCGGGGGCCGCGGCCGACGAGGCGGAGATCATCGCGCACTGCAAGCAGCGGATGGCCGGCTACAAGGCGCCCACCTCGGTCGAGTTCCGCGAGAGCATCCCGCGCACGGCCACCGGCAAGACCCAGAAGTACGTGCTGCGCCGGCCGTACTGGGCCGACCGGGACCGGGAGGTCAACTGACCGGTCCCGTCCGCCCGCGACTCACCCCCGCCCGGAGCGGGCGGGGGTTCGCATGCGCGCCAGGGCGTCAGATGTGTTCGACGGTACGTGCGTAGTCGGCCAGATCGACGCCGGCGCCGTTGGCGATGGGGATCGCCGCGAGGAACTGGTCGGGCAGGTCGAAGCCCTCGACGAGGGTCGCCATGTGCGGTGCGAGGTCGTCGAGGAGCGAGTCGCTCACCAGCGGCAGCTCGCGGACGTGGTCGGCGTTGATGTGTTCCTCGGCCAGGAGGTCGCCGGTGTGGGGGCCGATCTGGTCGAGCAGGAACAGCGTGCACAGCTGCTCAAGCAGCTGCCGGGCCCGGGGTTCACCGGCCTGCTCCACCGCTTCGATGAAGGCGTCGGCCGCGCGCAGGGCGGCGTGGACGGAGACCATCTGCAGCGCCGCCGTGGAAGCCTTGTTCCAACGGGCGACCGAACCCCCGGAGCGCTCGCCGCGCAGGGCGGTCCGGGCGCGCGCCTGCCAGATAGCTTCGGCACGGGCGAGCAGCGTGCGCAGGAAGTGGAGGTCGGTCAGCTTGCCGGGCCGGGCCGACGGGGTGGGCGCCACTGAGGCGGTCTGGTGGCCGAGCAGGAGTTCCGCGGCTGCCTTGGCCCAGATGACGATGTTGTCGCCTTCGGCAGTGACCGTGCCCTCGATGTACGGCGCGTAGTCGGACAGGCCGTTGACGGCGAACAGGCCCTGGGCGCCGCAGCGTTCACGGCACTCGGCGGCGATGGCGCGGGCCTGCCAGGTGATCCAGCCCTTGGCGACCGCCACCTGGCGTTCCGCTTCGTCACGGTTCTCGGTGGTGTGGTGGGCCCACTCGAAGAGCACCGATCGGTGCAGGAAGGTCATGGCGTAGGCCGTGGCCATCGAGTTCAACAGGCGGCTGTGGTGGGTGCGGTGGGCGTTGATGGGGATGCGCTGTCCCACCTTCGGTCCGGCGACGCGACGGTGCTGGCCGTAGCGCACCGCGATGTTCAGGGCGGCCCGTGAGGCACCGATGGCCGCACCGCTCATGCAGAGCTTGCCGACGGTGACCCGGCCTATGGAGTGCAGGAACCGTTTGCGTCGGTTGCCGAAGGTGCTGGTCAGGGTGGCGTCGTCGGCGAGCCGGCCGTGGTCTGCTTCGAGCAGCGCCTCGCGCGGCAGCCGGACCTGGTGGAAGGCGGTGAGGCAGTGGTCGACGGGTGCGCCGGACCGGTAGGGCAGCCGCCGCACCTGGACTCCCGGCAGCAGGCCGCGTTCGTCGCTCAGAGGCGTCAGGAACAGGAACACGCCCTGGTCCTGGCCGTCGACCAGGAGACGGGCGGCGACCATCGCGGTCTTGGGACCGCCCGTGGTGCTGGTGTTGGGCATGAACTTCTGGGCGCCGGGATGCGGTGTGTTGAGGATGAACTCGCCGGTCTCACGGTCGAATTCGGCGGTTGTCTCCAGGCTGGAGCTGTCGTTGCCGTGGTCGACTTCCGTGCACAGGAACGTTCCGATGCGGCGCATGGACGTGAAATCGGAGAGGTCGCGGCGCGCGTCGGGGTCGTGGTCCAGGAGGCTGCCCAGGAACAGGTTGTAGTGGATGCTCGCCACCGTGCACAGGCCCCCGCCGCCGTCCACGATCGCGGCCCACTCGTGCAGGTTCGCCAGCAGGTTCGGGTCCCTGGCGAGGCTCTCGGCGTCTTCGATGGTGTCGTTCATCAGTCGTAACCACGTGTAGGACTGCGCCACCTGTTCGGCGGGCGAGCGGCCGGGCCGGTGGCGGAACGTCTGATTGCTGATCAGCCGGCGCCACCTGCCGTGGTTTCGTTCCCGGTCACTGCCGGACCCGAAGAGCAATCGTGTGAGCTCCTGAGCTGATGGTTCGTCTATTTCGTCTGGTTCAGCGGCAGTTGGGGCCGCGGCGGCGCGCAGGGCGTCCGGCCGGGGACCATGCGTGGGAGGACTTTCGGAATTGGTTGTAGCGGGCCCGCCATGCTGGGTTGTCAGCAGGGTCATTCGTCTCCCCCGTTTATTGCAGATCCGTAGGTTGGGATGTGCAGCGACCAGAAGATACGGGGCGACCGGTTTGCTTCTCAAGTAAAAAAACAGTAACGCGTTGGCAAGCGGTTGCTCGCTCTCCAGTCGGAACCATCCCCGACGAGCAGCTGGACGTGCGAAGCTCCAGGCGGACGTGATCCTGGCCGAAAGCCTTGTCCACCGGGGCTCCACCTCTTCTTTCCCGACCCGACAACCAAGCCAACTGGCAGGCTCACAAGCCAGGTTGGGAACGACTCAGTACGACGAGCCGCAGCCGCAGCCTACCGCGCGGGCTGGCTTCTTTTCGGTGCAGGTTGCCGTCGGAGTGTGCGTCAATTGAGTGCACCACGGGGCCGACGACAGGTACGGCGGTGGATCGCCAACGGAGCGGGAGGATCCTGTGGCGGATACGAACCCGTTGGTTTACTTTTTGTTTTCAGAGTGCTGGTAGGTCAACGGAGGTGTGCTGTGGCGCTGCAGGAACGGGCCATCCGAACGAGGCGCGCCATCCTCGTCGCGGCCGCCGTGGTCTTCGCCGAAGTGGGGTACGAGGCAGCGACCATCTCGGAGATCCTCCACCGGGCCGACGCGACCAAGGGATCCCTGTACTTCCACTTCGCCTCGAAGTTCGAGCTGGCCCAGGCGGTCCTGGCCGGACAGCTCGCCGCGATTCCGACTCCGCCCCCGCAGGAACTGATGCTCCAGCAGGGGGTGGACGAGGCCTTCCTGCTGGCCCATCTGCTCTTCATCGGGGACCCGGTGGTGCGGGGCAGCATCCGGCTGACGGTCGATCAGGGATCCCCGAACGACGCGCTGGACCGGCGGGTGCCGATGAACGCGTGGATCGAGCACAACACCGCGATGCTCTGCGGGGCCAAGGAGCGCGGCGAACTGCTGCCACACGTCGACGTGGCGGCCGCGGCCCGGATGTTCGTCGGCACGTTCACCGGTGTCCAGGTTCTGTCCAAGGTCATGACCAATCATGGTGACCTTCCCGAACGAGTCTCGGACCTACAGCGCCACTTGATGGCGGGCATCGCCGTCCCGGCGGTGCTCGTGCAACTCGACATGGCCCCCGATCGGGGGGCCCGGGTGTACGAGGCGGCACTGAGGCTGCGCGACGAGGGCGGTGCGGCCGAGCAGGCCCCGGCCGCCGAAGCGGCTCGCGCGGCCAGGTGACGGCCGGTCGCACGAGCGGTGCGGCGGGGCAGGTCGGCCCGACGAGGTGAAGGAACAGTCGTTGTGGGCGGGGTCGAACACCCTCAGGGAGGGCCGAAAGACTCCGCTCCTGGCAAGGCGCAACACAACGTGTGCAGAAACGACCAGGGAGAGACGACGATGAAGACGACTGGCTGCCCTTACGCCCTGGATGTGACGGGGCGCGACCTGGCCGCGGAGGGGGCGATGCTGCGGGCGCAGGGCCCCGCCGTCCCGGTGGAACTGCCGGGGAACGTCATCGCTTGGGCCGTGGTCGGACAGCGGCACGTCGAGCAGTTGCTGACCGACTCCCGGGTGTCCAAGGACGCCCGGCAGCACTGGCCGGCGTTCATCGAGGGGAAGATCACCGAGGACTGGCCCCTGTACCCGTGGGTGGCGAACGAGAACATGCTGTTCGCCTACGGGGACAGCCACGCCCGGCTGCGCCGGCTGGTCGCCGGGGCGTTCACCGTGCGCCGCACCGAGCTGCTGCGCCCGCGGGTCGCGGAGATCACCGCGGAGCTCGTCGAGCGGCTCGCCGCCGTTCCGGCGGGAACCGCCGTCGACCTGCGGAGCGCGTTCGCCGAACTGCTGCCCATGCGGGTCATCTGCGAACTGTTCGGCGTCCCGCAGGGCGAAGCCACGGACACCCTGTGCGCCGCGCTGCACACGATCTTCAGCACCACCATCTCCGGCCAGGAGATAGAGGCGGCCCGACTGCAGGCGTACCTGCTCCTTTCGGACCTGGTGAAAGCCAAACGGGCCGAGCCCGGGGACGACTTGACCACCTCGCTGATCGAGGCGCACGACCAGGGAGACCGCCTGAGCGAGGAGGAACTGCTCGGCACGCTCTTCCTCATGATCGCGGGCGGGCAGGACACGACCGCCGCGCTGATCACCAACGCGATGGGCGCGCTGCTGAGCCACCCCGAGCAGCTGGAGCACGTGCTGGCGGGCCGGGCGACCTGGCAGGACGTGTCCGACGAGGCCATGCGGGTGCACACCCCCGGCGCGTACTCACCGATGCGGTTCGCCGTGGAGGACATCGAACTGGACGGCGTGCTGATCCCCAAGGGCGACCCCATTCTGGTCTCGTTCGCTGCGGCGGGCCTGGATCCCGAGCGCTACGGCCCGGACGCCGACCGCTTCGACGTCCTGCGCAAGGACCGCGACATCCTCGGCTTCGGGCACGGTACGCACCGCTGCATGGGCGCACCGCTGGCCGAGGCGGAGGCGACCACCGCCTTCGCCGCGCTGTTCGAGCGCTTCCCCGACATGCGGCTGGCCTGTGCCCCGGACGAGCTGGAGCCCATGAAGAGCTTCCTGATGAACTCCTACCGGGAGCTGCCGGTGATCCTCTCCCCGGCGGCCTGAGGCCGGCACTCCCCGACCGGCGGTGGCTCCGCCCCGGCCGACACCGTGACCGTCTCCGCCTCACCCCGCCGCCCGCGGGCCCGCTCGGCAGCAGGTCCGCGGGCCCGTCGGCCGGGGACCTGGGGGGCTCAGGCGGCCACGGCGTCCCAGGCCTTCTGCGGGGCGGGGTGGTGGGGCCGGCGCGGGGCCCGCTCGGCGAGCTTGGTCATCCAGGCGCCGATCTCCTGGAGCTCCTTGCGGCCCACGGCGGCTCGTACGTGCGGGAACCACATGTGGTCCTCGGTGTCCATGTGGCGTTCGACGATGTCCATCAGGAGGCGAGCCTTGGCGTCGAAGGCGATGCTGCCGGGGCGCATGTCCTGGAGCTCGGCGGCCAGCACCTCGGCGATGTGGTGTTCCTCGCGGAGGTCCACGATGGTCAGCTCGGTCTCCGGGGCGAGGGCGGAGACGCGCGGGTACATGCCCTCCCGCTCGATGTACGCGTACACGGTCAGTGCGCGCAGGAACCGCTCCACCTCCCCGGGATCGCGATCGGCCCGGTAGGACCGGATCAGCCGCCTGAGCTCCTTGTGGCCTTCCCTCAGCATCACGATCGCGTCGGTCGTCGACATGGGCAGCTCCCTGAAGCGCAGGACTCACTTCCGTGACAGGCCAATACCCGGCAAACCGGACGGTCATGCGCCGGGGACCCGGCCCTGCCCGTCCGTCGTCGTACGGATACGAGCCGTCACGAGCGCAGCCGGTCGGGGGTGAGCGGAAGCTCCCGGAGACGGATGCCGGTGGCGTGATGGACGGCGTTGCCGATGGCGGCGGCCGTTCCGACGATGCCGATCTCGCCGATGCCCTTGCTGCCCATCGGGTTGACGTGCGGGTCGTCCTCCTCGATCCAGTGCGCCTCGATGGCGGGCACGTCCGCGTGGCAGGGCACGTGGTAGCCCGCGAGGTCGCTGCCGGTGAACGCACCGAAGGCGGGGTCCATGGGGCCCGCCTCGGTGAGCGCCATGCCCAGGCCCATGGTCATGCCGCCGATGAACTGGGAGCGTGCGGTGCGCGCGTTGAGGATGCGGCCCGCCGCGTACACGCCGAGCAGTCGGCGCACCCGGATCTCGCCGGTGTCGGCGTCGACGGCGGCCTCGGCGAAGTGGGCGCCGAAGGCGTGCCGCGCATACCGCGAGTCCCGGTCCGCGGTGCCTTCGGTGTCGGCGGTGGCCGTGAGCCCCTCCGGCGGCAGCGGGCCCGTCCGCCCGGCCAGCTGCCGGGCCAGCTCCCGGCACGCCTCGTGCACGGCCCAGCCCCACGACGAGGTGCCGGCCGACCCGCCGGCGAGCGGCGCCCGGGGCAGGCCAGTGGCTCCGATCTCCGTACGCACCGACTCGACGCCCACTCCGAGCGCCTCGGCCGCGATCTGGGCGAGGACGGTACGGGCGCCCGTACCGATGTCGGTGGCGTTGATGCGTACGACGTGGAGGCCGTCGGGATGGGCGGTGGCCGTGGCACGGCTCGGCGAGACGAGGACGGGGTAGGTGGCGGCCGCGACCCCGGTGCCGGACAGCCAGCGCCCGGAACGCCGGATGCCCGGCCGCGGGTCGCGGCCGTCCCAGCCGAAGCGCGCGGCGCCCTCGCGCAGGCACTCCAGGAGGTGGCGGCTGCTGAACGGGCGCCCGCTGTCCGGCTCGACGGAGGGCTCGATGCGCGCCCGCAGGGCGATGGGGTCCATGCCGAGGGCGCAGGCGAGTTCGTCGACGGCGGATTCGAGGGCGTACATGCCGGGCGTCTCTCCCGGCGCGCGCATCCAGGACGGGGTGGGCACATCCAGGGCGACGACCCGGTGGGCCGTGCGGCTGCTCTCGCTGGCGTACATGACGCGGGCGGGCACCGCCGCCTGCTCCACGAACTCCTTGACGCGCGAGGTGTGCGTGGTGACCTCGTGGTCGACGCAGACGAGGCTGCCGTCGGTCATCGCCCCGAGCCGGATGCGGTGGCGGGTGGGGGCGCGGTGGCCGACGAGTTCCGTCAACTGCCGCCTGGTCAGGGCGAGTTTGACCGGTCGGCCGGTGTGCTGGGCGGCCATCGCGGCGAGGACGACGTGCGGGCGGGGCGTGCCTTTGGAGCCGAAGCCGCCGCCGACGTGCTCGGCGACGACGCGTACGCGTTCCTCGGGCAGCCCGAACAGCGCGGCCAGCGCGTCGCGCACGGCGTCGGAGCCCTGGCAGGAGTCGAACACCGTGAGGTGGCCGTCCTGCCAGATCGCGGTCGCCGCGTGCGGTTCCATGGGGTGGTTGTGCAGGGGCGGCACCTCGTACGACACGTCGACGCGCACCGGGGCCGCGGCGAAGCGGCCTTCCGCGTCGCCCTGCTGACGGTCCGCCGGGTGGCCGCCGTTGGCCTCGCGGGGGCGGTAGGCCGCCGGGTCCCCCGCGGTGAAGGTGACCTCGTGCGGCTCGCTCTCGTAGCCGACCGTTACGGCCTCGGCGGCGGCGCGCGCGGCCTCCAGGGTCTCGGCGACGGCGAGCGCGACGGGCCAGCCGTGGTGCGGCACCCGGAAGTCCTGGAGCACCGCGAGCGTCGGGTCGTCCTGGTCGCCGAGGCGGGGGGCCGCATCCGGGGTGAGGACGGCGAGCACTCGGGGCAGGGCGAGAGCCGCCGTGGTGTCCAGCGACACGACCCGGCCCCGGGCGATGGTGGCGGGCACCACCCAGGCGTGGGCGGCGCCCGGAGGCGCGTAGTCGACCGCGTACCGGGCGGTGCCGGTCACCTTCGCCCGGCCTTCCCTGCGCTCGACGGGTGCGCCGGTGGTGGGGCCCATGACGGCGTTCCTTTCAGGACCGGGCGGTCAGTGAGCCGAGCACCTCGTGGGCGAGGTCGCGGGCGAGCGTCACCTTGTAGGCGTTGTGCCGGAGCGGCACGGCGGCGGCGAGTTCGGCCTCGACCGCCTGCGTGATGGTTGCGGTGCTGGGCGTGGTCCCGAGCAGCGCGGCCTCCGTCTGCCGGGCGCGCCACGGCCGGTGGGCGAGGCCGCCGAAGGCGACGGCGATGTGCCGGACGGTGCCGCGCTCGAGGTGGACGACGGCGGCGACGGATGCGAGCGCGAAGGCGAACGACGCCCGGTCGCGGGTCTTGCGGTAGCGGGAGGCGGCCCCGCCGGGCAGCGCCGGCAGCACCACGCCCGTGATCAGCTCGCCGGGCCGGATCAGGGTGTCCACGTCGGGCCTGTCCTTCGGCAGTCGTTGGAACTCGGTCACCGGCACGGTCCGCGGGCCCGCGGGGCCGACCAGCTCGACCACGGCGTCGAGCGCGGAGAGCGCCACGGCCAGATCGGAGGGGTGGGTGGCCACACAGTGCGGTGAGTGGCCCAGTACGGCGTGGTCGCGGTTGACGCCCTCGATGGCGGCGCACCCGCTGCCCGGCACCCGCTTGTTGCAGGGCCTGGACAGGTCCTGGAAGTAGGTGCAGCGGGTGCGCTGCAAAAGGTTGCCCGCCGTGGTCGCCACGTTTCTGAGCTGGTCCGACGCGCCGCTGAGCACGGCCTGCGACAGGACCGGGTAGCGCTCGCGGACCACCGGGTGCGCGGCGAGGTCGCTGTTGCGCACGGTCGCGCCGATCCGCAGCGTGCCGTCGCCTGGCTCCTCGATGCGGTCCAGCGGCAGCCGCGTGATGTCGATGAGCACGTCGGGGCGTTCGACGCCGAGCTTCATCAGATCGACCAGGTTGGTGCCGCCGCCGAGGTAGCGGGCCTCGGGCCGCCCCGCGTGGACGGCGGCCGCCTCCCCCACGCTCGCGACGCGCACATAGGCGACCGGCTTCATGCGATCACGTCCTGTACGGCGTTGACGATGTTCGAGTACGCCCCGCAGCGGCACAGGTTGCCGCTGAGCCGTTCCCGGATCTCCGCGGGCGTGAGCTGCACCGGGGCGTCCGTCGGCTGCTCCATGTCGGTGACGACAGAGGGCTGTCCGGCCTTGGCCTCCTCCAGCATTCCCACGGCCGAACAGAGCTGGCCGGGTGTGCAGTAGCCGCACTGGAAGGCGTCGCGGTCGAGGAAGGCGCGCTGCAACGGGTGCAGGTCGCCGTCCGGGCCCGCCGCGGCGGCGAGGCCCTCCACGGTGACGATCTCGTAGCCCTCCTGCGCGACGGCCAGCATCAGACAGCTGTTGACCCGCCGGCCTTCGAGCAGCACCGTGCACGCCCCGCACTGCCCGTGGTCGCACCCCTTCTTCGAGCCGGTCAGGCCGAGGTTCTCGCGCAGCAGGTCGAGCAGGGTGGTGCGATGGTCCACCTCGACCATGTGGGAGGCGCCGTTGACCCGCACCTCCACGCGCGACTCGGTGGCGGCCAGGCGGGCCGCCTGGGCATCGGGCTCAAGGAGGTCTTCAGTCGCGCCGTCGCTTACTTCCATTTCCCGGGCTCCTCGATCTGGACGGGTCAGCCGCCTGCCGCGTACCCACCCTGGTACAGGTGGCGGCCCCCGGCATCTCGGCGGTGGCCGAGCGTGGGACGCCGGAGTGCTCCGGGGCGGGCCGTCCGCCCGGGGAGCGGCCCGCGCCCTGCCTCTCAGGGGCGGTGGGAGCTCATTCCTGCGGGTCCGGCCTGCTCGGCTGGGTCGCCTTCAGGCGCTTGACCGCGGCGGCCAGTTGCCGGCGCTCCGGGCCCGGCACCGGGTCGCCGTCGGCGGAGTCCACCACGTACTGGGCCAGTTCGTGGAGCTTGGTGTTGCTGTGCTGGGACGCCTCGACCAGGACGGTCCAGGCGTCTTCCGGGCCCAGGCCGAAGGAGGCCATCAGCAGGCCACGGGCCATGTCGATGACCGGACGGGTCCGCATGGCCCGGCGGAGCTGGACCACTTCGCTGCGCAGGTCCGGCTCGGCGTCCTCCGGCACGGCTTCCTCCTGGATGCAGAGGCGGACGGTGCCCGTGGCCGGGCCCCCGCCGGGATCGATTTCGCTGACGCCGTCCGGGGAGGCGAGCAGGGGAAGGGTGTGGGTCACGGCCAGCAGCCGGCCCACGGCGGCGCTGACCGCGCGGACGGCGAGCGTCTTGCCATCCCGCAGCGCCCGGTGGCGCACCCGCAGCAGGACGTTGAGACCGGAACAGTCGCAGAAGTCGACGTTGCTGAGGTCAAGGTCGACGCCGCTGCACGAGCGGCCCAGCGCGTCGCACAGCCCGACGTACAGCAGCTCGTCCGCGTGGATGTCGAGCTCGCCGGTGATCACGGCGAGCCGCCGGTCGCCCAGAGGACGGACCTCGATCCCCACCACCGACGGCGGCCGGTCGACGGGCGGGCGCGCCGTTGCGGTGCACGTGGCAGTGCCTCCGTCGGCCACCTGTGCAGTTGTCGACTGCTCTGACATGGCATTGGCTCCCGAAGCGTCCGCACGCGCCCATGGCTTCACTCCATCTCAGGTTCCGACGACACGCCAGACACGTCAAGAGATACCGGAAATTTATTTCGCCTATTTGTTTGCGTGAATGACGCGTCATACCCTGAGGAGATGGGTGCCGTACCTGAACCGCATGCGGGCTGGACGTTTCTGACAAACCACGCCCGTGTGCTGGCCGCGATCGCCGACGATCCCTCCGCCCGCATACGCGACATCGCCGCGCACTGCAGGCTCACCGAGCGCGCCGTCCAGAGAATCATTTCCGATCTGGAGGACGCCGGGTACCTCTCGCACACCCGGCAGGGGCGGTCCAACACCTACCGCATCGAATCGGCCACCCCGCTGCGCCATCCCGCCGAGGCTGGACTGACCGTGGCCTCCCTCCTCGCGGTCCTGGCCCAGCACGACGAGCAACGCGGGCAGCCACCGCGCCTGCAGACGACACCCGTGCAGGCGCGGGAGGCGCGGAGCGAGGGCCCGCGATGACCTTCCGGCAGCCCCGGCCCCTGAGGGCTCCTGGTCTGCCGAACTTCCCGGTCGGGGAGAAGATGGTGGGGACCAGCACGGCGGGAGGCACGAGACCGGGACAGGAGTGAGGTACCTGGCGGGCGGAAGAAGGGGCCGAGCGACATGGACGCATCCGAAGCCTTCGGGGAGCGGCTCGGCCCGCGTCTCGCCGCCTCGGAGCCCGGCGGCCTCCTGGACGTGCTGGGTGTCGCCGCCATAGTCCTCGACCACAACGGGCGGATCACCCTGTGGAGTCCGCAGGCCGAGGAACTGTTCGGCTGGAGCGCGCGCGAGGCCCTCGGCCACCCCGCCGCGAAGATCCTGGTCGCCGAGGAGCACCTCGCCCTGGTCCTCGAACTGTTCGCCCGGGTGATGAGCAGCGGCGAGCCTTGGGCGGGCGTGTTCCCGATCCGGCACAAGGACGGGCGCCAGCGGATGGTGGAGTTCCGCAACATGCGCCTCCAGGACGAGCGCGGCGGTCTGTACGCCCTGGGCATCGCCACCGACGAGCCCACGCTGCGCAGCGTGGAACGCGACCTGGCGCTGTCGGTGCGCCTGGTCTCGCAGTCCCCCATCGGGCTCGCGGTGCTCGACACCGATCTGCGGTACGTGCTGGTCAACCCGGCGCTGTCACGCATCAACGGCGTGCCCGCCGAGGAGCACATGGGCCGCACCGTCAGCGACGCCCTGCCGTTCCTGGACGCCGAGCAGATCGAAGGCTCGATGGTCCGGGTCCTGGCCACCGGCGTACCGCTGCTCGACCAGACGACCGTCGGGCGGGTACCCGGCGATCCGGACGCCGACCACGCCTGGAACGTGTCGTACTACCGGCTTGAGGACCAGGCGGGCCGGATCCTGGGTGTCGCGATCTCGGTCGTGGATGTCAGCGAGCAGTACGACGCCGCCAACGAGGCCGCCGAAGCCCGCAGACGCCTGGACCTGATCGCACGGGCATCGGTGTGCATCGGCACCACCCTCGACCTCAACCGCACCGCGCACGAACTCGCGGACCTGGTGGTGACCGACCTCGCCGACATCGCCGCTGTCGACATCCTCGACTCCATACTGGACGGCCGCAGCGCGCCCGAAGCCCCGCTCTCGGGGCCGGTGGCCATCCGCGCCCTGGCCGTCGCGACCGCGTACCCCACCGAGGCGCTCCAAGCGGCCGACCCGCCGGGCAACATCGCCAAGTACAACGCGGAACGCCTGGTCACCCGGTGTGTCACCACCGCCCGGCCGGTTCTGGTCAGCCATGTGGGGCGCGGGGACCTGGCGAACATCGCCCGCGACGAGCAGGCCGCCGCCCTCCTGGAGCGTGCGGGACTGCACTCCTACCTCGCCGTCCCGCTGATCGCGCGCGGCGAGGTCCTCGGCGCCCTCGACCTCAAGCGGGCCCGCAACCCGCAGCCCTTCACCCACGACGACGCCATCCTGGCGCTGGAACTGGCCACCCGGGCCGCGGTCTGCATCGACAACGCCCGCTGGTTCCAGCAGCAGCGCCACGCGGCGCTCGCCCTCCAGCGCCATCTGCTGCCCCGCCAGCCGCCGCAGCCCGTCGGTCTCGACGTCGCCTACCGCTACCAGCCGGCCGCGGCCATCGGCGAGGCCGGCGGCGACTGGTTCGACGCGATACCCGTCGCCGGCGACAAGACCGCCCTCGTGGTCGGTGACGTCATGGGCCACGGCATCAACGCCGCCGCGACCATGGGCCAGCTGCGCACCGCCGCCCGCACCCTCGCCGGCCTCGATCTCGACCCCGCCGATGTCCTGCGCCACCTCGACCGCATCACCTCCGAACTGGAGGAGACGACCGCCACCTGCGTGTACGCCGTCTACGACCCCCACCGGACGCGCTGCCGCATCGCGCTCGCGGGCCATCTGCCGCCCATCTGGGACCGGCTGGGCCGCCCCCCGCGGTTTCTGCGGCTTCCCACCGGGGCGCCGCTGGGCGTGGGCGGGGTGGCCTTCGAGGCGACCAACGTCGAGTGTGCGCCCGGCGACCGGCTCGTCCTGTACACCGACGGCCTCGTCGAGACCCGCGACCAGCCCATCGACGACCGGTTGCGCGCGCTGCTCGACGTGCTCACCCACCGCCGCCTGCCGCTGGAGGCGACCTGCGACCGCCTTCTGGCCGCGCTGCCCGCACCGCAGGGCCATGACGACGTCGCCCTGCTAATCGCCGAGGTCGCGCCCTCGCGGCGCCACACCTGAACGTTCGCTGGCCGCACGCGGCGAACGGGAGGACCCTGGAACGAGGGGTACGGGTTTCGCGTACGCGGAGGCGAACGTCATGTACAGCAAAGCCACCATCGCGGGCCACCCGGTCCACCCGATGCTCATCGCCTACCCGGTGGCCGGCTACACCGGCACACTGGTGGGCTTCGCCGTGTACGCGGCGAACGGGCAGCAGTTCTGGCTGAACTTCGCCATCGCCCTGAACATCGCGGGTGTCGGCGGCGCCCTCCTCGCCGCGCTGCCGGGGTCCGCCGACTTGGCGTTCGGCATCCCGCGCACCTCCGCGGCCAAGACCGTCGGGCTGGCCCACGCGGGCCTGAACATGGCCGCGTTGGCGCTGTTCGCCATCACTCTGGCCGTGTACGCGTCCCACTGGGACGGACCGGCGAGGAGCGCCACGCTCGGCCTCGCGCTCTCGGCCGCCGGGGTGGCGATCACCATCGGCGGCGGCTTCCTCGGCTGGATGCTGGTCCAGAACTACCACATGGGCGTCAGCCTCACCCCGACCCAGGAACGCGATGAACTGGCCGTCCAGAACGCCCGGTTGATCCGCCTCCACCACGACCGCGCGGCCTGACGCGAGCAGCCCTCAGCTCTCTTCCAGCACCGCCCGGATCACATGCCGCGCATTGCGCGCCATCGCCGCGTTCCGCGTCCGGTACCAGGGCAGCGCGATCAGGGCCTGGGAGAGGGTGCGGGCCCGGCCGCGTTTCCAGGCCGCCTCGTCCACGTCGACGGCCTCACGGAACACCTCGCGTGCGGCGGGCGGCAGCAGGTTCCACGCCGGGAACAGATCGCAGGCCGGGTCACCCGTACCCAGACATCCGAAGTCGATCACCGAGGTCAGTCGGCCGCCGTCGTCCACGAGCAGGTTGCCCGGCATCAGATCGGCGTGCAGCCAGACCGGCGGCCCGTCGTGGCCCGGCGCGCGCAGCGCGTCCCGCCACAGTGCCTCGACGGCGTCGCAGTCGACGCCCTCTTCCGGGATCGCGCGCAGTTCCTCGATCGCCGCCCGGGTCGAGGCGTCGAGCGAGGCGAGTGCCCCTCCGCGATGAGCCTTCGGCGCCCCCGGCAGGGTGATGCTCCGCATCGCGGTCACGAACGCGGCCAGGTCCTCGGCCAGCAGCACGGGCTCGGTCAGCGCCCCCGCTTCGGGGTTCTGCCCCGCCCGCCACCCGTACACCGACCACGGCCACGGGTACCCTTCGGCGGGCTCCCCCGCCCCCAGCACCTCGGGGACGACCGTGGGCAGCAGGGGCGCGAGGCGGGGCAGCCACCGGCACTCCGCCGCGACGTCCCCGGCACCACCCTCCACCAGCGGCAGGCGTACGACCATGGAGTCGCCGAGCCGGTACATGGCGTTGACCGTGCCGCCGGAGGCGAACCGCTCGACCGCGAGCCCGGCCCACTGCGGGAACCGCCCGGCGATCAGGCGCCGTACGAGGGCGTCGTCGATGGGGTGCGGGCCGGGGCGCATCGCGGGTCAGTTCGCCGATCGGGGGTGGAAGAGGGCGTCGTCGTAGTCGGGGAACATCCGGGGCATGTTCTGCCGGAACGCCGAGACCTCTGCGGATTCCTCGGCTCCGGGGCAGAGGGTCTGCAACCAGTACCAGTAGCCGCGTGAGGCGAGCAGCCGCTCCAGGTATTCGGCGAAGCTGAATTGGGTGTCGCAGAGCTCTTCACCGAAATAGTGGTAAGAGACGGTGTCGCCCGGCTCCCCGCCCGGCTTCTGAATGAAGGCCGCACACGCCTCGGGGACGAACATGTCGAAGGGCTTCACCGCCCTGAAGTCCTCGTTCTGCCCAGGGAAATAGGTGATCCCCTCCCAGTCCCCGAATACCTGAGTGACCGGCAGAATGTTGATGAAACCCTGGTCGGAGAGGTTCCCCTTGCGAATGTCGGCCACCGTGTGCCGCCATTCCAGGCGAAGGGAGCCCACCTCCTGGTAGAAGTCGGCCAGGCCGGCGGGGAGATGGCCCTGCGCCAGGCGGCTGGCCTCCGTCAGGTCGGCCTCGGACGCCGGATCCCCCACCACGGAGTCGATCAGATCGAGGTGGGGATTCTGGTCGATCTCTTCGATCATCCGCGTGATGCGCGATCGGATGCCGTGCATGCAGCACTCCTGTTTCGTGAGTTCGAGATAGGATTCCGCTCCGCCCTAAAGGCCGTCGTTACCGATCCACCAGGACTGTTCCTTGTTGTCCAGGGTCTTGACGTCCCGCTCGTTGCCCTGCTGGTCGTAGACGGAGTACTCCACCTCGATGGCGTGCGCCAGATGGTGGGCGTAATTCGAATCGATCTCGCTCTGTATGCCCTGCGGAGCCTTGAGGTCCTTCGCCGACGGCGAGTTGGAGTAATCCACCCGAACCTCGTACTCGACGACGTAGTTCTGGTTCACATACCCCTTGATGTCCTGTTCGACCTTCTTGGAGTGGGTGCTGTTGGCCGACTTCACCAGCGGTGTCAGGTTCTTCATGTCGTCACCCGGCCCGCCGATGTTGTGGTTCAACAGGTGCCCCTGAACCATGTAGTTGGAGAACCAGGTCTGGGTGGCCTGGGAGGCGTTGGAGGAGCCGTCGGGCCACCAGTTGGGGCGGACACTGGGCTTCGACCCTCCACCCGTCTTCCCTGGGTGGACCTCGGCGTGCATGAGCGTTCCGGCGTCGTGGGTCGGGTGGATCGGCCCGTACTGTACGTACGGCTGGCCCGTGAAGGCCCGCTGGATCGCGACGCCCGCGGCCGGTCCGGCTGCCAGTGGGAGCGCTCGCTGCACGGCCGCCTCATCGGAACGCGGCGCGCTCGTGGAGCGCATGACGCGCGTGGCGTTGGCTTCCGCCTCGCGCTCGAAACGGTCGGACGGGTCGGAGACGCTGAGCCCTGACCCGTTGTCCGTGCCGGACACCGGGCCCTGGCGCTGCTGGATCACATGCGTCAGCTCGTGGGCGAGGGTGTGCTTGTCCGCGCCGCCGTCACCTATGACGACGTGGCTGCCCGAGGTGTAGGCGCGGGCGCCCACCTCGGCCGCGGAGGCCTTGGCGGCGCTGTCGTTGTGGATGCGGACGTCGGAGAAGTCGGCCCCGAGCCGGCTCTCCATGTCCGTACGGGTCGCCGTGTCCAGGGGCCTGCCGCTGGAGCGCAGGACGTCGTGGACGGCGGACGACCGCTGCACGGCGGGCTGTTGGGTCTGCTGGTGGCCGCAGCCGGCGCCGTGCTGGTGCCGCTCCTGGGCCGCAGAGGAGTGGTCGGCCTGCCGGAGCATCTGCACGACGGCCGCGTTGCCCGCGCTCGCCTGGAGGGCGAGGAGCTGGGCGGGCACGCCGCCGGGAGCCTCGGTTCTGGCGGGTGCGCGGCCGGACCGCTTGCCGTCGGTGGTCTGAGCCTGCTCGTTGGCGTGCATCCGGGCCTTTCAGGGAAGTCGGACTGGTGCGGGGGCGGGTCCGCCCGCTGCCGTGCCTCCGCGTCGTCACGACGCCGACCCCCGGCGGGCCTACAGCCCCCGCACAAGTATTCCATCAGCATCCAACACACCCCTAACGTCCCGTCAGCCCCACGGTGGCCGAAATCCGCACAGGCGTCAGGGGTTGATCGGTGCGGCTCGGGGCGGGCGGCGGCGCGGTCGCGCACCCAGGGCTTGCCTGCTCGACGCCTTCGTCGCGTTCCCCCGTACGGCCGGACAGGGCCGGACTCGCCCTACGAATGCGCTTACGGCGAGCGGTCAAGGGGTGATCAAGCCAGAGTGGAACTCGCCGAAAGGCGATGGATCGGAGAACGACGATGCGCTACGTCAAGCCGCGTGACCCGGAGATCCCGGATCGGTGCCGACACGCGCGGGCCCGCGCTTGCTCGAACGCTGATCTGTCCCCACCCCGTACTCCTCCCGTCATCGCACCCAGAAGGACATCCCCCATGCAGAACGTCACCCTGAACAACGGCGTCGAGATGCCGATCCTCGGTTTCGGCGTCTACCAGATCCCGCCGGAGCAGACCGAGCGGGCCGTGACCGACGCCCTGGCGGCCGGATACCGTCTGCTCGACACGGCGGCCGCGTACGGGAACGAAGAGGGCGTCGGCCGCGCGATCAGGAACAGCGGCGTCCCGCGCGAGGAACTGTTCGTCACGACCAAACTGTGGATCCAGGACGCGCCCGCGCAGGAGAACACCCGGCGCGCCTTCGAGGCGTCGCTGACCAAGCTGGGCCTGGACCATCTCGACCTGTATCTGATGCACCAGCCCTACGCCGATGTGTACGGCCAGTGGCGGGCGATGGAGGAACTCCACCGCGAGGGCCGCGTCAAGGCGATCGGCGTCGCCAACTTCTACCCCGACCGGCTCGTCGACCTCATCGTCAACAACGACATCACGCCCGCGGTCAACCAGATCGAGACCCACCCGTTCTTCCAGCGCACCGCCGACCAGGAGGTCATGCGAAGGCACGGGGTCCAGATCCAGTCGTGGGGCGGGTTCGCCGAGGGCCGCAACAACCTCTTCGCCCACCCCCTCCTGAGCGAGATCGCCGACAAGCACGGCAAGTCCGTGGCCCAGGTGGTGCTCCGCTGGCTGGTCCAGCGCGACATCGTCGCGATCCCCAAGTCGGTCCACGCCGAGCGCATGGCGGAGAACATCGCCGTCTTCGACTTCGAGCTCAGCGACCACCAGATGGCATCCATCGCCACCCTGGACACCGGAGCCTCCCTGTTCTTCGACCACCGCGACCCGTCCGTCACCGAGCAGTTCGGCGCGCGGCGGCTGGAGGACTGAGGCGGGTGGGCATCGGGTGCCCTGTCAACAGCGCGCCGACTGCCACAAGAGCGGAAAGGAGCCAGGCACTCTGAGGGACCGGCCCTTGCGGGCGGGCCGCGCTCAGCGGCCGATGCTCCTGGGCGGGCGGCGGCGGGCCCAGTCGGCGAAGCCCCGGCGTGGCGGGCGGGCGATGATGTCGCCTCCGCGGGACTGGCCGGCCACCTGGACGCGCAGGGTGACGGGGGCATCCGGGTCGGAGATGGGCCGGATCTTGATGTCGCCGCTGCTGCGCACCAGTTCGTCGGTGTCGACCACGATGCCCGGCCTGGTCACCAGGATCAGGTTTCCGCCCAGGCGCAGATCGACGTCGATGTCGAGGATGTTGTGGGTGATCACGGCGTCCGTGAAGTCGAGCTTCGCGTCGCCGAACGTCATGCGGATCTCCATGCGGCGCGGAACCAGCCAGCGCCCGGCACGGGTGACGTCGCCGAAGCGCTGATCGATCCGGACCAGCTCCTTGGCCTGAGCGGGCATGCCTTCCGATGGCAGGTCGGCGGTCAGACCGGCCAGGTCGCCGAGGGTGCGGGCGGCCAGGGCTGCGTCCAGGCGCTCGTCCAGTTCGGCCACGGTGATCCGGCCGTCGCCCGCGGCGATCTGCAGGATCTCCACGACCCTGTCCCGGTCCTGGTCGGATGCCCGCAGCTCGGGCGTCGCGCCCTGCCCGGAAGAGTCGTCAGCTGGCCTGAGTTCGCCCGTCATGGTCGCATTCTTGTGGCCCGGCCGGTGCCCTGCAAGGCAGCTGATCACCTTGTGGCCAGGATCTCCGCCTGCGCCTCGACCTGCTCCACCACCAACTCCCTTACCCATACGGGCACTTGCCGCCTTCGCGAGGTCCTTCTTCCGTCCAGCTGGATCTCCGGTGCCGCAGCTGTTTCCGGATGGATGGTTGCGCGCGAGCGCCGCCCGTTGTCAGTGGTGCCTGCCAGACTCGTTGCGTACCTCGGACCACGTCCTGGGGTCCTGGACGGACCACGTCGACGCACGTCCGCGATACGTGTCCGTGAGGCATGTCCTCACATACGCCCCCGATCAGGAAGGCAGTTGATGACCGAGGTACCTCCCCCCAAGCACTACGCGCCCCGGTGGGGCGACGACACCCGGCCCGAGCGATCCGCCGTGGGCGGCGAGCGCGAGACGCTGGGTACGGTTCTGGACTGGCACCGGGCGACCTTCGAGCTCAAGTGCGCCGGTCTGCCGCCGGAGCGCCTGTCGCAACAGGCGGTGCCGCCGTCGACGCTGTCGCTGCACGGTCTGCTACGACACCTGTCGGGCGCCGAACGCTGGTGGTTCCGCACCCAGTTCGCGGGTGAGGACGTACCGATGCTCTACTACTCCGACGAGGATCCCGACCAGGACTTCGACAGTCTGGACGGTGATGTCGAGGAGGCCTTCGCCGTCTGGCGGGCGGAGTGCGAACGCTCCCGGCAGATCACGGCCGCCGCGGCCTCCCTGGACGAGACCGGGATCCGCAGGAGTACCGGCGAGCCGATCTCGCTGCGCCGGATCATGGTGGACATGATCGCAGAGTACGCCCGCCACATAGGCCATGCGGACCTGCTCCGCGAACGCATCGACGGCCGCACCGGGTTGTAACCACGCAGAGCCGCGTCCTCCACGCCGTGCCTACGTCAACGGCGCCCGGCGCGCACCCGAGGCGGGTCGCACCCGAGGCGGGTCGCACCCGAGGCGGGTCGCACCCGAGGCGGGTCGCACCCGAGGCGGGTCGCACCCGAGGCGGGTCGCACCCGAGGCGGGTCGCACCCGAGGCGGGTCGCACCCGAGGCGGGTCGCACCCGAGGCGGGTCGCACCCGAGGCGGGTCGCACCCGAGGCGGGTCGCACCCGAGGCGGGTCGGGAGTGGCTCCGCTCTCCCGACCCGCCAAGTCACCGCAGGATCCCGCTCAGTTGCCGACGTACGCCGCGAGGTGTTCGCCGGTGAGGGTGGAGCGGTCGGCGACGAGATCGGCGGGAGTGCCCTCGAAGACGATGCGGCCGCCGTCGTGACCCGCCCCGGGACCGAGGTCGATGATCCAGTCGGCGTGCGCCATCACCGCCTGGTGGTGCTCCACCACGATGACCGATTTGCCGGAGTCTACGAGGCGGTCGAGCAGCCCGAGCAGCTGCTCGACATCGGCGAGGTGGAGGCCGGTGGTCGGCTCGTCCAGGACGTACACGCCGCCCTTCTCCGCCATGTGGGTGGCCAGCTTGAGCCGTTGGCGCTCGCCGCCGGACAGCGTGGTGAGCGGCTGGCCGAGGGTGAGATAGCCGAGCCCGACCTCGGCGAGGCGCTCAAGGATCTTGTGCGCGGCCGGGGTGCGCGCCTCGCCCGCGCCGAAGAACTCTTCGGCCTCGGTCACCGACATCGCGAGCACCTCGCTGATGTCGCGGCCGCCGAGGTGGTAGTCGAGGACCGCCGCCTGGAACCGCTTGCCCTCGCACTCCTCGCAGGGCGCGGCGACGCCGGCCATCATCGCGAGGTCGGTGTAGATGACGCCCGCACCGTTGCAATTGGGGCAGGCGCCCTCGGAGTTGGCGCTGAACAGCGCCGGCTTCACGCCGTTGGCCTTGGCGAACGCCTTGCGAATCGGGTCGAGCAGCCCGGTGTACGTCGCCGGGTTGCTCCGTCGCGAACCCCGGATGGGGCTCTGGTCGACGGACACCACGCCCTCGCCAGGCGGGATCGAGCCGTGCACGAGCGAGCTCTTGCCGGAACCCGCGACGCCCGTGACGACGGCCAGCACCCCGAGCGGGATGTCGACGTCGACGTTCCGCAGGTTGTGCGCCGTCGCGCCGCGGATCTCCAGCGTGCCGGTGGGCTTGCGCACCGTCTCCTTGAGAGCGGCCCGGTCGTCGAAGTGGCGGCCGGTGATGGTGCCCCCGGTCCGCAGCCCCTCGACGGTGCCCTCGAAGCAGACGGTGCCGCCTGCCGTCCCGGCGCCGGGGCCGAGGTCGACGATGTGGTCGGCGATGGCGATGGTCTCCGGCTTGTGCTCCACGACGAGCACGGTGTTGCCCTTGTCGCGCAGTTGCAGCAGCAGGTCGTTCATCCGCTGGATGTCGTGCGGGTGCAGGCCGATGGTGGGCTCGTCGAAGACGTACGTGGTGTCGGTGAGGGAGGAGCCGAGGTGGCGGATCATCTTGACGCGCTGGGCCTCGCCGCCCGACAGGGTGCCCGCCGGCCGGTTGAGCGAGAGGTAGCCGAGGCCGATCTCCACGAACGAGTCGAGGGTCTGGCGCAGTGCGGTGAGCAGCGGCGCCACCGACGGCTCATCCAGAGCGCCCACCCACTTGGCCAGGTCGCTGATCTGCATCGCGCAGGCGTCGGCGATGCTGATCCGCTTGATCTTCGACGACCGGGCGCCCTCGTTGAGCCGGGTGCCCTCGCAGTCGGGGCAGGTGGTGAAGGTGACGGCCCGGTCCACGAACTCCCGGATGTGCGGCTGCATGCCCTCCCGGTCCTTGGCGAGCATCGACTTCTGGATCCGCGGGATCAGCCCCTCGTAGGTCATGTTGATGCCCGCGATCTTCATCCGGGTCGGCTCGCGGTGGAGGAAGTCCTGTAGTTCCTTCTTGGTGAACCTGCGGATCGGCTTGTCCGGGTCGAAGAAGCCCGACTCGCTGTAGAGGCGCGAGTTCCAGCCGCCCCCCGTGTAGCCGGGGACGGTGATCGCGCCCTGCGAGAGCGACTTGGAGTCGTCGTAGAGCTGGGTGAGGTCGAGATCGGTGACGGCGCCCCGGCCCTCGCACCGGGGA
Source organism: Streptomyces sp. NBC_01431 (assembly GCF_036231355.1). NCBI lineage: Bacteria > Bacillati > Actinomycetota > Actinomycetes > Kitasatosporales > Streptomycetaceae > Streptomyces > Streptomyces sp. NBC_01431. The sequence goes on from NZ_CP109497.1 coordinate 180,423, forward strand.
CACATGCCGCCGGTGATGCTGAAGCTGCGGCGCTCCTTCACCTTCTGCCCGGCGCGTTCCATGGTGACCGCGCCCGCCCCGCTGATCGAGGCGACGTTGAAGGAGAACGCCTTGGGCGAGCCAATGTGCGGCTTGCCGAGCCGGCTGAAGAGGATGCGCAGCATCGCGTTGGCGTCGGTGGCGGTGCCGACGGTGGACCGGGGGTCGGCGCCCAGCCGCTGCTGGTCCACGATGATCGCGGTGGTCAGACCATCGAGCACGTCGACCTCGGGCCGCGCCAGCGTCGGCATGAAGCCCTGCACGAACGCGCTGTACGTCTCGTTGATCAGCCGCTGCGATTCGGCGGCGATCGTGTCGAAGACCAGCGAGCTCTTGCCCGACCCGGACACCCCGGTGAACACCGTCAGCCGACGCTTGGGGATCTCGACGCTGACGTCCTTGAGGTTGTTCACGCGCGCGCCGTGCACACGGATCAAGTCGTGGCTGTCGGCAACGTGCGGCGCGGGCGGCTGCGGGTCCTTCTTCGTGGCCATGCTGCTCGTGTCTCCATCTGTACGTCTGTGGGGGCCGAGCCCTCTTGTACGTCTGTAGGGGGCGGGTCCTGTACGTCTGCGAGGGGCGCGGGGCTCTGTACGTCTGCGGGGCGGGTCCCTGTACCTCTACTGGGCGGGGCCCGCATTGTGGAACCGGCCGCCCCGGCCGCCCCGCCGCCCCGCCGTCCGACTCGATCCGACCGGCGTCGAGCCTAACCGCCGGGTGCTCTGCGGGCGCGGGGTTCTGTTACGTCTGCGGGCCGGGTCCGCGTACCTCTGCGAGGGCCCCCGCGTCCCGGCCGCGCCTCGAACTGCCACCGCGCCCCCGCGGGAGCGCAGAGCACGGGTCGGCGCTCACCGGTCCTGGAGCAGTCCGAGGACGTTGCCGTCGGGGTCCGTGACGGTGGCCACGAGGCGGCCGCCCCCGACATCGTGCGCGGGCTCCTTCACGACGGCTCCCGCCGCGGTCACCTCCGCCAGCTTCGCCTCGATGTCCGGCACGTGCCAGTAGGCGACCGGCGAGGTCATGCCCTGCGCTCCCCCGTTCGGCACCAGCCCGATGGACTGGCCCTCGGCCTCGAAGCCCACGTAGTAGGACTCGTCGGTCTGCGGCGCGACACCGAGCAGGGCCGTGTACACCGCCTTGGCCTTGACCAGGTCGGAGACGGGGTGCAGCACGGTCTTGATTCCCTGCGTGGAAGAGCTCGTCATGATCACTCCTGAGGTTCGCGGGTCAGATCGCGGGCCGGCCGCGATGTCCATGACCGTCACGCTAATGGCGGGCCGACGGGCGCGCTTCTCGATTCCTGATCGGTTCGCTTCCCCTCTCCCCGCGCCCCCTGACGCACGGATCCAGAAACAAGGGCGTCGGGAAAAGCAATCACCGGTTCGAGTGGTCGCCATCCCAGGAGTGGATCGAACGCAAGATCACGGCGCTGCGGCCCGGCAGCACGGACCCGCCGCCCCCACGGGAACGTTCGAGCGACGACTCGCCCCCACGTCACCGTTACGCATGACCGGCCCGGCCAGTTTCCCGAGCACCTGTCCGTACGGATGCCACCGGAGGCGCTCTCATGCGAACCCAGCCCAACATCGTCGGTGTTCACCTCGTGTTCGAACAGGTCGGCCAGGTACTTCTCCAGCGGCGGTCTCCCTCGGCCCGGTTCGCTCCTGAGGAATGGCATCTGCCGGCCGGCCATCTCGAAGCGGAGTCGGCCATGGAGTGTGCCGTGCGGGAGTCCGGTGAAGAGCTCGGCGTGGACATCGATCCGCAGGACCTGCGGCTCGTTCACGTACTCCACTACCGCGGGGCGGGCACCCCGCACATGCAGCTGTTCTTCCGCGTCCTCGCCTACCGGGGAACCCCGAGGATCTGCGAGCCCGATCGCTGCACCGCGCTGGGCTGGCATCCGTACGCGGCGCTGCCCGCCCCCCTCGTCGACTACACCGCCGTGGCCCTGACCGCCATCGCCGCCAACCGCTCGTACACGGCCATGGGCTGGGGCGCGTGATGGCCGCACCCGGGCGCACCGCCCCGCTGCCGCCGCCCCCGCCCGTCGAGATCACGTACGAGGGGAACCACGCCAAGAACCCGCTCAGCGAGACGTCGTTCGCGAGGTTGTGCTCCCGGCTGCCCTCGGTGCTGGCTCACACGGCCCGTATGGCGTGGGAGATCGACCGCGCGGCAGTGCTTCTGCTCCTGTTCTGCCACCTGCTCACCGGTGCGGCCGCCGCAGTCCTGCTGGCCTTCACCGCGCGGGCCATGCAGCCCGTCCTCGGCGCCGGCGCGGCCTCGGAACGCCTCCACGCCGCCCTGCCCTTCCTGCTGGTCATCGCCGGTGCGACCGCCGTCGCCCGGATCGCGACCGCGCTGTCCTCGTACGCGGACGGACGGATCACCCCGGCGCTGACCACCGAGGCGGACGCGGCTCTGGTGGCGGCCGTGTGCCGGGTCGAGGCCGCCGCGCACTCGCGCGACGGATTCTGCGACCGGCAAGAGGCGGCGGAGATGGGCGTGGTCCGCACTCACACGATGGTGCAGGACGCGACCCGCTTCCTGTCCGCGCTGGTCCGGATGGCCACCGCCAGTGGCGTGCTGTCCCTCCTGCATCCGCTGATGCTTCCGCTGATTGTCCTGGCCGTCGTGCCCGCCGGGGTCGGCGCGGTGCTGTCCGCGCGGGTCACGTACGAGACGCACTACGCCAACGTCGGCGACCGCACCGTGCGCCACATGATGCGGTGGTGGTCCACCACCGCGAAGTACACCGACGAGGTGCGGGCGAACGGGATGACCGGCTACCTCCTGTACTGGTACCGGGCCCTGTCCGAGCGGATCGGCCAACGCACCCTGCGCGAGGCGCCCCGGTTGCTGCGCATCGTCCTGGCCGGTTCGGCGATCGGCGGGATCTTCCTCGCCGGCACCTGGGCCACGCTCGCGTGGCTCGCGGTCACCGGCCGCGTGGCGCTCGCCGTCGCCGCGACGGCGGTCGTCGCCGTCCAGACGTCGCTGGCCGCGCTCGCCCAGCTCGTGATCTACGGCGCGGCGATGTTCCACACCAGTCTCTACCTCGCCGACATGCGTTCCTTCCTCGACCTGGCCGAGCAACTCGCGCCCAGGCGCGGAGGGTTGAAGGTGCCGGAGCAGGTGCGGGAAATCCGGCTCGACGAGGTCGTGTACCAGTACCCGGGCAAGGATGCCCCGGCGGTCGACCACGTCTCGCTCACCCTGCGCCGCGGCGAGATCGTGGCCGTGGTCGGCGAGAACGGCTGCGGCAAGTCCACCCTGATGCGCCTCGTCACCGGCATCCTGCTGGCCGACAAGGGCGTGGTGACCTGGGACGGAGCCGACCTCGCCGGGGCGGACCCGCACAGCGTCTGGGCGCGTACCGGTCTGGTGCCGCAGGACTTCGCCCAATGGCCGCTGCGCGTACGCGAGAACGTGACGCTCGGCCAGCCCCGCACCCCCAACGACGACCTCGTGTGGGAGGCCCTCGACGCGGTCGGCATGCGCGGCCCGGTCGCGGACCTGCCCCACGGTCTGGACACCTTGCTGGCCCGCGAACTCTTCGGCGGCGTCGAGCTGTCCGGCGGCCAGTTCCAGCGCGTGGCCTGTTCCCGGGCGCTGTACCGCGGCCCGGCCGTGCTGGTCATGGACGAGCCCACGTCCCAGATGGATGTACGCGGCGAACGCGACATGTTCGACGCGATCAGGGCGATCGCGGCCGACCGGATCACGCTCATGGTCACCCACAACCTGGAGAACACCAAGGTGGCCGACCGGATCGTCGTCATGGAGCACGGCAGGATCACCGAACAGGGGCCGTACGACGAACTCGCCCACGGAGGCGGGCTGTTCGCGGAGCTGCTCGCCATCTCGAAGGACCGGTGAGGCGGCCCGGCGCCGGGCCCCGCTCCGACGACGGTTGACATGTCTTCGTCGCAGAGACCATGATTCCACTAGTTAACTAGTGGAATCATGGAAAGGGAGGGACGCATGCCACACATGGCCACTTCCGGGGCGGCGGCCGGTGGGCAGTGGGCTCTGGAAGCGCGCGGTCTCGGCAAGAAGTACCGGCGGGGATGGGCGCTTCAGGACTGTTCCTTCCGGATTCCGGCCGGCCGGGTCTGCGGTCTGGTGGGGCCCAACGGGGCCGGAAAGAGCACCCTGCTGGGGATCGCCACCCGGCTCGTCGAGCCGACCGGTGGGGAGCTGCGGATCTTCGGGGTACCGGTCGACGAGCCCGGCGCCATGCCGCGGTACGCCTATCTCGGCCAGGACAAGCCGCTGTTCAAGCGGTTCACGGTGACCGAAACCCTGCGGCTCGGCCAAGAGCTCAACCCGGGGTGGGACCAGGCGGCCGCCGAGGGGATCGTCCGGGCCGGGCAGATCCCGCTGGACGCCAAGGTGGGGAGCCTTTCGGGCGGCCAGCGCACCCGCGTCGCCTTCGCGCTGGCCTTCGGGAAGCGGCCCGAACTGCTCCTCCTGGACGAGCCGATGGCCGACCTCGACCCGCTGGCCCGCGACGAGATGGGCTCACTGCTGATGTCCGAGGTGGCCGAGCGGGGCACCACGGTACTGATGTCCTCCCATGTGCTCGGCGAGCTGGAGGACATGTGTGACTTCCTCCTCGTACTGTCCGGCGGCCACGTCCGCATGGCCGGTGAGACGGACGAGCTGGTACCGATGCACACGCTGGTCACCGGGGTGACCACCGACCAGGGGCTCCCGGCCTCGCTGTCCGCGCACACCGTGATCGATGTCCGCACGGCAGGGCGGCAGTTCACCGCTCTCATCCGGCACGAAGGACCGCTCGACCCGAACTGGCAGCGCGCCGAACCCAGCATGGAAGAAGTGCTGCTCGCCTATCTCCGCCACCCCGAAGCTCCCGCGCTGCTCTCCCCCACCGCGGGCCCCGACAACCGAAAGGAGTACGCGGCGTGAGCACCCTCACCAGCACGCCCGTCCAGCAGAAGACCGCGAGGCCCCGGCGGCTGCGCGGACTCCCCTGGCTGATGGCGCGTCAGCACCGCTCGGCACTGCTCGCCTGCACCACGGTGACCGTGCTCGGCGCGGCGTGGATCATCTACCAGCGCGGAGTCATGCTGGACACGCTGCACGGCCAGGGCTGGCCCGGCAAGTCCACCGAAACCCTCGACAGCGCCACGCTCCAGCACCTCAGCGACACCTTCAGCAACGCCGCCCGCTACCTCGGGTACCTGCCGATGCTGTTCGGCGTGTTCCTCGGCGCCCCCCTTATCTCCTCGGACCAGGAACACGGCACCTCCCGGCTCGTCACCACCCAGTCCGTGCCCCGCATGCGCTGGCTGCTGTGGAAGCTGGGCTTCGCCCTGGGCCTCGTCCTGGTGATGACCGGGATCCTCGCCACGCTGTTCACCTGGTGGTACCGGGCCGTCCACCCCGTCGTCTTCAACAACTGGCTCGACGGGGCCGTCTTCGACAACACCGGCCCGGTGCTGACCGCGCTGTCCCTGTTCACGACATCCCTCGGCATCGTCATCGGCACGCTGGTGCGCCGTGCGGTCACCGCCATGACGCTCACCTTCGTCGGCTCGGCCGCCTTCCTCCTCGTCGCCGACCACTTCAGGCCCAGACTCGGCACCCCTCGCCGCCTCGCCTTCCCCCTCAACACCGACACCCCTTCGGCGCTCCACGACGTGGCCCAGGTCGACCAGTGGGTCGGCACGGCGTCCGGCAATCTCTACGGGTGGGGCACCTGTGTCAACGACTCGGCCACCGACGCCTGCCGTGCCAAGCTCGGGATCGTCAACTCGGTCTGGGACTACTTCGGTTACGACCAGATGGGCACCCTGCAATGGACCGGGGCCGGTCTGCTGCTCGTGGGGAGCGCGGCCCTGGTCGCGCTGGTCCTGTGGCGGACGCGGCGCCACCCCTTCTAACCCGTACGACGATGAGCCACGGCATACGCTGGGACGCCCCCACCACCAGAAGGGGCGCTGCCCACCAGGACGGAAGCGGAAGGAGGCGGGTGTGATGGTCGTGTTCCGCATAGAGCGACGCAGCGGCGTGCCCGCGTACCTCCAGATCGTCCACCAGGTCGAACAGGCCCTGCGCATGGGCGCGTTGACAGAGGGCGACCGGCTGCCCACGGCGGCGCAGGTCGCCGCGGACACCAAGGTCAACCCCAACACCACATTGAAGGCGTACCGCGAGCTGGAGCGCTCCGGCCTGGTCGAGGTACGCCAGGGGGCGGGCACCTTCATCACCCGCTCGCTGGCCACCCCGCAGACCGCCGCCGAGTCACCACTGCGCTCCCGCCTCGGCGACTGGATCCGCGAGGCGAAGACGGAGGGCCTGACGGAACAGGACATCACGACCCTGTTCCACGCGGCCCTCAGCGAGACGTTCATGTGACTGAGCCGCCTGGCGTTCGCGCGACGCCGGGCCGAACGGAACCGGGCCGCCGGAGCCGACCGTGCGTCGGCTCGGCGGCCCGCTGGAAGCCGACGGAGCCTTACCGGTTTCGTCCCGTGCCCGATGCCGCGGCCCGCAAGGCGGTAGCGTCGGTCCGTGATCGTATGGCTCAACGGCACCCACGGGGCAGGCAAGACGACAACCGGTGCACTCGTGCAGCAACTGATCCCGGATTCACGGGTGTTCGACGCCGAGAAAGTCGGCGAGACGCTCATGGACATCACGCCGGGGCTGCCCAGTACGGACAACTTCCAGCACTGGCCGCCATGGCGGCCGCTCGTGGTCGAGACCGCCCGTCGCGTACTCGACTACACCGGCGGCACCCTGGTGATGCCCATGACGGTCCTGGTCGAGCAGTACTGGCGCGAGATCAGCACGGGCCTTGCCCAACATGTCATCCCGCTGAGGCACTTCGTCCTCCACGCCGATCAGGAGACCCTCCGCGGGCGCATCGCCGGGGACACCGTCCTTGGCCCCAACTCACCATTCCGTCTCAAATACCTTGAGCCCTACGCCGAGGCGGCCCGTACGTGGCTGCACAGCGAGGCCGAGGTCGTCGACACCACGCACCTGACGCCTGCCCAGGTGGCCCTCCAGATCGCAGAGGCCGTCCAGAGCTGAGGCCCGCCACCTCTCCGTCTGTTCGACACCGGGCACGTCGCACTTGAGGGCCGCGTGCCCGAGAACCCCCGTTGATCTCCGGCTTCCTCACCCGCGTCTGGGCTCGACCGCACCGCTCAGTCAGCCGGCTCAAGTACCCAGGGGGCTCGGGACCGACTTGGCCACCTGAAGCGTGGCATTCACGTCCCAGGAGCCCCCTGAGCCGCTCCAGTCGACTCCTCACGACATCGAAAAGCGCCGTACGGCTCTCTGAGCGCCTGTCGGACCCTTGAAGGTCCCGACACACCGGGCTGGTCCCGCTCGGCGCTCCACGATGGCATTCTGCGGGTCGCTTTTGTGCGCGTATCTCCGAATTCACTGGCCTCGGGTCCATTCTCTGACTAAGGTCAGAGAATGGACCCTTCGGAACAGATCGAGCAAGTACGGCGGTTCAACCGCACCGTCACCGAGCGCGTGGGCGTGCTCCACGAGCACTACCTGGGGCGCGACCGGCCCATCGGCGAGGCCCGGCTGCTCTGGGAGATCGGCGAGGACGGGCAAGACGTACGGCGGCTGCGCGAACGCCTCGGGCTCGACTCCGGGTACGTCAGTCGGCTACTGCGCTCCCTGGAGGGCGACGGCTTGGTGACCGTGGAACCGCAGCCCGAGGACCGACGGGTGCGTACTGTCCGGCTCACTGAGGCGGGCCGCGCGGAGCGCGCCGTGCTCGACGGCCGCAGCGACGAGCTGGCCGGAGCCCTTCTGGAGCCGCTCAACCAAGCCCAGCGCGCCCGGCTCGTGGCCGCCATGGCTGAGGTCGACCGCTTGCTCACCGCCGCCACGGTCACCCTTGACACCGTCGCCCCGGACTCCCCCGACGCCCAGCACTGTCTGCTGGCGTACTTCACCGAACTCCAGGAAAGCTTCGACACCGGCTTCGACCCCGCGCGGAGCCTGCTGCCCGACGCGAGCGAGCTCCGGCCGCCGCGCGGACTGTTCCTGGTGGCACGGGTGGACGGGCAACCCATCGGCTGCGCCGGGCTGAAGCTGCCGCCCGGCGCCCCCGCCGAGATCAAACGCATGTGGGTCGCCCCCCAAGCCCGGAGCCTGGGGCTCGGCCGCCGTTTCCTCACCGAGCTGGAGGCACGCGCCGCCCAGCACGGCCGCGACGTACTGCGCCTGGACACCAACAAGGCGCTCGGCGCCGCGATCGGCCTCTACCACTCGTTCGGCTTCCAAGAGGTCCCCGCCTTCAACGACGAGCCCTACGCCCACCACTGGTTCGAGAAGCGCATCACCACGTCGAGTACAGCGTGAGGCTTCCGGCGGAAGCCGAACCCTCGTCATCAGGTTGAGACTCAAGAACGCAGCACGGTGCGGTTGTGGTGTTGCAGCAGCAGCGTCAGCGCAAGGACGTCCTCCTGCTCCAGCCGATCGATGATGCACTGGGCCAGCTGCTCCACGCTCTCCCATGCCGTCGGGTTGGGCGCCGCTTGGCCGTTGGCGTGCGGCGCACGCTCGGCATCGGCATCGGCATCGGCATCGGCAGCCGGGGTCATAACGCCGTTATGGGTCGGGGCCGCGGCAGGGGTGATGACGCCGTGGTCGATGGAGCCGTCGGCCTGAGTCATAACGCCGTTATGGGTGGAGGCGTCGGCCTGAGAGACAGCGCCGCTCTCGGTCGGGGCGTCGGCCTGAGTCATAACGCCGTTATGGGTGGAGGCACTCTCGGTGGGGCCCGATTCCGTGCCCGCGCCAGTGCCTGACGGAACGTCTGCTGCCGCCTTCGACCGCTGAGCCATAACGGCGTTATGGGGTGCGGGGTCCTGACTGCGGCGACCCTTCTTCTGCTGCTTACGTTCGTCGGCCTCGCGCGCCCGGCGGTCCGCCGCTTCTTGCTGCTCCTCGGGAGAGAGCCGGGCGAGACCGCGTACGTGCTCGATCTTGCGCTTGCCGCTCTCCAGGTCGGCCTGAAGAGCTGGGGTGAGGGCGAGGAGGGACAGCTTCTGGGAGATGTTCGGCTGGCTCAGTCCGAGGCGTTTGGCGGCCTTTCCCTGAGAACCGTAGAAGTCGACCAGCTTCTTGAGCGCGGTGGCGTACTCCAGGTCCGAGAGGCTCTCCTTCTGGGCGTTGGCGACGAACGCCGCTTCCAGGAGGGCTTCGTCGGTGGCGGCGAAGCCGTCGTCGAAGGTGACCTTGATGTCGGTGAACCCGGCCTCCAGTGCGGCGGCCAGGCGCCGGTGCCCGTCCACGACGACGTATTCCGCACCGGCCTTGAGCTCACCCTGCCGCCCGGGACGGCCTTCCAGATAGGCGGCGGCCGACGCCACGGTGATGGCCTGCACCTGTCCGACCTCGGCCAGGCTGGAGGCGAGACCGCTGAGGTCGCCGAGCGCCTCGCGGGGGTTGTCGGGGTTCTCGCTGATCAGCTCGATCGGCAGCACGGAAGCGTGCTGCGGCGGACTGGTGCCGGTGACGTTGGCGATGAGCTGGCCCCGCAGGCTGGTGGCGCGGGCCGCGTTGCTGAATGACGTGGAGGGTCCGACTCGGGTGGCGGCGCTCTGACGACTGTTCACAGGCTTTCCTTGGCGATGGCCCGCATGACGTTGGCTTGGGGGCAGTCGGGTGCGTAGGACAGGAGAGGGACTTTCCCGCGTACCGCTTCGCGCTGTTCCTTGAGACGGTCGATCACCGCGATGACGGGCGGGTGCCCCTCCCCCAGTTCGAGCCATGACTTCATGGACGACGTGATGATGTAGCCGTCGCGTGGGTCGAAGGCGTTGACGACGAGGCCGAGGTAGTCGACCTCGATGCGCCAGTCGTGTTTGCCCGACTCGATCTGGTCGATGAGCATGGCGTAGGCGTCCGCCGAGGAGTCTTCCGCGAGCACGACGATGATCGTGCCGGAGACGCCGGGGGCCTCGCCGTCTCGTCGGCGGCCGTAGTAGATCGCGGCGTCCATGCCCACTCCGAGGCTGGGCGGACAGTCGACAACGATGACGTCGTAGTCCGATTCCAGTGGCTCAAGGGCTCGTTCGAGGGTCGCCTGCCGGTTGCGGGCCGAGACGATCATGATGTCGAGGAGGAAGGAGTCCGGGCAGGCGGGCAGCACGTCCAGGCGGCCGCCGAAGCGGGGCTCCTTCACGGTGACAACCAGGTCCTTGATCGTGCCGTTGGTGGCCTGCCCGGACATGTGCTTCGCCAGGCTGTCCCCGTCGGCGGGGAGGTGTTGGAGGCCGAGCTGTTTGGTCAGGTGCCCCTGGGGGTCGTAGTCCACGAGGAGTACGCGAAGGCCCATGCCGGTGGCTTGTTGCGCCTCCGCGAGCGCGTCCAGGTTCTCCCGGGGAATGCCGGCTGCGGTCGCGGCTTTGACGATGCCACTCTCAATGCTGACGACGGCCGAGGGGTTTTCGGAGTACGCCTCGGCGATCCCGGCGGCGACGGCGGTCTTGCCGACGCCGCCCTTCTGATTGCAGACGATCTTCCGCCGCGGGATCCCGGTGACGGGTCGGTGCTTGGGGGAAGGGTGTTCACGCAGCCACAGTGCGATCGACTGGGCGAGGCCTTGAACGAAGGGGATGCGGCCGCGCTCGTGGCACGTGGCTTTCAGCGCGTCCCACTGGCCGGGCAGCAGCCAGGTCGAGAAGGTCGCGGCCCCCGAGGTGTCGACGGCGGGGAGCGTTTCGTCCGTCGCCCGCCACAGTTCGATGCCCTCGGCGGCGGCATCCTGGATGTCCACGCCGAGTTCAGCGGCGCGAATCTTCAAGTCCTGGCGCAGCCAGGCGGGCAACTTGGAGACAACTTTCTCTCTGTCTCCGACGGGCTTCTGGGTAACCATGGCGTCAGCATACTAACTTCCGCCTTCTTGCGGATGACCTGCCATCACATGGCCCTTCGGCTGCCCGAATTGAGGGGGCAGTGGGCTGCGGAGGGGCTGGGCGGGGGCCCGGGGCGGGCCCTGGGCGGGTGATGGGGACGGCGCTTGTGGCTCCGCTCCCCCGCCCGGACAGGCCTCGGGATGGCACCCTTCGAGTGCCCCACTCCCTCAGCGGTGCGTCGACAGCGGCGCGATTCGGCGCCTTGCCCGCAACCGGTGCCACTTCCGACCCTCTGGAAGGGGCACCAGAAGGGTGCTCGCCGACGCTCCAGAGCGGCGAGTTGGGCGCGCATTGGTTCACAGAAGACGCAGTGCGAACGCGTCAGGCGGCTGCCTTGAGCGCCGATCGGCGCTCGGCCGCAGCTCGTAAACGACTCGACCGAGGCTCGGACGGAGCTCGGACGGAGGTCAGACGGAGCTCGGACGGAGGTCAGACGGAGCTCGGAACAGGCTCACTGTCGGCGGGAGAGGGCTCCGTTATGAGCTCCGCAGGCCCTCTGATGCTTCGCTGGGGCAGCACGAAGAGGCGACAGCTCGACGGCTTTGGGGCAAGTTGAGGTTGGAGGCGCGACGCGAGGAGCGTCCGGACGACGGCGCAAAGCGGCTCTCCGACTCGCAGCAGCTCACTTTCGACTTCACCAGCCGTCGTTTTTTCGAGCCGCGTTCTCGACTTCGGACGGCGGCCGAACGCGTTTCGACGGCCTCTGGCGAGCCTCCGCAACGCCCGGAAGGAGAGCCTGGGAAGCTTCAAAGCGCTCCCCCACACGAAGATTTCAGGCTCGCAGAAGCGCTCAGCTGGGACGGCACCGAGCGGACTTGGCAGCAGCTGAAGGGGCGGTTTCGTCGAGTTTCACGCTGCCACCAACCCCTCACCCTCAGAGTTAAATACCCCATCTGACCTGGGAATATAACGATAGATGTTTCGTCAGAGGTACCCATGAAAGTTTGCTGCGTTATCACTGGGATGGAAGCGATGGAAGTTGTGATACTTGTTGCCATCAATAAACTGATCTATGGAGCGTCCCTTGTCTGGAACGTTGAACCGTAGAGTGTCTTGATTTATGCAACGCTGTTTGTTGCCCTATAACTAGCTGTCTGTCTTACTGCGTTGCTAGTCATCTAACTGACGAACGCGCTAACGAACCATCTAACGTACGGACGGACGAACGAACCAACGCGCTTGCTTGCTTGCTGACCAGCTTGCTTGCTAGCTGTCGGACGAACCGTCGTGCTGTCCGTCCAGCTGACTTACTAGCTTGCAGACGGACTTGCCAGCTGACGTACGAACCCTGTTGCGTACGGACTGACGGACGATCGTGCGTGCTGTCCAGCTTGCTTGCGCACTTACTGACGGACTGACGTACTGACGCGCTTGCCTGCGAACGCGCGAACCATCGAACCGTCGAACCGTCCGTCGATCGCGCTGACCCTCGCTCTGTCTGTCTGTCTGCCGGACTACCTGTCGGTCGGTCGTTCCGTCCGTCCGTCCGTCTTTCTGTCGGACCGTCGGACCGTCGGACCGTCGATCGGTCCGTCTGCCTGTCCGTCCGTCCGTCGGTCCGTCGGTCCGTCGAACGGACGCGCCCGCTGTCGCGGGAACCGTCGGTCTGACGAACTGCCCTTCGTGCCGCCCGTCCGCTCGCGTATCGTCGTACGGCCGGTCGGTCGGCTGGTCGTGCCGAGGCTCAAGCGGCGGGCTCGCGTTCGTTCGGACGGCCAGGGCGGACCGACTCGCTGCCCAGGTGACACCGCGTCAGATGTCCCGCCGTGCGCGCGGTTCAGCGCGTCGCCTCACAGACGGTCGGGAGATCCTGTTATCGTCACCCTCAATGATCCCGTGTCACTAGATCACTGGCCACACCCGGATAGGGGATGGGCGGGAAGTAAAGGGACATAGACGGCCCTTCCTCGCTTCCATCACCGTTCCAGGCCTGGCTTGCTGACCTCGTGTCACGGACGGATAAGTCTGATACCAGCAGCCGATAGGCAGAGAGGCGGTAGTCGCGATGAAGGTCATCGCCGTCGCAACCCAGAAGGGAGGGGTCGGCAAGACCAGCACTACCGTGAATCTCGGGGCGAGCCTGGCCCTCGCCGGCGCACGCGTACTGGTCGTGGACCTCGACCCACAGGCGCAGGCCGGTACTGCCCTCGGAGTGAACCTGTCCGACGGGGAGCAGCTGGCCCGTTCACTCGGTTGGGTATTGCAGGGCCGACTGCAAGGCATGCCGCTGGATCTTCCCAGCGCCTGGTACGACCGCAGTGAGCTCCTCGCCGAATGGGAGGACGCGGGCACCCTGCATCTCCTGGCGAGTGAGGAATCGACGATGACGTCCGTTCAGGACATCATCCACCGCAAGGGCTACCACGCGACGCCGATCGTGCGCCGCATGCTCCTTGAGGTGTCCGACCTCTTCGACTTCGTCGTCATCGACACCCCGCCCGCGGTCTCCTCGCTCTCGGCCACCGCCCTGGCCGCGGCCGACTACGTCGTGACCGTCTGCGTCCCGGAGTACCCGGCCCTCAAGGGAGCCGCCGCCACCCGGGGAACCGTCGCATACGTCAAGGACCGCACTGGCGGGGAATGTGATCCGCAGTACCTCGGCGCCGTACTGAACCGCTCGAACCCGCCGTCGAAGTGGAAGGCCCAAGAGGTCAACATCCGCAACGGCATGCTTGAGGCGGACCTGAAGCCGTTCATGACGGACATCCGCAGCGACAACCGCATCTCGGATTCCTTCGCCTACGGCGTCCCGGCCGCGATCCGCTTCGCCAGCCACGCGCCCGGCAAGTTGTACGGACAGTTGATGACCCAGATCCTTGAGCGTATGCAGCAGCCTGCGCAGAAGTGGGAGACTCCCGAGCTGATCTCGATGGAGGACTCCGTTGAGTAACTCCGAGGACAGCACCAAGCCCGTGCCGCGCGGGGGAGGGGGCAGGCCGAAGAAGAAGGCACCCAACCACTTCAAGGCGGCGGGCACTTCCCTGGTGGCGGGGCTGCTCGCAGGCGCCGACCAGGTGGCCGAGCGGTCGTTCCTCGGCGGCGCCAACCTCGACTCGGAGGCCGGCGGCCCGACGGCTCAGACGCCGCCGAAGTCCGGAAGGTCGGTGCCGCCGCAGGCCAGTGAGGCACCGCCCGCCGCGCAACCGCCGACGCCGACGACACCCATTGGTTCCGCGTCCTCCGCATCCCCGGTGTTCGAAGCCCCGCCGGGCGCTGACATCGATGCCGAAATCGAAACCGGAGCCCGAGCCCAAGCCCAAGCCCGAGTCGACGCGGAACCCGGAACCGGGGGAGGCCCCAGGGCCACGAAGTCCCCTGCGACCCTTGCGTCCCCTCCGTCTCCTACTTCCCCTCCGTCCCTCGCCGCCCGCCGCGCCGCCGCGCCCGACGACGTACGGCCGTCCGCCCGGGTGACCGAGGCGCCGTCAGCGGCTCCTGTCCGTACGATCGCTGAGCCGAAGGCCGCCGTTCGCGAACCCGAGCCCGAGCCCGTGGCCACCCCGGTCCGGCGGGATCCGGCTCCGGTCGACGACGAGGCGTCACCGCCGCGCCGCCGTATGCGGGTCAGCGGGAAGCCCTGGGCTCACACCGCCGTGCACGAGAGCTTCGCCAGCGCCAAGATCCGCTCGGAGGGCTGGACCAGTTATGGATTCCGGCTCGACCCGGAGGTGCTGGCCGAGCTGAAGGAGCGGCTCAAGACGGATCGCCGGACCTCCGGGAACCCCATGCTCAGCCAGGGGCACTACCTCGATGCGGCGCTGCGGCACATCCCCGAGGACGTCCCCTCCCAGATCGCGATGGCGCAGACCTTCCTGGACGACCGGATGGGTGTGGTGGACGCGGGAAAGCAGTCCACTTTCCGGGTGGGTCCGGAGGCCTACGCCCTGGTCTCCAGCCTCAACCAAGGGCTCCAGGAAGCGGATTACGGACGGCGGGGACTGTACGTCGTGTCCGCCGCACTGGAACTTCTGATGCAGGCGATGGACGCCGAGGGGGAGCTGCGGCGGCCCGAACGACGGACAAAGGCGCAGCGCCCGGCAGCCTCCTAAGGGGTAGCGGAACGGCGAAATAGCGGAAGCTGCCGCGCAGTTGGCGGTACTGATGTGGGTGTGGCCCGTGCCTAGGCACGGGCCACACCCACATCCGCGTCCTGGGCGGACCTGCGCGTATACCGATAGCCATACCGATAGATCTAGCGACAGCTCTACCGATACACACAGCGAAGGCTACGGCGATGTTTGTCACGCTCTGTGTTGCGCTGTTTGTTGCCCTCGAACTGTCTTGCTTGCTTACTGTCGGACGATCTATCTCACGGTCTTGCTTGCTAACTATCCATCTGTCGCGAGAGCAATGGGCTGGACCAAATGGGATGACGTTTCCTGATAGGCCAACAAATTCCAGGCACAACAGGCCTGCTGACGAAACAGCAACACGCGCGATTTCTAGTGTCAGGCGGAACCGCGCGAGATTTCCGGTAACGTAATCACCACGATCCACCCATGTATCCCTGGAGTGATGGCCATGTCGCTGACAAACGACCAGCTCAGCGCCAGTGCGGTCGCAATGGCCGCCGGGCTGAGCGAGTCCTGGGCCTGGAAGGCCCGCGACCAAGGCATCCTGTTCGAGCCGCATTTCGAAGACGCCGTCGTCGCGCTGCGCGTGTACGCCTTCGTCTCCCAGATCGTGTGGCCCGGCAGCCGCCGCCCCCGCAGCGCCCGTCAGGACCTCGAACTGTGGCAGTCCAGCGCGGTGGAGGCGGCCCGCCAGGCGGTTGACGATCCGCTCACCACGCGCGAGACCGCGCTGTGGGTCCTGGAGGACTCCGTCTACCTGGTCACCACGCCCGCGGAGCGCGCCGCCTTCGACCTCAAGCACCTGGAAGGGCGGGCCGCGTTCCGCATCCCCATCGGGATGTGGATCTGCGAGCTCCCCGACGCCATAAACGCGCTGCCGCGCCGACGCCAGCGCAACTTCCGTTCCAGGGCCTCCATCTGAGCCCCAGCCCCCTCCAGGAGCCCGCCGGACGGCGAATCTCCTGGGTGCCCGCCCAGACCCCCGAACCCACCGACGACGACAGCCAGTGAGGTGACCCGCAGCCCCCTCCCCAACTGAATCCCGTCCTCGCGTTCGTCAGCAGCCTGCCGAACGGCGATGGCGTTTTGCCTTCTTCCCCCTGCCAGGAGCACATCATCGCTACCAGCACGAGGGCTGGCTCAGTGTTGCCTTCTACTGGTCCAGCCTCGCCCGACCACCCCCTGTCCCCCCACAGCACACCGGGCCGCGAGACGCGCCCCGACAGCCCCAACTCCCGTACTCTCAAGGGAAGTTACGCGCCCGCAGCGAAGCCGGACCGGCGCCAGCGGGTGCGGGTGCCCTGGGCGCTGGTGGAGTCGGCGTTCTACGCCGATGTCGCCCTGGCCGTGTACATGAAGGTCAAGGCCCTCGGGCAGCGGCCGGAGGGCTGTACCGCCGGAGCCGCGACGCTCGCCTCGTACCTGAAGATGTCGACGTCGTCCGTCGAGCGCGGACTCGCGCAACTGCGCAGCCCCCGTCCCGAGGACGGCGTGGTCGAACTCCCCGAGAACACCCGCCGATCCCTGCCCGGCGGCACCGGCACCACCGCGCGCCGCCGGGTCCGGGCCATGTCCGCCACCGAGCGGTACGTATGGCTGCCCGTCGCGGCCTGCGAGGACCTCACGTCGCGTCAGCTGCGGGCGTACGCGGTGCTGATGTTCACGCAGGTGCAGCGCATCCCGCTCACGCTCGGCGAACTCGCCGGGCTCCTGCGCCACCACTCGGGGCAGCGCGCCGGGCAGCCCATCACAGCCACGGCGGCCGCGGCGGTGGTGGACGAGCTGGAGGCATCCGGCTGGGCCACGGTGCAGCGGCGGGCCGGGGGACAGGGACGCAACCACTACCTGGCGCACGAGATCCCGCGCTCGACGACGGCGTACGGGCCCGGGACAACGGCCGGACCGATCGACGCGCCGGCGGACGAGACCACGCGAACCACCGCCAATTCGGCCACCGCATCGGCCACCGGCGAACGTCCTTCCGCCCCCTCCAGGGACCTTCCGCCTGCTGTTGTTGGTGAAGGATCGGGTGCCCCGGTTCGTGGGGGATCGCTCGTGAACAGGGAAGACCAGAGAACTGCCCGACCCGATGACGAGCCCCGCCTTTCCTCACCCGCCGTAGGCGAGACTCGGGTAGTAACGAGCGCTGCGGCTGCGCGAAATCGTCGCGAAGCGCGCGCCGTGAACCCGGCGCCAGGTCTCGCGCTGCGCGCGGATGGCGAAAACTCGCCCCCTCCCGCACAGCGGCCAAGAACCGGGACGAGTGGGGGAGCGGCGAGACCCTACACCGGGCCACAACTCACCCTCAGCCCGCAGATCTACGCCGTCCTTGAACCCGTCCACTGGTTGCTGCACCGGGTCGACAACCCCTTCCTGGTCCGCCAGATCGCCCGCGAGGTGGGCCGCCAGCTGCGCGATGGGACCGATCCCGCCCGTCTGAGCCACCGCCTCACCGTCCGCTTCGCCGGTACGTCCGTGGCCGAGATCCGCGACCCCGGGCGCTGGCTGCTCGGTGTGGCCCTGCCTCGATGGGGCTGCGGCCATCTGGACTGCGAGGCCGGAACGATGTGGTCCACCGGCGCTGCCTGCGCCGTGTGCGCGGAAGTCGTCGCGGACCGACGCGCGGCCCGCCAACGAGCAAGCCGTCCCCTCGACCCGTCCGCCACCGCCGCTGTCGCCGAGACCGACCACAGCCCGGTTGTCCCGGCCGTGGCCGCCTCCGGACCGCCGGGACCGCCCCGTGCCACCTGCGGCGAATGCGGCTGCCGCATCTTCCTGATCGGCCCGTCCCTCACCGACGGTCTGTGCAAGCCGTGCCGTACGCATCACTCTCAAGTCGAGGGAGAGGTCCAGGAGGCTGGTGCCGAGCCGTCGGTGAAGTGCGCCGGGTGGAACGGCCTGCCGTGCGACCGGCCCGCGCTGCCGACCCGGACGGTGTGCGCCCGGCACCGGGCGCGGGAAGTGGCGGGGGAGAGGGAGGCGTCTTGAGGCGGCCCGGCGGGAGAGCGGCCCCGGACGCGCACTCCGCCAGGTACACGGGCCAACCGCGCCGGTCGCCCCCCCACCTGTACGGCACAGCCGCCGCCGACGACCGTGCCGTACGACTACTTCCGTACGGCCGCCGTGGCAGGACGGCACGGTCGCGATCGTCACAGGGCCGCAGTGCCGAGGTCGCGGACGATGCGGACGAAGGCGCGGACCATCTCGTTGTCGACGTCGCTGCGCCAGACCAGGCTCCAGCTGAGGAGGGGCGCGTCGTGGAGGGGGATGTACACGATGTCGGGGCGGGAGTAGTAGCGGACCACATGGGCGCCGAGACTGTTGACGGCTTCGCCCGCGGCGACGATGGCGAACAGCTCGTCCAGGTTGGCCGCCGAGTGAGGGCGTTCGATCTGGCGGCCGCTCGGCGTCCGGTAGGGGATGAACGCGTCCTCCCAGTAGTCGGGCAGCGGCGTGACCGGGCCGATGACGCCGTGGTCGCCGAGGGCTTCGAGTGAGACCGATGGTCGGTCGGCCAGTATGTGATCGCGTGCGGCCAGGGCCACTCGGTGCTCGGTGAACAGCGTCGGCCCGACCGTGAGGTCGGGTTCTTCCACGGGGGTCCAGGACACGAGCACGTCGATGTCACCCGCGCGAAGTTGGCCCCAGGGGTCGATGAACCCCGCGTGCCGGATGCGCAGCCCCCACTGGGGGTGCCGGGTGCGGAAGGCATCCCAGAACGGGCGCAGATCATGGGCGTTGACGGGCATCATGCCGATCCGCAGCACGTCCGTCTTGCCTTGCGCGGTCATCCGGGCCCGCTCAAGGCTCTCCTTGAGGCCCTGGTAGACCGGCCGCAGATCCTCGCGCAGCCGCTCGCCGACGGCGGTCAGCCGCACCGCGCGACTGGTGCGCTCGAACAGGGCCGCCCCGATGGTGCGTTCCTGCTTCTTGATGGCCTGACTGACCCGCGCCGCCGACACATGGAGCCGCTCGGCAGTACGCCCGAAGTGCAACTCCTCCGCAAGGGTCAGGAAAATCTCTATGTCGCGCAGCTCCACCGTGACCCCGCCCCATTCATAAACCCCTGTGTTAACCATCGTTGCGGGATCGGCCGTTGTTCGGCGCCCCCGCCACCGTGATGCTTGTGAGCGCTGCCGGAAGTCACTCCGGCGGCACGAACGACCAGCTCGGAGGGCAGTCTGACATGACCATGGATCGCATCACCGCGTGCCGGACAGCGCGGCGCACCGGACCCGGCCCCGGGCGGTCGCCGGCACCGTGAACATCACCGCTTCCGCCGTCTCCTTGTACATCGCCGACGCGGCCGCTTCCAGCGAGTTCTTCACGACCTACCTGGGATACCGGGAGGAACTGCGCGGTGAGGGCTACATCTGCCTCAGCCGCGATGACGCCGCCGCCGACATCGTTCTGCTGGAGCACTCCGCCGAAGCTCCGCCCCAGGACAGCCCCGGCCCCCAGCACATGGCCGTGTCGTTCACGGTGACCGCCATCGCCGACGAGCACGACCGGCTGCGCCGCGCAGGCGCCCCCATCACCACACCGCTGCGTCAACAGCCCTGGGGCGAATGGGCGTTGCGGCTCACCGACCCCAACGGCGTCATGGTCGAACTCGTCGAATGGGTCCCGCCCGCAGGGGCCTGACCCCCCTGTCGACACGGCGTACACGTCGTACGTGGCGTACACGACGCACACAACACATCGCGTACGCCACCTCCACCACCCCCTTTTCTTCCCGTGTGCCGCGCCCGTCACAGGGCTGTTCGGCGCGCCCCGAAATCCGAGAGATGCATATGGAAGCGATACCTGCCCGAAACCCCCGCCGCTGGCTGATCCTCGTCGTGTTGTGCCTCAGCACCCTGGTGCTGGTCGTCGACAGCATGGTGCTCACCGTGGCGGTCCCCACGATCGCGGAGGAGCTCGGCGCGAGCGCGCAGGACCTCCAGTGGATCCTTGAGTCGTACATGCTGGTATTCGCCGGTCTCCTGCTCACCGCGGGCAGCCTCTCCGACAGGTTCGGCCGGCGGAAGATGATGATCATCGGGCTCGCGCTCTTCGGCGCGGCCTCGGTGATCGCCATGCTGGCGACATCCCCCGATCAACTCGTCGTCGGGCGCTCCCTGATGGGTGTGGGCGGCGCCCTGGTCATGCCCAGTACGCTCTCGATCCTCATCACGGTCTTCGACGAGGCCGAGCGCCCGAAGGCGATCGCCGTGTGGAGCGCGGTGGCGATGGTCGGCCTGGTCGGCGGACCGGTGCTCGGCGGTGTGCTGCTCGCCCAGTTCTGGTGGGGCGTCGTGTTCCTCATCAACATCCCGATCGCCATCCTCGCGATCGTCGCCGCGATGGTCCTGATGCCGGAGTCCAAGGGCCCCTGGCGCAAGGCCGATCCGGTCGGCATGGTGTTGTCCGTCATCGGCATGGCCGCGCTCGTCTGGACGATCAACGAGCTGCCCAAGGGCGGCCTCAGCCACCAGTCCACCCGGATCTCCCTCGCCGTCACCGTCGTGAGCCTCATCGCGTTCGGCGTCTGGGAAGTCCGCTCGAAGTCCCCGATGGTTCCGCTCGCCCTGTTCCGCGACAAGGTGTTCACGGGTGCCAGCTTCTCGCTGGTCCTTCTCACCCTCGCCAACGGCGGCCTGATGCTGGTTCTGACCCAGTACCTGCAGTTCGTCCTCGGTTACACCCCGACCGAGACCGGTCTGGCCTTCACACCGCTTGCCGTCGCCACGCTGCTGTTCAACGCGGTCGGCGCCTCGCTGGTCGCCAAGACGGGCAGCCGCGTGATGGCCGTCCTCGGACTGCTGGTGATCGCCTCGGGCTTCGCGCTCCTGGCCAACATGACGACCGAGTCCGGCTGGACGGTGCTGGCCGGTGCGATGGTGCTGATGGGCACGGGCGCCGGTTTCACGATGCCCGCCGCGATGGGCGCCATGATGGGTGCCATCCCCGACGAGCACGCCGGCGTCGGCTCCGCGCTCAACGACACCATCCAGCAGGCCGGTGCCGCGCTGGGCGTCGCGATCCTGGGCGCGGTCCTCTCCAGCACCTTCACCGGTCACATGCCCGCCGACGCTCCCGAGGCCGCCCGCCACTCCGTCGGCGACGCCGTCGCGGTCGCGATGCGGACCGGGGACGGTGGCCTGCTGGCCGCCACCCACCGAGCCTTCACCGACGCCATGTCCGCCAGCTTCCTCGTGGGAGCGGCCGGAATCGTGGGCGCGGCGATCCTGGCGGCGTTCCTCATGAAGGGGAAGGAAGCTCCTGCCGTCGGCACTGGGAGCGAGACCGGGACGGCCGGTCCGCTCGCTACCGACGCGGCCCTCCCCGTCCACTGACATTCCGTCCCGGCACGGGGACGAAGAGCGGTGATCGCGGCCCCTGTCGGGTCTCGGTCGCCGCGCTTCGGCGGCGGGAGGGGGTGTGGAAGGGGGGCCGGGGAGGGGCGGAAGGGGGGCGGACCGCTTAATGACTTGTCGGCATAGCTATTCCAGCCATCTGTGACGTGTGTTTCGCGTGTGATTCGATGTGCGATCCGTGTAGTGTGCGCTGCTGGAGGTGGTGGATGTGGCCGATGGTCAGGATGAGTTGTTCGCCTCGATCGACGCGCTGCTGGAGCAGGTGTACGCGCAGGACGGGCTCCCCGAACCCGCGGAACGCAAGCGTCTGCGGAAGGCCGCCGGCCTGAGCCAGGAACAGGTCGCCAGGGCGCTCGACGTACGCCGGGAGTCGGTGACCTCCTGGGAGGCCGGGCGCACCGAGCCCCGCCCGCCCAAGCGAGCCGCCTACCTCCGCCTCCTGGACGGGCTCGCCGCACGGCATCCGGCACCGCAGCCGGACGCAACGCCGGACGACGCGGCCGAGCTGTCGGCTCATCCGGCCCGTACGGCCGGTGGGTCGCCGTCCACTTCTCCATCGGCTGCCGTGGCCGAGCCCGCCGCCGTGGCCGAAACAGGCGCCACGCCCGAGCCGGTCACCGCTCAGGCCACATCCGCCGCCCCCGCTGCGGCTCCGCCCATCGAGCACCCCGGCGAGCCGTCTTCCCCGGTGCGCCGTCCGCCGGAGTCGAAAGCCACCCGGAGCGCCGCGCCGGAGGCCGCGCACCGGCCTCCGCCGAAGACCGGGCCGAACACTCGGGCAACCCGGCCGAACACCCGGACCGGGACCAAGCCCACGGCCACAGCCGGGACCGGGACCGCGGCCAAGTCCACCCCCACGACCGGGACCAAGCCCACGGCCAAGCCCACGGCCAAGGCCACCGCCCCGGCCGGGGCCACAGCGACCGCCCCCGATCCGCGTTTCGCGCACGGACCGATCGCCGTCCTGGACGGGGACGGGTCCGCGTACTGCGTCGGCGGTCTCGTACTTGACTGTCCTGTCGACGACATCGTCTCGGTGGTCGAATGGGCCCTGAACGAGGCGAAGTTGGGGGCATCCCGGCTGCACCGGTCGGGCAAGGACGCCGACCCGCTGGTCGTCCTCACGGCGGCTGCCGCCGAACGCCTCGGGCTTCCCGCCGTGTTGGAGGACCGGCGGGGACTGCGCCTGCCGGACGACCACAAGGCCGTCCAGCAGATCACCAGGGCCAAGTGGAAGCTGACCAGGCGCGGTTTCGGCCCGTGGCCCCGCGTCTACCGCCCGGCGCGGGCCGGGCAGCGCCAGTGCGTACAGTTCGCGGTCCTGCCGTGGGGCGCGCTCGACGCGCGGGCCTGGGGGAGCGCGGGCCAGTTGCCGCCGGCCGAACTCGCCCGTGTGCTGGGCGACTACGCGACCCGGGTCATCACCCCGCGCGGCTCGACCGCCGTATCGGGCTTGGAGCTGATGACCGCGCTGCGGCCGCCGACCCGGGCGGTGAAGGACCCGCGCTCCGACGCGTGGGTGTCCGGTGCGATGCCGGGCTCACTCACCGAGCCCGTCGACCCGGCGCCCCCCGAGGCACCCGACGAGCACCCCGTCGTCGCCGCCCGCCACCCGCGCGGCCACCAACGAACCCCCGCCGAGGTCCTCGACGAAGAGGCCTTCGACTGGATCCGGGACCCGCAGTTGCTCACCGACGCCGAGTGCACGCGGAAGTACGCGGTGGGCATCGACGTGAACACCGCGTTCCTCGCCGCCGCGAACCGTCTCGTCGTCGGCCTCGGGGCGCCCGTCCACGTCAGCGCGCCCGCCTTCGACAAGGCGGTGCCCGGATCCTGGCTGATCGACCTGTCGGCCATCGAGACGGACCCGCGCCTGCCCAGCCCCTTCACACCGGACGGCGTACGCCCCGAGGGGCCGGCCTGGTACGCGACGCCCACCGTGGCGTACGCGCACGAGCTCGTCAGCACCTACGGCCTGCCCGTCACCCTCGCCCCCGTGGAGGCGTGGCTGCGTCCGGAGAGCGGGCCCTACCTCGACCCCTGGTACAAGCAGTTGAGCGAGGCGTACAAGGCGACGATGGCCGACCTCGGCATCGAGGCCGGGATGGACGAGGGGGCGTTCCTCGCCGCGATGGAGACGTACAAGCAGAGCGATCCGGGCACGGCCGCCGTGCTGTCCGCCATCAAGTCGACGGTCAAGGGCGGCATCGGCAAACTGCGCGAGCGGCCACAGGGAGCCGGCTACCGTCCCGGCGAACGCTGGCCCGCGCTGGAACGCCCCACCTGGCGGCCCGACATCCGCGCCGCCGTCATCGCCACGGCCCGCGTCAACATGCACCGCAAGCTGATCAAGACCGCCCTCGCCACCCAGCAGGCGCCCGCCCCGGCCGGGCATCTGCACTTCGCGGACGAGGCGCTGCTGCCCGTCGCCCTGCTGTCGGACTGCGCGGTGTACCTGGCTGATGGGCCCGGCCCGCTGGACTTCCTGCCGCGCACCCCCGACGGGAAGCCCGCACCGGGTACGTTCCGGCTGGGAGTCAGCCCCGGCATGGTCAAGCACGAGGGGACCCAGGAACTGCTGTGGGCGGTGAAGATGCTCGACGAAGGACACAACCCCGCCCGGCACATCAAGGGCACCGACGCCGCGATCGACGGAGAGTAGGCCACCTCGATGGGCATCATGGGCGACAGCCTGGACAAGGCCGCGGCGAACACGTTCACCCGGCCCGTCCCCAAGTCCGCGACCGCGCAGATGAAGTTCCTGGTGAAGCAGGAGAAGGGCTCGACCCGGGCGGTGGCGCAGCTGCTCGGGGTCTCCCAGCGCACGGTGGAGCGCTACCTCAAGGGCCAGCTCAAGCAGCCCCGTCCGGAACTCGCCGCCCGGCTGTTCGGCGAGGTGCGCAAGCGGTGGCAGCCGAAGGTGCGCGCACGGGCGCGGCAGCGGGCCGCGGCGACCGGCGGCATCGTGATCGAGACCCGCGCCCGGTTCGGCTACACCGCGGCCCCCGGCACCTCCGACGACGGCCGGCTACGCCTCATCACCCAGTCCCTGCCCCCCGCGTACGCCGCCCGCCTCTTCGAGGCGCAGTCATCCGGCGCCACCGAACAGCAACTCCAGTCCATCGCTGCCGAAGGCCTCCAGGAGATCTACTTCAAGGACCGCGGCCGCCGCGCCCACGACCTCATGGTCGAGTTCACGGACATCGACTACGTGGAGCTCGACTACTAGGCGGGGTGGCAAGTGGACTTCGTGTACGTGGGTGTGAGCCGACGCACGACAGTTGTCACAACGGCAGGCTTGTGAGCCGAAGCACGATAGTTGTCACATAGGCAGGCTGGTTGTCACCGACAGTGTTGTGGGCGGTTGAGCCTGAGCGCGACAGGTCGCAACTGGGGGCATCCGTGTCCGGCCTCCCAGTTCTGGTTCTCCTGGGTCGGCCTCTGCGGGCTCAGGGAAGCGTCAATGTCAGTGGGCTCTGCCAGGGTGTGCGTCGTGGATGAACTGGTGGAGCGTGTCGACGATCAAGATCGTGTGCTGGGGATGGTGGTCAGCCGCCGGCAGGCCATCCAGGAGGGTTGGCTGCACCGAGTCGCCGTGACGGTGTGTCGTGATGAGCGTGGACGGATCCTCGTCCACCGACGGTCGGAGCAGGTATCGCGCTTCCCCGGGCACTATGAGGTCGAGGTCGGTGGCGCCGCAAATGTCGGCGAGTCCTATGAACAGGCCGCCGCGAGGGAGCTGGCCGAAGAGCTGGGCATCCGTGCGCTGCCACGCCTGCTGTTCACGTTCATCAACCGCAGCGGCTTGAGCCCTCACTGGCTCGGCGTGCACGAAGCCGTGGTGCCGGACGCCGTGGTCCCCGATCCCGATGAGGTCGCCTGGCATGGCTGGCTGACCGAGCCGGAGCTGCGGTCGGCCCTGCTGGAGTGGCGCTTCACGCCCGACAGCCACGAAGCCTTCAGCCGGTATCTGGCGTTCCGGACCGCGCGGTCCTGACCTTGCCCACCACGCTCAGGCTCAGCGTCTGTCGATCTCCTTGGCCAGGTGCTCGGCGTGGTCTTCGAGCAGTGGCTGGAGGGCTCCGTAGTAGGGCTGGTGGGCAGCTTTGCGGAGCCACTGGAACACGTTGTGTCGTTCCCGGGTCCAGACGGCGCGGAGTTGGGGGTCCTGGGCGATGTGCGGCGGGCAGGGCGCGTAATCGGGTTCGCCTTCGGTGACCGAGGGTGTCGGATTCTCACTGGTTCTCGTTCGTGCTGGAGGATTCTCATTGCATCTCACGCTTAGCGGCGGCGTTTGCCCCATACATGGGGGTTGATCTCATTTTCCTGGTCCGGTTCTCTCTGTACCTGTCACGGTTGTTTGCGGCAGGTACGCGGAGCCGGGGGTGGCGATGGATCCGGTCTGGTCGATGTCGAGTGGCCCGACGGCGAGGGGGGCGGGCTGAGGAAGTCCCTACTGGGGACGGTGTCCTGGGTTCCGTTCGAGTCGGTGTTCCCGCCCCGCTGGGTCCTATGCAGGCTGACCGAGGAAGCCGCGACTACCGTCATTGACCAGGCATGCCGGATGCTGCGGCTCCCCACTGTCCGAGGGCAGTTTCCCGATCTCGCCGGCGCCGCGTCGCGTGAGCAGATGTCGTACCGGGGTTTCCTCGCGGAACTGCTGCTGGCCGAGTGCGACGACCGGGCCCGCCGCCGCTTGATCGCCAGGGCGCTGCGCTCTTCTTTCAGGTGCTGACGGAAATAGGCGGGAGGCGGCGAGCGCGACCAGACCCAAGGCTGTCAGGGCACGGTGATGACGATCTTGCCGCGCGCGTGGCCGGTGGCGCTGGCGTCGTGAGCTGTGGCGGTCTCTTTCAGCGGGAACACGGCGTGCAGCGGGACCGTGAGGCGGCCGTGGTCGGCGAGGTTGGCCGCAATTGGCAGTCCTGCCCAGCCCGGCGACTCTCCTGCTTGGGAGCGGGAGTACCGCACTCCGTGTCGGTCGGCGTCGAAGTCCGCGATGGTCACCACGCGGTGCGGGTCGCCTGCGATGGCTACCAGTTCGGCAAGAGAGCCCTTGCCGGCCGCGTCCAGAACCACGTCGACGCCGTGCGGAGCCAGTGGGGCAAGGCGATCGGCCAGCCCCGCCCCGTAGGTGACCGGTACGACGCCGAGTCGGTCGAGGAAGCCGTGGTTGCCTTCGCTCGCGGTGCCGATCACGGTGAGGCCGCGAGCCTGGGCGAGTTGCGCGGTGATGGTGCCGACGCCTCCGGCCGCACCATCGATCAGCAAGGTCATGCCCTCGGCGGCATCCAGGGCCTCCAGTACACGCATGGCTGTGTCGATGTTGCCCGCGGCGCCACCCGCTTCCTCGAAAGACCACGACTGGGGCTTGGGTGCCCATGCCTCAAGGACGGCGTACTGGGCCGCGGCGCCTCCCTGATCCAGGAAGGGGACGAGGCCGAAGACCTCGTCTCCCAGGGCGGTGCCGGTCACCCCCTCTCCCACCTCGTCGACTATTCCGGCGGCATCCATGCCGGGGATGTGGGGGAAATTCAGGGTGGCGATGTCCTGCAGCATCCCTGAACGCAGGTAGTGGTCAGCCGGGGTGACGCCGGTGGCACGCACAGCGATGCGGACCTGACCGGGCCCGGCGTGCGGCTCTTCGGCCTCCTCCATGCAGAGGACTTCGGAACTGCCGTAACAGTGGTATCGCATAGCGAACACGGACAACCTCCATACGCGTAGTAAGTCGTTCAGCAGGAGAGCTTGCAGTCGCACACCTCTGCGGGACTGTCAGATTCCTGCTCGGTCTCCGTTGGTGAAGAAATTGATCAGGTCCTGAGGCGTGGGGTTGTGGGCGACTTCGGCGGCGGCCGCGGCACTGCGGGGGAACAGCGCTTGTTCGTATGAGGTGAGGGCGGTCTCGATATCGTCGGGGTGCGCGGCGAGGGCCTCTCCGAGTTCGGCACCGTCCAGCATGGCCAGGTTGGCGCCTTCACCGTTGGGGGTCGAGAGGTGGGCGGCGTCGCCGAGCAGGGTCACTGCCGGCACCCGCTCCCAGCGGTGCCCGACCGGCAGGGCGTGGAGGGGACGCAGGACCGGCGCGGTCCGGCCGGCGGTGATCAGGGCGGTGAGTTCCGGTGCCCAGCCGTCGTACTCCTCCACGATCCGGGCGGCGGCTGCGGCGGCATCGGTGAAATCGATGGTGGCGAACCAGGCCTGCGGCTTGGCCAGTGTGACGAGAGTGCGGAGGACCCCGCTCTGCTCCCGGTGAGCCACAAGCCACTTCCCGTTCCCGTCCGGGTCGAGCGCGGCGAGTGTGCCGCCGCCGACGGCTTTCGCGGTGGCCGGGTGCTGGGCGTCGGCGTCGTGCAGGTACGTCTCGACGAAGGACCGGCCGACGTATTCGGGTGTGGTGTCGGATAGCAGCGGTCGGACTCGTGACCATGCGCCGTCCGCGCCGACCAGCAGGTTCGTGACGACGACGGCGCCGCCTGCGAAGGTCACCTCGTGGCGGCCCTCGGTGAGGGCGCGGACGCCAGTGGCCTTGTGGCCCCATCGGACGGTGTCGTCGGGGAGCGCGTCCAGCAGGATCTGTCGCAGCTCGCCGCGCTGTACCTCGGGGCTTTCGCCCGTGCCGTCGTCGGCCTTGTCGAACAGGACGGTTCCGTTGCGGTCCAGGAGCCGTATCGCTTGGCGGCCCTCCAGGACGATGCCGCGGAACTCGTCCATCAGTCCGGCTGCCTTGAGGGCGAGTTGGCCGTTGTAGTCGTGGATGTCGAGCATCCCGCCCTGCGAACGCGCCGTCGGGGACGATTCCGCCTCGTGGACCGTGACCGGGATGCCGTGGAGGTGCAGGACGCGGGCCAGGACGAGGCCGCCGAGTCCGGCGCCGATGATCGTGACAGGAGTGTGCATGGGGCTCCTTGCGTGTCGCACACCTGCCGGGTGGGCCCCGGCAGATCGCTGGAAGGAAGGCAGCTCGCCTGGGCGTGCGACCGGGCGGGGAACGGCTCAGACGACGATGACCCGGCGCCCGCGCGTGTGACCGGCCTGGCTGTCGATGTGCGCCGTCGGGGCCTCGGCGAGCGTGTACGACTTCTCGACCGGGATATGGAGCTTTCCCCGCGAGATGAGGTCGGCGGCATCGGCGAGGGCTTGCGGCACGTCCCCGGTCACGCCGGAGAACCGGACACCGAACTCCGGCGCGCCGAGATCGGCGATGGAGACCACCTTGTGCGGGTCCCCGGTCAGTTCGACGAGTTCGCGGATCACGCCCGACCCGGCCAGATCGAGAGCCGCGTCGACACGGCCGAGCCGCCGCACCCGCTCGGCCCAGCCGTCGCCGTACGTCGCCGCGAGGGCACCCAGGCTCCGCAGATAGTCCTGGTTTGCGGCCCCGGCGGTGCCGATCACCGTGATGCCGCGCTCGCGAGCGATCTGCAGCACCGCCGAGCCGACTCCCCCGGACGCGCCGCTGACCAGCAGCGTCTGCCCGGACCGCACACCGGCCTCGCGGAGGATGCGCAGCGCGGTCTCCACCACGGAGGGGTACCCGGCCGCCTCTTCGAACGTCAGCCCCTCTGGTATCCGGGCCCAGGCCGACAGCACAGCGACCTCGGCATAGGTGCTCGAGCCGCGCCCGAACACGTGGTCACCAACCTCGACCCCGTCGACGCCCGCGCCGACCTCGTCCACCACCCCGGCGGCATCCTGCCCGACGCCGGCGGGCAACTCGATCGGGCGAACCTTCTGGAACTGGCCTTCCCGGATCCTCCAGTCGACGGGGTTCACGCCCGCCGCCCGCACGGCGACGCGGATCTGACCGGGACTCGCATGGGGCTCCTCGGAGTCAACGAGGTGGAGAACGTCGGGACCGCCGAACTCGGCGAAGCTCACTCTCTTCATGCCGCCGACCGTAACACTAACGGTTATGGTTTAGAAACCGTTAGCCATTTGGATTTGGTAGTGTCAGCGGTATGACCGTGCCGACGACCGGACGCCGCGAGCGCAAGAAGGCCGCGACCCGCCAGAAGATCGCCGACACCGCACTTCGGCTCTTCCTGGAACGCGGGTACGACGCGGTGGGGATCCGCGAGGTGGCCGCGGAGGCCGACGTGGCCGTCACCACGCTCTTCTCCCACTTCGCCTCGAAAGAGGCCCTGGTGTTCGAGCAGGACGCGGACTTCGAGCAACGGCTCACCCTCGCGGCCACCGGCCGGGCGCCGCACGAGCCGCTCATCCCCGCGCTGCGCCGCGAGATCCAGGCCATGGTCCGGCACTGCACGGGGGACGGCACCGCCCCGATCTACCGCATGATCGACGAGTCACGCGCCCTGCGGGAGTACGAGGAGTCGATGCGGCTGCGCCACGCGGAGTCACTGGCAGCGGCCATCGCCGCCGATCCCGACCTGACACAGAGCGCAACGGCCTGCCGGACGATCGCGAGGTTCGTGATCGACGCCTATTCACTGGCCCGTGAGACGGACGATCCGCAGTCCGCCGTGGACGAGATCTTCCGGATGATCGAGGCGGCCTGGAAAGTCACCTGACCTACCACTTTGCGAGCATCGCCCCGAGGTCGGGCCCACCCTGGCAACAGGCTCAAGGACGTCAGGATCTCCTGCAGAGCAACTACTTCGGCGGAGCTGGCACAGGGTGCCCGGCCAGCTGCCTGGGGAACCTCAGCCAAGGACCGTTCCGCCTCTACCGAGAGCGCGACTTCCGCGAAAGCACCTCTTCGGCTTCCTGAAGGTCACCCGCTCCCGGGCGCCGTCCTCCCTCACCAACTGCACCCGTCCCAAGTGCGGTTCGCGCCGCTCGACCGTCCACTCCGTCCCGTCCAGCACCAGGCGCGGGAGAAAGGTCAGCACCGCCGCCGCGGTCACCGGCCCGTCTCCCCGGCGGGCATCACGAGCGGGCAATCCTGAGGCGGGCCGGGCAGGTCGGCTCGGCGACGGCGACTTCGGCGGCCGCCGCGAACGACTCCCGGTCCGCCTCCTTGAACAGGGGCTCAGGGCGTACGTCGATCAGCTGGACGCCCCTGCGGGCCACCCTAGGTGGTCAGTGCGAGCTGCGCTTCACACAGGTCCCGAAGGCGATCTTCAACGGCTGCGAGACGACGTCGACCAGTGCCTTGTGGGTAACGAGCGTTGTGGTTGCGTCCGGTGAGGGGTCAGGCCCGGTGGCCGTCCAGCACCTCGACCGCGGGGTTGAGGGTGTTCCACTCCAGGACCTTTGTGCCGTCCATGCGCTCCACGGTGTAGCGGTCTCCACGGAACCAGAGGCACTCGGCGACCCTCACACCGTCGGCCTGGTACTCCCTTACGATCTGCTCTTCGGTGAAGTGCTCGTTCACCTCGCCGGAGTAGGTGGTGACTTTCAGCTCGCGGCTGTAGGTGGTGCTCAGAGAGGCGGAGAAGCCCTTGTAGGCGAACGACGCCTCAGCGGTCACCGAGATGCCGGTGGTCTCTTCCACCGTCTTGCCGGTGCTCGTTGTCAGGCCGACCGTGACCTTCTTCGTCTTCGTGACCTTGCTGGTGCCGGGGTGCTCGTAGAAGAACACCTTCTGCCAGTAGCCGTACCGCTTGAGGATGTAGTACGGGCTGTTGTCGACCTGCCACTGGGGGGAGGAGTCCCCGATCGTGAAGAAGGGCACGGCCAGCTGGCCGATCAGCACCTCAGGTGTGGTGTCCCGAGAGGGCTCCGTAAAGCCTGTGAGCCGGATGACGTCGCCGATGTCGTTGGGGTCCCTGTCGACCGGCCTGAGGCCCGTGATCTGCGGGTACTCGTCCTCCACCTCCAGCGCCCAGTACTGATGTTCACGCTCGCCCGGCCCGCCGGGGGTGTACTGCTGCAGGTTGGTCGACGGCGATGTGCCCCACCGCTGAGGAGTCAGTTCCAGACCGCTCTTCTTGTTGACGACGGTGTAGTAGCCGCTTGTCGCGGGCCTGAGCATCCACGTCTGCGAGGAGTTCACCGCGGGCGACTGGATGTCGTACTGCTGCACGCCCATCGACGGAGCCGTGCTGTTCTGGTGGACGTTGAAGCAGAGGCCGGTCTTCTTGCTGATCAGCATGACGTCGTCGTTGTCCAGCGGCATGACGTGCCAGACCTGCCTGATGCGGTTGCCGTCGCTCTGCAGCGGATAGATCTGGAGCTGGGTCTCACCGGAAGCCCAGCTCTTGGGTGTCACCACCAGGCCGTTGCTCGGCTTGTTGCGAATCCGGTACGTCCTACCGGGCGTGAATGCCACGGCGTTCCCCTCCTGCTGGGCCCGCACCAGGGTGCCTGCGGGCAACCGGAAGTCACACAGACTGTGCCTGTGATGCCGAGCGTGCCTGACCACGGTTGGTCTGATGGCCCATCACGTCAGCGACGGCAAGCTACCGTCGAACAATGACGGCGGTCATGTAATTGCATGGAGTGGTGACTTTTCTCGCCATGCAACATATGGCGGGACATGCCGGGTTGGCCTGCTTGGCAGCCATGCGCGCGAAGCTCCGGATGACGACGTGGGCAGCTCCCGAGGAAGAGCGATGGCGAGAGTGGACGGACAACCGTCCGCTCCACTGTCGGCCGATCGGCAGGCAGTAGTCGCGGAGGAGCGGATGCCGTAGGGCCCGTGGGCTCCGCCGCACGGCGCAGGCGTAACAGCCGCGAGTACGCGCGAGCCCGTGCGGGCGGGACCAGCGGAGAACCCGCCAACCTCCCAGGCACCCACACGCCAACGATCGGCCTGATGGCTCGGCTTGGCCCTGGCTGCGGAACGCCACGGGGAGCCACAGCAGACGTAGGAGTTCGTGCAGGTCGTTCAGGCCTTGACCTTCGTGACCCTCCATCATCCGGCTCCGCTGTCACGTCACGTCACATCGCTGGATGGGCGCCCTTCCGTAAAGGGGCTGACGGGTGCTCGCGCGGGCTCGTCCGTGGTGCCGGATCTTCAGGTGGTGCGCAGGCCGAGTGGTCCCGCGCGGTTACCGCTGGGGGGCAGCTGGTCGCGCGAAGTCGCCGCCATCTTGACGGTCCTGATCACCGGTGCCGTTTCGAAGTGTGTGACGGCGGGGAGTGCGGCGACCCGGGTGGTCAGGTACCGGTACAGCTCCCGTTGGTTGGCGCACACCACGCTCGCGTACAGATTGGTCGGGCCGGTCGTGGCGGCGGCGAACGCGATCTCCGGATGCCCGGCCAGCGCCTGACCGGCCTCCTCCAGGTGTGCGGGCGCGACCGAGAGCCAGAGCAGGGTTCGGGCGTTCACGCCGAACATTCGCCAGTCGACGTCGATGTCGAGATAGAGCAGGCCGTGTCCGCGCAGCTCCGTCATCCGGCGCCGGACCGTCGTCGGCGACCAGCCGGTCGCCGCGGCCAACTGCTCGAACCCGGCCCGGCCGTCGGTGGCGAGCAGGGCGAGGAGCTTGCGGTCACCGTCGTCGAGCCGTACCGGTCCGCGTCGATGCGGCAGCGCGGGCGGGCGCAGTCGCTCGATCGCCTCCTCGTCCAGCGACCCGAGTTTACCGACCAGGTTGTCCGGGCCGCCGTAGAAGGCGTGCAGCACGGAGTGCGCGGTCACACCCTCCACGCGCGGGGTGCGGGGGAGTTTGGCCAGCAGCAGTGACTCGCTGTCCGCGTCGCTCTCGGTTCGGACCACGCAGGTGATCTCGGTGCCGCCGGAGCTGAGGCTCACCCAGGACGTGTCGGGGCGTTTGGCCAGCGCCTCGGCGACCGTGAGCGACGCGGCGGGCGCACATCGCACCCGCAGAAACCACAGGACGGCCCCCAGCACGGTCGGGTCGATCCCGCCGAGCACCCGTACCGCTCCGGTCGACCGCAACCGGGCGTACCGGCGGGCGATGGTGCGATCCGACACGCCGAGAACCTCGGCGATGGTGCTGAACGGGGCGCGGCCGTCGATCTGGAGGGCGTGTACGAGCTGGCGGTCCAGCTCGTCGTAGTCGGATTCCACCGAGCTGAAGGTAGACGGCGTCAGATACCAACGCAATGGGTTCGGTTTCTGGCTCGGGCAGCTCGGCCGACGGAGCGTTGCTTCTGTCCTCATCGACACATCCAGAACCAACACATCCACAACCGACTCGTCCAGAACCAACACAGACAGAGTCACCACAGACAGAGGAGAGCCCGTGGACACCGATGTGCTCATCGTCGGCGCCGGCCCGACCGGAATGACGCTGGCCAACGAGCTGCTGCTGGCAGGAGTGTCGACCGTGCTGGTCGACAAGCTGTCGCAGCGCAGCGACCTGTCCAAGGCGGGCGGCGTGCAGTCCCGCACGCTGGAGGCGCTCGACCAACGAGGACTGCTTGAGCCCTTGTTGGCCACCGGAGATCACCCCGTCACCACCGGCCACTTCGCCGGTGTCCCACTCCCGCTCCACTCCAACCGGCACCGTTTGGCCTGGCGGGCCGTGCCGCAGGTGGTGATCGAGGGGTTCTTCGAGCAGCATCTCGCCGCGCACGGCCTGCACGCCCGGCGGGACCACGAACTGGTCGGCCTCACCCAGGACGCCAACGGGGTCGCCGCGGCCTTCGCCAACGGGGCCACTCTCCGCGCCCGTTACCTCGTCGCCGCCGACGGTGCTCACAGCGCCGTACGGTCGCTGCTGCGGGCCGGGTTCCCCGGTCAGCCCGGTACGTTGACGATCATCGCCGCCGACGTGCGGCTGGGCGGCGTCGATGCGGCCACGTCGCACACCTGGAACGCGGACGGGCACTGGGCGGCACTGTTCCCGCTCGGCACCGATCCGCAGGGCAGGCAGCTGCGCCGACTGGTCCTCGGCGGGCCGGGCATGTCACTGCCGAGGGAGACCCCGGTCACCGAGGACGACATCCGGCAGGGCCTGAGCACCGTGTTCGGAACGGGGGTTGACCTGCTCGAACTGCGCTACGCCCGCCGCATCACCAACGCGTCGCGGCAGGTCGAGCAGTACCGGCACGGGCGGGTGTTCCTGGCGGGCGATGCCGCCCATGTCCACCTTCCGCTCGGCGCGCAGGGCATGAACACCGGTATGCAGGACGCGCTCAACCTCGGTTGGAAGCTCGCCGCCGCCGTGCACGGCTGGGCACCGAAGGACCTGCTCGACACGTATCACGCGGAACGGCATCCCGCCGGGGCCGCCGTATTGCGCAACGTCCGGGCGCAGAGCCTTCTGATGGACTGGGCCGGTACCCGCGATCCGGACGTGCTGGCCACCCGGGAGGTCTTCACGGCCATGGCCCAACTGCCGGACGTCCAGCGCCATCTCGCCGACCTGATGTCCGGGATGGTCATCCGCTATCCGATGCCGGGCACTGAAGCCCATCCGCTCGTCGGCAGGCCCGCACCGGACCTGGACCTCGGCCCGGCTCGGGTGCACGAACTGCTGCGGTCCGGGCGCGGCATATTGCTGGACCCGGCCGACACGTTCGCCAGGGTCGCCGGACCCTGGTCGGACCGTGTGGACCGGGCGGGCCAGGGCGCCGACACCGAGCCGATGCTCATCCGGCCGGACGGCTACGTGTGCTGGGCAGGCGCCGCTGACCTGGAACCGGCGCTGGACCGCTGGTTCGGCGAACCCCGCTGAGCCGACGTTCAGGACGCCGACCATCCGTCGTGGAGAGGTTGGTGGGCCTCAGTGGGCGTCAGCGGGCGCCGCTGGTGACGGCCAAACGCGCGCCCGCCCACCGTGGGCAAGGCTCACCACCGTGGGCACAAGGTCGGCCAAGTGAGTGCTCGCGTCGGCCGAGTACCGGCCATTCTTCCGGGCTGCCGTAACCACCACCCCGTCAGCAGGGATGATCCGCCCGCGAGGCGTCGTATACGCCTGCCGGAACACGTGTGAGTCAGGGAGCGGACATGGCCGAGCGCCAAGCGGGCACTGTGAAGTGGTTCAACGACGAGAAGGGGTTCGGTTTCATCAGCCCCGAGGACGGCAGTCCTGACCTGTTCGTGCACTTCAGGGCAGTCCAGGGGAGCGGGTTCAAGAGCCTGAAGGAGGGGCAGCAGGTGACCTACGTCGCGGTGCAGGGGCAGAAGGGCATGCAGGCGGACGAGGTCGTCGCGGAGTACTGATCGCGCCATGGCGTCGCGGCTTCGACGCTGCCCGGCGAGCCCTGGACCGTCCGGGCTCGCCGGGACCTGGTGTCACGGCGGGCCCGGACGGTCCTCCCCGCGGGCTGTGAGCGCCTGGTCGACGCGGAGGCGCATCGGCGCACCATCCGCGGCCCGCGGGCTACGGCGGCAAGGCGCGGCACCATCCGCGGCCTGCGGCAGCGACCAGCAGCGACCAGCGGCGGCGAGTCGCGGCAAGCCGAGGTGTGGGAGGTGTGTCACGACAAGTCGAGGTGTGTCACGAGTGGCTGCGGGCCAGTTCCGCCCCGTGCTGCGGTGCGTGGTCGTGGCGGGGAAGCAGGAGCGGGGTGGTCAGCATGAGTAGTCCCGCGACTGTGAGAGCGGTGCGGGGGCTGGTGGCGTCGGCGAGCAGCCCGGCCAGCGCGGTGAGGATGGCGATGGCTGCCTGCTGGCCGATTGACCAGGCCGACAGGGTGCGGGCCACGAGATGGTTCGGGGTGTGTTCGAGCCGGTAGGTGGCGAGCACCGGGGTGTACAGGCTCATGTTGATGATGATCGCCAGCTCGACGGCCATCACCGTGACGAGGCCGACGACGCCGGGACGGACCAAGGCCAGGCCGATCAGCCAGATGGCGCGCAGGGTGCCGACGGTCCGGAAGACCGCGGACCGGCCGTAGCGGGCCACGACACGGTGGGCCAGCCGGGAGCCGATGAGCCCGCCGAGGCAGGGGGCGGCGAAGGCGAGGCCGTACTGCCAGGGCGGAAAGCCGAGCTGGCGAAGGAGGAGGACGGCCAGCAGCGGCTCGGTAGCCATGATCAGACCGCCGACGAGCATGTTGTTGAGGTAGAGCGCCCGCAAGCCGGGGTGGCCCATGATGTGTCGCCAGCCGTCAAGCAGTGCGCCTGCCCGGACCGGGCCCTTGCCCGTCGCCTGTGACGCTTCTTCTCGTTTCCGCGGCGCTTCTTCTCCGCCTCGGATCGCTGTGATGCCCAGCGCGGAGAGCAGGTAGCTGAGCGCGTCGGCCACCACGGTGGTGACCGGTCCGAACAGGGCGATCGCCGCCCCGCCCAGCGGGGGCCCGACCGCGATGGAGCTCCAGTTGGTGGACTCGAACCGGGCGTTGGCCACGAGCAGGTCATCCGGTTGGACGAGGGCCTTGAGGTAAGCCCCGCCGGCCGCGTTGAAGGCGATCTTGGCTGCGGCGACCAGGGCCGAGACCACGAGCAGTTGGACGAAGCTGAGCCAGCCAAAGGCGTAGGCGACCGGGATCGTCGCCATGACCGCGAACCGGGTCAGGTCCATCGCGATCATGACCGGGCGCTTGCGCCGAAACTCCACCCACGGCGCGAGCGGCACCGCGATCAGCGCACCCACCGCAGGCCCCACCGCGGAAAGCGCGGACACCTCGGCGGGGCCGGCATGCAACGCCAGCACGGCGATCAGCGGGAATGCCCCGAACCCCAGCCCTGACCCATAGGCGCTCACCGCGTACGCCGCCCACAGCCAGCCGAACTGCCGACCAAGCGGTCTCCTGCCCACCATGCGCGGCGCGCCCCCTATTTGATGTCCCACCCGTACAGACCGACGTTGACCAGTGAGAGCTAAGCGAGCAGCGCGGCAGCAGGTCAAACAACTGCCCCGCCAGCCAATCACAACCATCCGTTGTTCACTAAGGTGGATCGACGTGGATCTCGAAGCCGTACGTACCTTCGTCGCCGTCGCGGCAGCGGGCCAGTTCCAGGAAGCCGCCGCCACCCTGTCGATCACCCAGCAGGCCGTCTCCAAGCGCATCGCCGTACTGGAGAGGGACCTGGATGTGCGCCTGTTCACCCGCACCGCCCGCGGCGCCCGGCTCACCATCGACGGCCAGGCGTTCCTGCCCCACGCCCGTGAACTTCTCCGGGTGGCGGAGCGGGCCGATGCGTCCGTCCGCCCCGGCCGGCGCGCGCTACGCGTCGATGTCGTCAACCGGCGCATCGTGACAGCGGGCCTCGTCCAGGACTTCTACCGTGCGCATCCCGAGATCGAGCTGGATGTGGTGACCCTGGACGCCGATGTTGAGGGCGCGATCGCCGCCGTCGAAGCCGGGACGATCGACGTCACCTTCCACGCGGTTCCCCCGCAGCAGTACGTACCGGACGCGATCAGGACGGCCCCGGTGATCGACGAGCCGCACCAGCTGCTCGTCGGACCGCGACATCCGCTCGCCAACGCCCGTGCCGTCACGCCGGGGCAGCTCGCCGGACACCGGATCTGGATGCCCGGCCTGGACGCCCGCGGCGAGGTGGCCGTCTACTACGACGAACTCGCCACCGCCTTCGGCATCACGATCGACGTGGTGGGACCCGTCTTCGGAAACGAGGCACTGCTGGCCGAGATCGCCGACTCCTCGGACCTGGCGACCCTGGTCGGTGAAGGTTCGCGGTATCTGTGGCCGGACAGCTATGACCTGCGACGCGTACCGGTACGTGACCCCGCACCGGTCTATCCGATGTCATTGATCTGGCGCGAGGACAACCCCCATCCGGCACTCGGCGAACTGCGCCGCTACCTCGACTCCCGACGAACCCACTCACCCGGCACCAATGTCTGGGTACCGAAATGGCAGCAGCGAACAGCCCCGATGTCGTGATCAAAGCCTGCGCAGCGATGACGGCCGGCAGCCGGGAAAGGTGACTGGCGAGCACACCGGGCTGCTTGCGCAGCGACCCTGAGTCGTTCGGTCGCTGGCTTGGTCTACGGAGAAAAACCCAGGTCACGGCCGTACTGTGACCCAAACAGCGACTGAAGCGACTGAAGCCTCCTATCTATGACGCGCACACGCGCACACGCACGCACACGCGGGAATGTCTTCATAGATCCGACTCTCGGTCGCTTCAGTCGCTACGTTCCCGATGGGAGCGCTGTGACCTGGTGTTTTTCCAAGTCCACAGGCTCGCCCGTTCCGTCGCTGAGGCGCTGTACGCCTTCAGTCGCTGGTCGCTGCTGAGGGCACGGACGTATGCGTGGCCAAGGCGCTCAGGCCTTCGGCAGCGTGATGCCCAGTTCGCGCATCGCCTCGGACTCCGGGCCGCCCTCGGAGCGCTGGGTCTTGTAACCCTTGACGCGCGGGGCGATCGTGCGCGGGTCGACGGCTTCCGACGGGGCGCCGGAGGCGTACAGGCCGCGGGGCTGACCGTCGCGGTCGTGCGGGGCGAGCCAGAACACGCGGCGCAGGAAGGTGCCGGAGGCACGGGAGGAGCGTGCGTCGGGGCCGAGCACCGCGTACCCGACCATGCGGCCGCCGCGGTGGTAGGCGGGCTTGCCGCGGCGGGTGGGCAGCCGGTCCAGGCTCTGGCGCACGTAGTCCAGGTCCGTGGTGTCCTCCAGCCACACGAGCTCGCTCTCGTGGGCGATCTGCCCAGGCTCGATCAGGGCGCTCATGAGGTTGCTCCCACTTCAGCGTTGAGCCCGATACCGGGATAGAACTTCCGCTGATTCGAAAGGATCATGTCTTTGGGGGTGGCGATGCCGACAGTCTCTCGCACCCGGGCGGCGAAGGCTCTGGACGAGACCGGGTTGGCCCCCTCCAGCTGGCACCAGTTCTTGTAACTGTTGTAGAGCTGCGCCTGCTCGGCGCGCATCGCGGGCTCCAGCGTGCAGCACTCGCCCAGGAAGCGTCCGGTGTGGTCCTCGGTCTCGGCGTACGCGGTCGTGGCGGTACGGACCCGCTGAGGGCCGGTGAGGTCCCGCGACCCGGTGAGGTAGCGACGGGCGCCGGTGACCAGCCAGTTGAGGATGCCGGGGCCCTCCTCGGTGACCAGGACGTCGGCGAGGTTGTCCACTTGGCGGTCGTCCGCGACGACCCGCTCGAAGGGGATGAGCTTCATCCTGCGCCAGAACGCGTAGCCCCCGGTGCCCACTTCGGGGCGGTGGTTGCCGAGGAGCCACAGTTTGTGGGTCGGGTTGAAGCCGAAGAAGTCCTGCCGCATCCGGCGGGCCTTGATGCGGTCGCCGCCGGTGAGGAGCTTGACCCTGGCCTCGTCGAACCGGTCACCGGGCTTGAGCTCCGAGCACACGATGATGCGCCGCCCGTGCAGTTCGGCCAGGTCGGTGGGGTGCCCCTCGAAGGGGCGGGCCATGAGGAACCCGGGCGGGGCGGCGTCGGCGTAGTCGCCGAGGAGTTTGACCATCACGTCCAGCAGGACGCTCTTGCCGTTCTTGCCCTGCCCGTACAGGAACGGCATGATCTGCGCGCCGACATCGCCGGTGATGGAGTACCCGAGCAGTACGTGCAGGAAGTCGATCATCTGGCGGCCGTCGGCGTCGTCACCGAAGGTGTCGGTCAGGAACTGCTGCCAGCGCGGTGTGGCCATGGTCCGGGAAGGGACGCTCGTCGCGCGCGAGTGGTAGTGCTTCTCGGGATCGGGCGGGGCGAGGGCCCCCGTGGCGAGGTCGATGACGCCCTCGGGCGTGCACAGCGCGTACGGATCGGCGTCGAGCAGGGAGGCGTTGAGGACCATCCCCGGTGCGGCCTTCGCCTGCATCAGCATGGCCTTCATCCCCGACGTCGACAGGGCCCGGCGCCGATGGCGGCGCAGTGCCGAGTCCGTGTAGCGCGTACGGGCGTCGGTCTCGGCGAGCGACTCGGCCATCTCACCAGCCGCCCACAGCACGGTGTCGTCCTCGTCGATCTCCCAGCGGAACCCGGACCAGCGGTACCAGCCGAGCCCCGGCACGTGCCGGAAGTCGCGTCCGTACAGGGACACGAACAGTTTGGCGTTGCCCCGGTCGCTGAGGCTGTCCGGCAGCAGTCCGTGCTCGGTGGCCTCGGCGGCTCCATGCGCAGTTACGCGATCGGGCGCGGCTTGGGCGGGGATGCTGCCGTCGGCGGAGCCGAGCATGATCTGGCGGGCGACTTCGACCGGG
This sequence comes from Streptomyces sp. NBC_01431, assembly GCF_036231355.1. NCBI lineage: Bacteria > Bacillati > Actinomycetota > Actinomycetes > Kitasatosporales > Streptomycetaceae > Streptomyces > Streptomyces sp. NBC_01431. The sequence continues at coordinate 220,772 of NZ_CP109497.1, forward strand.
TCGAACAGCCCCTCCCTGGAAGCCGGTGCGTCGTTCACGTACGTACTCCCGGATCGAGCGGCCGTCGGCTCCCCGCGCTCATCCCGCTGCGGATGATCTGCAGACAGCGGCGTTCCTGGCCGGGGCGGGCCTGCGCGGCGGCAGCGACCAGCGCGGCCTCCGCGTCGGCGAGGTGCATGCGGCCGGCGCCGACCAGGCCGCCCGCGGTGAACGCGGCGCGGTTCAGCTTCTCGGTGAAGCCGGCGCCCTCGGCCGTGCCGGCGCAGTCCGTCACCGCGGTCAGGACGGTGGACAGGGTGCGTGCCGCGGCGTCCCGGCCACCGCACGCTGCGATGACGGCGGCACGGGCGCGTGAGGGAACGGGCGTCGCCGCGGGGGCCGTTGGGGCGGCCGGGCGGTGGCCGGTGCGCTCCAGCTCAGCCGCCAGCCAGCCCGGCAGCGGCGCGGGGCGCCTGACGGGATGACAAGCGGTGTACGTGCCGACGGCCGTCGTGGTGCCCGGAGCGATGATGTAGCCCCCGTGGGCGCGTACGTCGACCTGCCAGGCCAGGGCCCGCCGGGCACTGGAGCCGTTGGAGCAGCGCCAGTTGTGGCCGGGCTGCGCGGTGTACCACAGGTGCAGGCCCCCCGAAGGGGTGCGTACCCGAAGGGTGGTGTCGTCCTGGCTCGGGTCCGGTGCGCCGCGCAGCGCGGCCAGCAGCGCCAGGCTGTGGAAGCCGTGTTGCAAGCCGCCCAGGGACACCGAGGCGGGGATGTGAATGCCCGGCAGCAGGCGGTCGGGCTCGGGCAGCGGGGCCGCGTGCGCGTCCACGTCGATCACCACGAGGTTCGCGGGCCCGCAGGCCACGCCCACGCCGAAGCGGGGCTGCTCGGTCCACCAGGCCAGGATCCGGGAGGTGTCGGTGGTGGCGGCGTGAAAACCGTGGCACCAGCGACCGGCGGGGATGCAGGGGCAGTCCTGCGCGCTGTGCGACTGGTCCCGGCAGGGGCCGCAGTTGGCGGCGGGAGTCTTCCTGCCCGGTGCCAACGGGAGGACCGGCCAGCCTTGTTCCGCGCACCACAGAGCGGTCCCGAGCGGCGTCCGCGGTCTGCGCTCCTCGTGCTCGATCGCTCCGCGCGGATATGAGTCGCTATCTGAAAACCCCAGGTCAGGGGGCATGGGTGGTTCCTTTCAGCGACCGAAGCGACTCACCTTCGAGATGTGTTCAGCACAGGCTAGTGCAGAGCGCTCGAACAGTCCCGCGGTCGGCGAACTCCACTGGGGCGCGGGTGCGGGCACGGGGGTCCGCACCCGCGACAGCGACCGAAGCGACCGTAGCCGGGTGTTGATGGCGACATGCGGGCGGAGGGGCGAAATGTCCGCCGTCCAGCGCTTCGTGAGGAGGCCGCAGGGTTCGGAGAACAGCCGGTTCGCCGGCTTCCGAAGGGTCGGGGGCCCGAGGCCAACGGGTCAGGAGTACGTCCGCGCCCTCAGGGGCGCGTCTGCCGGCACCGGGCGCCGTGCATGCTTCTGGGCGCCGTCGTATCCGGCGAACCCTGCGGTGACGTGGGCGAACGTCCTTCGGTGATCAGCATGCCTTTTCCCCCGGGCGTGCGAAGTGGCGCACTTTCCTAAGCAAAATAAAGGGTGCTCGGTCTGTTTGTCGAGTGACTGGGCAGGTCTCCTGAGGCTGAACGGAACGCTTCAGGAACAGCTGGCTGACCAGTGTTCCGAAAGGCCGTCATCATCGTGGCCAGTCTGGACCGTTGGCCTGTCCACAGGATCGGTTCTCGGCCACCCGGCTTCCTCGGCCGAGCCCGCCTCCGTCGTGACGCACACTCCCGCAAGGGCGAGCCGCCAGACGCTCTTGAGCTGAGCGACGGTGGTCCCGGCCGCCGCCCCCGCGTCCGGGTGGCCGCGCAGAAACGCCTCCGCGCCCGCAGTCAGGTACTCGACCAGCATCGCGACCTCCGCCGGCCCGGCGCCGTACCTCAACTGCCCGTTGGAGTGCGCCTGGTCGAGCAACTGCTTCACCACCGGACGCCAGATGTCCGACCAGCCCCCGGTGCCCGGCCGCTCCCTGGCCAGCCGCACCGCACAGCGCACCGCCGTCTCCTCCTCCAGCAGGCGCGTGAGTTCCAGCGTCAGCCCGACGACCTTGCGCAGCGCGGGACCGGGCAGCGCCGAGACTCGCAGCAGCGCCGCCTGTGTCAGCGCGCGGCCTTCGGCCATCACCGCGTCGGCGAGTGCGCCCTTCGTCGGGAAGTGGAAGGTGAGCGCACCCAGGGAAGTACCCGCGGTCCCGCACACCTTGCTCAGCGAGGTGCCCTCGTACCCTTCCCGGTCGAAGTGCGCGGCCGCGGCCTGCACGAGGGCGGCCCGCGTCCGCACCGCCCGGCCCTGCTGCTTCGTCATGCTCACTCCGAGGTGGGGCGGCCGAGGGCGGGGAGCCCGGCTGGGGGCTCTGCCTCGCGTACCCGCCCAGTATCGGCACACCGGCGTCCGGCGCGCCGGGAGAGCGGTCAAGTGGGGGCGGGCCGGGCGTAGTTGGAGCACGAGCAGAACGCGTACGTGCTCATGCACATCCCTGGTGAATGGGCCCACCATCCAGCGCGAATGCGCCATCAAGAGCCCAACAGCGGAAGGGGGAAGGGCGTAAGATACATACCAACCGGTTTTTACTTTCGGACATCTTCCGGCCCGTGATGGCCCGTTGTGGCGTAACCTGCCGTCCGTACGGGTGGGGGAGCCCGGCCGCCGGACGGCGATCACGGGTGTGACATGCCGTTACTGAGTGCGCGACAGCGAGCCCGTCCCGTGCCGTCCCATTGCGGGACGAGGGCCGATGGAGGCACGAAAAACCGGTCCACTGGTTTTGGGTTTTACCCATGCTTTGCGATTTTGCCGGACGACCACCAGAGTCTCAAGCCCTTCGGGACCTGGCCGGGCACGGAAAGCTTCCATTCCGTAACTTCCGCACCTACGGAGTGTTACTGGTGTTAGCATACGAACCCTACGGTTTCTTTTCGGGGGGTGCGGAGGTGTGTTGTGGCGAAACAGGAACGGGCTATCAAGACGCGGGAGAAGATCCTCCTCGCGGCAGCTGAGGTCTTCGCCGAAGTCGGATACGACGCAGCCACCATCGCCGAGATCCTGAAGCGCTCCGGGGTGACCAAGGGAGCCCTCTACTTCCACTTCTCGTCCAAGGACGAGCTCGCCCAGGCCGTGCTCAGCGACCAGCTCTCCTCGGTGCCGCGGGTGCCGACGCAGGAACTGGTGCTACAGGAAGGCCTGGACGAGTCGCTGTTGCTCGCCTACCTGCTCGGCAAGGGCGATCCGATGGTGCGGGGCAGCGTGCGGCTCACCGTGGACCAGGGGACGTCACACGACGCGCTGGACCGGGCCGTGCCGATGCAGAACTGGATCGACCACAACGCGGAGACCCTGGAGCGGGCCAAGCAGAGCGGGGAGCTGCTGCCCCACATCGATGTCGCGGCGGCCGCGAAGATGTTCGTCGCCGCCTTCACGGGCGTTCAGATCCTCTCGAAGATCATGACCGGACACGAGGACATGACCGAACGCATGACGGACCTTCAGAAGCACCTGATGGCGGCCCTCGCGGTCCCGGGAGTGCTCGTCCGGCTCGACTTCGCCCCCGACCGGGGGGCGCGGGTGTACGAGGCCGCCATGAAGCAGCGGGAGTTGGCGGCGGCGGAGCCCGCGTCGGCCTGACGGCGGGTGTGATCCGGTCCGGCGGCGGGGGAGTCGGGGACCGGCGGCGCGGGGCCGGGCGGGAGTGATCGGCCGGCCCGTTGCCCGTCGCGAAAAACTCATTCTGGTCAATTTCGCCGTCGGTGGCCTCGACTCGGACGCTATGGCTGGAGTCGGCACCTCCCTTCCGGTGCTCTTCGAGCGCCTCCCGGACCTGCGGTCGGCCGTGCCCTGATCGGCCCGTTCCGGAAAGGAGGAATCGGGCGAACTCGGCCTCCCGGTCCGACTCTCCGGAGTCTGTTGTTCCGGATAATCATTCGTTTGTTCGTATGCCCTGGCAGTGGAAACCGGCAGAGCGGTTCGTTAGTGTTGATCGCGCGGCAAGGGCTGATGCGATGGTGACGTGCCCTGGCCGGAGGTGACGGCGGCCATGAGGGGGGCCCGTCCCGCCGGGGTAGTCCGCCCGCTGCCTGCCCCTCCGCATCACCGGAGCCTCAGATGGCCAAACAGGAACGCGCGGTACGCACCCGCAACACCTTGATCGAGTCCGCTGCCGAGCTGTTCGACCGGGATGGCTACGACGTGGCCTCGCTGTCCACGATCAGCGCGCGGGCCGGGGTGAGCAGCGGGGCGCTGCACTTCCACTTCACCAGCAAGGCCGCCCTCGCCGACGCGGTGGGACAGGCGGCCGCGCAGCGGCTCGAAGGGATCACCCGTCAGGAGGCCGACTGCGCCCTCCAGATGCTGATCGACGCCACGCACGCCCTGGTGCGCAATCTGGACCAGGATGTGGTGCTGCGGGCCGGGTTCGGCCTGAACGACAGTCTTGAGCACGTTCGCGCCGTCGTGGGCCTGCGTGCCAAATGGCAGGAGTGGGTGGAGGGCGCCTTCGCGCGGGCCGAGGGGGAGTGCGCCCTGGCGCCGGGACCGTCGGCGCGGGACGCGGCGACGGTCGTGGTCGCGGTCACCGCGGGTCTTGAGATCCTGGGCCGCCAGGATGCGTGGTGGCTCTCGCGGGCCCCCCTCACCCGGTTCTGGGGACTGCTGCTGCCGACGCTCGCCGAGTCCTCCTGTCTCGACTCCCTGGTCGCGTCCGGCACCAAGTCCAAGGTGCCCGGCGCGACTTGATGCCGCGAGGCGCAACGCTGCGCGGCGTGACGAGCGAGGTCCGAACGGGGCTGCCCATACGCGACGCGAGAGGGGTAGTCAGAAACCGGGGAAGCGGTATAGTTCCTCTTGTTGCAGGCGGGCCCTGGGCTCCAGCCGCTTCATCCCGTCGAAGCCCTCCCCCGGCTTCGAGGGGTGGTTTCGAGTACCCGTGGCCGTACCTCTGTCCCCCCTGGGTACGGCCACGGGTCGCTTTCCACGTGCTCGTCCGCGCCGGCGAAACGGCCCGCGCGACGAGCCCCGGCCCGTCCGCCGCGGCGTCAACTGCCTGTGCCCGCCCGTGTGTTGAGCGCAAATGAGCCACGCGGCCCCCACTCCACTGGTGCCCGTTCCGGCGACGTACGCCGGTGGGGCCTCCATCGCGTGAGGATGGTCGACGCCTGTGTTCAAGTGTTCAGGCGGCGCTCGCAGCGAGAGTGGTGAGTTGGTGAGTGGTGAATCGTGTGAGGGGAGGTGTGATGCGGAGTAAAAGAACCGGCCTGCCGGTTTCATATTTCTTTTCCTCGAATGCCCTCCTCCCCGGGCCTCGACGGGGCCGAGAGTGCGCCTGAGCAGTCGGCGCACTGGACAGTCGCCGCACCGAGCAGCAGCCGGACGACAACACCACACTCCGCACACCACACTCCCCGCAGAGCTCCTAACGGCGTCGGCGGTTCTTCATTCGGCGGATGCGTTCTTCCCAGCGGCCCGCGCGTCGGCCGGCCGTCCAGATGTGGTGGGCCCAGCAAACCGCCAGGCGCGTTCGTCGGCGGGGGCGCATCACGCCGCCTCGTAGCGGTGGGCAGGCGCTCCCTGCCACTCGATGTCGCGGGAGTCGCCGTCGACCATGGCCTCGGCGTCGGTCTCTTCGAGTCCGGCCTGCCGCAGGAGTTCGACCAGGTCGCGGTCGGAGTGGGCGACGCCGATGTCCTGACCGAGAGCCGTGACGTGCCGACCGCCTCCCGTCGCGCGGGGCCGGTGCACGGTGATCGTCACCTCGTCCATGACTCCAGGGTGATCCGTCCGGCCGCCCGGCGCATTCCGAGATGTGTTTTTTGGGGGCGCCGCGCCGGGGGTCTGCAGCCCCCCGGCAGGATGGGCCAGCGGTCGGCTCAGCTCAGTCGGTTGTCCGCGTACACGAACATCGCATCGCGCTGGTACTGGGCGAGACCCTCGGCGATCTTGTCGTAGTTCGCCCGCATCTGCGGGTCGTCGACGTAGGTCTGACCCAGCCCCCTGTACGCGGCCGCGTTCGGCGTCCAGAACCGGCAGATCCCCTGGTAGTGGACGTCCATTTCGGCCTGTACCGCAGGGTCGTCGACCGGGGTGCCGGCCACCATGAACTCCGCGAAGCGGATCATCTGGGCGGTCACCTCACGCTGCCACTGCTCCGAGTCCTCGTCGGTCATCGTCTCGATGGCCTGCCGGGACTGCTCGTACGCCGCGGGCCAGCGCTCGCGCACCTCGGCTTCGGCGGCGGGGGAGGGCTCGAACCCCTCGAACAGGTTCTCCGGCCTGTTGATCTTCGTCATGCTGTTTCCGTCCTTGTCTTCCTCCAGTTCGGCGATGGTGCGCCCGACCGTGCGGGCCAGCGTGTCCAGTCGGTCCCGCTCGGTGAGCAGGCGCTGGTGGTGCTCGCGCAGCACGGCCACCCGGTCGACCTGGCTGTCCAGAACCGCCTGGATCTCGCGCAGCCCCAGGTCGAGCTCCCGCATCAGCAGGATCTGCTGGAGTCGCAGCAGGTCCGCCGCTTCGTAATAGCGGTGCCCGTTGCTTCCGATCCACGCGGGCGGCAGCAGACCGATCTCGTCGTAGTGCCGCAGGGTCCGGGACGTCACCCCGGACATCCGGGCCACGTCCGCGATCGACCAGGCCATTGCCGTGCCTCCCATCACCCGGCCGGTTTCTCCGGCCGCACAACTGACGGTACGAGTTGACGCAGCGGCAACCGCAAGCCCGATCCGGCGTCCGGATCGGGACGCACGGGGAGACCGGTTATGGAGCACCCAACGACCGCGGGCGGCGGCCTTCGCAAGTCGACCGGTGCGGTACGCCCCCGAGGGCCTCGGTGCGCCACCCCCAGAGGCTCGGCGCGCCTGAGCGACGTCCCGCCGCCGACCGACTGCGGCAGATTCGCGGCCGCTCAGTCGAGACAGAACTCGTTGCCCTCGATGTCCTGCATCCCGAGGCACGACTCGTTGAATTCATCGGCACGCAGTAGCCGCCCGCGTACCGCGCCCAGTGCGACCAGTCGCGCGCACTCGGCCTCAAGCGCGGCCACCCGCTCTTCACCCACCAGGCCGGTGCCGACCCGCACGTCGAGGTGCACCCGATTCTTGACGACCTTGCCTTCGGGAACGCGCTGGAAGAACAGGCGCGGGCCCACACCTGAGGGATCGATGCACGCGAACGCCGAACCCTGACGCTCAGGCGGCAGAGAGCGATCGAAATCGTCCCACGTGGCAAACCCCTCCGGGGGCGGCGGTACGACGTACCCCAGCGCCTCGCACCAGAAACGAGCGACGCGCTCGGGGTCTGCGCAGTCGAAGGTGACTTGGAACTGCTTGATCGACGACATCGGGCCATCGTAGGGGCGAGGTCTTCCGTCGTCTCCACGGGCCCGCTGCTGGCCAGGCTCCCCCTGGCGGCGTGATCACATGCCCACCCCCGGACTTGTCCCCGACGCCCTCCGGGAGATAGGCAAGGGGCGAATGAAGGAGGCCACATGAAGGAGGCCAGATGAAGGAGACGGACGCCGCCGGTGCAGTGGGGGAGCCGGATGTGGATGCCGTGCTCGCCGAAGTGGCGCGGCTGCGGGAGGAGGTGCGTCATCTGCAGGCCCGGGTCCGCAGCCGGCCGCTGATCTCGCACGCTCAGGGCATCCTGGAGGAGCGCTACCAACTCCCGGACGCGGAAAGCGCGTTCGCGCTGCTGCGGCAGGCCTCGCAGCGTTCCAACATCAAGCTGAGGGTCCTGGCCGAAGCGGTCGTGCGTACACCCAGACCTGATCAACACAAGGAGCTGTGGTTCCCGGGACGCACCCGGCAGCCACCGCCGCCGCTGTACGCGATCGGAGTCGAGGACGAGGAGAGCGTGAACCGGAGCACGGTGCTTGGCGCGGTGCTCTCACAGAGTCTGGCCGTCACGGGAACCGACATGGGCAACGTACAGACCGTGGACCGCGACGCACAGGGTCTGCGCATCGAACGGCACACCGGCCTGAGCGAGGACTTCGTGGAGTTCTTCGCCTTCGTCGGCGAGAGCGGTACGTCCTGCGCCCGCGCCGCCCAGGACGTGGCACTGACCACCGTGCACGACGTCGCCACCGACCCGGTCTTCACCGAGCAGGCCCGCCACGCCATCCTCGCCGCGGACAGCCGCGCCTGCCACAGTGTCCCGCTGGTCGATGACGAAGGTACGTGTGTGGGAATGGTGTCCGCACACCTCCAGCGTCCCGCGGCGGACCTGCACCCTGCCCAGGTCAAGGCTCTCATCGCCACCGGCCGCCAGGTGGGCCGCTGGCTCACCTGGCACGAACGCACCGTCGTCGCGGACGCACTGGAATACCTGCACGCTTTGGGAAGGCGCGCCTGAGGGAAGATCTCCGACGAGGGCAGCCGGGGCCACCGGCTCCAGGGGAGGGGAGGCTCGTGGAGATCACCGTGGACACGCTCACCACACCGTGGGAAGGCGTACTGGCAGAGCCTGTTGGCGGCAGCGCGGTGGGCGTACTCGTGCTGGCCGGTTCGAGCGGTCGCATCGAGACGCACCGATGTGACTTGCTGGCGCGAGCCGGAATGGCCGCCCTGTCGCTCAGATGGTTCGGCGGTGCCGGGCAGCCCGGAGGAATCTGCGAAGTTCCGCTGGAGACCTTCACCAAAGCCATCGACCTCTTGCAGGCCAAGGGGGCGGACAGGATCGGCGTGCTCGGAGCGTCCAAGGGCGCCGAGGCCGCTTTGCTGCTCGCGGCCGGAGATCCCCGTATCGACGCGGTGGTGGCGCTCTCACCTACGTCGCTGGTCTGGGGAAACCTCGGCCCCGGCCTCGACGGGAAGAGCCACCCCTACCGCTCATGCTGGACATGGCGGGGCGAGCCCGTCCCGTTCGTTCCGTATGACGACGACTGGGCGCCGACGGAACCGGCCGGCGAGCCCGTCGCCTACGCGCCGCTCTACGAACGCAGTCGGCGCACCTTCCCCGAGGACGCACGGCAGGCCGTGATACCGATCGAGCGGTCCGCGGCGGAACTTCTGCTCGTGGCCGGCGGTGACGATGAGATGTGGCCGTCGGCGGCATTCGCAAGGGAGTTGGCGTCACGGCGGTCCGCGGCGGGCCGTACGTCACACGTTGTCAGCACTCCCGATGCCGGGCACCGACCGCGGCTGCCGGGGGAGGGGCCGCCGCCTCCGTCGGGCCGGTTCCGCTACGGCGGCACGCCACAGGCGGACGCGGCCCTCGGCGCGAAGGCCTGGCCACACATCGTGAGCGTCCTCACCGGACGGGACGCCTCTGCGGTCCCGCCACCGGAACAGGCCGACCGTCACTGAGGTCGGGGGCCCGCCCCCTCTACGCGGGGCATGGGCAAGTGGCTCGCCACGACGGCAACACGTAGACCGGCCTGGGACGGGCAGGCCGTCGCCGTCACGGCGGCGCGGTCGGCCGGGCACCGTCAGCCCGTGACGGTCGGCCCGTCACGGTGGGGCCGTCACCGTCACCGTCGGCCCGGCACCGCCAGCCCCTTACCGTCACCCCGGCGCGGTCAGTCGGCCACGTCGTCCCAAGCCATCGAGCTCATACGCCACCCGGCGGGCGTCCGGACGAACTGGGTCGCCTTGTGGCCGGAGCCCTCGAACCACGTGCCGTTGAGGAAACCGGACTTGCGGTACTCGCTGAACCGCTGCGCGACCGACCCGAACACCTCGGTGTGCTCGGCGACTTCCCACTCGGAGAACTCCGTCAGCGAACCGTCGGTGAGGATCTTCTCGCGGGGCTCGATGAAGGCATCGAGATCGTAGACCACGGGCTCGTCCCCGACGTTGCTGATGATCATCCCCTGCGGGATGAACACCTCCCGGACCCGGTCGACGTCGGGCCGCCTGCCGTCGGTGTTGGTGAACGCACCGAGGAACCTACGCATCAGCCGGTCGAGTTCGGCCTTGACCTCTGAGGCTGCGGAGGCCTGGGAGGCTCCGGACTTCCCAGACGCCCCAGACACGTCTGATGCCCCAGACACGTCGGATGCATCAGACGCGTCGGATACCGCGGAGACCTCAGATACCGCGGAGGCCTCAGGTACCTCAGATGCCTCGGACACTTCAGATACCTCGGACAGCTCGGACACAAGTACCCCCCTGGGAGACGACGGTTCGTGCTTGATCGTCGCCCACGGGGGCCCGCTCAGCAAGGCTGGTGACGCGCCGTCATCCGGAGCTCGGCTGCACCGACGGGGTCGATGAGGGCGACGGGGCCGACGGGTGTGGCTCCGGGGTGGGGAGCCCGAACACGTGCCCGGGGGACACGATGCGCGTGATCGCCTGCCCGAAGAGCGTGCTGGGCTCGATGTTGTTGTGCAGGATGTCCGTGTTGAGGACCACGACCATCGTGGCCTTCGCCTCGGGGAGGTACACCGTCAGCGTCTCGTAGCCGGGCAGTGAGCCGTTGTGGCCGATCCAGCCCTGGACGTTGAGGATGCCCAGGCCGTACCCGGCGCCCGGGATCGGCGTCGGGAGGAACCTGAGGCGCGCGGCCTGCGTCTTGGCGGACAGCAGAGTGCCAGTGGCGAGCGTATGGGCCCAGCTCTTCAGGTCCGGCAGGTTGGAGATCATCGCGCCGGCCGCCCAGGCCCAGGAGGGATTCCAGTCCGTGCTGTTCTCGACCTTCCCGGAGAGGGTCTGGTTGGTGTAGCCCTGGGCGTGCGGGTTCGGGAACTCGGCGCCGGTCGGGAAGACGGTGTGGTTCAGCCCGGCCGGTTTCAGGACCTTCTGCGTGATGATGTCGTGCAGCGGCATGCCGCCCACCTTCTCCACGACCAGACCGAGCAGGATCAGGTTGGTGTTGCAGTACACGAACCGGGTGCCGGGCTGGAACGCCACCGGGTGCTTGAACGAGTAGTCCAGCAACTGCTGGGGCGTCATCGGCTTCTTCGGATTGGTGAGGAACGCCTTCACGAAGCCCGGGTCCTCGGAGTAGTTGAACAGTCCGCTGCGCATGTCCGCCAGGTCGCGCAGCCGGATCTTGTCCCCGTTGGGGACGCCCTTGACGTACTTCGAGATCGGGTCGTCGATGGCCAGCTTGCCCTGGTCGACCAGTTGGAGCAGGGCGGTCACCGTGAAGGTCTTGGTCTCGCTGCCGATCCGCACGTACAGGTCCGGCTTCATGGGCGCGCCGGTGGACTTGTCGGCCACGCCGAAGGCCTTGACGTAACTCCCCTTGCCGGGTGCCGACACGCTGACCGCCACGCCGGGCACGTTCGCCTCGCGCATGACCTGCTTGATGGCGGTGTCCAGGCGGGCGGCGACGGCCGGGGTGAGGTTCGCGAAGCCGGTGTCGCTGGAGGCCGACGCGGAGGGGGACGGGCTCTGGGTCGAGAGGAGGCCGTACGCATTCGCCGTTGACGCCGGTACGGCGAGCACTGCGGTGGCCGTCAGGCCCACGCACGCCTTGCGCCAGTGAATCCGTGAATACCTCATGGGCAGGCCTCCTGCCGGACGAGGAGGTCCGGACGATGACGTCCGGACGAGGACATCAAACCTTTTCCACGCTAGGCCTGCCCGGTCGTCCGCGCATGGCGGTGCTCGGGTTGCGGATCCCGCGAGACCGTGCCGGGCCCGCACCGCGGGCTACCGTCCCGCGCACACCTTCGCGCGCTTCACGGTTGCCAGGTGCGCAGCCGAGCGGCGATGCGTGCCGCGGTGCAGCGCGGGTCGTACAGGTCGCCGGCCAGTTCGGTGAGCTGTTCGCGGGTGGGGTCGACGGGGATGCCGCTCGCGTTGAGGTACATCACGGCCACCGCGCACGCGACGGTGAGGTTGGAGCGCTCCAGCCAGCGCAGCGCGAGGGTGTGGACCAGAGCGGCGGCCCGCGCGAAGGGGCCGCCGTAGACGGGCTGTTCGAGGAGTTCGGCGCGGTGGCGTGCGACGGCGGCGATGGGAACACCCAGGTCGTCCGGCGCGGGGTCGCGGTGCCCCGCGCGTTCGGCGACTTCCAGGATCCAGGACAGGTCGACGTGCAGGGACATGCTCACGCAGCGGCGCCCCGGGAGGAGGCGGTGGGGGTGTGCCGCGCGTCCAGGTCCGCCTCCAGGCCGTCGAGGAAGTCCCCGTGGGTGTCGATCAGCCGCTGGGCGGCCGCCATCCCGGCCGCGCGGGCTCCGGTGGTGTCCTCGGTGATGAGGATCTCCACGTACTTGTTGAAGTCCAGCCCGCGGGCGGCCGCGGCGTCCTTGCCCGCGGCGAGCACCGTGGGCTCAAGCCGAACCTGGGTCTGCTTCTTCGCGCTGCTCATGATGACAAGGTAGCACCCTGGTAGCAGACGGGGCCGGTCGATCTGGAGCCTAGGGCTGGGCGCCGTCGACGAAGTGCCAGTACGTCGTCGCCTCCGGGCGCGGCCGCCGCTCCAGCGGGTCCGCGACCATGCGCCGCAACCGGCCCCACGGTGTGACGGCCAGGTAGTAGACGGCGGCAAGCAGAATCCGGCGCACGGTCGTGCACCTCCTCGGGATCGGACAGCAGGGTCGTCGGCGCGTGAAGGGGTGGGCGGCGCGAACCCGGGCGGACCCTCGGTCCAGGCGCGGGGCCGCGGCACATGACCCGGTCGGACCCTCAGTCCACCGGAATCCTCGCCCGCCAGTCCGCTTCCTCCTCCCACACCGGTTGTGCCTCCTTGCGCAGGAGGAACCCCCCGATGGCGAGCGCGTCGATGTTGGTCCGCATGAAGCACGTGTACGCGTCTTCCGGGCTGTTCACGATCGGCTCCCCGCGGACGTTGAACGACGTGTTGATCAGCACCGGACAGTTCGTCCGCTCCTTGAAGGCCAGCAGCAGGCGGCGCAGGCGGGGGTGGGCGGGGCCCACCGTCTGGACGCGGGCGGTGCCGTCGATGTGGGTGACGGCGGGGATGGTGGAGCGGGGAACCCGCAACAGGTCGAGCCCGGCGGTGCCGGCCGGCACCTCGTGATCCAGCCGCTGCGCCGCGGACACCCGGCTCACGAGCAGCATGTACGGGCTGTCCTGCCGCAGTTCGAAGTAGTCCTTGGCGTCCTCGGCCAGGACGGCGGGCGCGAACGGGCGGAAGGACTCACGGAACTTGGTCCGCAGATTGAGTGCCGACTGCATCCCCGGGTCGCGCGGGTCGGCGAGAATCGAGCGCGAGCCGAGCGCACGCGGCCCGAACTCCATGCGGCCCTGGAACCACCCCACGATCTTGCCGTCGGCCAGCGCGGCGGCCACCTCCCGAACCAGCGCGTCCGGGTCCAGGCGGGTGTAGGGCGCTTGGAGCCGGTCGAGGCGGGCGCCGATCTGTTCGTCGGAGTACTCCGGGCCCAACAAGGCGCCGGACATGGCATCTTGACGGTACGTCAGAATACTCGGCCGATGGTGCGTGCCGGAGTGCTTCGGCTCCCGTACGCCGCCACTGGACATCGCGTCCAGGCCGTCGGCCGTCAGGTGGGCGCGGGCCGCGCCCCGCCCGTGCGTCACCGCCAGTGCCGCGCCCAGCGCGCCGCCCGCGTCGCCCGCCGCCGGCTGCACCCACAGCTCGTCGAGGCCCGCCTGCTCGACCACCTTTCCGTTGGCGACGCAGTTGAGGGCCACCCCGCCCGCCATGCACAGACGGGACTCGCCGGTCAGCGCGCGGGCGGTCCTGGCGAGGCGTACCACCACCTCCTCGGTGACCTGCTGTACCGAGGCCGCGAGGTCGAACTCCCTCTCCGTCAGGGGCCCTTCGGGCTCCCGGCGGGGGCCGCCGAACAGCTCCTCGAAGGCGCGACCGGTCATGACGCGGCCGCGCAGAAACTCGAAACGGCGGACGTCGAGCCGGAAGGTGCCGTCCGGTTTGACGTCGATCAGCCGCTCGCGGATGAGCGCGGCGAACCGCGGCTTCCCGTACGGCGCCAGGCCCATCAGTTTGTACTCGCCGGAGTCCACCTTGAAACCGCAGAAGTAGGTGAACGCCGAGTACAGCAGGCCCAGCGAGTGCGGGAAGCGCAGTTCGGCCAGTTGCCGCAGCTCGGTGCCCCGGCCGTGCCAGAGCGTGGTCGTCGCCCACTCCCCGACGCCGTCGATGCACAGCACCGCGGCCGTGCGGAACGGGCTGGGGAAGAACGCGGAAGCGGCGTGCGAGGCGTGGTGGCGCAGGGCCACGATCGGGGGCACCGTACCGCCGCCCCGGGCGAGTTCGTCGCGTACCGCGTCGGTGGCCCTGCGCTTCCAGCGCAGCCAGCCGGGAAACGAGTCCCGGAAGGCGGGCAGGGCGTGCGGGGCGGATTCGGCGAACGTGGCCATGACCCGGCGGAACTTGAGCGCCGGGTCCTCGTAGTACGCCACCGCCGACAGGTCGTCGAGGGTGATGCCGCCCGCCTCCAGGCAGTACTCGACCGCGTGCCGGGGAAAGGACGGGTCGTGGCGGCGCCGGCTGAACCGCTCCTCCTGGGCCGCCGCGACGGGCACGCCGTCGGCGACCAGGGCGGCGGCACTGTCGTGGTAGAACGCGGACACGCCAAGGACCAGCTCCGTCACGTTCCTCCTCCCCTCATCGGATGCGGGCGGCGCGCGGTTCAGAACATCGGGTAGATGGAGGCGTCGTCCTTGGGCTGGGGCTTCAGCTTCGGTTTGCGGCGCATAAGTCGGTCCAGAATCCTCCGCAGCCGCGTCATGGTGAGTCCGTCCTCATGGGTGAGTCCTCCTACGACAGGTCGAGGTGCTCGGCCAGGACGCGGGCCACGGCGTCGTAGCCCGCGTCCACACAGTGGACCCGATCCACGAACAGCCAGTCGTCGGCGGCGGCCGCCTCGCCGAGCGCGGGGTTGAGGTCGAGGAAGCCGGCCCCGGTGCTCGCGCAGCCCTCGCGCAGCGCCTGCGCGTAGCGGCGGCCCACCTCCATTGAGGCGATGTCGTTGTGCAGCCGCCGCCAGTTGGAGACATCGTCCAGTTCGTCGAAGAGCGCCTTCTCCTGCGGGGCGGGCTCGTCCCGGACCCAGGGGGCTAGGGGTTGCAGTACGTAGGTGAGTCGGGCGCCGAACGCCGTCGCGAAACGCTGCCAGCCCTTGAGGTGACGGATCGTCAACTCACTGGCGTGGGCGATGCGTTGGTCGGGGGTGGGCACGTTCTCCGGTGCCGGGCCGCATTCGAAGAAGGCGCCGTGGCGGCCCTGCTGGGACTCCGGGAGCCTGCTGAGGACCAGGTTGTTGACACCCGACAGCACGACGATCTCCTCGACCTCGTCCAGGAGGTGCTGGAAGAGGGCGGTGAGCATCAGTTCCTGTACGGAGTTCAGGCTCTGGCCCGAGAAGTTCAGCCACGGCCGTCCGGGGGCGTAGCGGGTGCCGAGGCGGGAGGGGACGGTGGCGTGGTCGCCGGTGGCGCCGACGCCGAAGACGGCGGAGCTGCCGGCGAGCAGCCGCACCGGGCCCGGCGGGCGCTCGCCCGCCACGGAGGCCGTCCGGCCGTCCGTGGTGTGCGAGATCCGGAAGCCGCACGGGTCGGTGCGGTAGACCGGGGTGCTCTCGTTGCCGTACTGGAAGAAGCCGATGTACGGCTGGTCCTCCAGGACGAACGTGTAGTGCTCCATCTGGGGCGTCAGTTCGGCCCGTGGGGACTTCACGGTGGGCTGCCCTCCTGCTCGGCTCGTGAGGGGTGGGGGTTACAGGTCGTACAGGGCGCCGGGGCGGTCCTCGCGGATGAGGTCGGCGTTGATGGCCATCGCGGCCAGTGCGCCGCTGGCCGCGGCCATGGCCGCCTGCTGCATGTTCTTGCCCAGGTCACCGGCGACGTACAGGCGCGGCAGCGAGGTGCGGCCGCGTTCGTCGGTCTGCACCTCGGTGAGGTCGGCCGCCTGGAGCCACGGGCGCAGCGGCTGGATGCGCGGCTCGGTCTCCAAGTGGGTGAACAGGGCGGCGAATTCGAGGGAGCGGCCGTCGTCCAGTTTGACGCTGACCCCGTCGGGCCCCCCCGCGAGGCCCAGCACCTTGTCCGCCACGGTGGGCACCCCGGCGGCGGCCAGCCGGGCCTGCTCGTCCTCGGGCAGCTCGCGCTGGTCGGACAGATAGGTGAGGGAGGACGCCCACACCGTGAGGGTGGCGGCCAGACACTCGCTGGGCACCCCTCCGCCGTACACGCCGAACGCCCCGTCGCGCACCTCGTAGGCGTGGCAGTAAGGGCACTCGAAGACGCTCTTGCCCCACAGGTCGGCGATGCCGGGCAGGTCGGGCAGGATCGAGCGCACTCCGGCCGCGTACAGCACCGTGCGGCTGCGCAGCTCGGTGCCGGAGCGGGTCACCGTGACCACCTGGTCGCCGTCGGGCGACACCGAAGTCACCTCGCCGTCGACCAGCTCCACCCCGTATCCGGCGATCTCCGCGCGGGCCCGCTCCCGGAAGTCCGCGATGCTCACACCGTCGTTGGTGGGAACGTTGTGCATGACCCCGGCCGCCATGTTCCGTGCGTCGCCCGAGTCGATCAGCACGGTCCGGCGGCGCGAGCGGCCCAGGTACAGAGCGGCGTTCAGACCCGCGGGGCCGCCGCCGACGATCACGGCGTCATACGGAGTGGCTGTCATTGTCTCCTCTTTCGTCATCTGTGTGCCGGTGGTGCGAGCCCGTACCGTCCACCGCGCCCTGAGTCAGGACGACCTTGCGCAGCGGGGCGAGCAGAACGAGGGCGCCCACGATCAGGGCGGCTCCGAACGTCACGAAGACCGTGGCGACGGAGGAGAAACGGGCGAGCAGACCGCCAAGCGCCGCGCCGAGCGGCATGGTTCCCCAGGAACACAGCCGCGACACGCTCATCACGCGGCCCTGGAGTTCGGCCGGCGCGAACCGCTGGCGCAGGGACAGGACCGGGATGTTCCAGCTCATCATGAACACGCCGTTGCACAGCAGGGCAGCGCCCACCGCCACCACGTTCCCGGCCAGCCCCATCGCGATGTACGCGGTGCCCGACAGTACGAGCGAGGCCAGGGCGAGCGGGATGGTGGGCACCTTCTCGGCAAGCCGGCCGGCCAGCCACGTACCGAAGACCGAGCCGATCGAGCCGACGGTGAGCAGCAGGCCGTAACCGACGGCGTGCAGGCGCAGCGACCCGTACGCCAGGAGCACCAGCATGGAGAAGGTCGCCGAGTACACGAGGCCGTACAGCGCGCTGGCCGCGAGGGTGCGGGCGAGCGCCGCGCGGCCGAGCACGAAGCCGACGCCCGCCCGGATCTCCCGCCACATCGAGGAGCCGGCCCGAGCGGTCTCCCGCGGCGCCGGTACGGCTTTGGCCAGGCCGGTGAGCAGCACGGCGGCGACCGCGTACAGGGCGCCGCCGGTGGCCAGCGCCAGGGTCGCGCCGATCCCGACCAGGAGCCCGGCGAGCGGCGGGCCCGCCATCTCGTTCAGGATGACCTGCGGGGCGAACAACTGCCCGTTGGCGCGCTCCAGTTGCTGCGGGGCGACGATCGCGGGCAGCATCGCGGGGCCCGCGGTCTCGGCGAGCGTCTCGGCGACGCCCAGCACGAACGCCAGCCCGTACAGGAGCGGCACCGAGCCCCCGGCGGCGAACGCGGCGATCGCCCCCAGCAGCGCCGCGGCCCGCACCACATTGCTGAGGACCAGCAGACGGCGCCGGTCGTGGCGGTCCACGAGCACGCCCGCGGGCAGCGCGAACAACAGCCACGGAAGCATGTTGACCGCGGTGAGCCCGGCCACCACCAGGGGCTGGGGATGGCCGGCGACCACGAGCAGGGGCAGCAGGGTACGGGTGATGCCGTCCCCGGCGTTGGAGGCCACCGAGGACGACCAGAGCCACCGGAACGGGCGCCCGAGCCGGGGCGCGCCGCGCAGGGCCCGGGGATCTGCCGTGGTCAAAGAACCTCACTCTGCTGTGGTGCGGGCACTCGTACGCGGTGGCTCATTCAGGCGGACCAGCTGCGCAGGCCCAGGAGCCGTTCACCGAGCGGGGTCAGCTCGGCGCGCCCGTACAACTCCCGTTCCCGCTTGCGGGGTTGACCGTGGTGCTCGTGCTCGTGCGGCGGGATCCGGTCCCGCCAGAACGCGATCCGCGTCTCGCGCAGGGCCGTGTCGTGCTCCAGCGCCGGGGACATGGAGATGTACTGGGCCATGCGCACCCGGTCCGGCGAGCGGTTGGGCCGTACACCGTGCGGCAGCAGGCTGTTGAAGATGATGAGGTCGCCGGGGTCCACCCGCGGGGTGACGATCTCGTGGCCCGTGAGGTCGGGGGTCATCGGGTCGCGGTCGGCGGGCTGCTGGGCGAGCCAGCCGTCGAGCTTCTCGAAGATGCCGGGCACGCACTGGAACCCGCCGATCTCCTCGTCGCCCGCGCTCAGCGACAGCACGCCCTGGCAGCTGATGGGCAGCGGGCGCCGCGAGGTGTCGACGTCCCAGTGGACGAAGCCCTCGAACTCGCGGGTGCCGCGGTTGGGCGGGTTGACGTTGGCGAAGT
This sequence comes from Streptomyces sp. NBC_01431, assembly GCF_036231355.1. NCBI lineage: Bacteria > Bacillati > Actinomycetota > Actinomycetes > Kitasatosporales > Streptomycetaceae > Streptomyces > Streptomyces sp. NBC_01431. Next base: position 239,264 of record NZ_CP109497.1, read on the forward strand.
CGATGACCACCCACAGGTCCGTGGTGTCCCACACGTCCACGAACGCGTCGTACAGGCGCGGCGTCTGGCGGTTGTCCCACATCGCCTGGTGGTTGTAGATCTCCACCAGGCCGCTGTGTCCGGGCAGCCGCTGGCTGGGCGCGTCGCTCTTGTACCAGGTGGCCTGGTCGTCCGGATCCATGTCCTCGAAGGCGAACAGCGCCTCGGTCAGGCGTTCCACGTTGTCGGCGGGGACCGCCTGGCGCACGATGACATAGCCGAGGGTGATCCACTGCTCCCAGTCCTGCGGCGACAGGGTGCGCAGGGGCAGCCGTTTGCGGACGTCCCTGAGCTGGGTGGCTTCCATCGAGCTCCTCGTTCCGGTTGGTGCGGTGGGATGTCGGCGGCGCGTGCGCCGGGAGGGTCAGGAATGGATGACGGTGCGTTCACCGGCGAGTACGACGGCGTCCAGTGGGGTGCTGTCGAGCAGGGCCAGCGCCTCGTCGAGGCTGTTGAGGATCGGGCGCCCGCCCGCGTTGGCGCTGGTGTTGATGAGGACGGGCAGTCCGGTACGGGTCTTCAGGGCCAGGCACAGCCGGTGCAGCAGCGGGTGTTCGGTCGAGGTCACGGTCTGAAGGCGCGCGGTGCCGTCGATGTGCCGGACCTCGGTGAGGTCTTCGGCCCGCTCGGGCCGCACCCGTACGGCGAACAGCATCCGGTCGGTCTGGTCGAGCGGGCCGCTGAAGTACTGGCCGGCCACCTCGACCGGGCACAGCGGCGACACCGGGCGGAACCACTCGCGGTGCTTGATGGCCTGGGAAACGTGTTTGCGCGCGCCGGGCCAGTGCGGGGAGACGAGCAGTGAGCGGTGGCCAAGGGCGCGCGGGCCGGTCTCCATACCGCCCTCCAGCCAGGCCACGCAGTGGCGCGAGGCCAGCAGATCGGCGATCCGCTCGATGAACTCGCCCTCGCTCGTCAGGACTTCACGGCGGTGGCGGGTGTCGGAGGTCGTGGTGATGAGGGCGGGCCCGGCGTAGGCGGGCTCGGCGTCCTTCGTGCGGCGGGGCCGGTCCTGCGCGTTCGCGAGCGCCAGCGCGGCCCCCAGCGCGATGCCCGAGTCGTCACAGCAGGTCGGGATGTGGATGCGGTCGAACAACTCGGCTTGGGCGAGACGGGAGTTGGCGAGGATGTTCAGCGCGCAGCCGCCCGCGTAACACAGCACCCGGTACTCGGGATACCGCGCGTGCAGCGCCGTGACCAGGTGCAGCAGGTCCTGCTCCACGGCCGCCTGCACGGTCGCGGCCAGATCGCGGCAGACCGCGTCCTCGGGGCTCTTGCCGATCACGAAGCGGCGGCCGGAGGCGGCGCGGATCTCGTCGGGGAAGATCTCCCCGTAGGAGTGCACCACGTCGTCGTCGGTCGCGTCGGCGAGCAGCCCGTCGAGATAGCCGCCGGAGCTCTCGTCGTACTCGAACCAGCTGTCCTCGTAGCGCAGCGCGCTGCCGACGGGCGCGGTGTCGCCGAGCGGCGCGAACAGCTCGTCCGAGCGCCGGGACCGCTCCCCGATCATCATGGCCCGCACCACCGGCAACAGATCCGCGTCGACCTCGCCGGTGGCGGCCAGACCGAGCAGTTTGCCGGTGTCGAACTGGCCGCCGTGCACGCGCCGGGCCAGCGCCTCGTAGAGCAGGCCGAAGCGCGGGCCGTTGCGGTTGTCGAACGACCTGACCGGGACCAGGTCGTCGCCGTCGCCCAGGCAGACCATGCCGCACTCGGCGTAGTTGCCGGTTCCGTCCAGGGCCAGGGTGAGCGCCTTGGACTCGCCGGAGGTGTAGTAGGCGAGGGCGGCGTGCGCGTAGTGGTGGCGCACCGCGGTGAGCGGCACCGAGCGGGTGGCGTCGCCGAGCGCCCACTCCACCGGCTTCAACGGGCGCAGGACCGAGGACGCCAGGGCGTCGCCCGGCCTGCTCCAGGTGATGTCCTGCCCGACCAGTTCGGTGAGCGGGCCGGGCAGGATCTCGCAGGCCGGGGTGTACCAGTCGGACACGGCGATGCCGGTGACCGGGCCGCCGGCCCGATCGAACAGCGTGCCGATCCACCCGCCGACCTCGCTCGCGAACGTCTTGTTGCCGCCGCACACGTGGCGCAGTCCCACCTGGCGTTCGGCCTCGATGACATGGACGCCCCCGGGCTCGGCCAGGGCGGCGCCACCGTCGTGTCCGAAGTTCAGACCGATCGTCGGCATGAAGTGCAGCTCCCTCTCAAACGGCGGAGACGACCTGGGCGTGGTGCCGTTCGAGCAGTCCCTGCACGGTTTCGCGCATGTAGGCGCAGTACCCGGGCGACATGACCTGGATCGACCCGTTCTCCTCCTCCAGTGCTCCGGCCGAGCCGCCCGAGCAGGTGCCCTGGAGCTCGCAGCCCTGGCAGCCCGGCCCGTTGGTGTAGGCCCGCATCCCGTAGTCGCGGTAGCCGGGGGAGTTGAAGATGCCGCGCCAGTCGTCGATCGAGCCGAGTTTGCGCGCGGTCGCCTTGCAGGCGAAGACGCTGCCGTTGGGCTCGATGGACAGCTGCCGGCCGACCGCCGGGCAGGTCTTGTAGTCCGCCTGGGCGGCCCACTTCTGCTCGTCCGCGATCATCTGGAACGTCTGGTACCAGTAGCCGCTCAGCTGCACCCCGCGCTCGCGCCCGTAGTCGACGGCCGAGAGCAGCCGCTGCGCGACGTCGTGTGGGCTGTGCTGCTGGAAGAACTCGTTCGCCTGGAAGGAGACGATGACGTCGAGGGAGTCCAGGCCCGCCTCGGCGACGAAGTCGATCAGCGGGGTGCCCCACTTGTCCCAGGTGTACTGCGAAAGGACGGTCGTGATGCTGACCGGGACCCCGGCCGCCTTCATGTCGAGGATCGCCTTGCGGACCACGGGCCAGGCGGTGCGCTGCTGCTGGCCACCGCGGAACTCGCCGGTCTCGGGGACGAGGTAGTCGATGGAGACGGTGGTGGAGACCTGGTGCTCGGCGAGCGCCGCGAGCAGTTCGGCGTCGATCCGCGAACCGTTGCTGGTCATGTCGTACGAGAGGCTGACGCCGTCGTAGGACCCGCCGAAGGTGCGCAGGATGTGCAGGATGGTGCCGCGCGCCAGGGTCGGCTCGCCGCCGAAGAACGACACGGTGAGTTCGCCGCCGCCATTGGCCTTGCGCAGCGCGACGGCCTCCCGGAGCGTCTTCTCGGCGACCTCGGGAGACATGTGCATCGAGGGGTTGCGGCCGCCGTCGCTGCCCTCGTTCCAGTCGCCCTTGGCCAGGGTCGGGCCGGTGTCGCCGCGCGTCGCGCGCAGCTCGACCAGGACGGGACCGGGCTTGACCGACTCGCCGGAGTGGTTGCGTTCCTCGACGCCGCCGTCGAAGTTGTACGCGAAACAGCCCTGACAGCTGAAGTTGCACGCGTTGGTCAGGACCAGCTGGATCGAGGAGTGGAAGACGCCGGTGCTGAGCGCCTCGCCGCGGGTGGACAGCAGCGCGTCGATCTCGGCCGCCTCGTCGTAGCCCGCCGCCACCAGGTACTTGGCCTCGATCAGGCTCTCCACGGTCTCCTTGTCGGCGCGCTCCCACAGCTTGTCCAGGGGCAGCCCCTCGGCCGCGGTGCGCAGGAGGTCGATGGTGTCGCGGTCCACCAGCCGGGCGTTGCCGAACAGTGAGTGGAAGGCAATGGTGCGATCGCCGTCGTCGAAGTTCTCCAGGCGGCCGCCGAAGCGCGAGAAGTCGCGGTCGTTCGCTGAGCGCAGGGTCCGGACATAGCGGGAGGACTGATAAACCGGGGTGGACATCGGCGTGCTTCCTCCTGGGAGTTTCACGGTGTGCGGCGGGAAGCCTCAAGGAGAAGGGCAGGAGAGGGGCCCGTCGTGGTACGGGAAAACCGGGACCCACCGCCGCCGGGAGAGGATGTCGTGCTCAGACCGACCCCGTGACGACAGGTCCCGGAAGAGGAGCGGCGACGGCCTCAGGCCCGCGCGCTCGTTTCTTCCGCCTTCGCGGCGTCCGGAACCGACTCCGCCTTGGGAAGCGGGGTGATCGTCGGTGCATTGCCCTTGTCGGTCGACACGAACCCGCAGGGCCGCGAAGACGCGGTGGGTGTCGGGTTGTTCATCTTGGTGACTTCGGCCATCTGGGTCACTCCTCGCCGTGAGATGTACGGTGCGTGGAACTACCGACGTGTCAGCCAAGCACGGCCGCGGCGGGAGCGAGAACTTTCTTTCTGGCCATATCGGCCGCCCGCCCGCCCGCGCGGCGCAGCCCAGAACCCTGCGCACCAGGGGCCCCACGCGTTACCCGCCCCAAGCCCGCCCGAACGCACCGAACCCTGCCCTTAACTGCGCGAACGTGGCCGGGAGGTGGGCGCACGACCATCGAACCCCGCATGACCCACGAGCTTCCGGAGCGACCCGGCGCACGCTCCGGCTCATCGGACAGACGGACCATTCCCGGCAGGGTCCGCGACCGGTATCCCTCTGGACACGTGGAGGGCGTACACGGTGAATCTTGAGCGGGGGTGCGGTGGGCCGGGTCGGCCGGGGCCGAGCCGGCGGGGCCGGGCGCCGTGGCGCGGGGGAGCACACGCCGCCCTGGCCACTGACTCAGCCGAGTCGCATCGGCCGCGACCCGTGGTTACGCGGCCTCCTCGCGCCGTTCGACCACCAGGAAGCTGTCGCTTTCGAGGTCCATCACCACGGCGGCCGCGTGGCCGCGGCTCCTGAGCTGAGCCGCCAGCTCCTCGGCGGGCCACGACCCGCGCGGGCCACCAGCGGGGAAACGTCCCAGCACCGACATCGAAGCCACCTCCGCATTCAGGCACTCACCCGTACGGTGCGCCTGCCCCCGAACCGCACAACCATGCCCGGACATGCGAAGCCCCCGCCGGGTGGGGGAGTCCGGCGGGGACTGAACTGCGCTTGCCCGGGATCGCGGAAAGCATGCGCCGGGATCCGGGAGTCATCAACGGCGGGGACCATTCGCTGGTGTTGGTCCGCGAACAGCGGGGCCCCGAGCCCTCAGAGCCAGCTGACCCGCATGCCGGTGACCGAGCCCGGGGCCGCGTCGTCCGTCGGGCGGCCGAGCTCTCCCGACCACACCCGGTCAAGGAGCCGGCGGACGGTGTCCGCGATCTCGGGCGCCGCCGTGCGCAGTCCGTGCGCGTCCGCCGCCGGGATCTCGTCCGGGGAGATGCTCGTCTCCTTCAACAGGCTTGAGACGTCGGTGAGTTGGTTGGTCAGCCAGGTCAGTGGATCCCTGGACAGCTCGTCCACGAAGACCCTCGGGCTCGGGTTCCAGCCGTCGAAAGCCGGGTGGTGGTGTGTCCGGTCGAAGGTGTTCGGGGCGGCGTTCGCGTCCTGGAGGAGGTCCACCCGCCACAACGGGCGGCCGATCGTGATGGGCCGTGCGGAGTAGACGGAACCGGTCAACTCGCCGCGTTCGAAGATCCGCAGCTCCAGGCGCACTCCGCGCTCGGGGGTGTCCTGTCCGGGAAGTGGATCCGGGTCCACGAAGTAGAGATCGCTCACCACGACGCCGACCCGCTCGAAACCGAATGCGTACAACACGTCAACCTCCCGGGCTGCTGGTGGGACGTAAGCCTGCTGGTGGGACTTACGTCCTGCTCACCGAGCCTAGGGAACTCCGCGCCTTCGTCACCCGTGCCAAACCGGCCAACGCGCGGGGGCGTTCGGGCCGCACCAGGCGCGTCAGCGGGCTCACCGTTGTCGGTGGCAGGGCCGACGGCCCTGCCACCGGTACGGCGCCGGTCAGGCGGGCTCGGGCCCCTTCGCGTTGATGACCGCGAAGACCGCGCCCTGCGGGTCCTGCACGACGGCCATCCGGCCCGCCATCATGTCGAACGGCGGCTTGAGGACGGTGCCGCCGCCGCGGACCACCGTGTCGACCGCGCTGTCGGTGTCGTCGACGGCGAAGTACGTCAGCCAGTGCGAGGGCGTCTGAGGGGGCAGGTTCTCGATGTTGGAGAGGGCCTGCATGCCTCCGACGGTACGGTCGGCCACGTTCATCGCGAAGTAGCCCTCCCCGCCCTCCATGGGGGCGGCGGTGATGCCCAGCGCCTTGGAGTAGAACGAAGCGGCGGCGTCCGTGTCGCTGGTGTTGAGCTCGTTCCAGATGATCGCGCCGGGTTCGTTGACGACGCCCGCGCCACGGAAGTCCTTGGCCTGCCAGAGGCCGAAGACCGCGCCCGTGGGGTCGCTCGCGACGGCCATCCGGCCGAGCGACATCACGTCCATGCCGGGCACCATCGCCTGGCCGCCGTTGCTCGCGCTCTTCTTCTCCGTGGCGGCGAGGTCGTCGGTGGCGAGGTAGGTGGTCCACACGGCCGGCGGCATCGGGTCGGGCTTGCTGCCGTCCGGATTCATCGCGGCCATGATCCCGGCGACCGGTTGGCCGCGCAGCGAACAGAGCGCGTAGCCGCCGGTTTCGGGCGGTCCGACCTCTCCCTGCCAGCCGAACAGATCCCGGTAGAAGTCGAGAGCCGCCTGCTGATCGGGAACCATCAGGTCGCCCCAGCACGGGGTGCCGGGCGTGTACGGACCGGTGACATCTGGCATGAACAGCCTCCATGGACTGACTGGGCGCGGAGTGGCGTGCGTACCCGCCTATATGACCTCAAAACAGTCAAGCACTGGTCAGTGAGAGGTGCACGGCCGTGAACGACGCCCGGGGCCGTCAGCCGGTCATGGCCGTCCCCAATCGCTCACGGTGCGCCCGCGCCGTGGCCCTCAGCTCGTCCAGCGCGTGCCTGGCGCCCATGCGGTGGCTCAGCCGTGGGCGACGCTGAGCCGGTAGAACGCGACGCGGGCGCCCTTCGTGGTGCTGTCGGAGGACGACTGGTTGTACGAGCCGGCCTTGAAGTACTGCTGGTAGGCGTCGAAGGACGACGGGATGGAGTAGTGGGTGGTGCTCGCGTTGACCGTCACGTCGAGTGTGTGTCCGTCCGATACGCCGATCGTGTAGCTCCACGTCTTGCCGACCGGCACATGGCCCACGGGGTGGCTGGTCTGGCCGCCCGAGGGTGAGTTCTCCGTGCCGAGGACGATGTCGCCGTTGGCGCGGTAGTACAGCTCCACCAGCGGTTTGGTCGAGGAGCCGCCCGTACCGAGGTGGATCTGCCCGACGCAGACGTTGGACGTCACCGACACCACGCGCAGCGTCGCGTCGAGGCGGTGGGTGCCGCGCAGCGGCCAGTTCGCGGGGCTGCCGTCGCGGTTCATCTCGCGCAGCTCGGAGCGGGCGTAATGGGAGTTCGGCGTGGTGACGCCCTTCTCGGGTGCCCAGAACGCCATCGCCCCGTCGTGGCTGTCGGTGTAGAAGTACGCGTCCTGGAACCCGTTGGCTCCCTGGAGTCGCGCGGAGGGGATGGTGGTCGGCGAGCCGGGGGAGCCGATGGGCTCCTGGAGCTCCCACACGGACAGGTCGAAGTGCCCGCCGGGCGCGGTCTGTTGCATGGTCCGCGCGGCGGGGCGCGCAACGGACGGGGCGGCCGACGAGGCGGGAGCCGCGAAGGTGATGCCGGTGGCGGCGGTGGCGACGGCCAGAGGGATGAACAGCGTGCGTATGCGCATGGGTGCTCTCCGGGCTTGTCCGCGTGGGGGTTTACGTACTTGAACAGCGAGTGTGGACGTGAACGATTCGAGGGAACGGTAGAACCCCGGCGGGGGCGGGTCAATATCTGTGACGGCGCGGGATCGGTGGGCGGGCGGGGGAGGCGTGGGTGAGGTGTGCGGCCGCCGTGTCGGCGGCGGAGGTTGCGGGGTCCCGGCCCTGGTGTGGCGGCGGGGGCGGCGCGGTTTCTGCCCCCTGTGCCCCGTTTCAAAGGACGGATTGAAGTGTCCGGTGCCAATCCCATGCGGGACCGACCGCGGCCCGTAGCCTGTGCCGGGTGAACGTTCTCTTCGTCGCGAGCGTGGCGGTTGTCACCGCTGACCCACCGCAAAGCCGCAAGCTGTTCATTGATGCCCTCGGCCTCACGCTGGAGGGCGAAGGCGACGGCTACTACTCCAGCGGAAACATCCCCGGCAGCAAGCACTTCGGAGTGTGGCCGCTCTCGCAGGCGGCAGAGGCATGCTTCGGCACACCGGAGTGGCCCGCCGACCGGTTGGTCCCCCAGGCCTCGATCGAGTTCGAGGTGGAGGACGCGGAAGCTGTCGCGGCGGCGGGCGGCGAGCTTCAGCGCGCGGGTTTCGAGCTGTTGCACGCGGCCCGCACAGAACCGTGGGGGCAGACGGTGACCAGAGTTCTCACGGAGGACGGCTTGATCGTCGGCATCTCCTACGCTCCGGCGTTTCACGGCAAAGAGCCAGCCTGAGCGCCCGGCGCCGCGCCCGCGAGAGAGCGCGACGGAACGTCAAATGTGCGCCCGCCGCCCCCGCTACGCGGGCGGGCTGTGTCTTGCGGCGGTGACGGGGCAGGACCCGCCGGAGGGAGGCGGCGAGTATGCGGCCCCGGTTCAGCGGGGGAGGCGGCGACGAGGTCCCGGCCCCGGTTCAGCCGGGGAGGCGTGGGCGAGGTGTGCGGCCGCCGTGCCGGGCGAGGGAGGCGGCGGCGAGGTTTCGGCCCCCGGTTCAGCGGCGGCGGCGAGGTTCCGGCCCCCGCTCCGGCTGGGCTTCTGTCAATGGGCGCGGATGCGTGGGCAGTTGAGTGCGGGGTAGCCGGAACGGTATGGGTTCCGAACCGCGGCTTCAACGGCGTACCTGGAAAGCAGTCCTGGCCCGCACGGCCGTGCTGGTGGTCGGCTTCGTCTGCATGGTGGCCTTCGCGGTGGCGCTGGCCAGGGTCACCCTGGTTCCCTCACCCGCGTCGGTTCCCCTGACGCACACCAACCTCCACCCGGGTGACTCCATCCGCGCCTACTTCGCACAGCCCGACTGGCGCGACACGGTGAAGCAGGTCGGCGGCAACATCCTGCTCGGGATGCCGTTCGGTGTGCTCCTGCCGGTGCTGTTTCCCCGGACGCGCGGACTCCTTCGCGTCGTCCTCATGACCGCCTTCGTGATGCTGACGGTCGAGACGGCCCAGGGTCTGCTGGTCACCGGCCGCGCCTTCGACATCGACGACGTCATCCTCAACTCCCTTGGTTCCTTTGCCGGTTACCTCCTCCTCGGCCGCAGGCTCGGACGCGCCCTGTACCCCCGGCGCCATCACTGGTGGCAGCGGCGCGCCGCGCCGGTGGAGCCGACCGACACGGAGACGGCCCCGGAGCGGCCCGTCGGGAACGCCGGGGATGCCAAACCCGCCGGGGCCGCCGGGGCCGCCGGGGCCGCTGGGAACGCCGGGGCTGCCGGGGCCGCCGGGGACGACGCCCAGAAGGCGGGGCGGCCGCGTCTGCCGGCCATCCTGAGGGCCGTACGGAAGCCGATCCGGTAGGAGCCGGACCGGCCGTCGCCCCAGGCGCTATTCGGTGTCGATCCCCGTGATCACCGCGTCGCCGAGCGGCGCCTCGTGCGCGGCGTAACCCGCCGTCCGCAGCGCGGCGGCCACCTTCCGGCGGGCCTCCTGCTCGGCCGCCGCGGTGTCGTCCGCCTCCACTTCGAGGCGCACGCTGAAGGCCGGAGTCCCGCTGTAGAAGGTGAGCATGTCCAGCTCCTCCGCCCGGCCGAGGTGGGTCGCCCGTGGGTCGGCGGGACGCAGGGCCCGTACGAGGGCCTCGGTAGTCTCCTCGGTGCGCTCGGCGAGGAGGGTGCCTGGGATCGTCACGACGTAGTTGGTCATGCGGTTTAGGTGTGCCCAGCCGCCGCCGACACACACCCTCCGCGCGCCCGCTCCCCCCGGTGGCCGACCCTCGCCCGGTCAGGGCGCGATGCGGCGCAGTCGTCGGATGGGCGGGCCGTCGAGGAGGGCGACGGCGCCGCCGCCGAGGGCGGCCGCGGTGGAGATCAGCAGCAGGCGGTGGACTCCGGCGAAGGATTTCGCGCCCGGCCGGCTATGCGCCCGCCGAGTGACGCCCAAGGACGGGCTCCGCCAGCAGCCGCGCCATGGGGCAGAGGGTTTGGCCGTGCCGGGCGAAGAGCTCGTCGCGCGAGTCGAAGTGGCCCAGGTCGGCAAGGACGTAGGCCGAGAGATCGCACGCGGGCTCCGCGGCCGGGCACACCGTCGTGCCGTCCCAGTCGATCGCGGTCCTGGACAACGCCTCGAAGAGCGTCTCCGCACCGGCGTTGGTGAAGCCGCCACCGTTGCCCCGGCTCAACTCATCGAGCCCACCGAAGAGTTCGGAGACGGCCAGCCAGGGAGCGGCGGGCCGGCCGGACGGAGACAAGCCCTCGACGCGGAACTCCGGCCAGGCGAGCAGAACCTGATCCGGCACGATCCGGTGCAGCTGGGGGAAACGCGGATACCAGAACCTGCCGTCCACCAGCAGGCCACGCACCCGCGTGGCCACGCCGGATGCCCGCGCGACGGACTCCAGCACGGCCAACCGCTGGCTGCACGAGCCACGACCGCGGCGCAGCACCTCAGACACGGGCCGCTCGTCCCGTACGGAGTACACCGGCCGCACGGTCGAGGCGATCAACCGGTGGGCCTGCCGCAGGGTCGCCATCGGGTCGGCGGGGGCCGACGGCTCCGGCGTCCCGGCGATCCGGTGGAGCAGCGAGGTGACGTGCGGATGCCGCCAGTTGAGGATCCGCGTCGGGTCGGTGCTCCCCGGGGTCTCCTGGCCAGCCGTCCCCGCACGGGCACGGCGTCGCGGCATGAGCAGCGAGCTCGTCATCGCCGTGGTCCTTTCGTTCAGCGCCCTGGCGGGGGCAGTACGTATGGTGACAGAGAATTTGAACGCGTTCAAAGACGGGTTCGGTGCTCGACGGATCCTCCGCGTCCCGGCTCGCCGCGCGGGCACCGCCTGCCCGTGGTTCTTCGGCGTCGGCGAAGATGGGGCGGCGCCGCGTTGGCCGTTCCAGCAGAGGAGTGTTTGCGCAGATGCCCGCTTCCGGTTCCAAGCCTCCGACGATCGCCGATGTGGCGCGCGTCGCGGGGGTGTCGCGCACGACGGTCTCGCACGCGCTCAACGGTCTGGGCAAGGTGGATCCCCGGACCCGGGAGCGGATCAAGCAGATCGCGCTTGAGCTGGGGTACCGGCCCAACTTGCGTGCGCAGCGGCTGCGTACCGGGCAGGCGAAGGCCATCGCGCTGGTGTCGTCCATGCCGTTCGCGGTGGCCGGGGGACCGTCGCGGCTCGGGTTCTACATGGAGGTGGCGGCCGCCGCCGCCGAGAGCGCGCTCGTCCACGACTACGCCCTGGTGCTCGTGCCGCCCGTACAGTCCGGGTCCGCGCTCTACTCCCTGGACGTCGACGGGGCCATCGTGGTCGAGCCCGACACCGACGACGCGGCGGTCACGCAACTGCGCGGGCGCGGGCTGCCGTACGTCGCCCTCGGCCGGCCGGTCGCGGCCGACGACGACGCGCCGTACGTGGACCTGTGGGGCGAGGAGGTCGCGACCGTGCTGCTCAGCCATCTGCGGGCGCAGGGGGCCGGACATCCGGCGCTCGTCGTGGGCTCGGGGTCGCGGCATTCGTCGGTCGACGCCCGTGTCGCCTACGAGCGGATGGCGGCGGAACAGGGCTGGGAACCCATCGTCGAGGCATGGCCCGAGACGGGGGGCGAGCAGGCGGCGTACGAGCGCTGTACGGCGCTGCTCGCCGCGCATCCCGAGATCGACGCGGTGTGCGCGCTGGTGGACGCGTTCGCGGTGGGCGCGGTCCGGGCCATCCAGGACAGCGGGCGCACCATCCCGGACGACGTCATGGTCGCCACCCGCTACGACGGGCTGCGGGCCCGCACGTGCCAACCGCCCCTCACCGCCGTCGATCTGCATCTCGACCGGGCGGCGTCCGACGCGGTGGAGCTGCTGCTCGCGGGGCTGCGGGGCACCGCGGTCACCCCTGCCCCGACCGCGGCGCCCGCGCCGACTCTGGTCGCGCGCGCTTCCTCGATCAGAGCCGTGTAGCGGGCGCCGGGGGCCCCGGCCCGGCGGCGTGGCGGACGGATCCGCACCCGCGAGAGCCCGCACCGTTGCGCGACGGTGCGGGCTCCTGGTCCAAGAAATACTGCGGTCGCTACGGGTCCGTTGTGGAAGTGCAGCGGTCGCTATGAGTCCGTTGTGGAAGTGCCGCGGTTGCTACGAGCCCGGCCGCGAGGTGCCGCGTTCGGCTACGAGCCCGTCCGCGAGGGCCGCGGTCGCTATGAGCCGGTGGAATCCGGGGCGTTGAGGGCGATGGCTCCGGCGGGGCACAGGCCGACGGCCATCCGCGCGGCGGCCCGGTGCTCGGGGCCCGGCGCGGAGTGCAGGAGCACCACCAGGCCGTCCTCGTCGTCCTGGTCGAAGACCTCGGGGGCCGTCAGGGCGCACATGCCGGCGCCGACGCAGCGGTCACGGTCGACGCCGAGACGCAGCGGTTCTTGTGGGTCGCTCATGGGCTACTCCTTGTCCCAGGTGACGGGCAGGCTGATCACACCGTAGATGTTGGCGCGGTCGCGCAGCGGCACCTCCTGCGGCGGCACCGCGAGACGCAGGGTGGGGAAGCGGGCCAGGAGGGCCGGGAACGCGACGGTCATCTCGACGCGGGCGAGCTGCTGGCCCAGGCACTGGTGGGCGCCGTGTCCGAAGGCCAGGTGCCCGGTGGCTTTGCGGTTGATGTCGAGCCGGTCGGGGTCGGGGAACTTGTGCGGGTCGCGGTTGGCGGCCTGTACGGAGACGGTCACCGTCTCGCCCGCCCTGATGAGCCGGCCCTCCACCTCGACGTCTTCGAGCGCCGACCGCATCAGCGGGTCGGCCACGCTGAGATAGCGCAGCAACTCCTCCACGGTCTGCCCGGCGAGGCCCGGATCGGCGCGCAGGGCGTCCAGCTGGTCCGGATTGCTGAGCAGGGCGAAGGTGCCGAGGCCGAGCATGTTCGCGGTGGTGTCGAGTCCGGCGGCGAGCAGCAGCCCGCCGATTCCGGCCAGCTCCTCGTCCGTGAGGTCGGAGGTGGTCAGATCGCTGAGGAGGTCGTCGGTGGGCTCGGCGCGCTTGGCGAGGACGAGTTCGCTCAGGTACTGGAGCAGCGCCGTATAGGCCTCGCCCTTCGCCCCCGCGTCCGCCGTCTGGTCGAAGATGGTCGCCACCTGGCTCTGGAAGCGCTCCCGACCCTCGTAGGGCACACCGAGCAGCTCGCAGATCATGAGCGTGGGCACGGGCTGCGCGAACGCCTCCACCAGGTCGGCCGTGGGCCCGGCCGCCTCCATGGCGTCCAGACACTCCGTGGTGAACTGCTCGACGCGCTCGGTCAGTTGGCGCATCCGGCGGACGGTGAACTTGCCCGTGAGTAGGCGCCGGTAGCGGGTGTGGTCGGGGGCGTCGAGACCGGTGATGTCACCGACCGGCGCCGGCGGCAGCTGCCCCGACAGGCCCTCTATCGGTAACGGCGTATGCAGGAGTTCGTAGCGTGAGCTGAAGCGCGGGTCGGCCAGGACCGCGCGGGCGGCGCTGTGTCCGGTGACCAGATGGCCCAGGTGTCCGTCGGCGTAGCGCATGCGGCGCACCGGCTCGTCGCTCAGGGCGGTGAGCCCGGCGGGCGGGTCGAAGGGGCAGCCGGCGCGCCGGTCGGTGGGCAGGGTGGGCGGCTCGTCGGCGGTGGTGCCGTGGCTCTTCGGGTCGTACGACATGGGGTCCTCCCGTATTCCGTGGGGCGAGGTGCGGCTGGCGTGCAGTGGCGTGCAGTGGCGTGAGGAGCGCGGCGGGGCGGGTTACCACTCGTCATCGGTGAAGTGGTGTGAAGGGAGCTGTGGACTCCTGACCGGTGAAGCGGTGTGCGGGGCGCTGCGGACTCCCGACCGGGACCGGTGAAGCGGTGTGTGGCGGGTGGGGGGCTGTGGGTTCCCGACCGGGACCGGTGAAGCGGTGTGTGGCGGGTGGGGGGCTGTGGGTTCCCGACCGGTGAAGTGGCTTGTGCGGAGCGGCAGTTACCGCTTGGCGCCGGACTTGAAGGTGTGCCGGGCCCACAGGTAACCGACCAGGCAGAGCGCCACGCACCAGGCGAGGCCGATGACCGCGCTGGAGCCGAATTCAGTGCCGAGCCACAGACCGCGCAGGGTCTCGATGATCGGCGTGAAGGGTTGGTACTCGGCGAACCAGCGCAGGCCGGTGGGCATGGACTCGGGCGGCACGATGGCACTGCCGATGAACGGCAGGAACGTCAAGGGCATAGGGATGTTGCTGGCGGTCTCCACGTTCTTGGCGACCAGGCCGATACCCGCGCAGAGCCAGGTCAGCGCGAGGGTGAGCAGGGCGAGCAGGCCGATGGCGGCGAGCCACTCGGTGGGCGTCGCGGTGGGGCGGAAGCCCATCAGGAGGGCGACGCCGATGACGAGCGTGACGCTGATCATCGTCTGGATCACGCTGCCGACGACATGGCCGGTCAGGAACGAGGCCCGGGAGATCGGCATCGTACGGAAGCGGTTGACGATGCCCTCGGTCTTGTCCATGCAGACGCTGATCGCGGTGGTCAGGGCACCGGAGGTGGCGGCCATCAGGATGATGCCGGGCGAGACGTAGTCGATGTACCTGCCGCCTCCGGTGGCCGCCGCGCCGATGCCGCTGCCCAGGGCGCTGCCGAAGGCGTAGTTGAACAACAGCAGCATCATGAGCGGCATGATGACGACGGTGAGCGTCAGGGACGGGTAGCGCAGGGCCTTCTTGAGGTTGCGCCGCAGCATCGTCCTGGAGTCTTTGGCGGCGTACGACAGGGTGGTCATCAGGCGCTCTCCTTGAGCGGTGCGACGGTGCCGGAGGGGCGGGGCCGACCGGTGAGCGTCAGGAAGACGTCGTCGAGGTCGGGGGTGTGCACGGTGAGCGACTCGGCCCGGACGCCGGTGGACTCCAGGGCGTCCAGGACCGCCCGCACGGTGGGGATGGAGCCGTCGCCGGGGATCTGGAGGGAGAGCGAGTCGTCGTCGCGGGTGGCGACGCCGAAGATGTCCGCGGCGGTGTCCATGCTCTGGGCGTCGGCGAACCGCACCCGGATGTGGCCGCCGGGGATGCGCTGCTTCAGTTCGTCGGAGGTGCCCTCGGCGATCAGCCTGCCGTGGTCCAACACCGCGATGCGATCGGCGAGTTGGTCGGCCTCGTCCAGGTACTGCGTGGTGAGGAAGATGGTGACGCCGTCATCCGCGACGAGCTCGCGGATGATCTCCCACATGGTGCGGCGGCTGCGCGGGTCGAGCCCCGTGGTCGGCTCGTCCAGGAAGATGATCCGCGGATCACCGACCAGGGTCATCGCCAGGTCGAGCTTGCGCCGCATGCCGCCGGAGAAGGTGACGGCGGTCTTGTCCGCCACCTCCAGCAGGTCGAAGCGGCGCAGCAGTTCGCCGGTTCGCCGCTTGCCCTCGCGCCGGTCCAGGTGGTGCAGATCCGCCATGAGGAGCAGGTTCTCCTCGGCGGTCAGCAGATTGTCGACGGCCGAGAACTGGCCGGTGACGCCGATCGCGGAGCGCACCGCGTCGGCGGCCCGGGTGACATGGTTGCCCGCGACCCAGGCCTCGCCCGCGTCGGCGTCGATGAGGGTGGAAAGGATCTCCACCGTCGTGGTCTTGCCGGCTCCGTTCGGCCCGAGCAGCGCGAAGACGGTGCCTTCGGCGATGTTCAGGTCGATGCCGTCGAGCACGAGCTTGTCGCCGTAGGACTTGCGCAGTCCGGTGGCGGTGATCGCCGGCGCCGTCGTGTTCGCGGCGCCCGGCGCGCATGCGTGGGGCGTGGTCATGCTGCTTCCCTTTCTGCGGTGGGGAGTTGGGGGAAGGCGGAGTCAGGCACGACGGATGATGATGTCGCCGACCGAGCTCCGGGCATGCACCTCGACGGTCTCGTCGGACTCCTGGGGCCCGGCGGCGGAGCCGAGCGAGTTGCGTACGGTGCCGAACTTGGGGGTCAGGTCGAGCCAGGCCGCGGTGCCCTCGCGGACGCCCACTTCGAGGTCGCCGACGGCGGTGCGCAGGTCGATCCGGCCGCGGGCGACGTCGCCGACGCGGATGGCGCCGTTGGAACTGGAGGCCTCGACACCGGCGTGGGCGACGCCGATCTCGATCCGGCCGTTGGCGGCCTTGGCGTCGACGCCGCTGTGTGCGATGCCGATGGAGATCTCGCCGTTGGCCGCGTTGGCCTTCAGGCTGCCGGTGACCTCGCCGATCGTGGTGGCGCCGTTGCCGTTCTTGACGGTCGCCGCGGCCGCGACGGTGCCGATCTCGACCCGGCCCATGCCGCTGACCTGGATGTCCCCGGTCGAGCGGGCCAGGCGGATGTCACCGGTGCTGGTCTTGAGTTCGGCGCCCGCCACCTCGTCCAGCTGGACGTCACCGAGGCCGGTCCTGAGCACGGTCTCGCCGAGGCGGCCTTCGCAGATGAAGTTGCCCATGCCCGTGGTGCCCCGGACATCGGATCCGGCGGGCAGTTCGATGCTCACCTCGATGGCGCCGGGCTTGCCCCACGGGGACCGCTTCTTGGGCGTCTTGACCGTGAGCCGCCCGCCCGTGCAGGTGACCTGGGTCTCCTGCACGGCGCGTACGTCCTTGGCGTCGGAGCCGTTGTGCGGCAGCACCTCCACGACCGTGTCGGTGCGCTTGCCCGCGCTGATGCGGACGTAGGCGACCTCGAATTCGAGGGTGACGGAGATCGGTTCAGGGGTGTCGAAAGCAGGCATGGCTGTGCCGTCCTTTTGGCTTGGTGGGTGATCCCGCCGGTGAAGCGGGGTGATAGGTGACGTTGGTGGATGGGCGATCCGCCGGTGGGACGGGTGATGGGTGACGTTGGTGGGTCGGCGAGCCGCCGGTGAAAGAGGGGGCGGGCCTCGGCCCTAGCGGACCCAGCCGGTGAAGCCCCGGATGCCCGAGTCTTTGCCGCGACCCGACGGGTCCACGCGCTGTGTGCCGTCAAGGGCGGTGGATACGGCCCGGACCAGCCAGGCGTTGACGGAGAGGCCCTCCGCCGCCGACGCATTCTCGGCGCGGGCCTTGAGATGGGCAGGGAGGCGGAAGTTGATCCGCGACATGGTGCCGTCGTCGGTGTCCGCGTGCGGGGGCGGCGGCGCGGGTGCGGCGAGCGGTGCCCCCGCCTCCCGGTACGGCTCGGCCGCGGGCGGCGCGGTCACCACGAACTCCGGGTCGAGTCCGCGCAGCCGCACGTCGACCGAGCCCGGGGCCAGCTCCAGCGTGACCTCGGCCATGGCCGCGGACAGCGCGTTGAGCAGGGTGAGCCGGGTGGCGGACTCCAGGGGGGCCGTGAGCCGCTCGGCCAGGGCGCGGGCTTCGTCACCGCCGGCGTCCGCCGCGACGGCGAGTTCGTGCCGGAGGTTGTCGACGTAGGGCGTGAGGTCCATGACGCCATCATGGCACATGTATGGCGCCATGGCGAGCCAAGCTGGCTCTTTGGTGGCGCATTAACCTCTGACCTGGCATTTCTCCGGCTTCGGGGTGTGGCGCGATACTGTCCTGCTGAGCTCGTGGCGTGACGGTGGCGCCATCGTGATGTCACGGTGGCGCCACTCGGGCGGCCGGGCCCGGCTTACTGACGTGCCCGCCCGGTGCCATATCTCCGGACGTCTGCCGGGTTCGGCCGGACCGGGCTCAGGGGCCCGCGATGAGGACGGTGCCGGAGACCAGGGCGAAGACGAGGACGAACAGCCGCATCCTGCGGGCGTCGATTCGCTGGTGCACCACGCGGCTCAGCCACGCCCCCGCGGCGATGGCCGGGAGCAGCGCGGCCGCCCAGCCCAGATCGGCGACGTGCCCCCGCCCGGTCGCGAACAGCAGGGTCAGCGAGGCCACTTCGCCCACCAGGAAGCAGGCCGCGACGGTGGAGCGCAGCTCGGCGGGGGGCCGGTGCTGGTAGACCAGCGCGAGCGGGGGACCGCCGACCCCGGTCGCCGTCTCCGTCAGGCCGGTCACCAACCCCGCGCCGACATACGCGACGCGGCCGGGTGCGAAGGCGGGCGCGGCCAGGCTGACGAGCGCCGCCAGGACGGTGGAGACACCGACGAACAACCCGATGCTGCGGTCCGGGATGAGCCAGAGCAGCGCGAGCCCGCCCGGCGTCGCGGCCAGCCGGGCCACCGCGATCCAGCGGGCCCCGCGCAGATCGAGCGAGCCGCGTTCGCGCCAGGTGACGTACAGGTTCAGCGGGATCATCGACGCGAGGACGAAGACGGGCAGCAGCGAGGGGTCGAGGATGCCGGCCACCGGGGCGACGACCAGCGCGAAGCCGAGCCCGCTGCCGCCCTGGACGAACGCGGCGATGCCCACCGTGACGGCGAGGATCACCAGGGTCTGAGGGGTCACTGTGCGGTGCTCCGGTTCGGTGCCGTGGTGTTCAGTGTGGCCGTGTTCCGCGCGTGCGGTGTGTTGCGCGTGTTCCGTGCGGTGGTCGTCTCCCGTGTCTCCGTGTTCTCCCGTGTCCCTGGGTTACGCAACTCCGGGTCCCGCGTCGCCGTGTTCCGTACCGGTATGTCCGGAGCCGTGGTACTCCTCCGAAGCGCCCTGGTCCGTACCGCCGTCTCCCGTACCGCCGTGTTCCGTGCGGTCGTTGAGGTGGGGTGTGCGCGGGTGAGGGGTGCCCGTGCCACGGCGGACCGGGCCAGGGCCGCGGCGCGGCGCACCAGTTCCGGGCCGTCCCAGTCGGTGGGCTGACCGTGCCACAGTCGCAGGCGACCGGCCACGAACACGGCGCTGATCTGGTCGCGGTTGCCGCGGCGTACCAACTCCCAGGGCAGGTCCCAGGACAGTGCGAGTTCGGGGGTGGACACGTCCACGAGCAGGAAGTCGGCCGCCATCCCGGCGGCGATGGTGCCGGTGCGGCCGCCGAGGCCGACCGCGTCCGCACCCCCGGCGGTGGCATGTTCCAGCCAGGTCCAGCCCGCCCCGCAGGACGAGTCGCCGGTGGTCAGCCCGTACGCCAGCCGTTGGGCGAACTCGGCGGCCTCCGCGAGCCGGAACCCGTCCCCCCGGGTTCCGTCGCTGCCGATCCCGAAGCGGACACCGCGCTCGGCCAGCGTGGTGGCGGGGGCGACCGCGTTGCCCTTCCAGGCGCTCGCAACAGGGTTGTAACTGACGGCAGTTCCCGTGTCGGCCAACAGCGACACCTCGCGGGGAGCCAGCAAAGTGGTGTGGGCGGCCAGGAGGTGGGGGCCGAGGGCGTTGATGCTCCCCAGGCGCTCAAGTGGCCGCAGGCCGTGCCGCAGGAGGGAGCGTTCGACCGCCGCCAGATGCTCGTTCACGTGCATCTGGACCACCGCCCCGGCCTCGGTGGCGAGGCGCACCGTCGCGTGCAGGGTGGCGTCGGTGGCAGCTTCGGGGATGGAGATCGCGAGCGAGGGATGGATGAGCGGGTCGTCGGTGTACGCGGCCAGGTGCTTCTCGGCCCGTTCGATGACCGCGGCGGAGTCAGTGTCCGCGGCGGTGTCGTCGCAGATCAGCCCGAGCACGCAGCGGATCCCCGCGTCCCGTGCTGCGCAGGCGACGACGTCGGTGTCCACATCGGCGCGCGTCCCGGCGTCGGTGACGGTGGTGAACCCGCCGCGCAGCGACTCCAGCGCGGCGAGCTTCGCCGCCACATAGGCCGATTCCTCGTCCAGGGCGCCTTCGAGGGGGACCCACACCCGGCGGAAAATCTCCGAGGGCTCACCGAAGGCGAGGGCGGCGCCGAAACTCTGGGTGAGATGGTGGTGGCTGTCGACGAAGCCCGGCATGAGCAGGTGGCCCGGCAGGCGCAGGGGTTGGAGATGCGGATACATACGCTCCAACTCCTCGGTCGGCCCCACCGCCTCGAACGAGCCCGCGGAGACGACCACCGCGTACAACTCCATGACTCCTTCCGGCAGCAGGACCGCGTCGGGGATGAGGAGCAGAGGGCCGCGCGTGCGCAGCCGCTCCTGGGTGTGCTGGTTCATCGGGTGCCTTCGGTGCGCAGATCGGGGCGTACGGACAGCCGGGCGGCGAGGGCCGGTCCGACGTGGTGGAAGAGGACGTTGAGGACGGCCGCGACGAACGCGCCGACCGCGACGCCGCTTTCGAGCAGGATGCGGGCGGTGGAGGGGAACCCCTGGTACACGTCGGGCACGAGGATGGGCAGCAGGCCGAGCGCGAGAGCGACGGCGCAGATGAACGTGTTGGTGTGCCGGTCGAGGTCGCAGCGGGCGAGCATCTGCACGCCGAGCACCGTGATCACGGCGAAGACCACCATGGCGGTGCCCCCGACGACCGGGGCGGGGACGACGCTGATGGCCCGGGTCACCGGCGCGAGGAACCCGATGGCGATGAGGACGACCCCGGCGGCGGCCGTGACGAAGCGGCTGCGTACGCCGGTCACGCGGACGATCCCGATGTTCTCCCCGCTCGTCACCATCAAGGGCATCCCGAACAGGCCGCCGAGTGCCGAGACGAGCGCGTCACCGCGGACCGTCCGGGGCACGGCCACCCGCTGGTCGATCTCCCTGCCCACCGCCTCGGCGTTGATGACGGTCTGGCCGGTGGCCTCCGCCATGGACGCAAGGCTGTAGAGCATGAGCGGCAGGGCGGCCAACACGTCGAACCGCGGCGAGCCGAAAGGCATGAGCCGAGGCACGTCGACCCAGCCGCCCTGGCCGAGGTGGCCGAAGCTCACGTCCCCGAGGAGCAGCGCGAGGGCCGTACCGGCGATGAGGCCGAGCATGACGGAGAGCTGGCGCGGGACGCCGCGGAGGAGCAGATGGAAGACGACCGTGAACCCGATGGTCGCCATACCGAGCGCGAGATGGCCGGGAGCGGCGAAACCGTGTTCCCCGGGACGCCCCGTGACCAGGATCGCCCCGACCTTCACCAGATTGACGCCGACGATCACGATCATCGTGCCGATGACCAGGGGCGGGAAGAACTTCAACAGCCGTGCGAAGAGCGGCAGTACGGCGAAGGTGAAGACGGCGGTGAGGATGACCGCCCCCGCCGCGACGCGCAGGCCGTGCGCGTCGGCGATGGCGAGGAACAGGATCAGCGGCGCGCCGCCCGGCAGCATGACGAACGGCAGCCGGGGCCCGAACTTCCAGAGCCCGACGGACTGGATCAGCGATCCCACGCCGGACAGCACGAAGGCGGCGGAGAGCAGATCGACGGTCAGCCCCGCGTTCAGCCGCAGGGTGGCGCTCATCAGGAAGATGGCGGAGATGGGGGTGGCCGCCATGACCAGCACGTGCTGAACCCCAAAAAGCAGAATCCGGCCCAACGGGCGCGTCTCATCGACGGGGTGAGGGGAGGTGCCGTCGGTTTCGGGGTGGGGGGCAGGAGCGGCGGTGGTGTGGTCGGTTGCCGTACGGGGCGGTGAACCGGCGGTCGCGTCTTCGGCTCCCGTGCGGGGCGGGGACGCGGGGGGCGTGGCCACCGCTTCCGTACGGGAGAGGGCTTCGGGGGGCAGGTCCGGGGCGGTGGCTTGTTCGGGGGCGGTGGGCAGGGAGCGGCGGGGACGGGACACGTGCGAGCTCCGTTCGGGGCGCGTGCGCGGAATTCAGCCGTGGACCGGCCCGGACGGGAGCCACATGCGATCGGCCAAATCGATTTGGCCGCCAGTATGGGGAGGGCGGAGAAGCGGCGTCAAGGGTGGGAGGGGGCCGAGATGGAGGGCGGGATCGGAGGGGAAAGGGCGGGCAATCCGACGAGGCGGCCCCGCTCCCCGCCCGGATCGACTGGCCTCGTGGGCGCGGGATTCCGGGCGCGGTGGGGGCTGACGCCCTGTCGGCGGAGATCGCCGACACCGGCGGGGACCGCCGGGGCGGCTGTTATCCGGGGTCTGAACTCGGCCCGGCGGTGCCGTCCGCGGGCCGGTCGGGCTTCGTGTGGAGGATTTCGCGGGCCTGGTCCGCGGCGCGGGCGATGCTCTCGGAGACGAAGTCGACGAAGCGGGCGATGTTCTCCAGGCGGGCGGCGGCCGGAGTGTCGGGGCCGAGGATGCTGACGCCCTGCCGTGCGGTCTCGGCGAGTTGGGCGTTGGCTCGGGCGCCGGCGATCGTCGACTGGTACATCACGTCGTCGTCAACGACATAGCGCTCGCGGCGACGTTCGTCGCGTTCCCGGCGGATGAGGCCCTGGGCTTCGAGGAACGTGACCGCCTTGGAGACGGACGCCGGGCTGACCTGGAGGCGCTGGACGAGCTCGGACGCGGTGAGGCTGCCCGCGTCGGTGGTGTAGAGGGACGCCAGCACCCGGGACGTCATCTTCGGCAGGCCCTGTTGCATGAAGAGGGCGGTGAACGTCTCCTCGTACGCGCGCACCGCCTCGGCGTCGCGTCCGTGGGCCTGTTCGGGCGCCCGCGCCCCGCGGGGCGCCGCCTGCCTGCGCCGGTGAGTGCGGCGCTCGGTGGCGCGGTGGGCGAGTTCGGCGCGGTAGGCGGTGGGGCCCCCGTTGCGCATGACCTCGCGCGTGATGGTCGAGGTCGGGCGGTCGAGGCCTCTGGCGATCTCCGCGTAGGCGAGCCCGTCGGCCAGCCCCAGCGCGATCTGCTGACGTTCCTGCTGGGTGAGTCTGCCTCCCGGCATCGCGGTCTCCTTCGTGGTCCTGGGGGCCTCCAGCATAGCGTTCATTCTTCATCCATTGCAACGAGCGGGAGGATGGTTGTTGCATTAGAACCATAGCCATTGCAACGTTTTAGCGGCCTTGACCTGCATAAATGTCTAGCGGATGCAACGAGTATGTTGCCGGATCAGCGAATGCAACGTAGCTTTTCACTCATCGGAAACAACGAACCGAAGGAGAGCACAATGCAGAAGTTCGCCACCGCCACCCCGGTAACCGCCGTCCTCGACATCCCCGCGGGGCGCGTCCAGTTCATCGCGGCCGACCGGGCCGACACCACGGTCGTGGTGCTCCCCGCGAACGCCTCCAAGAGCCGCGACGTGAAGGCGGCGGAGCAGACCAGGGTCGAGTACAGCGACGGTGTCCTGCGGATCGACAACCCCGTGAAGAACCAGTACTTCGGCCCGACCGGAGCCATCGAGGTGACCGTCCAGCTGCCCGCCGGCTCCCGTGTCGAGGCGAAGGCCGCCAGCGCCGAGTTGCGCGGCGTCGGACGGCTCGGCGACGTCGCCTTCGAAGGCGCCCACGGCTGGGTCAAGCTCGACGAGACCGAGGGCGCCCGTCTCACCCTCAGCGCCGGCGACATCTCGGTCGGCCGCCTCGGCGGCCCCGCGGAGATCCGCACCCAGAAGGGAGACCTGCGGATCGCCGAGGCCGTGCGCGGCACGGTCGAACTGCGCACCGAGGCTGGTGAGATCTCGATCGGCGCCGCCCGCGGAGTATCCGCCTCCCTGGACGCCGGTACCAGCCACGGCCGCATCCACAACGCGCTCAAGAACACGGACGGCGTCGCCGGCCTGAGCATCCGCGCGACCACCGCCTCCGGCAACATCACCGCCCGCAGCCTCTGAACCGCACACGGCATCTGAAGGAGCATCCCTCATGACCAGCTTGGCCATCGCGGCGAACGGGCTGCGCAAGTCCTACGGTGACAAGATCGTGCTCGACGGCGTCGACCTGGCCGTCCCCGAAGGAACGATCTTCTCCCTGCTCGGCCCGAACGGCGCCGGCAAGACCACCGCCGTGAAGATCCTCTCCACCCTCGTCTCCGCCGACGCGGGTACCGGCGACATCCACATCGGCGGCCACGACCTGGCCGCCGACCCGCAGGCGGTGCGCGCCACGATCGGCGTGACCGGGCAGTTCTCCGCCGTCGACGGTCTGATCACCGGTGAGGAGAACATGCTCCTCATGGCGGACCTGCACCACCTCTCCCGCGCCCAGGGTCGGCGCACCGCCGCCGAACTCCTTGAGCGCTTCGACCTGGTGGAAGCCGCGAAGAAGCCCGCCTCGACCTACTCCGGCGGCATGAAGCGCCGCCTGGACATCGCCATGACGCTGGTCGGCAACCCGCGGATCATCTTCCTCGACGAGCCCACCACCGGCCTCGACCCGCGCTCCCGGCACAACATGTGGCAGATCATCCGTGAGCTCGTCACGGGGGGCGTCACCGTCTTCCTCACCACCCAGTACCTGGACGAGGCCGACGAACTCGCCGACCGCATCGCCGTGTTGAACGACGGCCGGATCGTGGCCGAGGGCACCGCCGAGGAACTCAAGCGGCTCATTCCCGGTGGCCACATCCGGCTCCGTTTCACCGACCCGGCCGCGTACCAGTCCGCCGCCACCGCGTTCAGCGAGCCCGTATTCCCCCAAGCCCCCGGCTCCGCCCGAGCCGGGGGAACCGCCGACGACGAGTCGCTGACGCTGCGGATCCCCAGCGACGGCAGCCAGCGCGAACTGCGCTCCGTCCTCGACCGGTTGGAGTCGGCCGGCATCGAGGCGGACGAACTGACCGTGCACACCCCCGACCTCGACGACGTGTTCTTCGCCCTGACCGGCTCCGACCCGCACCCCGGCCTGCCCAGCCAGCCCAAGGAGGCTGTCCGATGAGCTCCCTGACCCTTGCCGTACGCGACTCGTCCACGATGCTGCGCCGCAACCTGCTGCACGCCCGGCGCTATCCGTCCCTCACCCTGAACCTGCTGCTCACGCCGATCATGCTGCTGCTGCTCTTCGTGTACATCTTCGGCGACACGATGAGCCGGGGCATCGGCGGCGGCGGTGCGGACCGCTCCGCGTACATCGCCTACGTCGTCCCCGGTCTGCTGCTGATGACCATCGGCAGCACCGTGGTCGGGACCGCGGTGTCCGTCTGCAACGACATGACCGAAGGCATCATCGCCCGCTTCCGCACGATGGCGATCCACCGCCCTTCGGTGCTCGTCGGGCACGTCGTCGGCAGCGTTCTCCAGTCGATCACGAGCGTGGTCCTCGTGGGCGCCGTCGCCGTGGCCATCGGGTTCCGGTCCACGGACGCCACCGCCCTGGAGTGGCTCGCGGCCTTCGGGCTGCTCGTGCTCTTCGCCCTTGCCCTCACCTGGATCGCGGTCGGCATGGGCTTGATCAGCCCGAACGCCGAGGCGGCCGGCAACAACGCGATGCCGCTGATCCTGCTGCCGCTGCTGTCCAGCGCCTTCACCCCGATCCACTCCATGCCGGGCTGGTTCCAGCCGATCGCCCAGTACCAGCCGTTCACACCCGCCATCGAAACCCTGCGGGGCCTGCTGCTCGGCAGCGAGATCGGCAACAACGGGTGGCTCGCCGTCGGCTGGTGCCTGGGGCTTACGGTGCTCGGCTACTTCTGGTCGACCTCGAAGTTCAACCGCGACGCGAAGTAACCGCCATGACAGCGCGGGCCACCTCCCGCAATTCGCTCCGCCCCAGGGCGGCGTACTACGACCCCGCGTCGGAGTACGCCGCCCCGTCGGCGTTTCGGGCCATCCATGGGGCCCGCTCCGCCGACATCGTCAGTGACGCCGTCCGCGCGGCGTCACCCCGCCTGATCGGTTCTCGGGAGGCGGTTGATGCGGTACACCTGCGGCACGCAGAGGTTGAGCACCACCGCGGCCGTGAGCAATGCGGCGCACCCCACGAGTACCGTCCCGCTGTCCCAGGCGCGGGCCGCCAGCGCGGTGATGAGGTAGCCGAGAGGGATGGCGAGGCGTTCGCCGATGCTGTTGAACGCGCTCATGCGGCCCAACTCGGCCTGGGGAACGTGCTGTTGGAAGGCGGTGCTCCAGGTCACGATCGCGATGTCGAGCCCGATCCCCGCGAGCACGGCGGTGGCCAGTACGAAGCTGAGCGGCAGGCCCCGGCCCATGGCCAGCAGGGGGAAGGTGAGGGTGAAGCCGGTCGCGACCGAGACCGCCAGCAAGTGGTGCGGCTTCCAGCGCAGGCACACCAGTGTCCCGGCCAGCAGCCCCGTGGCGAACGCGGCCTGGACCAACCCCCAGGCACGTGCGCCCCCGTACCGCTGCGCGGCGATGATCGGCCCGAGGAGCTGGTAGCCGGCCAGCCATGCGGCCACGACGACGGTGCCGGCCGCCGTGTACGTCCACAGCCACGTGCGCGACCAGAAGCCGGTCCAGCCCGCCCGCAGATCGCCCAGGGCGCTGTTGACGGCGAGAGGCGCGTCCAGGCGCAGGCCGAGGAGCAGCAGGGCCGCGACCGCGAAGGTGAGCGCGTCCCAGGCCAGCGCCCAGGCGGGACCGCTGAAGGCGACGACCAGTCCACCGACGACCGGACCGAGCACCTTGACCGCGTTGCTCGGCAGCCGCAGCAGGACGTTGGCCTGCTGGAGGTGTTCGGCCGCGATGATCTGGCTCACTGCTCCCTGGGCCGCGGGCACGGTGAGGGCGGCCGCGGTCCCCGACACGAAGCCGCACACGGCGATCGAGGTGGTCGTCGCGTGGCCGGTGGCGACGGTCGCGGCCAGCGCGCCCTGAGCGGCGGCGGCGAGCAGATTGCCGAGGAAGAGGATCCGGCTGCGGGAGAGCCGGTCCGCGAGAACCCCGCCCGCGAGCAGGAACACGATCGTGGGCACGGTGTTGGTGGCGAGCACCAGACCGAGCGAACCCGCGCCCCCTCCCTCGCCGATCACGGAGTACGCGAGCGCCAGCGGGGCCATCGCGGACCCGGTGGCGGAGATCAGATTGGCGAGTACGAACCGCCGGAAGGCCGCGACCTTCAGGGGTGCCAAACGGATCGTGGGTGTGCTTGCGGCGGTCTTCAACTGTCTCCCTCTGGCCAGGTGTGGCGAGCACCCTAGTACCGACTCGGACCCGGCGCCGCGGCGGGGGGTGATCGCGTTTTGCCTGGTAACAGGCCCAAAGCGAGCGCAAGTTGTCGATGTGAGGGCATGGGCGGAATAGCCGTCGCCGCCGCCGAAAATGCCGCCCCGCACACCGTCACGCCGCCTCCCCACAGCCCAGTTCGGGATCTTGTCCGGGCTATCGTGACCGGATGCCCGAAGCTCCCGAGAAGTTCAACACCGCGATGGCCGCCTGGCAGCAGTGGCAGGAGGCCCCCTGGGGCCGGCTGCGGTACACGGTCGCCGAGGCGAACCTGGCCCGCCATCTCGACGCCCTGGACGGCGGGCCGCTGCGCGTCCTGGACCTGGCGGGCGGCGACGGCGGCGACGCGGTGCGGCTGGCAGCCCGGGGCCACCACGTCACGATCGTCGACTACGCCGCCGACATGCTCGCGGCCGCGCGAGAGCGGGCCACGGCGGGCGGCCTGACCGAGCTGATCACCTGCGTGCAGGCGGATGTGAGCACGCTGCCCGCCGACCTCGCCGACGCGGAGTTCGACGTGGTCCTGTGCCACAACCTCCTCCAGTACGTGGACGACGTGCCCGCCACCCTCGCCGCGGCCCTCGCCCCGCTGAAGCGCGGCGGCCTGTTCTCGGTGATGGCCCTCAACCGGCACTCGGCCGCCCTGAACGTCGCCGTCCGCGAGATGGACCCCGCCGCCGCCCTGGCCGCGCTCGGCACCGACCAGTACCAGGCCCGGACGTTCGACGCGGCGCTGACGCTCCACACCGCCGAGGAGGTCATCCCCGTCCTGCAAAGCCTCGGCTGCCAGGACGTACGGCACTACGGCATCCGCGGCTTCTGCGACTACATCACGGACGACGCACGGAAGTACGACCCGGCCTACTACGCCGAGCTGGAGCAACTGGAACTGGCCACCACGGCTCGCGCGCCCTACATGCACACGGCTCGGGCCTTCCAGCTGACGGCGACCAAGGGGTGAGCCCAATAGCCGTACGGGAGATGCGCGAAGCGGATGTCGAAGCCGTCAGTGCGATCCGCCTGGCCGGCTGGCGGTCCGCGTACGCCGGGATCGTTCCCCCGTCGTACCTGGACGCCATGACGGTGGAAGGCGATGTCGGTCGGCGGCGCACGTGGTTCGCCAATCCGAGCAGGAAATCGACGGAGTTGGTGGCCGTGGACGCGGGCGCGCCCGGCGGGTGGATCAGCTTCGGTCCGTACCGCGGCCAACTGCCCGGAGCCGAACGGGCTGGTGAGATCTACGCGTTCTACGTCCGGCCGGAAATGATCGGCCAGGGCATCGGCCGCGCCCTCCTCGCCCAGGCGCACACACGTATGGCGGCCCAACGCCTCCAGGCATCGGCCCTGTGGGTTCTCGGCGACAACCAGCAGGGCCGCCGCTTCTACGAACGAGCCGGTTACGAGGCCGACGGCGGCACCCAGGACGATGTCTACGACGACACCACCCTCACCGAACTCCGCTACCGGCGGGCGCTCCACCTTCCGGGACCCGCTGGGCGGTTGGGTACCTGACCGGGATCCGCTGGGCGGTCGGCGGCCTGACGTGACCGGGAAATGTGAGGGTCGGGGAGCTGGCCGGGAACCGCCGGGCGGTCGGGGGCCTGACCGGGAAATGTGAGGGTCGGGGACCCGCCCCGGAAATGCGAAGGCGGCCCGGGGGGCTTGCTGCCTAGGGTCGGCCCATGTCCACCTCGCAACTCCCGCGGATCAACGCCTTCCTGTCGGCCTTCGCCCGCCGCCAGGCCGCCCGCACAGTCGACCTCCCCGGCGGATTCGCCGTATACGACGACGCCTTCGCGCATTCGCACGCGAACAACCAGGTCGTCATCGACGCCCCCGTCGCCCCCGAGGCGCTGCCCGCCCTCGCGGAAGAAGCACTGCGGCAGCTGCCCTACCGACTGGTCACCGTCCTGGACGACGAAACCGGAACGGCGTGCGCCGAGCCGATGATCCGGGCCGGATACACCCACTCCACCTACCTGGTCATGCTGCACGCGGGGCCGGTGCCCGAGGCCGGCGCAGCGGAGACGTTGGACCTCGACGCGATGCGCATCCCGCTGACGCGGCGCTGGCGGGGCTTCCTCCCGGCCGCCGACGAGGAGGTCCTGCGCCAGCTCGTCGACCGTCGCGAGACACGTCGCCGCGGGGCCGACGCCGTTCACTTCGTCGGCGCCCGCACGCAGGACGGCGAGGTCGCCTCGTGGGCCGACCTGTATCTCGACCGGGCGACCGGCACCGCGCAGATCGAGGACCTGATCACCTCCGAGAGCCACCTCAGGCGCGGTTACGCCGACGCCGTTCTGGCCACCGCCCTGCGCCTGGCCGCCGACGAGGACTGCGGCACCCGGTTCCTGATCGCCGACGCGGCGGACTGGCCGCGCCACTGGTACGAGCGGCGGGGCTTCGCCGTCGTCGGCCACTCGCACTGCTTCGAACGCGGCTGATGGCGGGACGACGCGCACGGGTTGGCACGTCAGTCTGGTGAGTCACCCGAAGGGTGATCCCTCGCGCGCCCGGGACCAACCAGGTCCAGGCTCGAAGAGGGGACGGGGGTGGGCCATCGACCCCGGGGCCTGGACGGCGGATGACCGCGCTGTCGTACGGCAGGTGGCCGGAGGGGAGGACGGCGTGGCGTACGAACGCGGACCGGCCCGCGGGGCCCGGACAGGCGATGCGGTACTGCTGGTGGCGGGTCTTGCCGATCTCGCGGTGAGTGCCGTGAGCGGTGTGGTGGGGGAGGTGCGCGGACTGCTCGGTCGCGCTGACATGGCCGAGCTGGCCGAAGAGGGCCGACAGGACCTCAGGGCCCGCGGACGCCTCGCCCTGGACCGCTGCGCCACGATTCCGCCGGCCCATCTGGAACTCCTCGCCCAGCACACCCTCGCCCGGCGCGGGGGTCAGGGCGATGCCTGACGGCAGGCGTCCGACGACGGGCAGCGGGCGGGCGGTCCGGTGACCCCGCCCATCACCGGCACGACGGACACCGCCGCGCACGACGGTTTCAAGAGCCGCGTGGACGAGGTGCTGCGGCACTTCGTCAACCAGGAGGTCGACCAACTCCTGGACGTGGACGCCGACTTGGCCCCCGTCGCCGAGCAGCTCGAATCCGCCACCGCCCACGGCAAGCGCCTCAGGGCGGCGTTCTGCTACTGGGGATGGCGCGCGGCCGGACAGCCGGACAGCGACGCGCTGCTGCGGGCGGCGGCCGCGATGGAACTCGTCCACGCGGCGGCCGTCGTGCACGACGACCTCATCGACAACAGCGCCGTACGCCACGGTCTGCCCACTGCGCACATCGCGCTGCGCGCCGCCACGGCCGGCCGGCCGCACCCCAAGACCGCCGCCCGGTCGCTGGCCATGCTGGTGGGGGACCTGCTGATGTCCTGGGCTGGGCAGTTGTTCACCACGTGCGGGCTGCCGGCCGCCTACCTCTCGCGCGCCCGCCCGCTGTGGGCGGTGCTCGCCCGCGAACTGGTGGCCGGGGAGTGCCTGGAGATCCTGCACACCGGC
This sequence comes from Streptomyces sp. NBC_01431, assembly GCF_036231355.1. Taxonomy (NCBI): domain Bacteria; kingdom Bacillati; phylum Actinomycetota; class Actinomycetes; order Kitasatosporales; family Streptomycetaceae; genus Streptomyces; species Streptomyces sp. NBC_01431. The sequence continues at coordinate 269,493 of NZ_CP109497.1, forward strand.
GGCCGCCCTGACCCGTCCACCTCCCTGAAGGTGATCCGCTACAAGACGGCCAAGTACACGGTGGAGCATCCGCTGCACATCGGCGGCGCGCTGGCCGGCGCGCCCCGTGAACTGCGGGCGGCGTTCTCCGAGTACGGGCTGCCGCTGGGCGAGGCGTTCCAGCTGCGGGACGACCTGCTCGGCCTTTTCGGCGATCCGGCCCGCACCGGGAAGGCGAACGCGGACGACATCACCGCACACCGGCCCACCGTGCTGCTCGCGTACACCTGGCAGCACGCATCGCCGGACCAACTACTAGAACTGCAAAGGCTGTTGGGCGCACGCGAGCTCCACGAGGACGGTCTGCGCAGGGTACGGGAGATCATGCACGCCGCCGGTGCCCCGGCCCGTGTCGAATCCATGATCACCGAGCGGATCCGGCTCGCCGAAGCCGTGCTGGACCACACGGACCTGCCCGGCGAAGCCGCCCGCGCGCTGGCCGGCCTGGCACGGACGGCCACCGTCCGCCACCACTGATCACCCCGGCACCACTCACCCCCCTCGTCACCACTGATCCGCCCCCGTCACCGCGAGGAGTCCCGATGGTCTACACCGAGCAGAGCCTGCAAGCGCTGCGGCAGGCGGGCGACGAGCTGGCCGACGCCACCGTGGCGACCCTGTTCGAACGCGGTGAGGTCGGTACGTTCAACACGCTCATGCGGTACGTCTCCACCGCGGGCCAGGAACTGCCCGACGGGCTGCCGGAGGTGGCCCGCGCATACCTCGATGAAACCAGTGCCCCGCCGTCCTGGGTGGACTGGGACGAGATGGAGAAGGCCCGGCTGTTCTTCATCGACAACAACGTGCACATCTCCACCGCCCTCTCGTTCGCGTCGATGCCCGCCTGCTACGTCCTGCCCCACGTGGCCAAGCTCCTCTCCACGACCCACGGGCTGAGTTACCCCTCCAAGCGGATGGCCGAGACCGGGCAGTTCACCGTCTACCTCATGCGGCCCGACGCCTTCGAAGCCGGCAGCCGTTTCATCCCCGCCGCCCAGAAGGTGCGCCTCCTGCACGCCTCCATCCGCCACCACCTGCGCCGCGAGAACCGCTGGGACACCGAGAAACTGGGTACGCCGATCTGCCAGGAGGACATGATCGGCGGGCAGATGATGTTCTCCATCCAGGTGCTCGACGCCCTGCACCGGCTGGGCATCCACATGAGCGACGAAGGCGCCGAGTCGTACTTCTACGCGTGGCGCGTGGTGGGCGCCATGCTCGGCATCGACCAGGCCCACGCACCACAGGACCTCGACCAGGCACGCCAGTTCTCCGACCTGTACATGACCCGCCACATGGGACCGTCCGAGGAGGGCGCCCAGCTGACCCGCCAGCTGATCGACCTGTTCGAAGAGGTCGTCCCCGGTACCCTCTTCGACCCGCTGGTCAGCGCTCTCATCCGCTACCTCATCGGCGACACCTGCGCCGACTGGCTCCAGGTCCCGCGCACCCGCTGGGACACGGCGGTCAAAGCCGCCCCCGCCCTCCTCGGCATCCTGGAGACGATCGAGGACAACTCACCCCTCGGCGCCTGGGCCCTGGACCGCCTGGGCCACCTGACCACCGTCTTCGAACTCAGCTCCCTGACCCGCGGCCGCGTCATGCACTACGCGATCCCCGAGCATCTGAGGAAGGAGTACGACGTCTCCTCGGCCATCCCCCGCACCCGGCGGTGGACCCCGCCAGGGCCCACCGTCGCGGGTCACTGAGCACCTGGATCGCTGACCCGCCACGGTGGGCACGGCTGCGTCACTCGTGTTTGTGGACCCGTACGGCTCCCGTCTGCCCGGCCCGTACGGCGAGGGCCCCTTGCCACGGCTCCGGCAGCGCCAGATCCGTCACCGACCAGAGCTCCGCGGCCCCGGCCCGCGCCCCGGCCTCGACGTCCACCGGGCCCACCGAACCGGGCCGGGTCTCCACCTCGGTGAGGTTGGTGGCGATGCCGATCCCAACGGCCTTGAGAACTGCCTCCTTCCGGGTCCAGCACCGCAGGAACTCCCGGTCCCGCTCCGGTCCTTCGGGGTGCGCCGCGAGGTGCTCCCTCTCGGATCCACTCAGGACCACGCGTGACAGCCGTTCCACGGGCAGGTTCCTCCGCTGCTCGACGTCCACGCCGACCGGTTCCTGGGACACCGCGAGCGCCGCACAGCCCACCGTGTGGGAGATGCTGATCCTCAATGAGGTGGCGGGCAGAAGAACCGCGGGTGGACCGTGATGGGCGTTCGCGCAGCCGGGGCAGGGCAGTCGACCGAGCTCTATGCCTTCGGGCGGAACGCCGAGCACCTCGCTCAAGATGCGGCGGACGGTGACGCGGGCCCCAGCGATCGCGGCTTTCGTGGCGGGGGACTTGGCGCGTGAGACGCGTTGGTTTTCGGCGTAACTGAGCGGGGCCAGGTCCTGCGAATGGACCGTAGCTGGAATCGGCCACCACCAAACATCGGCTATGGACAAGGAGGGACCTCCGATGTGATGCGGTCGGAATGTAATTGAAAATGGTACGACTGGCGTGCTGTACGTCATGCGGAGATGGCCGGAAGAGGACACCGTTCCGAGCGCTCCGGGCGATCTCGGCGCCCCCTTGACCGATCAGCGCCGTGAGGGCGTTTTGTATGCCTGACCTGTTACGGGAACCGTGCAGCTTGCTGCCACTGCGGGGCACTATCCAGGGCCCAGTGGGTCGTCTCGCGTGGTGCGTTTCTCGGGATTTCTTAGCAGGCGAGCATGGACATTGTGCACACTCGGGGCCGCCTCCTGGGTGTCTGGACGTGCAACTTGCTGCCGTTCTTGCCGCGATCGATCGGTTTCGGTTCAGCCCTCCCTGTCTTTTGCGCGACCACGGGCCGCGTCCACGATCGCCGCGATCCAGTCGGCCTCGCCCTGCGTCCCGGCCCCGTCCGGCACGGCCCGGTGCAGCCGATGCCACACCCCGGCCTCGGTCCACACCGTGAACCGGCGATGTGCCGTCGCCGCCGATGTGCCGAACGCGGCCGGCAGCTGCCTCCAGGAACACCCGCTGGTCAGTACGTACACCACTGCCGTGAACACGGCCCGCTCATCACGCGGCGCGGTCCCGCCCCCTTGCGGACGAGCGGCGAACGACGGCAGCAACGGGGCGGCCAGTTCCCACAGTTCATCAGGAACGAGCCGCTTCGAGAGGTAGGCACCCACGAACCGCATCATGCCGCACGAGCGGCACACCACGTGAGACATCAACTTGGTTGATCGCGAAATGGTTTGGAGAGTTGATTGACGGGATGTCAACTTGGTGATCGTTGACGGAAAGTGGGCGCGCCGACTAGCGTTCGAGCTCGATTGCGGCTGCCCGGGGGAAGGCCTTGAGCGGCTGATTCTCGCGATTCCGTCAGATGCCACCTGGGTGTCTCCCACCGGTAAACCTGCGGTTGATGCGGGAAGCGAAAAGGGCCTCGCAGCGCCGAATGACCCGCACCGGCAAGATCGTTAGGGCCGGGCAGGCTTGTTTTGCGCCGTTTGGCCATACGGGGGAAGTGGTGAAGTGGTGAACCGTACGTCTGCTGTGTCCACCCTCTTGCGTGAGGGCGAAGACATATCGGAATCCTTAATTCCGCGACGCTCTCCCACCAGGGGTGGCGACGACGTCGAGGGCGCGCTACTACGCGCGTACAAGCTCATTGAATCGACCATGACCAGCCACCGACGCCGGACGGCGCAGCGATCCGCGCTCACCCAGGGCGTCGAGCTGGAGACCGGCGAGGACGTGGTGGAGCACCTGGTCGGTCTCGCCAAGCGGTCCATCGGCGTGGTCCTGTCGGAACACAACCAACAGACGGAAGCGGTGTGTTCGGCCCTGGAAGGCCTGGGTGACGCGCGCCGCAAGGGGCTCGCTGTCCGGCTGCTGTGCACCCCGCAGGCACTGGGTGCCGCGGCCGTGCGCAACCTCGGACGGCGCGGCCCGGCGCCCGAGATCCGCGTCGCCGTGGCGCCGGTGCAGGAATCCCTCATCGTCGACGGGCGCCTTGCCCTCGTACCGGCGGACGGCCAGTCCGTCGGCGGCCGGGGCTCCACGGTGCAGGACCCGGCCGTCGTGCGGGTCCTTGAGTCGCTGTTCGCCGGCGCCTGGTCGTCGGCCATGTCGCTCGACGAGTACAACCGCCTCGGCGGACGGGCTCGCACGGCTTCGGCGCGCCGCATCCTGTGCCATCTGAGCACCGGACTCACGGACGACGTGGCCGCCCGCGCGATGGGTGTCTCGCTGCGCACCTACCGGCGTCACGTAGCCGAGATCATGCGCGCGCTCGGCGCCAACTCCCGCTTCCAGGCTGGTGCGAGGGCAGTCGAACTGGGATTGATGCCCGGCGCCGACTGATCTGGTACGGGCGGGCGGGGCACGCTCCCGCCCGCCCGACGAGCCATCGCACTAGTACTGCTGAGTCGCAGCGGGGGAGCAAGAGCGTCGATGAGTGCTGTCCAACCCAGGATGCACGAGCGTCCCGGAGAAGATGACGACCAGAGTGATACCACCACACGAGAGGACGAGTTCGAGCGGGCGCTCTTGGAGGTCCGCGCCCTGATAGAGGACACCGTCGCGAAATACCGGGATCAGGAGTCCCAGCAGCCGCTGGTCACCTCCTTGGAGCCGGACGATGCGACCGTGATGGCGAAGACCGCCGAAATAATCGGCCAGGCCCGGCGCAGGGTCGATGTGATCCTCGCCGCCGACGCCGCCCGCTCGCGTGGCGTCGACGGGTTGTTGCGCGATCTCGCCGCGGCGCGCGGCGAGGTGCAGATCAGGGTGTTGCGCACGCGGGCCACGCTCGGCCGGGAGTTCGTCCAGGACTACCGCGAGGCAACCGGGAACATCGACGTGCGGATCGCCCGTATCCCGGTGCTCGACTGTGTACTGGTCGACGGAACGGTTGCCCTGGTGTTCGCCGAGTCCACCATGGGCCCGAGGGCCTCCGTCACCTGGGCGGCCGGCGTGATCGCGACCCTGTGCACACTGTTCACCGCGGTGTGGCGCAATGCCGTCTCGGTGACCGACCGGATCGACTTCGGGGACCGCACCCGTACGGAGTTCGCCCGGCGGATACTGAGCTGTCTGCACGCGGGAGTGACCGACGAGGTCGCTGCCAGGGAACTGTCGGTGTCCGTTCGCACCTACCGAAGATACGTTGCCGAGATCATGGAGCTGGTCGGGGCCGACTCCCGCTTCCAAGCCGGTGTCTACGCCGCTGAGCTCGGACTGCTGCCGACATCACCGGCCCGCGCCCCCGAGCGGGGGCAGCCGACCGGCGGCAGCACTGGCACCTTCCTGTAAAGGCCGTTGCGACAGTTCAACAACGGCGGATAGAAAGCGATTCAGGAATTTCGATTCCTTGGATTCCCGTGTTTCCCGGTGATTCGCCGCGATTCACTTTCGGAGTCCCGTCTCCCGGTCGGCCGGTCATCCCCGGACCGGCCGATGCGGGACGTGGGGCGCGGGCCCGGCGTTGCCCTCACAGCGTCGGGCCCGCGCATCCGCGCCACACGGCGGTGGCCGACCACGAAGCGCCGAACAACCGCTGTGTGGAACGCAGGCCTGGCGCACCGGAGTTGCTCGCTCCAAGGACGGTCCGAAGGTCCCCCCGGGGCGAGCTGATCCCATCCGAAGACGACACGAGCAGGCTGTTACCGTCCGCCGTGACGACAGCCGTGGCTGGAGATGGCGCACGTGACTACCTCGACTCCTGAGCGGGCGACGAGCACCGCCGCGACCTCCCGGCGGGCACTGAGCGGAGTGGGCGTTCTCGACAAGGCCTCGCTGCTGCTCGACGTGGTGGAGAGCGGGCCCGCCACCCTGGGCAAGCTGGTCGCCAAGACCGGGATCAAGCGGCCCACCGCACACCGCCTCGCGCTCGCCCTGGAACGGCTGGGCATGCTCAGCCGCGACGGGCACGGCCGTTTCGTGACAGGGCCACGGCTCGGCGGTCCCGCCAACCGGGCCTGGCAGGAGCGGCTGCTGCGCAATGCGGAACCCGTACTCGGCGAGATACGCGACCGCACGGGCGTGGACGTCCGGCTCTATCGCCGTCAGGGCGAACTCCACACCTGCGTATCCTCCGCCGAAGCAACCACCGACCCGCGCCGCAGTGTGCCGGTCGGTGCCATGTTCCCGATGAAGTCGGGCTCAGTCCCCCAGGTGCTGCTTGCCTGGGAGTCGCCCGAGGAACTGCACAGGGTGCTGCGCGGCGCCCGGTTCAGTGCCACCACGCTGGCCGGTGTGCGCCGCAAGGGATGGGCACAGTGCGTGGACGACTGGGACCCGGGAACGGTCTCGGTGTCGGCTCCCATCCGCACCCCGGACGAAGGAGTGGTCGCGGCCATCTCGCTGTCCGGGCCGCTGGTGCAGCTCTCCAGTACCCCGGGGCCGCGCTTCAGCAGGACCGTGCTCCATGCCGCCGCACACCTCAGCTCCCTGGCCCGGTAGGGCGTCCGGGCCCTCTGGCACGTTCCTGAAGAGATCATTGCGGCCTCCAATTCGCCTGGATACAAAGGATGTTGACGCCCCCCACGGCCTTTTGGCAGTGGGAGGCGGATGCTCCGGCGGTGGTCCCCCGAACTCGCACCGCCGGCGCCTCCCCGGGTGGTGCCGCGCCGCGTCGCGCAGGGCACGCCCGGGAGGAGGCGGGCAGGGACTCGGGCTCACCGCCCGAGAGACCGGGTCCTTGTCGGGGATCGACACTCTGAGGAGAAGCGGATGACCGTGACCACCGCCGCCCGAACCCCCTGGTTCATGCGGCACCCCGCGCCCCGGAAGGCGCGGAAGCGGCTGGTCTGTCTGCCCCATGCGGGCGGGACCGCGACCTTCTTCCACTCGTGGGCAGGAGCGGTGGGCGAGGACGTCGAGGTGCTGGCCACCCGATACCCGGGGCGTCAGGACCGGCTCGCCGAACCGTGTCCACAGGACATGGCCCCGCTGGCGGACGCCGTGGCCGAGGAGTTGGCGCCCTTTCTCGACGTTCCGGTCGTGCTGTTCGGGCACAGCATGGGCGCCTCGCTCGGATACGAAGTGGCCCTGCGTCTTGGACGCTCGCATCCCGGCCGGGTGGCCGGCCTTCTCGTGTCCGCCCGCGAAGCGCCGCACTGTGTCACCCCGAAAGAAATTCATCTCGGCAGTGACGATGAAGTGGTTGCCGAAGTGAAGAGGCTGGGCGGCGACGGTACGGACTTACTGGACGATCCTGACATCCGGGAGATCGTACTGCCGTCCGTCCGGGGGGACTTTCGCATCTCCGGAACGTATCGGGCGGCTGCTCCGGTTCCGGTGGACTGTCCGGTCTTCGGTTATGTGGGAGATCGCGATGCCGGAGTCTCAGAATCGGACATGCGCCGCTGGGCCGAGGTGAGCACAGGTGATTTCGGCCTGCTGATGCTGCCGGGTGGACATTTCTATCTCGCGACCCAGCGGGATGCCCTGCTCAAGGACATCTCCGTACGCATCGCCTGACGCTCTCCTTGAATGTGGAACGTGTCTGCAAAGGGTCAGGGTTGGCAGCTTCCTGACTGGCAAAATCAATCTCGTAATGCCCTCAGTGGACCTCTCACCTGCGGTGATGCGGCAAAGTTGGTTCCCTTTGGACGACTTCAAGCGCCTTGCGTGCGGCTGGGGTTGGATCTACTGTTCCAGGAAAGCGGCTCGAAAAATATGGGAAAGCCGCAGAATTCTCATCTCTCGCTCCCGGCGTTGCCGGCCCGCCTTCGGCCCGCGTCATTGCGATGAATCCCGAGCACCACAAGAATTGTGAGAGGTAACGTCACCATGGCTACTCCGACCGCCGAGCGTGCAGCGACCATCAAGGAAATCGTCTGCGAGATTCTGGAACTCGAGGAGGACGAGGTCACCGACACCAGCCTCTTCCGTGAGGACCACGACGCCGACTCGCTCCGCGCCATCGAGATCCTCGCCTCGCTGGAGAAGGAATTCAAGGTTGTCATCGACCAGTCCGAGCTTGCGCGCATGGTGAACCTGGAGGGCGTGTACGCGGTCGTTTCCGAGACTGCCGGCTGGTAATCACCTTTCGCTGTTCAAGCCGAGACTGGTTGGAGGATTCGATGACGACTCGCGCACGTGAGGGTTCGGCCATCACGGCCCACAGAGTGGTTCTTACCGGATTCGGGGTCTTCTCCAGCATTGGAGTGGGCGCCGCCGAGTTCGCCGAGGGGCTCCGCTCCGGCCGCAGCGGCGCGAAGCCGATCACGGCGTTCGACACCAAGGGGTTCGCCCACGCCAACGGGTGCGAGATCGTCGGCTTCGAGCCGGAGAAGTGGATCCGCAATCTCGATGTCGAGGAGCTCGGACGAGCCAGTCAGTTCTCGGTCGCGGCGGCACGCATGGCCATCGAGGACGCGGACCTCGATGTGGAGGTCCTCAGACAGCAGCGGGGCCTCATCTCCATCGGAACGACCGACGGGGAGTCCTTCGACCTGGACCATCTGGTGGAGAGCCAGATCGAGCACGGTCCCGAGCAGATGGACTCCACCATCGCCCGCCGGGTGCGGGCCGGGCGGCTCTCCGCGGCCGTCGCCCATGAGCTCCAGCTCACCGACGTCGAGGCCGTAACGATCCCGACCGCCTGCGCGGCGGGCAACTACGCGATCGGCTACGGCTTCGACGCGGTCCGCACCGGCGAGGTCGACTTCGCGCTCTGCGGCGGCGCGGACGCCATGTGCCGCAAGACCTTCGCCGGCTTCTACCGCCTGGGCACCATCGCACCGGAGCTGTGCCAGCCCTTCGACGTCGACCGCAAGGGCATCCTCACGGGCGAGGGCGCCGGCGTTCTCGTGCTGGAGAGCCTGGATTCAGCGCTCGCCCGCGGGGCCCGGATCTACGCCGAGGTGCTCGGATACGGCCTCAACTGCGACGCCTACCACCAGGTCGCGCCCAATGAGACCAGCGTCGGGCGCTGCATGGAACTCGCCCTGGAGAACGCCGGGGTCAAGCCGGAGGACGTCGACCTGATCTCGGCCCACGGCACCGGCACCAAGGCCAACGATGTCACCGAGGCCCGCGCCATCCGCCAGGTGTACGGCGAGGACACCCCGCGCACCATCTCGATCAAGTCGATGCTCGGCCACACCATGGGGGCGGCCAGCGCGCTCGCGGCCATCGCGTGCTCGCTCGCGATCGTCCACCGGTTCATTCCGCCGACGATCAACCACGTCACCACCGACCCCGAGTGCGAGGTCGACTGCGTGCCCAACGAGGCGGTCGAGGCTGACCTGCGGATCGTGCAGAACAACGGCCTGGCCTTCGGCGGCAACAACGCGATCGTGATCCTCGGCAAGTACGAGGAGGACCAGTGAGCCGCTGGCCGGTCACCGGAGTGGGCGCGGTCGCCAGCGTGGGCGACGACCCGGACGAGATCTTCCGCAATCTGTGCGACGGCCGGAGCGGCATCGGCACGCTGCGCGGATTCAACCGCGACTGGTACAACGCGGACCACCTGTACGAGGTCGACAACCGCGCCTCCCGCGGCGCCGACACCGTCGGCCGGGCCTCCGCGCTGCTCGCCGAGGCGATCGGGCAGGCGCTGCGGGACGCCGGGCTGCCGGAGGACCTGCGGGGCATCCCGGTGCTGATCGGCACGGGTCTTCGCGAACTCCGCTCGCTTGAGCTGTGGTGGCGCGACGGCGCCGACTTCGACGCCGCGCGCATGCACTTCGGCACGGCGCTGCGCGAGCGCTTCGGCGCCGACGACACCCACACCATCTCCAACGCCTGCTCGGCCTCGCTGTACGCACTCGCTCTCGGCATCGACCTGCTTGAGTGCCAGGAGTGCGACACCGTGGTCGTGGCGGGCGTGGACGTGATCACCGAGAGTATGTTCGGTCTCTCCGACCGGCTCCAGCTCGACCCACCGGACCGGCTGCGCCCGTTCGACCGCGACCGCAAGGGCACGGTCATGGGGGAGGGGGCCTCGGCGGTCGTGCTGCGTCGCACACCCGAGCCGGGGCAGGGCGCGATGTACGGCTGGGTCCGCGGCGTCGGCGTCAACTGCGACGCCTTCCACGCCACCGCGCCCGACCCGGGCGGCATCGCGCTCGCCATCCGGGAGGCGCACACCCGGGCCGGGGTCAAGCCTGAGGACGTCGATCTGGTGATGGTGCACGGCACCGGCACCCCGCTCAACGACGCCGCCGAGGCCACCGCTCTCGCCGACGTGTACGGACAGCACATCTCGGGCCCGCTGATGAGCGGCGTCAAGTCGATGACCGGGCACACCTCGGGCGCCTCCGGCGTCCTCAGCCTGATCGTGGCCCTGAAGGCGATGCGCGAACAACGCGTCCCGCCCATCACCGGCCTCGACCATCCGGCGCCCGAGACGGACGGCTTCCGGCTGGTGCGCGGTGAAGCGGTCCCCGCTCCCGTGAGGCTCGCCCAGGTCGATGCCTTCGGCTTCGGCGGTATCAACGCGGTTGCGGTAGTGGAGGCGGCCAAGTGAGCACGCTGGTGACGGGAGTCGGCCTGGCACTGCCCGGCGTCCGCTCCCCCGAAGACCTGCTGGGCCGGATCGAGGTCTCCGGCGACGCGGTCGACCCGGCGGCGCGGATCGGCAAGAAGGGCCTCAAGTACAAAGACAGAGCTACCCAGTTGGCGCTGTGCTGCGCCGACGAGGCGCTCCGGGACGCGGGGCTGTTCGGTGCGGACGGCCTGAGCGTGGACGGCGAGACGATCGCTGTGATCGTGGCGTCCAACTACGGGAACGTCGACACCGTCTGCTCGGTGGTGGAGACCATCGCGGCGGACGGAGCGGCGAGTGGCATCAGCCCGATGGACACGCCCAACGCGTCCAGCAACGTGATCGCCTCCACACTGGCGATCAAGTACGGACTCCGCGGCCCCAACCTCATGATCTGCAACGGTGCGACATCCGGTCTCGACGCCGTTCGCTGGGCGAACTCGTTGATCGCCGCCCACCGGGCCGACCGCGCCCTCGTCTTGGGCGTGGAGCCCGACAACGAGATCGTCCGCAGGCTCACCGGCGCCGATCACGTCATCGACGGCGCGGCCGCCATCGTCCTGGAACACCCGGCGGCGGCCGCCGAGCGCGGCGCCCCCGGGCGGGCGGTGGTGGGCGCGAGCGTACGGACCGCGGGCGTGCGGGACTGCCTGGAGCGCCTGTCCGGTCCCGAACGGACCGTGCCGGCCGCCTGGTTCGGACCCGGGGCCGACGAAGGCCTCGACTCGGCTGTGCTCGGACCAGGCACCCCGCACCACGAACTCGCCGGAGTGTGGGGCGAGGAGTCGGCCGTTCTCGGTGTGCTGCAATGTGCCGGAGCCGTCGGCTGGTTCGCGGGCGGTGGCGCCGGACCGGTCTTCGCCCTGGCCGGCCGCGACCACGACGACGCCACCGCCGGCCTCGCACTGCTGCGGCCGGAACCCGTCTGATGAGCACCACGCTCGCGCCCGGACAGCCGACGGCGGGGCTCGCCCCGCTGCTCGTCCACCACCGCCCCGCGCTCGCCGGGGCGGCCGGCCCCGCCCGGCGCGGTCTGCTGCTGCACGGTCTGGCCAGCAGCCACACGGTCTGGGACCAGTTGCTCGACCGGCTGCCCGCCGGGGTCGAAACCTGGACCGCCGAACTGCCCTGGCGCGCCGACCACGTACTGCCCTGGAGCAGACAGCAGCAGCGCACCGACTGGATCGCTGCCGCACTCGACCAGGTGCCCGGCGGCCCAGAGGTGGTGGTCGCACACTCCTACTCGGCCAACCTGCTGCTCGACTTCCTGAGCCGGCAGGCGGCGGCGGGCTGCGACCCCCTGAGCCGGTACGGAATCGGCGGGATCGTCCTGGTCTCGCCGTTCTACCGCCGTGAGGCGGACGACTTCGCGTGGGATGCGATCTCCGGCATGCAGCGCGATTTCCTCCACATCATGGAGGAGGGGATACGGACCCACTCGGGACGTCCCATCGACCCCGAGATCCGGCTCCACATGGCGCGCCGGGTGTGCGAGCGGGTCGGCCCCTACGGCTGGCTGCGGTTCTTCGAGGTCTACCTGCGCACACCCTGGCTGCGTACCGAACTGATCGGCGTACCCGTCGTGGTGGTCACCGGTCGGCAGGACTTCGCCTCCGCCGAGAGCGAGCGGCTCGCGGCGGACCTGCCCCGGGCCGAACTGCGCGTCATCCCCGAGTGCGGCCACTACCCGATGGCCGAACGCCCGGAGCTTTTCTCCGCCCTGGTCGGCGGATTCCTCAACCAGATCCCGATCCGGCTGCCGGATGCGGTGCGTGAACGAGCGTAGGAGCGATTGATGTCAGGAACTGCGGTGAAGGCACTGCTGAACGAGTCGACCACGGTGGTCCTCAGCCCCGGCTACGAGGGTGCGAACATCGGCACCATCATCGGCTTCAAGCATGTCAACTACCTGGTCGAGAAGGCCGTCATCGAACACTTCCGGCGCAACGGGCTGCCGGTTGGGCGACTGTACGAGGAGAACGGGCTCGGTTTCGACATCGTCGACATCGACTCCCGTCTGCAGACCGCCCTGGTCGTGGACGACCAGGCCTCGATCGAGGTGACGCCCAACAGCAAGGACGACGCCCGCGAACTCTCCTTCAAGGTCACCATCACCGTCGAGCGCGACGGCGCGCCGAAGAAGGCCGTCGCCTCCAAGGTCAAGGCCGTGCTGCGGTACGACGAGAACGACGTGCGCATGCTGCGCAGGCTGCCGGTGCCGGAGGGCCTTGAGCGGTTCGTGACCGCCCGGATCGGCGGCTCCGAGCCGGGGGCCGAGGTGCCCGCCGTCACCGAGCAGCTGATCTCCGGCGGCTCCGCCGAGAGCGATGCGGTCCTGGAGCAACTCCTCGCCGGCAAGAACGCCTACGGCTGGAAGTTCCGCATCCCCTACCCCTTCGTGCACTTCTTCGAGCGGTTGCAGATGTCGGGCTACCTGCGGCTGATGGAAGAGGCCAAGCACCGCTTCGTGGACGCGCGCGGCCTGTCCATCCGCAAGCTGCTCACCGAGCAGAACTGGATCCCGGCCGTCACCCACTCCCGGGTGCAGCTCCTCGACGAGGCACTCCTCGAAGAGGACCTCTACGTCGTCTACACGGTCGACAACATCTTCAAGAACCTGCTCTACACCTCTCGTCTGGACACCTACGTGGTCCGCGACGGGCGCCTGGTGCAGACCTCGACCGGCACCATCACACACGCCTACGGCGTGGTCGAGAACGGCAAGGAAGGCCGTCTGGTCACCTTCGACGAGCGCGTACTGAGCGCGTTCAACAACGAGCAGGCGTGAGCGAGATGACCTCGGCGGTGCGTGGGCCCGTCATATCGGGGTGGTCGGCGGTGTCGCCGTACGGCATCGGCCGTGAGGCCTTCGCCGAGGGCGCGCGTTCGGGCCGTACGACAGCCCTGGCGCTGGAGCCGGAGCAGTGGGACGGGCCCGACCAGAAGGCGTGTCTGGTACCCGGCTTCGTCAGCAAGGACGTACTCGGGCGCAAGGGCACCCGGTCCATGGACCGGGTGACCGGCCTCGCCGTCACCACCGTGCGCGAACTCCTCGCGGAGACCGGCCACGCGGCGGAGAACGGAGCGGATGTCGGCCTCGTGCTCGGCACGACCACCGGCAGTGCCCAGAGCATGATGGACATCACCCGCGACACCCTGGTGCACGAGAAGCCGTTCTACATCGACCCCTCCCACATCCCCAACGCGATCATGAACTGCCCGGCCGGTCAGTGTGCGATCTGGTACGGGTTGAAGGGTCCCAACGCGACGGTGGCGGGGGGTCGTTCGTCGGGTTTGCTGGCGTTGAATTATGCGCGGCGGTTGCTTGCGGCGGGGCGGGCTCGGACGGTGTTGTGTGGTGCGGTGGAGGAGTACTCGTCGGCTCGTTCGTGGCTGGAGTGGCATACCCGGGGTGACGATGAGTCGGATGTCGTGCTGGGTGAGGGCTGTGCGGTGCTGCGGCTGAGCCCGGCGGACGCGGTGGCCGAGGGCGAGCGACTGGCCGAGGTGCTCACCGTGGAGTCCGGGGTGGCACCGCTCGGCGCCGCCACCCAGACGCTGGCCGCGACGGTGCGGCGTGCGCTGCGGCGGGCCGGTGTGAGCCCCGCGGAGGTGTGGGCCGTGTCGCCCTCCGGGCCCGCGGGCGCGCTGGGACAGCAGGAACGGTCCGCCCTCGACGCGCTGTTCGGCGACCTCGCGGTGCGATGGGTGCCGCAGCCGGGACTGATCGGGGACACGGCCGCGGCGACCGCGGCGTTCCAGGTGATCTCGGTGCTCTCGGCCGCGCAGGACGATCCCGCAGCCGGTGGCCGGATCGCGCTGGTTACCTCCGTCGACCGCGACGGCGCGCTCGCCTGCGCCCTCCTGCGCATCTTCTGAGACATGTCCGCCGTCGGGCGGCGTGTCCCAATCGACAGACGTTCAACGGCGGTTGAAAGGAATTCCCATGGCCATTTCGCACTCCGAGGCCACCGTGACGGTGGAGCTGGACAAGGCACAACTCCGTCGGACGGTGGCGGACATCCTCGATGTGGATGTCGCGGACGTCGCGGACGACGCGAACTTCATGGAGGACCTGGAGGTCGATTCGCTGATGGCCCTGGAGGTCATCGTGGTGCTTGAGAAGCAGTACGGCGTCAAGTTCGCCGAGACCGAACTGCGCCAGGTGGCATCGCTCCAGCAGGCGTACGACCTGCTGGCCGAAAAGCTGAAGGCCCGGTGACGAGCACCGCTTCCCACGGCCCGGTGCGCGCCGCGACGGAGGTGGTCCGGACGGCGAGGGCCGGGGCTGGTGCGGATGCGCTGTCCTCGCAGGCCCGGTTCCGCATCGATCGAGGCGAACCGGTCTTCGCCGGCCACTACCCGGACTTCCCCATCTTCCCCGGTGTGTGCGTGGTCGAGTGCGTCCACCGGGCCGCCCTGGCCACCGCACCCGGCGCCAGCTCCCCGCTGTCGCTCGCCGCACTGGAGAGCGCCCGCTTCGTGGGCGCCGTCTTCCCCGGCGACGTACTCACCGTTGACGCCAAGTGGACGGCTGTCGAAGGCGGTTGGAAGTGCACGGCGACGGCTTCCACGGACCGCGGAGAGGCCGCGAAGGTGCGTCTGCGCTACGTCACGGGGGGAACGAAATGATCGACGCGGCCGGTATCAAGAGGACGCTTCCGCACCGGTACCCCATGCTGCTCGTCGACCGGGTGCTGGAGCTGGTGCCCGGCGAACGGCTCGTGGCGATCAAGGCGATCACCTGTAACGAGCCCTGGTATCAGTGGATCGGCGAGGACGCGGACCTGGAGCGGTTCGCCTACCCCCAGAGCCTCCTGGTGGAGTCATGGGGCCAGGCCGCCGGGATCCTCGCGGTCCACGGCGGCTCCGGCACCGAGGACGGCGCGGGACAGGTCATGCTGGCCGGCGCCATGTCCGGCGTCGACTTCCGGCGCCCGGCGTACCCGGGCGATGTGCTCGAACACCGGGTGCGGCTCCTTCGCGCCCTCACCGACACGGTGATCTTCGAGGGCGAAACGGTGATCGGCGGTGAAGTCGCCATGACGTTCGCCCGCATGGTCATGGCGTTCCGGCCCGGGGACCGGGTGCGAGTGCCGACGGGATCCGCGGGCGCCGTTCCGTAGCGAAGCAATACCAGGAGAGCCAGGAGAGCCAGGAGAGCCAGGAGAGAAGGACATGGCGGAGAACATCGAATCGAAGGTCGCCCTGGTCAGCGGCGGGTCACGCGGAATCGGACGGGAAGTCGTGCTGCGTCTGGCGCGCGACGGTTTCGACGTCGGCTTCTGCTACCAGTCCAATGAGCAGGCGGCAAGAAATCTGGAGAAGGAAGCAGCCGAACTCGGCGGCACGGCACGGGCGTTCCAGGCCGATGTCTCCCATGCCGACTCGGTGCGGTCGTTCGTGGCGCAGACCGAGCAGACACTTGGCCCCGTGGACCTGGCGGTGACGTCGGCCGGCATCACGAAGGACAACCCACTCCTGATGATGCCGGACGAGGACTGGCACAGGGTCATCCAGGTGAACCTGGACGGCGTCTACAACGTCTGTCGCTCCGTCATCTTCGAGATGATGAAGCGCAAGTCGGGCTCCATCATCAACATCTCGTCCGTGGCCGGGGTGTACGGCAACGCCACCCAGACCAACTACGCGGCCTCCAAGGCCGGCATCATCGGCTTCTCCCGTTCGCTCGCGAAAGAAGTCGGACGCTACGGAATCCGCGCCAATGTGGTGGCCCCGGGATTCATCGAGACCGACATGACGGCGGATCTCGGCGAGCGCACCACCAAGAAGGCGCTCCAGCAGATTCCGCTCAACCGCCTCGGCCGCGCCGACGAGGTCGCGGACCTGGTGTCCTACCTCGGCTCCGACCGAGCCTCGTACATCACCGGCGCCGTCTTCCAGATCGACGGCGGAATCACCATCTGACACGGCACCGCACCGACCGTTGCGGACCCCGAAGAGACTCTGAAGGCGGAACAGTCACCATGGTCAAGACGAAGAAGCCACCGCGATGGTACTTCTCGCTGCGCAGCCCCTATTCGTGGTTCGCCTGGCTGGACCTGATGGAGCGATATCCCGATGTCGCCGACGGGATGGAGTGGATCCCGTTCTGGGAGCCCGACGAGATCACCCAGCGGATGCTGGACGAGGCCGAGGTGGAACTCCCCATCGTCGCCATGTCCCGCGCCAAGAACTTCTACATCCTCCAGGACCTGTCCCGGCTGTCCAAGGCCCGTGGCCTGAAGATGACCGTGCCGATCGACAAGGATCCCAACTGGGAGATCTCCCACCTGGCCTATCTCGCGGCAGCTGAGGAAGGCCGCGGCCGTGACTTCGTCGCGGCGGCCTACCGGGCCCGCTGGCAGCAGGGGCGGGACATCACCGCCCGGGAGACGATCGGTGAGATCGCCGCCGAACTCGGCCTGGACGCCGAGCGGTTCGCCAACGCCGGCGACGATCCGGCATTGCGCAAGAAGGGCTTCGACTGCTTGGTCTCGTCCTACAAGGACGGCCTGTTCGGGGTGCCGTTCTTCGTGCACGGCCGGGACAAGTTCTGGGGCGCGGACCGGCTCACGGCGTATGTCGCGGCCTTCCGTGGCGAGCCCATCCGGAACGCCGGGGAATCCTGGCAGGATCATGCAGAGCTGCCGCTGTTCTCCACGGCCGGTGGAGATACTGGGCATGCGGGCGGCTGCGGATAGGCCGCCCCAGGTCCAGTCGTGCTGATACAGGTGACGGTCGGGGTCGGAGAGGTCTTCCGAGGGCGTGGTGCCCGGAAGCCCCATATCCGCCCCGATCGTTTCTCTTTTCCCCGGGCCGGTTTCTCACCGCTTGCCTCGAATTCAAGTAACCCGTCTGTCCGGTTCTCCACAGCCATGCTCATTTGAGGTGTTCAGCCATGTCCGATCAGATCCAAACGGCGACCCTGCCGGAGTTGTTCGAGGCGCAGGTGGTGAGGGCGCCGGAGCGTGTGGCGGTGGTTTTCGAGGACGAGTCCGTTTCGTATGGCGAGTTGAACGCTCGGGCGAACCGGCTGGCGCGGTACCTGATCGCTCAGGGCGTGCGGCCGGAGCAATTGGTGGCCGTCTCCCTTGAGCGGTCCGTGGACGTGGTGGTGGCGGTGCTCGCGGTGTTGAAGGCGGGCGCCGCGTATGTGCCGATCGACCCCGACTGCCCGGCCGAGCGGGTCGCGTTCATGCTGGAGGACGCGGCGCCCTCCTTCGTGCTGGACACGAACGTGCTGAACGCGGTGGATCTGAGTACCTTTCCGTCGGGGAATGTGACGGCGGCCGAGCGGTTGGGCCGGCTGTCCGCCCTCTCGGCCGCCTATGTGATCTATACGTCGGGGTCGACAGGGCGGCCCAAGGGCGTGGTGGTCCCGCACGGCAATGTGGTGCGGTTGTTCTCGGCCACGGACCACTGGTTCGGATTCGGCGCCGATGACGTATGGACGCTGTTCCATTCCTTCGCGTTCGACTTCTCCGTGTGGGAGATCTGGGGCCCGTTGCTGCACGGCGGGCGGCTCGTGGTGGTGCCGTTCACGGTGAGCCGTTCTCCGGGGGAGTTCCGGGATCTGCTGGTGCGGGAGCGGGTGACGGTGCTGAGCCAGACACCGTCGGCCTTCTACCAGCTGGCGGCGGCGGACCGTGAGGCCGGTGAGAACGGCCGGCTCGCACTGCGCCATGTGGTGTTCGGCGGTGAGGCGCTGGACGTGTGGCGGCTGGAGGAGTGGTACCAGCGGCACGCGGACGCGGCGCCCGTCCTGGTGAACATGTACGGGATCACCGAGACGACGGTGCACGTGAGTTACGTGGCGCTGGATTCGGGCCGGGTGGCGCGGAGCGCCGGGAGTGTGATCGGCCGGGAGATTCCGGATCTGGCGGTCTACGTGCTGGATTCGGAGCTGCGTCCGGTGCCGGAGGGCGTTGCCGGGGAGCTGTATGTCGCGGGCGCGGGACTGGCACGCGGCTATCTGAACCGCGGCGCTCTGACGGCGGAGCGGTTCGTGGCGGACCCGTTCGGTGTGGCGGGCAGCCGGATGTATCGCACCGGCGACGTGGCGCGGTGGACCGCCGACGGTGAGCTGGAGTTCGTGGGCCGTGCGGACGATCAGGTGAAGATCCGGGGGTTCCGGATCGAGCTGGGTGAGATCGAGGCGGTGCTCGCGGTTCAGGCCCAGGTGGCGCAGGCAGTCGTGGTGGTGCGTGAGGATCGCCCCGGCGACAAACGCCTCGTCGCCTATGTCGTCCCCGACGCGGGCACCTCGCCCGATCTCGACGCACTCCGCGCCCGCTCGGCCGAGCGGCTGCCCGACTACATGGTGCCCTCGGCCTTCGTCGTCCTCGACCAGGTGCCCCTGACCATTAACGGGAAGTTCGACCGCAAGGCGCTGCCCGCCCCAGAAACCCCCCGTGCCACGACGAGCCGTGCCCCGCGCACCCCGCAGGAGGAGACCCTGTGCCGGCTGTTCGCCGAGGTCCTTGGGGTGGCGCGGGTCGGAGCGGAGGACAGCTTCTTCGACCTGGGCGGCCACTCGCTGCTCGCCACACGCCTGGTGTCGCGGGTGCGCTCGGAGCTGGGTGTCGAGCTCGCCGTCGCCACGCTCTTCGAATCGCCCACGCCGGCCCTGCTGGCCGGCCCCCTCGCGGGCGCGGACGCCGCCCGGGAAGGCGTACGCCGCCAGGAACGGCCCGGCGCCCTGCCCCTGTCGTTCGCCCAGCGCCGCCTGTGGTTCCTGGACCGCTTCGAGGGCGGCGGGTCCACCTACAACCTCGCGTTCGAGCTGCGCCTGGCCGGCGACTTGGACCGCGGCGCACTGAGGTCCGCGCTGAATGACGTGGTGGCCCGGCACGAAAGCCTGCGCACGGTGTTTCCTGAGGTCGACGGCGTGCCGCGGCAGCTGGTCCGGCCGGTCGCCTCCGTCGTTCCGGCCGAGACCGAGGTGTCGCGGACAGGGTTGCGGGAGGCGGTCACCACCGAAGCGGGGCGCCCCTTCGACCTCTCGGCCCAACTCCCGCTCCGCGCGCATCTGTACACGCTCGGCGACCGCGAGCACGTACTCGTCCTGACCATCCACCACATAGCCGCCGACGGCTGGTCGCTGGACCCGCTGGCGCGGGACCTGTCGCTGGCGTACACCGCGCGGTGCTCCGGCAACTCGCCCCAGTGGCATGAACTCCCCGTCCAGTACGCCGACTTCGCCCTGTGGCAGCATCGGGTCCTGGGCGACGACCAGGACCCGGTGAGCCCGGTGTCACAGCAGATGACCCACTGGCGGCAGGCCCTGGAGGGCATCCCCGCCGAGCTGAACCTGCCGGCCGACCGGCCCCGCCCCGCGGTGCTGAGCGCGAGCGGCGGCCTGGTGGACTTCAGGCTTTCCCCCGCCCTGCACCGCGGACTCGCGCAGCTGTCGGGCGAGAACCGCTCGACGCTCTTCATGGCGCTCCAGGCGGGGCTCGCGGCGCTGCTCTCACGGCTCGGCGCGGGCCACGACATCCCGATCGGAACCCCGGTCGCGGGCCGTACGGACGAGGCGCTCGACCACCTCGTCGGCTTCTTCGTCAACACACTGGTGCTGCGCACGGACACCTCGGGCGATCCCGGCTTCCGTCAACTCCTCGATCGAGTAAGGGAATTCGACCTGGCCGCGTACGCGCACCAGGACGTGCCTTTCGAGCGCGTGGTGGAAGCCGTCAATCCGGAGCGGTCCACCTCCCGGCACCCCCTGTTCCAGGTGATGCTCGCGTTGCAGAACAACCCGGAGCCCCGTCTCGACCTGCCGGGCCTCGACGCGCGGATGCGCCAACTGCGCACCTCGACCGCCAAGTTCGACCTCACCTTCGACCTGGTGGAGCGCTACGGCGACGACGGCGCGCCTCGCGGGGTCGAAGGCGTCGTGGAATACAGCACGGACCTCTTCGACCGGGCCACCGTCGAAGCCATGGTGGCCCGCCTCGTCCGCCTCCTTGAGGCCGTGGTCGCCGACCCGGAACTTCCCCTGGGCCAGGTCGAGCTGCTGTCCGCGGACGAACGCGAGCAGGTCCTCGTGGGCTGGAACGACACCGCCCGCGCCATCGACCCGGCGACCCTGCCGCAGTTGATCGAGGAGCAGGCCGCCAGGGCCCCGGAGCGGCCCGCGCTGGTCTTCGGCGACGAGTCGATCACCTACGCGGAACTCAACGCGCGCGCCAACCGCCTCGCCCGCTTCCTCATCGGGCGCGGGATCGGCCCCGAGCAGGTGGTGGCGCTCGCCATGCCCCGCTCCGTCGAGCTGATCACTGCACTGACAGCGGTGGTCAAGGCCGGCGCGGCCTACCTTCCGGTCGACCCCGACTATCCCGCCGACCGCATCGCCTTCATCCTCGAAGACGCCGCGCCGGCCCTGCTCCTGACCACATCGGCCGTCAACGGCGCGCTACCCGGAACACCGGGCCCGCGCCGACTGGTCGTCGATGGGGACCCCGTCACCGCGCAGGCGGCGGGGATGGACGCCGGTGACGTACGGGACATCGAGCGCACCATGGCGCTGAGCGTCGACCATCCCGCCTACGTCATCTACACCTCCGGCTCCACCGGGACGCCGAAGGGCGTCGTGGTCACCCATCGGGGCCTGGCCCCCTTCGCCGCGACGGAGGCCGCCCGCTTCTTCGTCACCCCGGACAGCCGTGTCCTTCAGTACGCCTCGCCCAGCTTCGACGCCGCGGTGCTTGAGGTGTGCATGGCGCTGGCGACCGGTGCGGCGCTGGTGGTCCCGCCACCCGGCCCGCTCGTCGGCGACGCGCTGGCAGAGGTCCTCGCCGGTAACCGGGTCACCCATGCGTTGATCCCGCCGACCGCCCTCGCCAGCGTTCCGGCCGCGGACCTGCCCACCCTGCGGACCCTGGTGGTGGGCGGTGAGGCCTGCTCCGCCGAGCTCATCGCACGCTGGGCCCCGGGCCGCCGGATGGTCAACGCGTACGGGCCGACGGAGGCGACGGTGGCGGCGACCATGAGCGCCCCGCTGTCGCCGCGGACCGGCGCCCCGCCGATCGGCAGGCCGGTGTGGAACACCCGGGTCTACGTGCTCGACGCGGGGCTGCGGCCCGTGCCGCCCGGTGTCGTCGGCGAGCTGTACATCGCGGGCGACGGACTCGCGCGCGGCTATCTCCACCGGCCTTCGCTCACTGCTGAGCGGTTCGTGGCCAGTCCGTACGGCCCGCCGGGTGCCCGGATGTACCGCACGGGTGACGTCGTCAAGTGGACGGACGCCGGAGAGCTCGCCTACCTGGGCCGGGCCGACGACCAGGTGAAGCTGCGCGGCTTCCGCATCGAGCTGGGCGAGATCGAAGCCGTACTGGCCCGTCACGTCGACATCGAACGCGCCGTGGCGACCATCCGGGAGGACCGCCCGGGGCACAAACAACTCGTCGCATATGTGGTACCGGCGTCCGGTGCCGACCCGGACCAGGCAGAGCTGCGCAAGCATGCCGCCCAGGCCCTGCCCGACTACATGGTGCCGACCGCCTTCGTGCCCCTGGAACGGCTGCCCTTCACGCCGAACGGCAAGCTGGACCACAAGGCTCTGCCCGCCCCCGAGCGCACCGGTACGGGAGCCGGTCGCGCCCCGGGCACATGGCAGGAAGAGGTGCTGTGCGGACTGTTCGCGGAGCTGCTCGGCCTGGAACAGGTAGGCGTCGAGGACAGCTTCTTCGACCTGGGCGGCGACAGCATCGTCTCCATCCAGCTGGTCAGCGGCGCCCGCAAGGCGGGCCTCGTCATCACCGCACGCGATGTGTTCCGCCACCGCACGGTCGCGGCGCTCGCCGCCGCCGGCACCCAGGAGGCCCAGCGGCCCACCGGCGCGGCGGACAACGGCGTCGGGCCGATCCGGCCCACCCCGATCATCGAGTGGCAGCGCGAACGCGGTGGTCCGGTGGACCGATTCAGCCAGACCATGCTGATCAGGGTCCCGGCGGACCTGGGCCGGGAGCGGCTGGCGCGAGCCCTTCAGGACCTGCTCGACCACCACGACGCGTTGCGCATGACGCTGACCCGGGGCGCGGACGGCGAACCGTGGGCCCTTGATGTCGCCCTGCCCGGCACCGTACGGGCCGAGGAGTGCGTCGTGCGGACCGACATCGCGGCGTTGGCCGCGGCGGGCGACGACAGCGCGCTGCGCGAAGCGATCGCTGCCGCTACGCAGGAGGCCCTCGGACGGCTGGCCCCAGCCGCCGGCCGCATGGTTCAGGCAGTCTGGTTCGATGCCGGACCGGGGCGGCCGGGCAAGCTCCTCCTCGCCCTGCACCACGTGGTGGTCGACGGCGTGTCCTGGCGGATTCTGGTGCCCGACCTCATCGAGGCCTGGCGAGCCGCGGGCTCCGGCCGGCCGGCCGAACTGCAACCGGTGGGCACCTCGTTCCGCCGCTGGTCCCAACAGCTGACCGCCTCGGCCCGAAGCCCCGAGCGGATCGCCGAACTCCCCTTCTGGGAAAGCCAGTTGAACAAGACGGGCAAGCCGCTGGGAACTCGGCCGCTTGACCCGGGCCGGGACACCACGGGAGCGGCCGCCCAGCTCACCCTGAGCCTGGAACCGGAACGGACGGTTCCCGTCCTGACCAGCGTGCCCAGCGCGTTCAACGCCGCGGTCAACGATGTGCTGCTCACCGCGCTGGCCATCGCCGTGGCCGACTGGCGCCGGCGCCGCGGCGGCGAGGGCACCGCGGTGCTGCTCGACGTGGAAGGCCACGGCCGGGAGGAGTTCGCCCCGGGCATCGACCTCTCCCGTACGGTCGGCTGGTTCACCAGCCTCTTCCCCGTCCGGCTCGACCCGGGCCGGGTGGGGCGGGACGAGGTGCGGTCCGCGGGCCCGGCCGCCGCAGAGGCGCTCAAGCGGGTGAAGGAGCAGCTGCGGACGCTGCCGGACAACGGCATCGGCTTCGGCATGCTCCGCCATCTCAACCCGTCGACGGGCACGGTACTGGCGGCCCACCCGAGCCCGCAGCTGTCGTTCAACTACCTGGGTCGCTTCGCCGCCCCCGCGGAGGCAGAGGCAGCGGAGTGGACCCCCGACCCCCTGGTGGACGTGCTGAGCGCCGGAGCCGACTCCGAGCTGCCGCTCGCCCACCTTCTGGAACTCAATGCGCTGACCCAGGACGGCGCGGACGGCCCCAGGCTTGTCGCCACCTGGTCGTGGCCGGACGGAGTGTTGTCCGAGCCCGACGTGCGCGAACTGGCAGAGGCCTGGTTCGACGCCCTGGACGCGCTGTCGGCCCATGTGGAACGGGCCGGCGCCAGTGGCTGGACTCCCTCGGACCTTCCGTTGGTGTCGTTGTCGCAAGAAGAGATCGACCTGTTGGAATCCGAGTGGAGGACCTCATGACCAAGCCGGGAATCGCCGACGTTCTGCCCCTGTCGCCCCTGCAAGAGGGCATGCTCTTCCTCGCGCTCTACGACGAGAACGCGGTCGACGCCTACACGGCGCAGCTCACCTTCGATCTCGAAGGCCCCCTCGATCCGGCGCGCCTGCGCGCCGCCGGTGAGGCGCTGCTGCGCCGCTACCCCAATCTGGGTGCCGGCTTCCGGCACGAGAAGCTGAGCCGGCCGGTCCAGGTCATTCCGCACCAGTGTGAACTGCCCTGGCAGGAAGTGGACTTGGCGGCGATGGACGCCGAGGAGCGGGAGGCCGCGTTCGCCCGTGTCGCCGAGACCGAGCGGACCCGCCGGTTCGACCTCAGCCGCCCGCCACTGCTGCGCTTCACCCTCGCGCGCCTGGCGCAGGACCAGTACCGTCTCGTGCTCTCCTTCCACCACATTCTGCTCGACGGCTGGTCCTTCCCCCTCGTGGTGAACGACCTGTTCGAGCTGTACGCGCGGAGCGGGGACGAGACGGCCCTGCCGAAGGTGACGCCCTACCGCGACTACCTCGCCTGGCTCTCCCAGCAGGACCGGGGCGGCGCCGAGACGGCGTGGCGCGCGGCCCTCGACGGAGACGTGGAGCCCACCCTGCTCGCCCCGGCCGACGCGGCCAACGGGGTGCGGGTGGCGCCGCAGGAATTCACCGTCGAGCTGTCCGAAGAGGTCACGGCCAAGCTCAACTCCCTTGCCCGCGCCCAGGGATGGACGATGAACACCCTCGTCCAGGGCGCCTGGGGCCTGTTGCTCGCCGCGGCCACGGGGCGCAGCGACGTGCTGTTCGGCGCCACCGTCTCCGGCCGTCCGGCCGAGTTGCCCGGTGTCCAGTCGATGGTGGGTCTGTTCATCAACACCATTCCGGTACGGGTGGGCTTCCACCACGCCGAGTCGCTCGCGGAGCTGTTCGCACGGATCCAGGAACAGCAGACCGACCTGATGGACCACCACCACCTCGGGCTCACCGAGATCCAGCGGCTCGCCGGTCACCGCGCGCTCTTCGACACGCTCGCCGTCTTCGAGAACTACCCCTTCGACTCGCGGGACCTGAACAAGTCGGTCGACGGCGTACGCGTCTCGGGATTCACCGGCCGCGACGCCACGCACTACCCCCTGAGCCTCATCGCCTATCCCGGCGAGCGCATGGTCCTGCGGGTGGGGCACCGCCCCGACCTGGTGGACCGGACCTCCGCCGAGTCGCTCGTCGCGCGTCTCGTCCGGATCTTCGAGGCGGTCGCGGCCGACCCGCAGCGGAGCGTCGCCTCGCTCGACGTCCTGACGGACGGTGAGCGCAAGCTGGTCCTCACGCAGTGGAACGACACGCACCACCCCTCGCGCGGCAGGCATGAAGCCGGCGGAGCCACCCTGCCCCAGCTGTTCGAGGAGAGGGCCGCGCAGATACCGGACCGCACCGCCGTGGTGTTCGAGGGGCAGTCACTCACATACGCGGAACTGAACTCCCGAGCCAACCGGTTGGCCCGCCACCTCATCGAACAGGGCGCCGGACCCGAGCAGTTCGTGGCGCTCGCGGTGCCGCGCTCGCTCGACCTGATCATCTCGCTGCTGGCGGTGGAGAAGGCGGGCGCCGCCTACCTCCCCCTCGATCCGGATCACCCCGCTGAGCGGATCACGTACGTCATCGAGGAGTCCCGGCCCCGCCTGCTCCTGACCAACGGGGCGACGGCCGAGACGCTGCCCGCCGGCGACACCCCGGTGCTCGTCGTCGATGCTCCGCAGAGCATCGAGGCGCTCGCCGGGTACACGGACGATGATGTGACGGACTCGGACCGGACGGCGCCACTGGACGCCCGGCACCCGGCCTACGTCATCTACACCTCCGGTTCCACCGGCCGGCCCAAGGGCGTGGTGGTCCCGCACTGCGGCATCGTCAACCGCCTCGCCTGGATGCAGGGGCAGTACGCACTGGCGGCCGACGATCGGGTGCTGCAGAAGACCCCGGCCGGCTTCGACGTATCGGTGTGGGAGTTCTTCTGGCCGCTCACCGAGGGTGCCACCCTCGTGGTCGCCAAGCCCGACGGGCACAAGGACCCGGCGTACCTGGCCGAGGTGATACGTACCGAAGGCGTGACGACGGCGCACTTCGTGCCGTCCATGCTGCGAGCGTTCCTCGCCGAGCCGGCGGCGGCCGGGTGCACGGCGCTGCGCCGCGTCGTGTGCAGCGGTGAAGCCCTGTCCGCCTCGCTGCGCGACGAGTTCTTCGGGGTGCTCGACGCGGAGCTGCACAACCTGTACGGCCCGACCGAGGCGTCGGTGGACGTCACCTTCTGGCAGTGCCGTGCGGAAGACACCGCGAGTGTGGTGCCGATCGGCCGTCCGGTGTGGAACACCCGGGTCTACGTACTGGATTCAGCGCTGCGGCCGGTGGCGCCCGGGGTCGCGGGTGACCTCTATCTGGCCGGCGTGCAACTGGCGCGCGGCTATCTGCACCGGCCGTCCATGACCGCGGAGCGTTTTGTCGCGGATCCGTTTGGTGGGGTGGGTTCGCGGATGTATCGGACGGGTGATGTGGCGCGTTGGGGTGGGGGTGGGGTGCTGGAGTTTTTGGGGCGTGTTGATGATCAGGTGAAGGTGCGGGGTTTCCGTATTGAGTTGGGTGAGATTGAGGCGGTGTTGGCTGGTTGTTCGCAGGTGGGTGGGGCTGCGGTGGTGGTGCGTGAGGAGGGGGTGGGGGATCAGCGGTTGGTGGCGTTTGTGGTGTCGGCGTCTGGTGTTGGTGGGGTGGATGTTGGGGTGTTGAGGGGTGAGGTTGCGGCGGTGGTTCCGGAGTACATGGTGCCGTCGTTGTTTGTGGTGCTTGATGTGTTGCCGTTGACGTCGAGTGGGAAGTTGGATCGTCGGGCGTTGCCGGCTGTGGAGGTTGTGGCTGGTGGGGGGCGTGGGGCGAGGGGGCCGGGTGAGGAGATTTTGGCGGGTCTTTTCGCTGAGGTGTTGGGTGTGGCCCGGGTTGGTGTGGATGAGTCTTTCTTTGATCTGGGTGGTCATTCGCTGCTTGCTACGCGGTTGGTGTCGCGGGTGCGGTCGGTGTTTGGTGTGGAGTTGTCGGTTCGTAGTTTGTTTGAGGCGCCGACGGTGGCGCGGCTTGCGGTGGAGTTGGTGGGGGCGGGTGGTGCGCGTCAGGGTGTGCGTCCGTATGCCAGGCCCGAAGCCGTCCCGCTTTCCTACGCCCAGCGTGGCCAGTGGTTCCTGAACCGGTTCGATGATGGCAGCGGCGCCTACAACGTCATGCACTCCCTGCGCCTTTCCGGTGCGTTGGACCGAGAAGCGCTGCGGCTTGCCCTGGACGACGTGGTGGCCCGGCACGAGAGCCTGCGCACTATCTACCCCGAGTTCGACGGCACGCCCCGCCAAGTGCTCCTCGATGAGGCCGAAGTCGACTGGACCGTACGCGAGGTGACCGAGGAGTCGCTCGCACGGGCGCTCGCCGCCGAGGCGGGAGAGGGCTTCGACCTCTCGCTCGACATCCCCCTCCGGGCGGCTCTGTTCGTGCTGAGTGACTCCGAGTGTGTACTACTTCTGACGTTGCATCATATTGCGGCGGATGGTTGGTCGTTGGGGCCGTTGTCGCGGGATCTCTCGGTTGCGTATGGGGCGCGGGTTTCGGGTGGGGTTCCGGTGTGGTCGGGTCTTGCGGTGCAGTATGCGGATTTCGCGTTGTGGCAGCGTGAGGTTTTGGGTGGTGAGGAGGATTCGGGGAGTGAGATTTCGCGGCAGTTGGGGTTCTGGTGTGGTGAGTTGGCTGGTGTTCCGCAGGAGTTGATGCTTCCGGTGGATCGTCCGCGTCCGGTGGTTTCTTCTGGGCGTGGTGGGTTGGTGGAGTTTGCTTTGGATGGGGGGTTGCATCGGGGTGTGGTGGGGCTTGCCCGGTCGGGGCGGGCGAGTGTGTTCATGGTGTTGCAGGCGGGGCTTGCGGTGTTGTTGTCGCGGTTGGGTGCGGGTGACGACATTGTGGTGGGCACGCCGGTGGCGGGTCGTACGGATGAGGCGCTCGATGATCTTGTCGGGTTCTTTGTGAACACGTTGGTGTTGCGTACGGATACGTCGGGGGATCCGTCGTTCGGTGAGTTGGTGGGTCGTGTCCGTGAGTGGGATCTGGCGGCGTACGGTCATCAGGATGTGCCGTTCGAGCGTCTGGTGGAGGCACTCAGGCCCGAGCGGTCCACGGCCCGGCACCCGCTTTTCCAGGTGATGCTCGCGTTGCAGAACAACGCCGAGGCCCACCTCGAACTGCCCGGCATCACGGCCACGCCGGAGCCGGTGGACATCGCCACGAGCAAGTTCGATCTGGCCCTCGACTTCACCGAGCGCTTCGCCGCCGACGGCACGCCGGACGGCATCGACGGCTTCCTCCAATACAGCGCGGACCTGTTCGACCGGGAGACCGTCGAAGCACTGGTGGCGCGCCTGGTGCGGGTCCTGGAGTCGGTCGTCGCCGAACCCGGACGCCGGATCGGCTCCGTGGAGGTGCTGTCGCAGGCCGAGCGCGAACGGGCCCTCGTGACGTGGAACGCCTCCGCGCACCAGCTTGCTCCGGCCACCCTGCCGGAGCTGTTCGAGGCGCAGGTGGCCCGAGCCCCGGGCAGTACCGCTCTCGCTGTCGGCGACGAGACCGTCACCTACCAGGTGCTGAACGCCCGAGCCAACCGCCTCGCCAGGCTGCTGATCGGCCGGGGAGCGGGCCCCGAGCAGGTGGTGGCGCTGGCCCTGCCCCGCTCCGCGGACCTGATGGTGGCCCTGCTCGCGGTCGTCAAGACGGGCGCCGCCTATCTGCCCGTCGACCCGGAGTACCCGGCCGAGCGCATCGCCTTCATGCTGAAGGACGCCGCCCCCGCTCTGGTGCTGACCACGAGCGGGACCCCGATCGAGACAGCGGCACCGGTCCTGCTGCTCGACGAGCCGGGGACCGCCGAGGCCCTTGCGGTCCATTCGGACGCCGACGTGAGGGACGCGGACCGGATCACCGCGCTCACCGCTCGGCACCCTGCGTACGTCATCTACACCTCGGGCTCCACCGGCACCCCCAAGGGCGTCGTCGTCACCCACGCCGGCCTCGCCAACCAACTGCGCTGGCTCGCCGCGGAGATCGGGCTGACCCCGCAGGACGTGGTGCTCGCCCGCACCCCGGTCAGTTTCGACGCGGCCGGCGGTGAGCTGTGGACACCGCTGGTCTCCGGCGCGGCCGTGGCCATGGCGTCGCCCGAGGCGACCCGCGACCCCGAGCAGCTGCTCGCGTTCATTGGACACCAGGGCGTCACGGTGGCCCAGTTCGTCCCGTCCCTGCTGGCCGCGACGCCGCTGGACGAGCGGGGCCGCGGCATCCGGGCGCTCCTCTCGGGCGGTGAGGCACTTCCGGTGGCGCTGGCCAGAGAAGCGGCCGCGGCCTGGGACGCACGCGTGATCAATGTGTACGGTCCGACCGAGGCCACCGTCCAGGCCACGGCCGGAAGCCTTGACGGCCTCGGCGACGGCCCCGTAACTGTCCCGATCGGCCGTCCGGTGTGGAACACCCAGGTGTACGTACTGGACGGACTGCTCCGTCCGGTGCCGGACGGAGTCACGGGCGAGGTCTGCATCGCGGGCGACCAGCTCGCCCGCGGCTACCTCAACCGCCCCGCCCTGACCGCCGAACGCTTTGTCGCCGACCCTTATGGACCGGCCGGCGGCCGGCTCTACCGGACCGGCGACCTGGCGCGCCGTACGGCGGCCGGGCAGCTGGAGTACGTCGGCCGCGCCGACGACCAGGTGAAGCTGCGCGGCTTCCGGATCGAACTCGGCGAAATCGAGGCCGTGTTGGCCGCTCACCCCGAAGTGGGCCAGGCCGCGGCGGCCGTCCGCGAGGACCAGCCGGGCCAGCAGCAGCTGATCGGTTACGCGGTCCCGGCGACAGCGCACAAGAAGCTGGACCCGACCGTGCTGCGCAAGCACATGGGCGCCGCCGTTCCGGAGCACATGGTGCCCGCGGTGGTGGTCGTACTCGACGAGCTGCCGCTGACCCCGAACGGCAAGCTCGACCGCAAGGCCCTGCCCGCCCCGGACTTCCGGCAGGGGAAGTCCATGACCGCTGCGCGAACCCCGCAGGAGGAGATCCTCTGCGTGCTGTTCGCGGAGCTGCTGGGCCTTGAACACGTAGGTGTCGAGGACAACTTCTTCGACCTGGGCGGCGACAGCATCGTCTCCATCCAGCTGGTCAGCCGGGCCCGTACCGCCGGTCTGTCGATCACACCCCGTGCGGTGTTCCAGCACAAGACCGTCGAGGCGCTGGCCGCTGCCGCGGGTTCGGTCGCGGGCCATGTCAGCAGCGGAGCCGATGCCGGTATCGGCAAGGTGCCGCTCACCCCGATCGTCCACGAGCTGCGCGAACGGGGCGGCCCGATCGGCCGGTTCAGCCAGACGAGCCTGCTCAGGGCGCCCAAGGAGCTGGACCAGAAGTCGCTGGACCA
The DNA here is from genome assembly GCF_036231355.1 of Streptomyces sp. NBC_01431. Taxonomy (NCBI): domain Bacteria; kingdom Bacillati; phylum Actinomycetota; class Actinomycetes; order Kitasatosporales; family Streptomycetaceae; genus Streptomyces; species Streptomyces sp. NBC_01431. The sequence continues at coordinate 299,857 of NZ_CP109497.1, forward strand.
GGCAGTGCAGGCGATCCTCGACCACCATGACGCACTGCGCATGCGGCTCGACCGTCCCGCCGCCGGTGTCGGCGAATGGGTCCTCGACATCGCACCCCGAGGCGCGGTGCGCGCTGCGGACTGCACGCGACGGGTGGCGGCGGCAGACCTCGGTGAGGAGGCGATGGCCGCCCTGCTGGCTCAGGAGGCCGAGGCCGCGGGCGCCCGGATCGCGCCCGAGGACGGGAAGATGTTCCAGGTGGTCTGGTTCGACGCGGGGGCGGGCCAACAGGGCCGACTGCTCCTCGTCGGTCACCACCTCGTCGTGGACGGCGTCTCCTGGCGCATCCTGGAGATGGACCTGGCCGAGGCCTGGGCGGCGGTGGCCGCCGGGAAGGAACCCGAACTCCCGTCCGTCGGCACGTCGTTGCGCAACTGGGCCGAGCTCCTCGTCTCCGACGCCTACAAGACAGAGCGGGTCAAGGAAGTCGATCTGTGGAACGAGCTCCTGGAGACGCCCGACGTCCTTCTGAGCGACCGGCCGCTCGACCCGACGATGGATGTGGCGAGCACGATGCGCTACGTCAAGCACGCGCTCTCCACCGAGTGCACGACTGCGCTCCTGACGACGGTGCCGGCGGCGTTCAACGCCGGTGTCAACGACGTGCTGCTCGCCGCGCTGGCGCTGGCCGTCGCGGACTGGCGGCGCGGCCGCGGCGAGGACGATGAGAGCGAAACCGGCGTGCTGGTCGACCTGGAGGGCCATGGCCGCGAGGAGTTCGCCGAAGGCGTCGATCTCTCCCGTACGGTCGGCTGGTTCACCAGCCTCTTCCCCGTCCGGCTCGACCCGGGACAGCTCGACTGGGACGACCTGTGGGCAGGCGGCAGCACCGCCGGTGAGGTGATCAAGCGGATCAAGGAGCAGTTGCGGGCGCTGCCGGACAACGGCCTGGGCTACGGCATGCTCCGCCACCTCAACCTGGACACCAAGCCGATGCTGGCCGACGCGCTGCCGCGGCAGCTCGGGTTCAACTACCTCGGCCGGTTCTCCGGGGCCTCCGAAACGTCCGCCGACTGGACGGCCGCGCCCGAGGCCGCCCCCGGAACCAGGGACGACAACGCTCCCATGGCGCACGCCCTGGAGCTCAATGCCCTCACCGAGGACGAGGCCGAAGGGCCGCGCCTGGCCGCGGCCTGGTCCTGGCCGCAGGTGCTGTTCTCCGAGCGGGACGTACGGGAGCTGAGCGAGACCTGGGAGCGGGCTCTTGAAGCGTTCGTCACACACGTCGAGCGGGGCGGAGCGGGCGGCCACACCCCGTCCGACCTGTCCCTGGTGTCTCTGACCCAGGAGCAGATCGACGAGCTGGAGAACGAGCTGGACGACGAGTACGACGACGAAGACGGCGTGTGAGGGAGAGCGGACTGTGAAGCAATCGCGTATCGAGGACGTTCTTCCCCTGACGCCTCTGCAGGAAGGGTTGTTGTTCCACGCGTCCTACGACGCGGATGCGGTGGATCTCTACACCGTGCAGTCCGTCTACGAGCTGGAGGGGCCGCTTGACGCCGACGTGCTGCGGCTCGCGGCCGGCGCCCTGCTCCAGCGCCATGCGGTGCTGCGGGCCGGGTTCCGGCAGAAGGACGGCGCGCCGCCGGTGCAGGTCGTGCGGCGCCAGGTCCGGCTGCCCTGGACCGACCTCGACCTCAGCGGCTTGGACGCCGCCGGGCAGGAGGCCGCTCTTGCCCGGTTCCTCGACGAGGACCAGGTGCGCGGATTCGACATGGCCCGGCCGCCGCTGGTCCGGTTCGCGCTCATCAGGACCGGAACGGACCGGCACCACCTGGTGATGACCAACCACCACATCCTCATGGACGGCTGGTCGGCTCCGGTGGTGGCGGGCGACCTGTTCGAGCTGTACCGCCGGCGTGGCGATGCGAGCGGCATGCCCAAGCCGGCCCCCTTCCGCGACTATCTGACCTGGCTGGGCAAGCAGGACCGGAACGACTCCGCCGCGGCCTGGCGCCAGGCCCTGGCGGGGATCGTCGAGCCGACCCTGGTCGCGCCCGAAACGGCTGCCGGCGCGGGAGTTCCGGAGCACGTCGACCTGGCGCTGCCCAGGAAGCTCTCGGAGGAATTGACGGCCCTCGCACGCCGTCGGGGATGGACGGTGAACACGCTGGTCCAAGGGGCGTGGGGGCTGCTGCTGGGTACGGTGACCGGCCGGGACGACGTCACGTTCGGAGCCACCGTCTCCGGCCGGCCACCGGAGGTGACCGGCGTGGAGAGCATGGTGGGGCTGTTCATCAACACCCTGCCGGTCCGGGTGCGGATCGCCCCGGCCGAGACCCTGGCGCAGCTCCTCACCCAACTCCAGGCACAGCAGACGGAGTTGATGGACCATCAGCATCTCGGACTGACCGAGGTCCAGGCGCTGGCCGGCGTGGGCAGCCTCTTCGACACCCTGGTCGTCTTCGAGAACTATCCGGTGGACGAGGAGTCCCTGGAGGTCTCCTTCGACGGCGTGCGGATAACCGGCGTCAGTGGGCGGGACGCGACACACTTCCCGCTGTCGCTGGCGGCGGCCGCCGACGACGGGATCCAGCTGCGGCTGAGCTACCGGCCCGAGCTCTTCGACCGGGAGACCGTGACCGCCCTGACCGGGCGGCTGCGGCGGATCTTCGAAGCCATCGCGGCCGACCCGGAGCAGCGGTCGGGCGGGCTCGACGTGCTCGACCCCGGCGAGCGCGAGCAGGTCCTCGTGGAGTGGAACGACACCGGCCACGAGGTCGCCCCGGCGACCCTGCCTGAGCTCTTCGAGGACCAAGTGGCACGGACACCCGAGAACATCGCGGTGGTCTGCGGGGACGTCGAGCTGTCCTACGCGGAGCTCAACGAGCGGGCGAACAGGCTCGCGCACCACCTGATCGCCCATGGGGCGGGTCCCGAACGACTGGTGGCGCTCTCGCTGCCGCGCTCCGAGCACATGATCGTCGCCGTGCTCGCCGTCCTGAAGTCGGGTGCGGGTTATCTGCCCGTCGACCCCAAGTACCCGGCGGACCGGATCGCCTACATCCTCCAGGACTCGCCCCCGGCCCTGGTGCTCACCACCGAAGCGGTGGGCGCCGGGCTCCCGGCCACCACGAGCCCGGTGCTGGCGCTCGACGCTCCCACCACGACCGCGGCACTCGCCGCACGACCGGCGGGCAACCCGGCCGACACCGAGCGGATCGGCGCGCTGTCACCGCGGCACCCGGCCTACGTCATCTACACCTCCGGTTCCACGGGCCGGCCCAAGGGCGTACTCGTCGCGCACGAGAACGCCGTCAACCTCGCGGCCTGGGCCAAGGCGGAGATCGGTGCCGAGCGGCTGCGCCGCGTGCTCTTCACCACGTCACTCAACTTCGACGTCTCCGTCTTCGAGATGTTCGGGCCGCTGCTGCTCGGTGGCACGCTGGAAATCCTTGAGGATCTCCTCGCGCTGGCCGAGCGACCGCCGGCGAGCGGCACGGGAACGCTGGTCAGCGCCGTACCGTCGGCGTTGGCCCAACTGGCGGCCCAGGACGGTTTCGCGGTGAGCGCGGACACCGTGGTCCTCGCCGGTGAACCGCTCGGCGGACCGGCCGCCAACGCCATCCGCCAGGCCCTCTCGGCAGGCCGGCTCGCCAACATCTACGGTCCCACCGAGGCGACCGTGTACGCGACGATGTGGGCCACCGACGGCGAGGTGCCGGCCCGGCCCCCGATCGGCCGCCCGCTCCACAACACCCGGGCGTACGTACTCGACGCCCAGCTTCGGCCAGTGGCGCCGGGGGTCGCGGGCGACCTGTATCTGGCGGGGGCCGGGGTGGCCCGTGGCTACGTGAACAGGCCGGCGCTCACCGCGGAGCGTTTTGTCGCGGATCCGTTTGGTGGGGTGGGTTCGCGGATGTATCGGACGGGTGATGTGGCGCGTTGGGGTGGGGGTGGGGTGCTGGAGTTTTTGGGGCGTGTTGATGATCAGGTGAAGGTGCGGGGTTTCCGTATTGAGTTGGGTGAGATTGAGGCGGTGTTGGCTGGTTGTTCGCAGGTGGGTGGGGCTGCGGTGGTGGTGCGTGAGGAGGGGGTGGGGGATCAGCGGTTGGTGGCGTTTGTGGTGCCGGCGTCTGGTGTTGGTGGGGTGGATGTTGGGGTGTTGAGGGGTGAGGTTGCGGCGGTGGTTCCGGAGTACATGGTGCCGTCGTTGTTTGTGGTGCTTGATGTGTTGCCGTTGACGTCGAGTGGGAAGTTGGATCGTCGGGCGTTGCCGGCTGTGGAGGTTGTGGCTGGTGGGGGGCGTGGGGCGAGGGGGCCGGGTGAGGAGATTTTGGCGGGTCTTTTCGCTGAGGTGTTGGGTGTGGCCCGGGTTGGTGTGGATGAGTCTTTCTTTGATCTGGGTGGTCATTCGCTGCTTGCTACGCGGTTGGTGTCGCGGGTGCGGTCGGTGTTTGGTGTGGAGTTGTCGGTTCGTAGTTTGTTTGAGGCGCCGACGGTGGCGCGGCTTGCGGTGGAGTTGGTGGGGGCGGGTGGTGCGCGTCAGGGTGTGCGTCCGTATGCCAGGCCCGAAGCCGTCCCGCTTTCCTACGCCCAGCGTCGCCTGTGGTTCCTGAACCGCTACGACACCGAGAGCGCCGCCTACAACCTCTCGTTCGGACTCCGCTTTTCCGGCGCGTTGGACCGAGAAGCGCTGCGGCTCGCCCTGAACGACGTGGTGGCCCGGCACGAAACGCTGCGGACCCTGGTCGCCCAGGTCGACGGTGAGCCCACGCAGGTCGTGCTCGGGCACGCCGAGGCCGAGTGGGCCGTGTGCGAGGTGACCGAGGATCGGCTCTCCGGCGCGCTGGCGGCGGAGGCCGGGCGCGGGTTCGACCTCGCGGTGCAGATTCCGGTGCGTGCGGCTCTGTTCGTGCTGAGTGACTCCGAGTGTGTCCTGCTTGTGACGTTGCATCATATTGCGGCGGATGGTTGGTCGTTGGGGCCGTTGTCGCGGGATCTCTCGGTTGCGTATGGGGCGCGGGTTTCGGGTGGGGTTCCGGTGTGGTCGGGTCTTGCGGTGCAGTATGCGGATTTCGCGTTGTGGCAGCGTGAGGTTTTGGGTGGTGAGGAGGATTCGGGGAGTGAGATTTCGCGGCAGTTGGGGTTCTGGTGTGGTGAGTTGGCTGGTGTTCCGCAGGAGTTGATGCTTCCGGTGGATCGTCCGCGTCCGGTGGTTTCTTCTGGGCGTGGTGGGTTGGTGGAGTTTGCTTTGGATGGGGGGTTGCATCGGGGTGTGGTGGGGCTTGCCCGGTCGGGGCGGGCGAGTGTGTTCATGGTGTTGCAGGCGGGGCTTGCGGTGTTGTTGTCGCGGTTGGGTGCGGGTGACGACATTGTGGTGGGCACGCCGGTGGCGGGTCGTACGGATGAGGCGCTCGATGATCTTGTCGGGTTCTTTGTGAACACGTTGGTGTTGCGTACGGATACGTCGGGGGATCCGTCGTTCGGTGAGTTGGTGGGTCGTGTCCGTGAGTGGGATCTGGCGGCGTACGGTCATCAGGATGTGCCGTTCGAGCGTCTGGTGGAGGCACTCAGGCCCGAGCGGTCCACGGCCCGGCACCCGCTTTTCCAGGTGATGCTCGCGTTGCAGAACAACGCCGAGGCCCACCTCGAACTGCCCGGCATCACGGCCACGCCGGAGCCCGTCGACCGCAGCGCTGCCGCCTTCGACCTCTCCTTCGAGCTGGCGGAGCGCCACACCGAGGACGGAGCCCCGGACGGCATCGACGGCGCTGTCCACTACAGCGCGGACCTGTTCGACCGGGAGACCGTCGAAGCACTGGTGGCGCGCCTGGTGCGGGTCCTGGAGTCGGTCGTCGCCGCTCCGGAGCAGCGCATCGGCGCGGTGGAGATTCTGTCGGGCGCCGAACGTGAGCGGGTGCTCGTCGAGTGGAACGACTCCGCTCGCGCGGTGACTCCGGCAACCCTGGGGGAGCTGCTGGAGGCACAGGCGGCGAGGACTCCGGACGGCACGGCGTTGGTGGACGGCGACGAGTCGGTCTCCTACGCGGAGTTGAACGCGCGGGCGAACCGCCTCGCCCGGTTGCTGATCGGCCGGGGGGTGGGCCCGGAGCGGGTCGTGGCGCTTGCGCTGCCGCGGTCGGTGGACCTCGTGGTCGCCCTGCTGGCCGTGGTGAAGGCCGGGGCGGCGTATCTTCCGGTCGATCCCGACTATCCGGCGGACCGGATCGCGTTCATGCTGGACGACGCCGCCCCCGCTCTGCTGCTGACCACCGGCGCCGGCGGGATCGAAGCGGTGGGAGAGGTGCTGCTCCTTGACGAACCGGCCGTGCTCGCGGCGCTCGCGGCGCTCGCGGACGGCGATGTGACGGATGCGGAGCGGACCGCGCCGCTGACGGTGTGGCACCCGGCGTACGTCATCTACACCTCGGGCTCCACCGGCACCCCCAAGGGCGTCGTCGTGACCCACCACGGCATCGCCTCGATGGCCGCGCTACAGGTGGAGCGGCTCGGTATCGACGCCGACAGCCGGGTGCTGCAACTGGTGTCACCGAACTTCGACCCCTTCGTCGCGGATGTCGCGATGACCCTCATGTCGGGAGCGGCCCTGGTGCTGTCGGCCGGCCGGCGCAAGCTGGTGGGCCGGGAGCTGGCGGAGCTCATCCACGAGAGCGGGACCACCCACGTGCAGCTGGCGGCCTCGGTGCTCGGGGGGCTTCCCGCCACTGGACTGCCGGGCCTGCGCGGCGTGGTGGTCGGCGGGGAGGTCTGCTCGGCCGAGCTGGTGGCCCGCTGGTCCGCCGGGCGCACGATGGTCAATGCCTACGGCCCGACGGAGTCGACGGTGGCCGCCTCGGTGAGTGGGCCGCTGTCGGCCGGGACGGGTGCGCCGACCATCGGGCGACCGGTGTGGAACACCCAGGCGTACGTTCTGGACGAGGCACTGTCCCTGGTGCCGCCGGGGGTGCCGGGTGAGCTGTACATCGCTGGTGCGGGTCTGGCGCGCGGCTATCTGAACCGTCCGTCACTGACCGCCGAGCGGTTCGTGGCGAATCCCTTCGGGGCAGCCGGCAGCCGGATGTACCGCACGGGTGATGTGGTCGCCTGGACGGCCGACGGTGAGCTGCGCTACCACGGCCGCTCCGACGACCAGGTCAAGATCCGCGGATTCCGGATCGAACTCGGCGAGATCGAGTCCGCCCTGGCGGGAGACCCGCTCACCGGCCAGACGGCGGTGGTGGTCCGCGAGGACCAGCCCGGCCGCAAACAGCTGGTCGGCTACGTGGTCCCCGCGTCCGCGGAGAAGCGGCCGGACCCGGCCGCGCTGCGCAGGCGGGTGGGCGAGACCCTGCCCGACTACATGGTCCCGGCGGTCGTCGTCGTACTCGACGCACTGCCGCTGACGCCCAACGGCAAACTCGACCAACGGGCCCTGCCCGCACCCGACTTCACCACCGCGTCCCAGGGCCGCCCGCCACGCACCCCACGGGAGGAGATCCTGTGCGGGGCGTTCGCCGAGGTCCTCGGAGTGTCCAACGTCGGCATAGACGACAACTTCTTCGACCTGGGCGGCCACTCCCTGCTCATCGTGGACTTGGCGAACCGCGTCCGGGCCGTCTTCGGCATCGAGGTGACGATCCGCAGCGTCTTCGAGGCACCGACGGTGGCGGGCCTGGCCGAGCTCCTGGACGCCGGGGAGAGCGGCGACCCGCTCGATGCGCTACTGCCCCTGAGACGACAGGGCGATCGGCCGCCGCTGTTCTGCGTCCATCCCGGAATGGGCATTGGCTGGCCCTACTCAGGGCTGCTGCGCGCCGTGGACACGGACCGGCCGGTGTACGCACTACAGGCCAAGGGGCTCCTCGACGCCGCCGAACTGCCGCACAGCTTCACCGAGTTGGTCGACGACTACCTCGACCGGATCCGCACCGTGCAGCCCGTCGGGCCCTACCATCTCCTGGGCTGGTCGTACGGCGGTGTGGTGGCCCAGGCGATGGCCGCACGACTTCAGCAGCAGGGCGAGCGCGTGGCCCTGCTGAGTCTGCTCGACGCGTATCCGCTGGATGTGAATCCGGGAGTCGAGGAGCCGGGCCGGGAGCAGTTCCTGCGCGAACTCCTGGAGTCGGCGGGCCTGGTGGCCCCCGCTTCCCCGCTCGATGGCGAGCAGGTGACCGCGGCCCTGCGGGCCGCCGGATCGCCGCTGGCGGCGCTCGACGGCGGACAGCTGGACAACGTCTATCAGGTGTTCCGCAACCTCATCCGGATCAGCAAGGATGCCGCCCCGGGACACTTCGACGGCGATCTCGTCTTCTTCCGTGCCGCCGTCGGCGCCGAGGAGCTCGACCTGCGGGCCGGTAGCTGGAAGCGGTACGTCGGCGGCGAGATCGACACCTACGACGTCGAATGCCGACACGGCGAGATGACCCAACCGCACGCCGCGGCGCGGATCGGGGAAGTGCTGCGCAAGCTGCTGTCCCAGGCCCCGTGACCCTCTCCAGGACATGAACTCCCCCTGAAACAGCGTGACCGTGCGGAGCCGAGCCACGGCCGGCTCCGCACGGTCTGCCCACACACGTCGAAACCCGATCGAGGATGAGTAGCCATGTCTGACCCCCAGGCCGTCCGTCTGCCGCTGACGGCCGCCCAGTCCGGTATGTGGTTCGCGCAGCGCCTGGACCCGGAGAACCCCATCTACATCGGCGGTCAGTTCCTGGAGATCCACGGACCGGTCGAACAGGGCTGGTTCGAGACCGCGCTGCGGCAGGTGGTCCGGGAGACCGAGGCACTGCGGGTCCGGTTCGCCGAGGACGCCGACGGACTGTGGCAGTTCGTCGACCCCGACCCCGACTGGTCACTGCACGTCGTGGACCTCAGCGCCGAGCCGGACCCCCAGGCAGCCGCGGAACACTGGATGTGGACCGACCTGAGCCGGCCGGTCGATCTCACCCGGAACCTGCCGTTCGCCTTCGCCCTCATCAAAGCGGGCCCGGAGCGGTATCTGTGGTACTTCCGGTGCCACCACATCGCCCTCGACGGCTTCGGCGGTGCGCTCGTGGTGCAGCGGGTGGCCGAGCTCTATTCAGTGCTGGCCCGGGGCGAACAGCCCGGCGCGAGCCCGTTCGGCTCCCTGCGCTCGCTGGTGGAGGTCGACTCCGGATACCGGGAGTCGGAGAACTTCACCCGGGATCGGGAGTTCTGGTCCGGGCACGGCGCGGATCGCATTGAGCCGGTCGGCCTGGCCAAGGAGCAGCCCAGGATGCCCCGGCGGCTGATCCGCCGGACCGCCGAACTGGAGCCCGAGGCCACCAGGAGCCTGCGCGCCGCCGCGGACGCCGCCGCCGTGACCTGGCCGCCTACGGTCACCGCCGTCTTCGCCGCCTACCTGAGCAGCCTGACCGGCGCCGCTGAAGTGACGCTCGGTCTCCCCGTCACGGCCCGGCTCGGCAAGGCCGCCCGCGCCACCCCCGGGATGGTCTCCAACGTGCTGCCGTTGCGCCTTGCGGTGCGGCCGCAGACGCCGCTGTCCACGCTGCTCGCCCACACCGCCGGCGAGATGCGCCGGGTCATGAAGCACCAGTGCTACCGGTACGAGGACATCCGCCGGGACCTGGGACTGCTCGCCGACGACCAGCGACTGGTCGGCCCGCAGGTCAACATCATGATGTTCGGCGCGGAGCTCAGGTTCGCGGGACATCTCACCGTCCCGCACACCCTCAACCTGGGCCCCGTGGACGACCTCTCCGTAGTGGTGCGCGACCGGACGGACGGCGGGCTGCGGATCGACTTCGAGGCCAACCCGGATCTGTACTCGGCCGATGAACTCGCTGCCCACCAGGACCGGTTCCTCGCCTTCGTCACCGCGCTCACCACGGCCGGCGCGGATCGGCCCGTGGGCAGCGTGGAGGTGCTCTCGGCGGCCGAGCGTCATCAGGTGCTCGTGGACTGGGCCGGCGCGGGCGGAACGGTTCCCACGGTCACACTGACCGGGCTGTTCGAGGCCCAAGCGGCCCGCACGCCAGAGCGCGCCGCGTTGACCCACGGCGAAGAGACCCTCACGTACGGGGAGTTGAACGCACGGGCGAACCGCCTCGCTCGCTTCCTGATCGGCCGGGGAGTCGGGCCCGAGCGGCTGGTGGCGGTGTCGCTGCCACGCTCGGCGGACCTGGTGGTGGCGGTGCTCGCGGTGCTGAAGTCCGGCGCCGCGTACGTGCCGGTGGACCCGGACTACCCGGCCGAGCGGGTGGCGTACCTCCTTGAGGACTCGGCTCCGTCGTTCGTCCTGGACGAGCCCGCGCTGGCGGCGGTGGACCCCGGCCGCTTCCCGGCGGCGGATGTCACGGACGCGGAGCGCCTCGGCACCCTGTCGGGCCTCTCGGCGGCGTACGTGATCTACACGTCGGGCTCGACCGGGCGGCCCAAGGGCGTCGTCGTCCCGCATGGCAACGTGGTGCGGCTGTTCTCGGCCACGGACCACTGGTTCGGCTTCGGCACGGAAGACGTGTGGACGTTGTTCCACTCCTTCGCGTTCGACTTCTCGGTGTGGGAGATCTGGGGCCCGCTCCTGCACGGCGGACGCCTCGTGGTGGTGCCGTTCGAGGTGAGCCGCTCGCCGCGGGAGTTCCGGGCCCTGTTGGCACGCGAGCGAGTCACCGTGCTCAACCAGACGCCGTCCGCCTTCTACCAGCTGATGTCCGCGGACCGGGAGGCCGACGGCGCCGACGGCCAACTCGCCCTGCGCTACGTGGTGTTCGGCGGCGAGGCGCTGGACCTGTGGCGCCTGGGGGACTGGTACGCGCGGCACGACCAGGGCACCCCGGTCCTGGTGAACATGTACGGCATCACCGAGACGACCGTCCACGTGAGCCATGTGGCGCTGGACTCGGGCCGGGTGGCGCAGAACGCCGGGAGCGTGATCGGGCGGGGCATTCCGGATCTCAGGACCTATGTCCTTGACGGAGCCCTGCGCCCCGCCCCGGTGGGGGGCGCCGGTGAGTTGTACGTGGCGGGCGCGGGACTTGCCCGGGGCTATCTGAACCGTCCGGCGCTGACCGCGGAACGGTTCGTGGCCGACCCCTACGGCGCGCCCGGCACGCGGATGTACCGGACCGGAGACATCGCGCGCTGGACCGTGGACGGGGAGCTGGAGTTCGTGGGCCGGGCCGACGACCAGGTGAAGATCCGGGGCTTCCGGATCGAACTGGGCGAGATCGAGGCGGTGTTGACCGGCACCGACGAGGTCGCCCAAGCGGTGGTGGTGGTCCGTGAGGACCGGCCGGGCGACAAGCGCCTGGTCGCCTATCTCGTACCGGCCAAGGGCGCGGACCTGGACACGACGGCGCTGCGGGCGCTTGCCGCGGACCGGCTGCCGGGGTACATGGTGCCCGCGGCGTTCGTGACGATGGACGGCCTGCCGCTCACCGGCAACGGGAAGCTCGACCGCAAGGCGCTGCCCGCGCCCGAGGCGCCGGCGCGGGCCGCCGGACGCGGGCCGCGCAACCTGCGGGAGGAGATCCTGTGTGACCTGTTCGCCGAGGTGCTCGACCTGGCCCGGGTGGGCGTGGACGACAACTTCTTCGACCTGGGCGGCCATTCACTGCTCGCGACCCGGCTCCTGAAGCGGATCCAGGCAACGCTGGGGGCGGACCTGACCATCCGGAGCCTCTTCGAGGCCCCCACCCCCGAGACCCTCGCCGCGCGGCTCGACGACGACGGCAGCCAGGGCGGCCCGCACGACGTACTCCTGCCCCTGCGGTCCTTCGGCAGCCGGCCCCCGGTGTTCTGCGTGCACCCGGCAGGCGGCCAGGCCTGGTGCTACTCGGGTCTGATCAGACACCTGGGCCAGGAGTATCCGCTGTACGGCCTGCAAGCCCGCGGACTCGACCGTCCGGAGGAACTGCCCCGGACCATCGAGGAGATGGCCGAGGACTACATCGCTCACATCCGCACCGTGCAGCCGGCCGGCCCCTACCGTGTCGTGGGCTACTCGGCGGGCGGTGTGATCGCCCACGCGATAGCCACCCGGCTTCAGCAGGACGGTGACACGGTCGACCTCCTGGGCATCCTCGACACCTATCCCAATCAGCGGATGCCCGCGATCACCGAGCAGGACGTGCTCGCCGACATGCTCGACTGGGTCGGCTACGACCGCAGGTATCTGGGCAAGGCGCCGCTGACCCATGCCCGCGTCACCCAGGTCCTGCAGAAGCTGGGGAGCGCGCTGGCCACCCTGGAGGAGCGGCACGTCGCGGCCATCGTGAAGGTGTACGCGAACATCAGCGAGTTGTTCAACGCGTTCAAGCCCGGACATTTCGAAGGCGACGTCCTGCTGGTCGTAGCGACCCTTGACAAGATCGACATCTCTCCGACCCCCGAGACCTGGAAGCCACATGTCGGCGGAGAAATCGAGATCCGCGAGGTGGACCACAAGCACCAGGACCTGGTGAAACCCGCGCCACTCGCGGAAGTCGGCCGCATTCTCGCGGAGAAACTCGCCCAGATCGACGGCGCCGCGGCCCGGCCATGACAGCCCGGACCGTCGACGTACCCCTGAGGCCAACGAGGAAGGAACTTCGATGAGCGCCAACGACATCGCGGGCGGTGCCGTACGGGAAGAGGTGAATGCCGAATTCTATGCGTGGCTGCGCAGGATGCGGGAGACCGAGCCGGTCGGCTTCGATGCGACGACCGGCCTCTGGTCGGTCTTCGGGCACGCCGAAGCCGTGCAGATCATGGCCGGCCCCGAGGTCTACGGCAACGACCTCTCCGAGATCACCCCGCCGCAGGAGGACTACGACGTCTTCTTCAAGGGGAACATCGCGGGGATGGACGAGCCTCGGCACCGGAAGTTCCGGCAGCTGGTCAGCAAGGTTTTCAGTGCCCGGTACATCGCCGGTCTGGAGGAAAAGCTGACGGCCATCGCCACGGAACTCCTCGACCGGATCGGCAGCAGGAAGCGGTTCGACCTCGCCAAGGAGTTCGCCACTCCCTTCCCGGTGACGGTGATCGCCGACATCCTGGGTGCGCCCCGTGAGGACGGTCCCCGCCTCGCGAAGTGGGCGAGCACGGTGCATGCGGGCGAGGACACCGGAGTGGACGGCCTCACACAGGCCGCCGAGGGCATCCGGCTGCTCAACGCCTATCTCTTCGACCTCATCGAGCAGCGCCGCGCCAAGCCCGAGGACGACTTGATCAGCCTGCTGATCGGGGCCGAGCTCGAAGGCCGCCGGCTGGCCGACGACGAGATCGTCGGTTTCGTCGGAGTGCTGCTCATGGGCGGGATCAGCACCACGGCCGCGCTGATCACCAACATCGTCCTGACCTTCGACCGGTTCCCCGAGCAATGGGCCGAGGTGCGCGCAGACCGGGCGCTCATCCCGCAGGCCATCGAGGAAGTCGTCCGTCTGCACCCCTCGTTCAGCCAGTTCCTACGGATGACCAGGAGGGAAACGGAGCTCGGGGGACGGCTCATCCCGGCCCACTCGATGGTGAAGGTGTGGGTCACGTCGGCGAACCGCGACGCGACGGTCTTCCCCGACGCGGAGCGTTTCGACCTGCACCGCGAGGGCCCCCGGCACATCGGGTTCGGCCAGGGCATCCACTACTGCATCGGCGCGCCGCTGGCCCGGCTGGAAGGCCGGATCGCCTTCGACCTGCTGCTCGACCGCTACCCCGAGTACCGGATCCTGCACGAGGCCGGAGTCGGCCTCCTGGACACCGCGGACATGATCGGAGCCTCGCGCCTCCCGGTGGCGGTCACCCGTGCCTGACCAGCGGGTTCGACAGGAGACGGCGGGACCGGAGACGGAGAGACAGCCATGCACATAGCCCTGTTCAACATTCCCGCGTACGGACACGTCACTCCGACACTGGCCGTCGTCACCGAACTCGTGCGGCGCGGCCACCGGGTGAGCTACGCCGTCACCGAGGAATTCGCCTCGCAGGTACGTGCCACGGGCGCGCGCCTGGTGCCCTACACCACCACCCTGCCGTCGGCGACGAGGGCCGAGGACTGGCCCTGGGACGATCCGGTCGCCATGGCCTCGATCGCACTGGACGAAGCGGTCGCCATTCTTCCGGGACAACAGGCGGCCTTCGACGGGGACCGGCCCGACCTGGTGCTGCACGATTTCGGCGCGCTCACCGCGCGACGGCTGGCGCACCGCTGGAACGTCCCCGCGGTCTGTCTGGCGTCAACCCATGTCTCCGGCGCCGATGCGGCGGAGCGCGCCCAGAGCCTGGAGAACATGGAGATCTGGCTGGCCGATGACCCGCGCTGGAGCGAACACCGCCGCAAGTTCCGGAAGTTCCTCGACGAGGGCGGGCTTGACCTGTCGATCGACGACTACACGGGGTTGCCGGAGCGTTGCCTGGTACCCATACCCAGGGAATTCCAGGTCAATGGTGAGGCTGTGGACGCCCGATACACCTTCGTCGGACCGTGCATCGGAGACCGCGAATTCCAGGGGGAATGGGCGGAGCCGGATGCCGGACGGCCGCTGCTCCTGGTCGCTCTCGGGTCCGCGGGGAGCAAGCAGCCCGAGTTCTACCGCCGGTGCGTCGAGGCTTTCGGGAACACGCCGTGGCAGGTGGTGATGTCGACGGGCGGGCTCGTACCGGACGCGCTCGGGCCGCTGCCCGCGAACGTGCAGGCCTACCCGTCGGTCCCGCAACTGCGGGTACTGGCGCGGGCGAACGCGTTCATCACCCACGCCGGCATGGGTTCCGCCCTGGAGGCGATGTACCACGAGGTTCCGATGGTGGCCGTGCCGCAGGTCAACGACCAGTTCGTCAACGCCGCACGGATCGAGGAACTCGGCCTCGGCGTCCATGTGCCGCTGGACGAGGCCACCCCCGTGGAGCTGCGCAAGGCGGTCGACGACATCGCCGGCGACCTGGGCATCGCCGAGCGCCTGGCCGCGATGCGCCGGTCGATCGACGCGGCCGGCGGGACGGCGGCCGCTGCCGATTTCATCGAGCGCCTGCTGCCCTGAACAGAGCACGACGAGTGAGTGGGCCCCGAGCCCGGTGAGAGGCCGGGCTCGGCGCGGGCCCTCTGCACCGGCTCGGCGACTTCTCCTCCATGAGTACCGGGAGGAAATGTTGGCAGGACTATGCAGCCGCACTGGAGTTCGCTGCAAAGCCTCATGATGCTTACCCCCGTCGCAGTCCAGTTCGGTTGAGCGAAGGTGTTCTGTTTTCATGGCGAATGCGAAGGCGGGGAATATCTCCCACCTGCTGGTGGAGAGTAAAGGCCCCTGGGCAGGCCCCTCTTGCGCCGGTTTTCTCCGGGACGCGGTCGAGCTGGCCGAATCCGGACAGCGTGTGCGGATGCTGCTGATCCAGGACGGTGTCGCGGCGGCACTGGACGGAGCACTGCCCGCGGCGCGGGAGCTGGCCGACGCCGACGCCGAACTGTGGGTGGACCGCTTCTCGTTCGAGCAGCGCGGCCTGCCGGAGGCGGCGCTGCCGGCGACGGCCCGGCTGGTGGACACGGCGGAGATCACCGCGCAGATCCTCGAACCGGACGTGAGGGTGGTGTGGCACTGAGATGGCGCTCAAGGTTCCGCACACCGATGTCCTGCTGACCCTGATGGGCGCGCCGCACGAAAGCGATCTGATCACCACGGCGCTGCGGCTGTCCCAGTCCTTCCTCGACCGGGGCGCGACAGTCCAGGTCTGGGCCTGCGGTTACGCGACCATGCTGACCCAGCAGGGCCTGGGTGAGACGAAGCCGCGCAACCTCGCCGAGTGGTCCACCGAATATCCCTCGATGGCCACCCTGGTGAGGGAGCTCCTCGGCTCCCACCCCGGGCGCTTCCACTGGTACGCCTGCCGGTTCTGCAGTGACGACAGGGGAGCGGTCGCCCACCTTCCCGAGGTTCCGGTACGGGCTCCGGCGAAGTTCGCCGAACATGTCGCCGCTGCCGACAAAACCCTGTTCATGGGGGTGATGTGATGGTGCCGGAATCCCCAGCTGAGACGGGCTCGCACCCCGCCGCCCCGTACGTGGCAGATCCCCGGCGGGCGCTCGCGATCATCGAACGGGCCTATCGGGGCGCCCTGGAGACCCAGTACTCCGACGCCCTGTACTGCGCCTTCCTCTTCCACCGCCACCTCGGCGGACTCGACGTACTGCTGCGCGGCCCGGCCGTCACCCATGCCTCCCACCGCGGCCGTACTCCTCAACTGCGGCTGGGAAAGCGGACAGTGACGACTCTCAACGACCCCCGGGGCGGCGTCGAGGCGCTCCTTCGGTCCGGGGTGAGGGTCTGGGCCGAGGAGCCCGCCCTGCGGGCCCACGGCCTGGACCCGGACAACGACCTGCTCGCCGGTGTGGGAAGTGTGGCGGCAGGTGTCATGGCAACCCGATGGCCCGACTATCACGCGGTGTTCTATCTGTGAGCAGGGTCGATGGGCCCGTCCTGCGTACCCGGATGCGGAGTTCAAGGAGTGAATCGACTGTGAGCGGGATGGTCACTGAGGTACGTGGTCCGGTCATAACGGGGTGGTCGGCGGTGTCGCCCTACGGCATCGGCCGTGAGGCCTTCATGGAGGGTGCGCGGTCGGGACGTACGACCGCCGTGGCGCTGGACTCCGAACAGTGGTCGGGACCCGACCAACAGGCCTGCCTGGTACCGGACTTCGACATCCGCGGCGAGCTCGGCCGCAAGGGCACCCGTTCCATGGACCGGGTCACCGGCCTTGCCGTCACGGCGGTCGGCCGACTGCTCAAGGACGGCGGGGAGCCGATCGGCGACGAGGGCGACGACCGGGCGGCGCTGGTGCTCGGCACCAACACCGGCAGCGCCCAGAGCATGATGGCCCTCACCCACGACACGTTCGTCCAGGACAAGCCCTATCTCGTCGACCCCGCCCAGTTCCCGAACACCGTGATGAACTGTGCGAGCGGTCAGTGTGCGATCTGGTACGGGTTGAAGGGTCCCAACGCGACGGTGGCGGGGGGTCGTTCGTCGGGTTTGCTGGCGTTGAACTATGCGCGGCGGTTGCTTGCGGCGGGGCGGGCTCGGACGGTGTTGTGTGGTGCGGTGGAGGAGTACTCGTCGGCTCGTTCGTGGCTGGAGTGGCACACCCGGGGTGACGATGAGTCGGATGTCGTGCTGGGTGAGGGCTGTGCGGTGCTGCGGCTGAGTCCGGCGGACGCGGTGGCCGAGAGCGAGCGACTCGCCGAGGTGCTCGCTGTGGAAGCCGCCGTGATGGGCCCCGACGGCGCTGCCGCCCCCGTGGCCGCGGTCGTTGAGCGGGCCCTGCGGCGAGCCGGGGCGGGACCTGAGGACGTCTGGGCGGTTTCGCCCTCGTCCCCGGCCGGCGCGCTCGGCGGACAGGAGCGATCGGGGCTCCAGTCGCTGTTCGACGGGTCCGGGGTGCGGTGGGTGCCGCAGCCCGGCGTGATCGGCGACAACGCGGCGGCGACGGCGGCCTTCCAAATGGTGTCGGTCCTCACGGCCGCACAGGACGCGCCACAAGCCCGCGGCCGGGTCGCGGTGATCACCTCCGTCGACCGCGACGGCGCGATCGCGTGTGCCCTGCTGCGGCTGCTCTGAGACACCGCGGCGAACGCCCTGGCAACTTGCGGCCACATGCCCACCGGGCCTGCGGTCATGGGGACTTGAGTGACACGACGAGGAATGGACGGCCTGAATGCCTAACGAGGACGAGTGGGATGCCATAGTCGTCGGCTCCGGACTCGGCGGCCTGGTCTGCGCCGCCTATCTGGCGGTCGGCGGACACCGGGTGCTGGTACTCGAACAGCACGACGTCGCGGGCGGCAACAGCCATGTGTTCCGCCGACGCCGCGCCTACGAGTTCGATGTGGGCGTGCACTACCTGGGTGACTGCGGCCCGGACGGGGTGCTGCCCGCGATCTTCAGCGGGCTCGGTCTGGAGAAGCGGGTCACCTACCGCGAGATGGACCAGAGCGGTTTCGACCGCATCGTGATCCCCGGCATCACCATGGACATGCCGGCCGGCTGGGACAACTACCGGCAGCGGTTGCGGGAGGCGCTGCCTCAGGACGCGGCAGGCATCGACACCTTCATCGACATCAACGCGAAGCTGGGTGCCGAGATGCGCTCGGCGCTGCTGTCGGCCGAGGATCTGACCATCACCGAACTGGTGCGGCGGACCCCGACCACCGTGCGGTGGGGGCGGCGGCCGCTGTCCGAACTCCTCGACCACTGCGGCCTGTCGACGCGGGCCAGGACGATCCTGGCCGCGCAGTCGCCGAACTACGGCATGGGCCCGGACCAGGCCAGCGTCTCCATGCACGCGACCGTCACCGACCACTACGTACGCGGCGCGTACTACCCCGAGGGCGGCGGCCAGATGCTGGCTGCTTCGCTGGCCGAGGTCCTCGAAGCACACGGCGGAGAGCTGCGCACCAAGACCCGGGTGGAGCGCATCCTCGTCGAGAACGGCAAAGTCACCGGGGTCGGTCTGACCGACGGCGCCCTCCTCAAGTCCCCGCTGGTCGTCTCCAACGCGGACTACCGCCGTACCGTGCTCGACCTGGTCGGCGAGGACCACTTCCCGCGCAAGCTGGTGGCCAAGACCCGGGACGCGAAGATGGGCCTGCCCTTCGCCACCCTCTACATCGCGCTCGACCGGGAGCTCCCGGCCCGTCCGAACGCCAATCTGTGGTGGTACCGCGACGACGACATCGCCACGTACTACGAGCAGCTGGCGAGCGGGAGCATCGACCCGGTGCCCTTCCTGTTCATGTCCTTCGCCTCGCTGAAGGACCCCGGTGCGCGCCACGTCTGCCCGCCCGGCCACACCAACTTCCAGGTGATGACGCTCTGCCCGCCCGACTACGAGCGCTGGGGCGTCGAGACCGGGCCGGCCGACGGCGAGCGCTACCGCCGCAAGGGCGTCTACAAGGATCAGAAGGCCAAACTCACCGAGGCGATGCTCCAGGCGGCCGAGGAGGCGATCGGCCCCTTCCGGGAGAGCATCGTGCACTTGGAGGCGGCGACCCCACTCACCCACGAGCGGTACACGCTCTCCACCGGAGGGACGCCGTTCGGCCTCGCGGAGTGGGGCGGCGCGGGCGCCCGCCCGGACACCCGGACCTCCGTCGACGGACTGCACGTGGTGGGTGCCAACACCCGTTACGGCAGCGGAATCACCGGTGTCGCGGTCGGCGGCATCGCGTGCGCTGCGCAGATCCTCGAACGCCGACTGATGCACGAGGTGCACTCGGGCGCGGTCCTCGCGGACGTCGACCTGCTGCCGGAGCGGCCGCAGGACTGGGACCCGCTGGCGGTCTCCCGGGGTACCGCGCGCCGCACCGCGCGCGGCCTCGCCCGGATCGGCTGACGGTCGCCGGGCACAGCGCGCACGTCGGGCCGCGGTCAACGGCCGGGCCGCGAAGGAACGTGAAAGGCCCGGCACTGCGCGGGCGGCAATCAATTCGGAGTCTCTTCTAGGCGGTGGATATGGACATGGCGATCGAAGCAGAAGGGCTGTGCAAGCGGTACGGCGACCACGAAGCGCTGAGCGGTGTCGATCTTTCGGTACCGGCCGGCACGGTGCTCGGCGTGCTCGGCCCCAACGGGGCGGGCAAAACGACCGCTGTACGCATTCTGGCCACCCTGCTCACCTCCGACGGCGGCCGCGCCAAGGTGGCCGGCTACGACGTGGCGGACAAGCCGCAGGAGGTGCGCAGGCGCATCGGCCTCGCCGGGCAGTACGCGGCGCTGGACGAGCGGCTGACGGGCATGGAGAACCTGACGCTGATCGGCAGGCTGTACCGGCTGGGACGCAAGGGTGCCAAGATCCGTGCCGCGGAGCTGCTGGAGCGCTTCGAGCTGACGGATGCCGCCGACCGGGAGACCAAGACGTATTCCGGCGGTATGCGCAGGCGTCTCGACCTGGCCGCCAGCCTGCTCGCCGACCCCGAGGTGCTCTTCCTGGACGAGCCCACCACGGGCCTCGACCTGACCAGCCGGATGACGCTGTGGACGATGGTCCGTGACCAGGTGGCCGCCGGTGTCACGGTACTGCTCACGACGCAGTACCTGGAGGAGGCGGACCACCTCGCCGACCGGATCACGGTGATCGACAAGGGGCGGGTCCTGGCCGACGGCACGCCCGACGAACTCAAGCGCAAGGTGGGCGGTGAGCGGCTCGACATCGCGCTCACCGACCAGGCCGACGCGTCCGAGGCGATCCGGGTGCTTGCCAGGGCCACGGCTGCGGAGCCCACGCTGACGGACGAGGGGCGCGGCGTCTCGGTGACGGTGGCGGCGGGGATGGACACCATCGCCGACGTCGCGGCGGCACTGCGCGACGCGGGTGTGGAGGTATCCGACTTCGCCCTGCGCCGGCCGTCTCTCGACGATGTCTTCCTCAGCCTGACCGGCCATGAGAACAGCCCCGAGAACAGCAAGGAGAAGGCGGCATCATGAGCGAGCTGGTCAGCGACACCTTCGCCCTGACGGGTCGGCACATGCGGCATATCGCCAGGGTGCCCGAGAAGCTCATCGGCGTGACCATCGGACCCGTGGTCCTCGTCCTGATCTTCGGCTACCTCTTCGGCAGCGCGATGTCCGTTCCGGGCGGCAACTACCGCGAATACATCATGGCCGGCATCTTCACGCAGGTGATGTTCTCCGCCCTGGGGACCAGCGCCGCGGGTGTCGCGGACGACCTCAACAACGGTCTGGTCGACCGCTTCCGCTCGCTTCCCATGTCCCGGTACGCGGTCCTGCTCGGCCGTACCGTCTCGGACCTGGCGATGACCGCGCTGAGCTGTGTGGTGATGGCGGTCGTGGGCTCCCTCATCGGCTGGCGAGCCCACAACGGCCTGCTGAAGACCATCGCGGGCTTCGCCCTGCTCCTGCTCCTCGGCTTCACCATGTGCTGGCTCGGCGCGCTGCTCGGCCTGCTCGTTCGCAGCCCGGAAGCGGTCAACTCACTCGCCATGCTCATGAGCATGCCGTTCACCTTTCTCTCCAACGCGTTCGTGCCGCTCGACGGACTGCCGCGCTGGCTCCAGCTGATCGCCGAGTGGAACCCGATCAGTGCGGTGGTGAGCTCCTGCCGTGATCTGTGGGGCAATCCGGGGACGGTGGTCAGCGGTGCGCTTCCCGCGCAGCACCCCGTTCCCACGGCGCTGCTGGTGCTCGGCCTGCTGCTCGCGGTGGTCGCTCCGCTGGCCGCCCGCGCCTACCACCGGGCCGCCGCCCGTTGACGTCGACGCAGCCGAGCAGACGAGAGCGCCTCCCGGGTGGTGTACCGGGAGGCGCTCTCGTCTGTCTCTTGTGTGTTGGTCCCACTGTGCTGTGCCGTCAGGCGGCGACGTGATGTGCGAGCGAGCGGCGGTACCACAGTGCTGCCAGGGCGAACAGGACGCCGCCGAGGGCGAAGTAGAGGTCGATGGTGGTGCCCGACCACTGCGTGTAGGCGCTCGGGTGGGCGTCGCCGGAGACCTGCTCCTCGGTCATCCCCATGAGCCCGTTCTTCATCAGGCCGGTGTCGCGCACCACGGTGTCCACCACGCCCGCCACTCCGCGAACGAGCAGGAGAGCGGCCCCCGTCCAGGTGCAGCAGTGCAAGATCCAGCGTGGCACGGCACGGCCCCACGGCCGGTGGAGCGCGAACGGGACGAGCGCGCCGACCAGGAACATGCCGCTGATCACCACCGCGAACACCCAGTCACCGACGGTCCTGGTCTGCGGCACCGTGGCACTGGCGTCGCCGAAGCCGAAGGTGCCGCCGAAGTACCAGTAGACATGGAAGGCGATGAAGACGATCACCCAGATGAAGGCGGCCCGGCAGACCGTGCGCAACGCGTTCGGGGAGGTCGCCGGGGCGCCGGCCGTCCTGGTCTTCTGGTCCGTGCTCATGAGTGCACACCCTCCGGGGCTGCTGGGGCCGGCCGCGTGCGGCGGGCGTAGGAGCGGGTCGTGGGGACCAGGAACAGTCCTCCGGCGAAGAAGAACGAATTGATGGCCAACGTGCTCCAGAACTCGTCCGCCGTCATCTTGGGAACCGATGAGTCGAACACCCCGACGACGCCCCGCGGGGTGATCCCGGTGGCCACCAGAAGGTTCTCGACCATCCCGGGGCCCCCACGGACGACCAGGAGCACACAGCCGATGACGAGCGGGAGCAGGACCAGCCGACGGGACAGCACGCGCCCCCAGGGGCGGACGGTGGCGAGGGAGAGCACCGCGCCGACCACCGACATGAAGATGACCCACGAGTCGTACACGATGTACGCGGTATAACCCCAGGGGCCCGCGGTGCCCACGTCGGAACCCGGGAAGATCGCCATCCAGGTGTGCCACAGGGCCGAGGCCGACATCCAGACGAACGAGGCGTACGGGGCCCAGCGGACGCCCTTGGTGTCACTCATGGCGACCACCCTGCCCGCGCCGCGGACGACCGGCATCCGTCCTCTGGATGATCCGCCTCCCCCCGTCGGATTAGGACGAGCCGCGGCGAGGGTGACGCGGCCTCGGCGTCAGACTCCACGAGCGCCCTCTGCCAGCGACTTCTCGATCAGGTCGGCGGCCTCGGCGGCGCCTCCGCTCGCCCGGATCCGCTGCTTGATCTCGGCCAGCCGCTCGGCCGCCGCGGTGTCGCCGACCAGGCCGAGCACCTCCTCGCGCAGCCGCTGGGGTGTCACCTCCCCGGGCGGCAGATGCCGGCCGATGCCGCGGGAGGCGAGGATCCCGGCGTTGTCGATCTGGTCGAATCCCTGCGGCACGGCCACCATCGGGACACCGAAGTACAGGCCTTCCAGCGTCGAGCCCATGCCGCCGTGGGTGAGGAAGGCATCGGCCCGCGCGAGGACCTGCAACTGCGGGACGCTGTAGTGGAGTTCGACGTTCTCGGGCAGGACACCGAGGTCCTGCGGGTGGATGTGCCTGCCGGTCGCCAACACCACATGCCACTCGGATCCCGCGAATGCCTCGATGCAACTCCGGTAGAACGGCAGGGAGTTGTTGTAGACCGTGCCCAGCGAAGCGAGCAGCACCGGCCGGTCGTCCGCCGGGGCCTCCCAGCTGCCCTGGAAGCTCCGACCGTCGAGACAGGGACCGACGAAGTGGTACCGGTCGTCGAGAAGTTCGGCGTCCTTCTGGAACTCACGGGGCAGGGTGGCGAGATACCGGTTCGCGCGGCCCCGGTAGACGAACTCGTCGATCGGAAGTTCCGCGCCGTTCGAGTCCAGGAACTCCTGGAACCTGCGCCGGTGGTCCGCCCAGTCGGGATCGTCGGCCAGGAAGTCGTAGAGCGGCGCCAGTTCCTCGGCGATGTCCGGTCCCGCGACATGGGTCGGTGAATTGCGCACCGAGGGCACGCCCCACCGTTTGGCCAGGATCTGTCCGGCGAACGAGGCGTAGTCGAAGAGCACGAGATCCGGACGGTCGTCCTCGAACGCCGCCGCCAGCACCGGAAGGGCGGCGACCGAATCGTTCAGAAACACATCGGACATCGCGACGGCGTCGTCGAGCGGGAAGTGCTCGCCGCGTTCCGGGGAGGGAAAGGTGGAGGGGCACAGGATGGGTGTGGCCCCGGCCGCGGCCACCCGCGGGGCGAATTCCTCGCTCGTCGCGTAGCTGACCCGGTGGCCTCGCCGCACCAGTTCGCCCACGATCGCCAGTGTCGGATTGATGTGTCCGGCGGCCGGAATGCTGAAGACCGCCACATGGGCGGCAGGGGAGATCATCGAAGTCTTCTTCCGTCGAGATGGCAGGTTGCTGCCACGGCCGCGGGCGGGCCGGCGTCTCCGGCGGGCAGCCTTCCGCCCGAACCGTGCCATGTCCCGCGTGAGTACAGAAGACAGTTACCGGCCCCCCTCCTGCCCTGTCGAGCGCTCGGGCAGCTTGCTGCCACACCGGTGTGGGGGGCGCATGTGGTGCCTAGGTTGGACTGATCCCGATCGCGTAGTGGAGCAGGTCTCACTGGAAATGAAAGTTGCCGAGTATGTAAGTGCCGGTGTCGTTTTCGTTGTCTTCCTGATGGCTTTCGCGAAGGGCGCGGGCCGTCTCCTCGGGCTACGGGTCGGTTTGATCAGGGCGTTTCTCGCCGGGATCGTCGGGATAGCCGCACTGGCGCTCTTCAGTCTGGTGATGCAGCGGCCGGAACAGGGCGGCTTTCTCACCAGCGTCCAGTTCGGCAGCACTTTCGTCGTCGCCATGGGATTTCTGGCCGTCACGGAGATCTTCCTGCCCGGTGGCCTCGGCCCGTCCTTCGGCTGGCTGCTCGGACTGCGCGCCCGGCTCGCCCGAGCGCGCCGGTACTCACACATCAGCTCCATCGCCGTACGGCACGGGCTGCGGCCCTATCTGCTGGGGCGTAGAGGCGCGTCCGACGACGGGCGGCCGAGCCGCAGCGACGGCCTCGCCCGGCCGCTGCGCCTGGCGTTCGAAGAAGGCGGCGCGACGTTCGTCAAGCTGGGCCAGATGCTGTCCACCCGCGACGACCTGCTGCCCCCGGCATTCGTAGCGGAACTCAGCCGGCTCCAGTACCAGGTGCCTTCGCAACCCTGGCACGATGTCGAGGCGGTGCTCATCCAGGAGTACGGCAGGCCGGTCGAGGAGGTCTTCGCGGAGTTCGACCCCGAGCCCCTGGCCGCGGCGTCCATCGCCCAGGTCCATCTGGCCCGCCTGAAGTGCGGCAGCGAAGTGGTGGTCAAGGTCCAGCGGCCGGGGATTAGGCCCGTGGTGGAACGCGACCTCGAAATCATGTGCCGGATGTCGGCGATGCTGGAGGTACGCACCCGCTGGGCACGCACTCTCGGCCTCGGCGAACTCGCCGACGGGTTCGCCCGATCGGTGAACGAGGAGCTCGACTTCCGGATCGAGGCGCGCAATCTGGCGATGGTCACCGCCGCCTGGGCCCGGCGGGCCGAGAGCACCGGGACCAGGGACGTACTGCGGCTGCCGGCGGCGTACGAGGAACTCTCCAGTGAGCGCGTGCTCGTCCTGGAACGCCTGCCGGGCATGCCCATCAGCTCCGCGTACGAGAAGCTCGACACAATGGAGGTGGACCGACGCGGCCTCGCCCGCAGCCTGCTGGCCAGCGCCCTCCAACAGGTGCTCGTCGACGGCACGTTCCACGCCGACCCGCACCCCGGCAACATCCTGCTGCTTGACGACGGCAGCATCGGACTCATCGACTTCGGCTCGGTCGGCCGGCTCGACGGACGGCTGAAGTCGGGGCTGCGGAGCTTTCTGCTCGCTGTCCAACAAGGCGATGCGCCGATGCTGTGCGACGCCCTCCTCGATGTGGTGGCCCGTCCCGAGGAGATCAACGAACAGCGCCTCGAACGGGACCTCGGCCGCTTCATCGCCCGCCATCTCGCACCTGGCATCGCCCTGGACATCCAGGTCTTCACCCAACTGCTCCGCCTGGTGTCGGATCACGGCCTCGCGATGCCGCCCGAAGTGGCCACCGTCTTCCGGGCGTTCGGCACTCTGGAGGGCACGCTCACCAGGATCTCGCCCGGGTTCGACATGATGTCCGAGTCCCAGCTGCTGGTCGGCGAGCGGCTCTCCGCACCCGCTGGCGCCTCCGCGGCCGGCGATACGGTGCGCGGTGAACTGTTCGAGGCGCTCGGACGGCTGCGGCGCATACCCCGCCGTCTCGACCGTGTCACCAGCGCCCTGGAGCAGGGCAGGCTGACCGTCGGAGTACGGCTGTTCGCGGACGCGCGCGATCGCCGATACGTCAAGTCACTGGTCCACGACGTGCTGCTCACCTTCATCGGGGCGACCACCGGCATCCTGGGGGCCATCCTGCTCGGCATCCGGCGCGGGCCGATGCTCACCGCCGAACTGGGACTGTTCGAGCTTCTGGGCTACAACCTGCTCGTGGTGTCCGCGACGCTCCTGGTCAGAGTGCTGTTCGACATCTCCCGGCCACATCGCTGAGCGACGGTCCGCCCGGTCCGCTTCTTGACAGCAAACTGCCGACCAACTTGCCGGGGTCTTCCGGCGGCTGGCTACATGGAGCCAGCGAGCCGACTCGCTTCATTCATACGGAGGGACCGAGCTGTGAGTAATCCATTCGAGGCCGAGGACGGCACCTTCTACGTCCTGGTGAACGACGAGGGCCAGCACTCGCTGTGGCCGGCCTTCATCGACGTTCCGTCCGGCTGGCGCGTCAGTTTCGGCGAGGCCGCTCGCCAGGCGTGTCTTGACCACATCACTGAGAACTGGACGGATCTGCGCCCCAAGAGCCTCGTGGACGCCCAGGCCAACTGAGCGCGGCGAGCGGCGGACGGGCGGGACCCCTGGGATGGGGTCCCGCCCGTCCGCCGCTCGCTGTCCCGGCCCGGCGAGGTCAGTTCCGGCCCGGCCGCACCGGCCAGAACAGCTCCGCCCGCCTGCCGGACCGCGTGTGGGCCGCGGCATGCCGGTCGAAGGACAGCCGGAAGGCCTCGCCCGAGGGCCAGAGCATGGAGTGCTGCGAGCGGTACTCCTCGATCGCCCGGTACTTGGCCTCCCAGGCGTCGTCGGAGGCCGGTTCGGCCACCGCGGTGCCGAATCCGCCGGTGCGCAGCAGGTACGGCCGCTCGGCTGTCTGGTGTGCGTAGGGAAGGTCCTCCCAGCACTGGACCGGCACGTCGGCGCCGACCGCGGCGAGGACAGCGTCCCGGGTGCGCCGATGGTCGATGTGTTCTCCCACCGCCGCACAGGTGAGCACGAGGTCGGGCTGACGTTCCGCCACCTGCGCCGTCACCGCGTCGGCGAGGCGCGCGGCCAGCTCGGGCTCGTCATCGGTGTCGTACTCCCTGGACGTACCACCGAGGTCCATCAGCCATGAACCGTCCTTGCCCGTACGGTAGATGACATCCAGGAACGGGCCGTGCACGGGCTCGGCTCCCAGCAGGCCCAGGGCCTTGTGGTCCTCCAGATGACGCAGCGGGACCGGGGCGTCGCCCAGTTGCCATTCGGCGTGGAACAACTCGGCCAGTGTCGAGTGGGGCGGCGTGGGGACACCGGCGAACAGAGTGGTGACCGTCACGGTCGCACCCTGCCCGGCCAGTTCGAAGAGGCGGGCGCCGGCGGACAGGACGGCGTCGTCGAGGTGGGGCGATACCGCGAGTATCTGGGGCACGAATTCCTCCGGGCGCTGAAGGGGCTCGGGAACGGGCGAGCCGCCCGTCCGCCGGAGGGTCGTCCGGCGGACAGGCGGCGGGATCCCGATGAGGGTCAGGAGTGGCTGCCGGTGGTCACCGGCTCCTTGCCGGGCTCGGCGACGGGAGACTGCGGCACCGGCTGCTGACGGCGTCCGGGCCACCAGGCCTTCGGGCCGATCAGCGCGGTCACCGTCGGCACCAGGAGCAGCGCCATCACGAACGCCGTCAACAGGATTCCGAACGCCACCGCGAACCCCATCTGCTGGAGCATCGAGTTGTCGGCCAGCATCAGTACGCCGAAGGTGCCGGCCAGGATGACGGCCGCGGAGCCAATGGTCGGGGCCGACTTCGAGACGGCGAGCCGTACGGCTTCGGACGGGGACTTGCCGTGCAGGATCTCCTCACGCAGCCGTGCCACCATGAGGATGTTGTAGTCGGTGCCGATCGCGACGACGAAGAGGTACACGATGATCGGCAGCATGAAGAGCAGGCCGTGGTCGCCCTTGACGTTCTGGAAGAGCAGGACGGTCGAGCCGAGCGTGGCGGTGAAGCCGAGGCCGACGGCGACCATCAGATAGAACGGCGCCACGGCGCTGCGCAGCAGCAGCCCCAGAATGATCATGATGGCGAGCCCGGCGACCGGGAAGACTACCTTGTAGTCGTGGTTGACCGCGGACTCGATGTCGGCGAGCACCGCCGTCTGGCCGCCCACCAGCGCCCTGGTGCCTTCGGGCGCGCTCGTGTGCGCGGCATCGCGCAGCTTGCCGGAGACCAGATCAATGGCCTGCTCCGAGGCGGGCCGGTACTTCAGGACCACGTTGAACAGGGCGACATCGCCCTTGGGGCTGACCTGGGCGGGCGAGACCTCACCGACGCCGTCGACCTTGGACAGCGACTCCTTGTACGAGTCCAGCCCGGCCTTGTCGAGCTTGGCCCCGCTCAGCGACTCGACGTACACCTGGCTGGGGTCGGTCTCACCCGCGGCGAAGCTCTTCTGCAGATCCGCCATGGCCTGCACCGACTCAAGCGACTTGGGCAGTGAACTCTCCTGGTCGAACTCCGACTTGAAGCCGAACACGCCGACGGCGAGCACGGCGAGCAGTCCGGCAGAGACGGCGGCGACCGCCGCGGGGCGCCGGGCGACCAGGTTGCCGATGCCGTTGGACACCCGGTTCCGCGGCGCCCGCTTCCACGCCTTGGAAGGCCAGAACGCCTTGGTGCCCAGGAGCGAGAAGACGGCGGGTACCAAGGTCAGTGCGGCGACGAGCGTCACGGCGACCGAGATGGCCAGCGACGGGCCCATGGCCTGGAGGCTGCCCATGGTGGAGAGCGTCAGGGCGAGGAAGGCGACCATCACCGCGCTGGCAGCGGACGCGATGGTCTCGCCGACCCGGGTGACGGAGTCGATCAGGGCCTGCTTGGGCTCCTGGCCGGCCCGCAGGTACTCCCGGTAGCGGAACAGCAGGAACAGCATGTAGTCGGTACCGACACCGAAGAGCACGACGATCAGGATCGCGGTGTTGCCGCTGTCGGCCTTGAGCCCGAAGAGCTTGCTGGCGGTCGAGATCAGGCCGTTGGCCATCATGAACATCAGCATGATCATGAGGACCGGCAGGATCGCGATGAGCGGGCTGCGGAAGATGGCGCCGAGCAGAACGACGATCAGCAGCAGCGTGGCCATCATGATCATGGCGTCGGTGTTGCCGGCCGAGTCGGCCGCGTCGACGTT
Organism: Streptomyces sp. NBC_01431; assembly: GCF_036231355.1. NCBI lineage: Bacteria > Bacillati > Actinomycetota > Actinomycetes > Kitasatosporales > Streptomycetaceae > Streptomyces > Streptomyces sp. NBC_01431. Next base: position 328,684 of record NZ_CP109497.1, read on the forward strand.
GGTCGCCGAGGGGCCGGTGACGGCCATCTTCAGCGAGGTGCCCTTGAGGAGCGTCTTGCCGTCCGCGCGCATGCTCTTGACCGAGTCGCCGGCCTTGTCACCGGGGTCCTTCTCGGTGGAGAAGACATTGGCCAGCGCGATCTTGCCGTCCTGGGAGACGGCCTCCGGGCTGGTCTGCACGGACTTGAAGGTGTCGTACTTCTTGGCGTTCAGCGCGCCGGTGATCTTGCCGACGTCGGCCTTGTCGGCCCCCGAAAGAGGTGCCCCGTCGGTGCGCTGGAAGACCACGATGGCGGTCGCGGTCTCCTGCTGGGGGAAGGCCCGCTCCTGGATCTTCCCGACCTGGACCGACTCGTAGTGCGAGGGAAGGAAGTCTGCCTGGTCGGTACTGGATTTGAGCTCGGGGGCCAGCGCGGCCAGGGCGACCGCCGCGATGATCCAAGCCACGATGGTCAGCCAGGGCCGGTTGACGGAGAACCGTCCTATCCGTCCGAACATGACGCTCCTTCTGAATGGGTTTTTGTGTTGTTCGCCATGCCCTGTCGAATGTCCGAGAACTTCCAAGGGGCTCAAGGGATTTCAAGAACACGACATTTATGTCGACGGCCCTTGCGGAGAGCCCCAGGAACGGCGACTCTGAACGCTACGGGGCCAAATTCCGTCCGTGCAACGTGCGGCCGAGAATTTCGGACCTCGGGCTGAGGCGCCTCCGCCGCACGGGGGAGAGTTGACTCCCCACCTCGGGGGATGCGCCGGACAGACCGCTCCTGCAAGCCTGGAACCCGGCCTGCCCGACAGTCTCGGCCATCCCCCGCGGGCTGACCGCCCGGACCGCCGGCTCTGTCAGGTTGTTGACAGGAATTCAGAAATTCCCCTGCGGTACGCGCGGAGCGGACACACCAGGTGTCCTCTTGCGGACAGGCCTCACCGAATTCCTGGCCCGGTCCGGCAGGACGTTTCTACGCTCCAGCATGGAGTGCCACGGCCGTGGGGAAAGCGACCCGGAGGAGAGCGGATGGCCGCGCTGACGGCAAAAATGCGAGGACGGTCGCTCTTTTCCCGGCTCACCGTGCCGGAAAAGAAACTGGAGCGCAGACTGCTCCGAAATCTGGAGCTGGTCGAAGCACGCCTGGAGGACTGCGCCGGGCGTGCGGCAGACCCTCGCGTCACCGAGATCGTCGGCCACCTCGTCGCGGCGGGCGGCAAACGGATGCGCCCGCTTCTCACGCTGATCGCCGCCGAGTTCGGCGACTCCTCGGCCCCGGGCGTCATCGACGCCGCCGTGGTCGCCGAGCTGGTCCACACCGCTTCGCTCCACCACGACGACGTGATGGACCGGGCCGCCATCCGCCACGGCGTCCCCAGCGTCAACGCGCAATGGGGCAACTCCGTCGCGGTCAAGGCGGGCAACTGGCTGCTGGCCAGGGCCGCCCAACTCTCAGCAGGCCTGGACGCCTCGGCGGTTCCGCTTCAGGCCGAGGCCTCGGAGCGGCTGATACTCGGCCAGATACAGGAACTCGCAGGCCCGGCGCGCCCTGAGGACCGGCTTTCCCACTACTTCGGCGTCATCTCCGACAAGTCGGCGGCCCTGATCTCCTTCTCGCTGCGGCTGGGAGCATTGCAATCGGGCGCGCCCGCTCACGTCGGAGAGGTTCTCGCGGAGTACGGCGAGCACCTCGGCGTCGCGTTCCAGATCTCCGACGACCTGATCGACATCACCTCCTCCCCTTCACTCCTGGGCAAGGAGCAGGGAAAGGACCTCGCGGTCGGCGTCTCAAGCCTCCCGGTCCTGCTCGTGCTGAGCGACGCCGATCCCCGCAACGACGAACTGCGCGCCCTGCTCGCCGGTCCGGAGGGGCTACGGGGCGAGAGCCGGCGCAGGGCACTGGCCCTGCTCCAGGAGTCACGGGCGATGGACCGGGCCGGCGCGATCATGAACGAGCACCTGGCCAAGGCTCGTTCGGCCCTGGCCGAACTGCCCGTAGGGCCGCCGCGGCGGGCCCTCGACGGACTCTGCGACTTCGTGGCTTCTCGCAAGCAGTAGCCGACATCAGACACGGATGCTCCGGGCGCCCAAGACACGCTCGCGCGGCCCACGATGGGGGAACGACTCTTGACACTGGACACAGGCACCATGCGTGAGCGCACGGTCGAGCTGCGGGGCATCAAGGACGAGGTCGAGCGCGGCAGCGCCAAAGCCACCGAACAGCAGCACGCCAAGGGGAAACTGACGGCCCGAGAGCGGATCGCGCTGCTCTTCGACGAGGGTTCGTTCCAGGAGGTCGAAGCGCTGCGCCGGCACCGGGCGACCGGGTTCGGGCTGGAGGACAAGCGGCCGTACACCGACGGGGCCGTGACCGGCTGGGGCACGGTGCACGGCCGCACGGTCTTCACGTACGCCCACGACTTCCGGATCTTCGGCGGCGCGCTGGGCGAGGCCCACGCCACGAAGATCCACAAGATCATGGACATGGCCCTGGCGGCCGGTGCCCCGCTGGTGAGCCTCAACGACGGTGCGGGCGCCCGGATCCAGGAAGGCGTCTCGGCGCTGGCCGGTTACGGCGGCATCTTCGAGCGGAACACCAGGGCATCCGGGAGCATTCCGCAGATCAGCGTGATGCTCGGCCCGTGCGCCGGCGGGGCGGCCTACAGCCCGGCGCTGACCGACTTCGTCTTCATGGTCCGCGACACCTCGCAGATGTTCATCACCGGCCCCGACGTGGTCCGCGCCGTGACGGGCGAGCAGATCTCCCAGAACGGCCTCGGCGGCGCCGATGTGCACGCCGAGATGAGTGGAGTGGCACACTTCGCGTACGACGACGAGGAGACCTGCCTGGCGGATGTCCGCTATCTGCTGTCGATGCTGCCGGACAACAACCGCCAGGCCCCGCCCGCCGTTTCCGCCACCGACCCGGTGGACCGCCGCTGCGATGTCCTGCACGACCTGGTCCCCACCGACGGCAGCCGGCCCTACGACATGCGCCAGGTGATCGAGGAACTCGTCGACGGTGGCGAGCACATGGAGGTCCACGAGCGCTGGGCGATCAACGTCATCTGCACCCTGGCCCGACTCGGCGGCCAGGTGGTCGGCATCGTCGCCAACCAGCCGCGGTCGCTCGCCGGTGCCCTCGACATTCACTCCTCGGAAAAGGCCGCACGCTTCGTCCAGTTCTGCGACTCGTTCAACATTCCGCTGGTCACGCTCGTGGATGTGCCCGGTTTCCTGCCGGGCGTGGAGCAGGAGCACGGCGGGATCATCCGGCACGGTGCCAAGCTCCTCTACGCGTACTGCAACGCGACGGTGCCCAGGATCTCGGTCGTGCTGCGCAAGGCTTACGGCGGCGCGTACATCGTGATGGACTCCCGCTCGATCGGCGCCGACCTCTCCTACGCCTGGCCCGCCAACGAGATCGCGGTCATGGGCGCCGAGGGCGCCGCCAATGTGGTGTTCCGACGTCAGATAGCCGCGGCGGACGACCCGGAGAGCACCCGCGCCCAGCTCGTCAAGGAGTACAAGACCGAGCTGATGCATCCCTACTACGCGGCCGAGTCGGGTCTGGTCGACGACGTCATCGACCCTGCCGAGACCAGACGGATCCTCATCCGTTCACTGGACATGCTGCGCGAGAAGCATGCGCCGCTCCCGGTGCGCAAGCATGGGAACCAGCCGGTATGAGTGACATCGCAACCGGAGCCGAAGGGGCCGCGGACCCCGAAGCCCCCACCCTCGCGGGCCCGCCCGCTCACGTGCTCATCCGGGTCGACCGGGGGAACCCGACGGGTGAGGAACTGGCTGCGATATCAGCGGTGTTGGTCGCACGCGCCCGCAATTCACGCGCCGCCCAGAGCCCCGCGGTCGACCCGCGCCGCCCCGCGCGCTGGGCCGGCCCCGCACCGGGAAGCTGTTCGCCCCGCTCCTGGCTCTTCCTGCGATGACCGCGTCGCCGGACGCAAGCGCTGCCGGTTGTCAACACCTGAGGCGCTGCTTGATGTTGGGTAGGGTCGCCGATCATGACTGATGACTGGCGCAACGACCGGATCGGCAGTGCCCTTCGGGGCGAGAACCCTGCGGTGCTCCGCAAGCTGAACGCGGGATTCGCGGTGATCGGGGACGTCCAGTTCCTGCCGGGGTACTCGGTGCTCCTGGTCGACGATCCCTCGGTGCAGCGGCTGTCGGAGCTTCCGAAGAGCAAGCGCCTGGCGTTTCTCTCCGACATGGACGCGCTGGGTGAGGCCGTCGAACGCGCCTGCACGCGGCTCGACCCGGCGTTCCGGCGGGTCAACCTGGAGATCCTGGGGAACGCCGACGCGTTCCTGCACGCGCACGTATGGCCGCGGTTCGACTGGGAGCCGTCCGATCTCGTGAGCCGACCGGTGTGGCTGTATCCGCGCGAGCGGTGGAGCGATCAGCGGTACGCCCTTGGTCCGCAACACGACGCGTTGCGCGAGGCGATCAACGAAGAACTGGGCGGCCTCCTCTCCTGAGGGGTCCGGACCCGACGACCCGGCAACGTCCGTCGGGCGGTCTGGATACCGGCGTTGTCCTCGGCGAGGCGGGCTGCCGGCGCGGCCGGATCGCTCCGGCGGGCCGTGCCACGGGCCGTACTCGACGGGGTGGCGGCGGCCCACCGGACGATCACGGCAGCCCGTGGCGCTCGCCGGGCCGCCGCTCGGGCGTTCGCGGCCGGTCAGGGGCCGGTACCGGGCCGGAGCGTCGCACCATCGCCCCAACTACCGCCAATTCAGCAGGAGTTGGGATCCGGCCCTCGGTCGGGCCCGCTCTCGCTCCTCTCCTGTTTCTCGGGTCAGACGCCGGTGGCGGAGGTGTGGAAGTAGTGCCCCTGGTCGAGGTCTTCGAGGAGGCCGGGGAGGGTGGGTTGCCAGTCCAGCAGCTCGCGGGTCAGGGCGCTCGACGCGGGCGAGTCGAAGCCGACCAGGCCGCTCAGCCAGGTGAAGTGCTCGGCTGCGGCCTCGGGTGCCACGGAGGCCACCGGCACGTCGAGGTGGCGGCCGATGACCTCTGCGACGTCGCGGATCGTGACGCCCTCCTCCGCGACGCCGTGCAGTACGGATCCTGCGGGCGCCTTCTCGACCGCCAGCCGGAACAGTCGTGCGGCGTCGAGGCGATGGACGGCCGGCCAGCGGTTGCTGCCGTCGCCGAGGTAACCGGAGACACCCTTGGCGCGGGCGGTGGCGACCAGCATCGGCATGAAGCCGTTGTCGCCGTCGCCGTGGCAGGTCGGGGAGAGCCGCACCACGGAGCTGCGTACGCCGCGCGAGGCGAGGGCGACCGCCGCCTGGGCGGTGGCCGCTCGCATCAAGAACGGTGATCCGTCGATCGTGGCCGTGTCCCGCTCGGTCGCCACCCGCCCGGGTGCCAGGCCGATCATGCCCGAGGCCAGGACGAACGGGCGGTCGGTGCCGGCGAGCGCGTCGCCGAAGGTGTCGACGGCGCGGCGATCGGCTTCGGCAGCGCCCTGGTAGTCGCCGCTGAAGGCGATGTCGTGCTTGAAGGCGAGGTGGATCACCCCGTCCGACGCGGCGGCCGCGTCCCGCAGCACGGTGAGGTCGTCGACGGTGCCGCGGACGACCTCCGCCCCGGCCGCCTTGAGTGCGACGGCGGAGGCGTCCGATCGGGCGAGCCCGACGACTTGGTGCCCCGCGTCGAAGAGTGCGGGTACGACCGCGGAGCCGAGCCAGCCGGACGCGCCGGTTACGAAGATGCGCATGGGAAACGCCCCAAACTGTCGATGTCAGTGACTGTCATCAACCGTAGCACCTGATGTCAGTCACTGTCATCGCGTAGGATCTCCGCATGGGTAGATGGGAGCCGAACGCGCGCGAACGGCTGACGGAGGCGGCGCTGGAGCTCTACAGCGAGCGCGGCTACGAGCAGACGCCGGTGGCGGAGATCGCCAAACGGGCCGGCCTCACCGAGCGCACCTTCTTCCGGCACTACGCCGACAAGCGCGAGGTGCTGTTCGCCGGTGCGGGTGCGTTGCGGGACCTGTTCGTGACCGCGGTCGCCGAGGCTCCGCAGTCCGCCGCGCCGATCGACGCGATGGCGGCGGGGCTCAACGCGGTCTCCGAGATGTTCGCCGGACGCCGTGAGCAATCGCGCCGGCGCCAGTCCGTCATCGCGGCCAACGCGGAACTCCAGGAACGCGAGCTGATCAAACTCGCCTCGATCGCGTCCGCGCTCGCCGACGCCCTGCGCCGACGAGGCGTCACGGACCCGGCCGCGAGCCTGACCGCCGAAGCGGGAGTCGCCGTCTTCAAGATCGGCTTCGAACTCTGGATCACGGCGTCCGAGGAACGCGAGATGTCGCAGTTGATGCGGGAACTGCTGGACGAGCTCAAGGCCGTGACCGCGCGCGCCTAGGCAGGCGGACCGGAGGCCGAGGGGAACGGTTCGAACCGCTGCCGGCCCAGGGCCCGGGACGGGTGGGCGGCGTCGAGACATGCGTCCAGTGGGCGGAGCCTAGGGCAGGTGGTCGTCGTCGCGTTCGCGGCGCCGTTCCGGCAGGCGGTGGCTCGTGAAGGGCCTGCTGGTGGTGAACTCCCGGAATTTCAGGGCGGCGTCCGAGAGGTGGGTCTCGCGGTTCCACACCAGGGTGAGTATCCGGTGACAGTCGGGCGCGTTCACGTGTACCCAGGCGACCTGGGCGCGGGCCTCCGTACCGGCCAGGCGGGACATCGTCGGGATGAGGCCGATGCCGAGGCCGGCGTTGATCATGTCCTGGCTGGCACCGGGCTCGTCGCCCTCGCAGGACACCAGCGGTGTGAGCCCTTCGGAGGTGAACAGCCTCTCAAGCAGCGCCCGTTGCCAGTGACCGGGGCGGGTGGTGACGAAGGGTTCGTCGGCGAGTTCGGGGATCGTCACGCTGTCGCGTCCGGCGAGCCAGTGGCCGGGCGGAACCGCCAGCAGCACGTCCTCGCGGGCGAGCTCGACCGATGCGAGGTTCTCGCCCGTCAGCTGCTGGGAGGCGACGCAGAAGTCGACCTCGCCGGCGCGTAGCTGGCGGTCCATCTCCGGCGCGTTCGACTGGAAGAGCCGGGCCTCGGCGCGGGGATAGGCGGCCCGGAAGCTGCCGAGGAGATGGGTGATGGTCAGGAGGGTCTCGGAGGCGACACTGACCCGGCCGAGCCCGGTGGCACGGGCTTCACGGACGGCCCGCCGCCCGTCGTCGAGCTCGCTCAGGGCGCGGTCGACATGGCGCAGGAACATCGCACCGTATTGATTGAGCCGGATACGGCGGCCCCGCCGGTCGAAGAGCGGGGTACCGAGATCGGCCTCCAGACGCGCGATGGTGCGGCTGAGGGAGGGCTGGGCGACCCGCAGTTCCTCCGCGGCACGGCTGATGTGCTCGTAGCGGGCGACGGCCTGGAAGTAACGCAACTGCAGCAGGTCCACGATCCACCTTCACTCATGCGCCGGGAGCCTGCGCCGGACCTCGCCCCGGGAAAGCCGGACCTGGGGACGGGGGCCGGGCGGCTCGCGAGGCGGTTCTCCGGTTACGCCGCGGACAGGGCGAAGGCGAGCAGGGCCGTCGAGGTGAAGTCGTCGGCGGGCTCGACCGTCTGCCAGGCTCCCACCTGGTCGACGTAGCGGGCGCCCTTGCCGTCGAACCGCTTCCAGTCGGCGGTGCCCGCCGCACAGGCGCGCGTCGATTCCAGGGTCTCGCCGTCACCGGAGAGCTTCTTGGCTCCGTTGGGCCCGTTGACCACCGCGCCGCGCAACACCGCGCCGCGGCCGGTGAGGCTGCCCGCCAGATTCGCCACCTGGTGGGCGGGGCAGTGCGGGAACAGTTCCCCCGTACCGATCATGAAGCTGGTGCCCCAGGCGTTGGCGCCCAGCGCCCAGCCGCGCTGCTGTCCGGCGAAGGCGTCGTAGTGGTGGTCGCCGGTCGCTTTCGCGTAGAGGACCGCTGTGGCCACCAGGCCGAAGGTGTGCGGTACGGCGTCGAAGTCCGTATAGACCGCGCCGGCCCGGAACGGGTCCTTCGCGGCGCGGCGCTCACCGTCGGTGAGTTGCCTGCGCAGATCCGCGGCGACGGCGTTCGATGGGCCAAGGCGCAGCAGGTCCGCGTGGGCCAGCGCGCTCACGTCGGAGATGCCGAGTGTTCCGAGGTTGCCCGAGGCCAGGTAGGCACGCGCCCAGTCTGCGGCCTGGGTCTGCCAGCCTCCGGCCCGGCCGTCCCCCAACGCCTTTGCCGCCAGGGCCAGTTCGACGGCTCCGAACTCCATGTCGTCCTGCCAGGAGTCCTCGGAGTAGAAAGCGGGTGGGAAGGTGGTGACCAGTTGGCGGGGGTTATGTGTGTCGGCCTGGCCATAGACGGCGGCGGCCTTCTCCAGCCACTGCCGGGCACTGGCCGGATCATTCGCCGCATCGGTCTGCGCGGCCAACGCGAAGGCGGCCGCGACCCGGCCCGCGAGGTTGGGGCTGATGGGCGCGCCGGGCTCGTTGGCGCGGAAGACCGGGCGGAACTTGACGAACTGGTCCGTGTCACCGGCACGCACTTTCAGCGCGTCGTCGGCCTCCGGCAGACGCCACACATCGTGGTCGCTGTGCAGGTCCTTGGTGCCGGCGCCTATGCCGACCTGCGCGTAAAGCGTCCGGGTGTGGCCGTCCCACATCTTGTCGAGCCAGGACAGCCCGTGCCGGGCCTCGGCCGCAAGGCCGGGTGTGGCGGGCAACGCCCTCTGAGCCAGGAGCAGTTCGGCCGTCGCGTAGGAGGCGGTGTGGGTGAACTTGAGGTAGTCCCCCGCGTCGAACCAGCCCCCCGACACATCGACGGGGCCACCGACCCGCCGCAGCGGCGCGGTCAGCTCGGTGCCGTCCCCGTTGTACTTGGGCGCGGCGTACACGCTCGCCGAGCCGTCCGTGAGGTGTGCGGGCTTGCGCCCGAGGGCGCCGGGGACGATGTCGGCACCGTCACGCTGCGCCTGGAAGAAGCGGACGTTGTCAGCGGCCAGGTTCTTCATCAGCTCGCTCGCCGGAGCCACCGTGAAGCGAGGTGAGGTGGCCTCGGCGGTGCCGGTCAGGCGCAGCCGGTAGCTGCCGGCCGCGGTGAGAGCGGACAGGTCGAGGGTGCGTATGGAGTCGTACGCGCTGTTCCACGCGCCGGTGCGGGCTCCGGGCCCCCCGGTGAGGACCGCCCGCCCGGCCTCGTCGACCACCTCGAACCGCGCCCCGGCCAGCTTGTCGTCCGGGCCCATCGCGAAGGCGACCTTGTGCTCGGCGCTGCCGTAGCCGCCCTGGTCGACCCGGATGGTGACCGGGCCGGGCCCGTCTCCGTTCGAAGGCAGCGCGTACCAGACGGCTCCCGCCGCGGCGAGGCAGAGCGCGACACTGAGGGCGAGGACGCGGGGGCGTTTGAAGCGCGAAACCATCGGGTCGGGCTGCCTTCTTTTGCTGAACGGGGAGCAGCAGACAGACCTCGGAACGAGCCGGGGGCCGGATTCGCATGGCGGCACCGGACGTTCGAGCAGATCCATCACCCGGCGGCGCCAGGTCGACACCAGATTACGTGCACTCCAAGGTCACCGACCTGCCCGGGGCGGCGACCCCAACACGCCGAACAGGCCCCTCCTCCATTGCCCTCATGAGGCGGCACATCGTAGTACGGGCCCGGCAGCCCCGGCAGCCCCGGCAGCCCCGGCAGCCCCGGCAGCCCCGGCAGTCCCGCGCAGGCTTGCCCAGCCAGGCAGCCAGCCAGCGCTCGTTGCTACGAACTGGTGCCAGTGATCGGTGGGTCAGCGGCCGGTCGTACCGTCGATGAGTTCTCGGAGGATGTCGACGTGGCCCGCGTGCCGGCCGGTCTCCTCGATCATGTGGGTGAGTGCCCAGCGGATGCTGGGAGCGGGACGGCCCGGCCGCGGCCGGGGGACCGGTGCGCCGAGATCGGTGCATCCGTCGAGGACGCCGTTGGCGGCCTCGACCGTGCTCCGGTAGCGGGCCACGACATCGGCCACGCTGTCCGCCGGTGCGGCACGGAACGTCGCCTGCCAGTCGGTGACATCGTCCCCGAGGAACATCGAGCGCTCGACGCACGTCAGGTGATGGAGCAGGCCGAGCAGGTTCGTGCCCGAGCGCACCGCGGCGGTTCGCGCCTGCGGTTCGGGGGCGCCGTCCACCTTCGCGGCGATCGATGTTCGGAGGTAGTCGAGGAATCCGCGCAGGACCTCGCTCTCGTCGCTCCCGGTCCGGGGCGGCGGGGTGTCGCGGCGTCGGTTGCGGCGGGCGGGGCTGGACATGTGGTCTCCCTTCGTCTGCTGAATGCCGAGGACCGGCCTAGGGGGTCAGCCGGTGCGGCGGATGAGGATGACGTGGTCGGTGACCTCGGCGGTGCGCCCGTCCGGGCCGGTCGCGATCCGGCGGGGTGCGTCGGCCCGCTCGACCGTCCACGTCTCGGCAGCCAGCGCCATACCCGCGGCGACGTCCCGCGGTTCCGGCGGGCGGATGGCCGGATCCTGGTTCCACGACCACGGCGCGGTCGAGCCGTGGTCGACCACCAGCAGGCGCCCGCCGGGGCGCAGTGCGTACGCTGCCGAGCGCAGGACGGTGGTCCGGTCCAGGTCAAAGAGCGTGTGCAGGTAGTGGGCGCAGATCAGGTCGAACGCGCCGGGCGGGAACGACGTGTGCAAGTCGGCCCGCATGGGCCTGACATGGTCTCCCAGGTTGTGTGAGCGAGCGAGGACGGCGAGCTGTGCGACGGCCACGGCCGAGATGTCGACGGCGGTGACGTGCCATCCCTGGCGGGCGAGCCACAGAGCGTCGCCGCCATTGCCACATCCGAGGTCCAACGCGTCACCCGGCGGCAGCCCCGCCACCGTCTCGGTGAGGCGGGCATTGGGCTGCGGGGCGTCGGCTGGCGGTCGGTCCGCGTAGACGCCGTCCCAGAACGCGGCCGTGTCGATGGTGTCCATCAGGGCTCCCTGTGTCGGTGGCCCTCAGTCTCGCCAGGTCTTCACGACCTGGCACGGAATCTTGCGGTTACGGCAAGATGGCCTGATGGGTGGCGAGTTGGAGGACGAGGAAGTACTCGGCGCGGTGGGGCCGCGCCTTCGTGCGCTGCGTCGTGACCGCGGCATCACTCTCGCCGACCTCGCGGCGACGACCGGAGTGTCGGAAAGCACGCTGTCGCGGCTGGAGAGCGGGCTGCGTCGGCCGAGCCTGGAACTGCTGCTGCCGCTGGCGCGTACCTATGACGTTCCGTTGGACGACCTGGTCGGCGCTCCGCGCACGGGCGATCCCCGTATACACCTCAAGCCGATCAGACGGTTCGGGATGACCTTCGTGCCGCTGTCCCGTCGGCCTGGCGGGGTGCACGCGTTCAAGATGATCATCCCCGCCCGGCCGGAACCACTGGAGCCGTCCCCGCAGACTCACGAAGGGTTCGAATGGCTCTACGTGCTCAACGGACGTCTGCGGCTCGTCACTGGCGAGCGCGACCTGACGTTGCCGCCCGGTGAGGCAGCCGAATTCGACACGTCGTTGCCCCACTGGCTGGGCAGCGCCGACGGCGGTGCGGTCGAACTCCTCGTCCTGTTCGGCCTGCAAGGGGTACGGGCGCACATACGCACCGGCCCCGTTCGGCCGTCTCGGGCCGAGAACCAGCCCTGAATTCAGTGAGAGCGGGGACGAGGCCCGCAGCCAGAGGGCGCGCGCTTGATCCTCAGCCGATCGGCTTGCGGACCTCGTTGCGTACCTTGACGGTCAGTTCGGCCGCGGCGGCGACATCGACGTCGGTGGGCTTCTGCCCGAGTGACGCGGGGCTGACGACCCCCACGCTTCCGACGGTGTTGCTGTCGCCCCAGGCGCACATCGGGAACGTGACGCTGAGGGCGCCCTGCGTCTTGGACAGCACCTGGCAGAAGATCCGGACGTCCGAGCCGGCGGGAGTGGCGTCCTTGGGCTGCATCACGATGGTGGCGCCGTCCGCTTCCCGGGCGCCCCGCAGCATGCTGTCGCGTTCCCGCTCCGGGGCCTTCACCCTGCCGTAGATGCCGGACAGGACCATCGACGTGCCGTCGCCCTTGGCCCCCGAGTACTGCCCCATGGCCGGCTGCGGATCGCGGATGTCCGCCTGGGAGGTGTTCTTGAGGCTCTCCCGGCCCTTCTCGGACAGGTCCTGCGCCAGTGTGTACTGCCCGTTCAGGATCGTCTGCGGGACGGTGAGACGGTACTTGGCCTCGGGGAAGCCGCCGGCCGTGCCGAGGAGCTTGGTCACGGCGAATCCCAGCCCGCCCAGCACCACCAGCGCGACGGCGATGATGCCGATGACCATCCCGGTCCGGTTCTTGCGCGGCGGCGGCCCCATCGGCGGCATTCCCCACCCCTGCTGCTGGGGGAAGCCCTGCTGCGGGAACGGCTGCTGGGGGAAGCCCTGCTGGGGGAACGGCTGCTGCGGCCAGGGCTGCTGCGCCCCATAGGGGCCGGGCGCCGGCGGCCCGGATGGCGGGGCGCCGTACGGGCCTTGGGACTGCGGACCGTAGGGACCCGGCTGCGGCGGCGAAGGCGGCATGTTCATGCCGCTGACGCTACTTCACCTCGGCGAAGGCGCAGCCGCCGGGCCGAACCGATGCGCGGGCCCCCAGGGTGATCGTCGCCCCCCCGCTGTTGCCCTGTTGTTGACGCTGAACAGTGCATGCTCTCATCAAAGTTGAACGGGTTCAAATCTTTGCGGCGGCGGCGCGGCGGCGGCGCGACACGCGCTGTGGGAGCGCGACTGCCCGCGCAGGTGCGCCTGGGGCGCTCCGCCCGCGTTGCTCTGTTGCGCACTGCCGCGTTGCCCAAGTGCACGCTTCGGCGTTTTCCTGCTGTAGCCCCCTATTTCAAGGAAGTGCCGACATGTACCGTCCTGCCCATATCGCCATGATTGGCACCCCTGTGGTCAGCCATGTGCTGCCCAGCCTGGAGATCATCCGTGAGCTGGTGGCCCGTGGTCATCGTGTGTCGTACGCCAACGCCCGGCACACCGCCGAGCTGATCGCCCCCACCGGCGCCGAACTGGTCCCCATCACCTCCACTCTCCCGGTCGACGGCAGCGACTGGCCGCAGGACCCCATCGCCGCCGCTTCGCTCTTCCTCGACGAGGCGATGGCCGTACTGCCGCAACTGCACGCCGCGTACGACGACGATCCCGCCCACGTCTACCTCTACGACGTCGGCGCGTACGCGGGCCGCGCGCTGGCCGAGGCGCAGGGCCGCGCCCTCATCCAGCTGTCCCCGGCACATGTGGCCTGGGGCGGGGCCCAGGAGGAGATCGGCGCGGCGCTCGCCGCGCTGCCCGGAGGGCCCGCCTACCGAGAGCGGTTCGCCGCCTGGCTGGACCGGTGCGGTGCGGTGACCACGAACGTGGAGGAGTTCACCGGCCGGCCGCGGCGAGTGCTGGCCATGATCCCGCGCGCCATGCAGCCGTACGCCGACCGGGTCGACGCCGATGCGGTGACGTTCGTCGGCCCGTGCCGCGCCGCCGCTGAGGAGGAAGGCAAGTGGGCGCGCCCGGACGGCGCGGAGAAGGTGCTGCTGGTGTCGCTGAGTTCGGCGTACACCCGGCAGCCGTCGTTCTACCAGCAGTGTGCCGCGGCCTTCGCGGATCTTCCGGGGTGGCGCGTGGTGTTGCAGATCGGCAGCGACATCGATCCGGCCGAGCTGGGAGACCGGATTCCGCCCAACTTCGAAGTGCATTCGCAGACAGCCCAGTTGGCGATCCTGGAGCAGGCGGACGCGTATGTGACGCAGGCCGGGATCGGCAGCAGCAGTGAGGGCCTGTACGCCGGTGTGCCGATGATCGCGCTGTCGCAGAACGCCGAGGAGGCCTTCCACGCCGACCGGCTGGTCGAACTGGGTGTGGCCCGCCGTGTCGATACCGCGGACATCTCGGCGGCGGCGCTGCGTACGGCACTGATGGAACTCATCGGCGATTCACAGGTCGCCGCGCGCTCGGCATGGCTGTGGGCCGAGGTGCGCGCCGAGGGCGGCGCCCGCCGGGCCGCGGATCTGATCGAGGAGCAGCTGGTGGAGGAGCAAGTGGGTTGATAACGCGGGGCTGGTGGCCGGGGAGCGGTGGTGGCGCCGTGCGGTGCCGCGGGGCCTGTCGGCGGTCGTCCTCGACGCCGGCTGCCGACTGGCGTCGCCGCCGACCGCGGCGCCCGCCCTCGCTCTCGGCGCAGCGGCCCACTGGCCAACCCGGTGCTGGCCCGCGCTGTTCGGCGGCCGGGCGGTCAGGGCGAGGCGCGGACCGCCGGGCGCAGGATCCGCGAGCACACCGGCGCCGTGGTGATCATGGTCGGCGCGCGATCCGATATGGGGTCCCGGATCCACGGCCTCAGCCTGGGAGCCGACGAGTACGTGGTGAAGCCGTACGACACCGGGGAACTGCTCGCCCGTATCCACGCGGTCAGCCGGCGCACCGCCCACGCGAGCGCCCCTGGAGCGGGCGAGACCGTGCTGCTCCTTGGCCCGGTGGAGATCGAACTGCCCACCCGCCGGGTCAGCGTGGACGGTTCGGTCGTCCAGCTGACCCGCAAGGAGTTCGATCTACTGGCACTGCTCGCGCAACGCCCCGGCGTGGTGGTTCGGCGGGAACAGATCATCAGCGGGGTGTGGCGCGCCAGTTGGGAGGAGACCGGGCGCGTTCTGGAGACGCATGTGGCGTCCCTGCGAGCCAAGCTGGGCGTGCCCGCGCTGATCGAGACCGTGCGCGGCGTGGGCTACCGGCTCAACGCCCCGGGCACGTAGCGGCACCCACCGCCGTGAGGAGTTCACCGCACCGGGAAACCGAAGGTGTGGCCCTGCGCTTTGAGCTCGGGGAGGAGCCGGCGGAGGGCTTCGATGGTCTGGCTGCGGTTGCCGCCCGCGTCATGGAAGAGGATGGTCGGTCCGCTGGGCAGCTCCCGTTCGACGGTGGCGACGATGACGTTCGTGCCCGGCCGCTCGAAGTCCTTGCTGTCCACGTTCCAGCCCAGCGGACGCATGCCCCGGGATGCGGCGAGCTGGCGGCTGTAGGGGGTGAACGCGCCGCCGGGTGCCCGGTAGTACATCGGCCGTACGCCCCCGGACGCTTGGGTGATCATGCGTTCGGCGTCGAGTATCTGCTGTGACTGGTAGGCCTGGGAGGCTTTGTCCATGGAGGTGTTGTGCGACACCGAGTGGTCGCACAGGCGATGCCCGGCCGCGACCACCTTCTTCACGAGGTCCGGGTGGGCCTGCGCCTGGGTGCCCACCATGCAGAACGTGGCCTTCACCCCGAACTCCCGCAGCAGGTCGAGTACTTGGGGGGTCCACACGGGGTCCGGGCCGTCGTCGATGGTGATGTTGACGCCGTGTGTCCCCGCGTCCGAGGCGTGCGTGATGGTGTCCGCGACCGGCTTGACGTCCATGTCCGGCGTGGCCGACCCGTTCGCCCTGGGTGACGCGTGGCCCGCGGTTCCGGCCTGGGCGGTCCACACCGAGGCACCGGTGGCCAGGATCGTCACCCCGAGCGCCGCCCCGACCAGTTTGCCGTACCAACCCCGCCCGCCGTGCCGTGCCATGTCCGCCTCTTTTCGCCGCAGTTCCTCGCCGGTCCCTGGTCACCTGGCAGGACGAGGCGCGGCGGCCGGGGGATGCCTCCGTTACCGATCACGGACAATCCCGGGAATGTTCGCGGACAATCCCGGATGTGAGGGTTCGGGTGACCACGGGTGAGTGCTGGAAGGCGACGGCGACTTTGATCAACCAGTCCGTCTCGTCCGCGAGTCCGGCCGTTCCGGGCATCTCGCCATGGGGTGGTGCGAGGGTGGGAGGACGTCCGGTCTCCTTGGCCTGGATCGCGGTGGCGAGCAGCGCGGCTTCCACTGCGGCCCGCAGGTCGGCGCCGTCGAGACCGGCGGTTCTGGCGTGCTCGCGGGCCCGGTGACCGGCCTCCGGGCCGGCGTAGGCCCGCAGGGCGAGCTGGCCGTCGCGGATCTCGATGACACGGCGGTAGAGGCGGAACTCCAGGGCCTGGAGGCTGTATCGCGACCGCCATGGCCGGGCGGCCGTCTCCAGGACGATGGAGGGAGCGGCGTTGCTGAGCGCTTCCCACAGGGGCCGCAGCCGCCGGAACCGGCGCCATGCGCGCAGGCTCCGGTGCGCGGTGGTGAGCGCGGGGCCCCAGCCGGGCATCGTCCAGCCGATGTGGATGAGCAGGGTTCCGGCGTCGCCGCACAACCAGGCGAGCCACTCCAGGGAGTCGGGCTTCCAGGGCAGGCGCGTGGTGACGATGTTGAGGAGCCGGATGGTGCCGTACCCCAGGGTGAGGGTGGCCCCGGCGCAGACCAGGTTGAGGCCTCGGCGCAGCCAGGGTTGGGGGGCCAGCCGGGCGTAGCGCCGGCTCAGCCGCGCGACGACGATCTCGCCGTGGACGTAGGCCGCGATGTACAGCAGGAGGTAGGCGGAGTACAGCGGTTCGTGGACGTAGTGGAGGGTGAAGCCGCGGGGCTTGCGCTGGTCGGGTGCGAGCAGGGTGAACAGGCCCACGAGCGTGCCCAGGACGAGGAGGGCCAGGGCGAGCCGTACGCCGATCTTCCGGCGGGCCTGACGCGGCGGACTGTTCCAGTAGATGAGGACTGCCTGCTGTCCCGTGATCAGGAGCACGACGCTGCACTGCGCCAGGAGCGCGGCGATGTTGGGGTAGCCCAACAGGCGGTCCAGCAGGCTCCATACGGCCGGCTGCGACAGGGTGAGGCTCAGGGCGGACAGGGCCAGGACGCCGCACAGGACTGCCAGCGCCGGATCACGGGGCGTGCGGAGCAGGTCCCGGAGCTTGTACGTCAGCGCCAGCAGTGCCGTCAGTGCGCACAGCGGGTGGAGGTAGTCGATCATGCCGCTCAGCCGGAGTGCTGGCCCAGCGAGCGGATCAGGCGTTCCACCAGGGCGGTCTCACTGGTGGGAACACACACCGGGGCCGGCTCGTCGTGGCCGGCCTGAAGGAGCATCGAGGCGAGGGTCTCGGCCTCCGCTTCCTGCTGGCTGTCATAGGCGGAGCGCGCCAGCGCTCGCCGGATCAGAGAGGGCCCGAGGTCGGGCAGCAGCCGCTCGGTTCCCTCCGGGTCCGTCACGGTGCGGTGGCCGAACAGCATGTGGGCGCACTCATGAAGGATGATCTGCTGCTGGTGCAGGGGCGAGGTCTTCTGCTCGTGGCAGACGTAGTCGGTGGAGGCGGTGGCGATCCACAGACCGGAAGGCGCACCGGCGCCGCTGATGCCCGGCAGCGGCAGGACGACGATGGGCCGTCCCCGCCCGTGGGCGAGGTTGTCCAGAAATCTCTGTGTGGTGAAGGGCCTGGGCAGCGTCAGCGAGGCGAGAAGCTCCTCGCACCGGGCGTGCAGTCCCTGCCTGCTCCTGGCGTGTATGGAAAGCCCTTTGAACATGCGCACCGTCCCCCGTGACAGCCGGTTCGGCCGGGCCTGGTCGGGGCCCGCCCGTTGCTCCGGTGCAGCGTATCCCCGCGGATGCGCGGTTGCTCAGATGGGGTTGTCGAGCTGTTCCAGGCTGCGCAGCCGGTCCACCATGCCGCTGAGGGCGTGCAGGCTCTCGGGGGACAGGCCGTCGGCGCGCAGCGCGATGTTGCGCACGGCTCCGCTCTTCAGGGCATGCAGAATCGTGAGCTGCTCATCGATGCGGTCGGCGACGGTGTCGTTGAGGAAGTACTCCGTGGGCACGTCGAAGTAGCGGGCCAGCGCCTCAAGATGACCCAGGCGCGGATTGTCGGCTTCGCCCTTGTGGAGCTTCCAGATGTAGCTGGCCGAAATCACGCGTTCGCCCGCGGCCTCGTCGATGGCGCGCGCGATCTCGTTGTACGACGGTGACGCGCCCCCCTGGGGCGTGGTGAGCGTCAGGAGCCGGTCGAGCTTCTCCGCGAGGGGGCTGCGACGGGCCGTACGCGGGCTCTGCGCGTTGCTGTCTGCTGCGGGTGGCGCGGCAGCAGGTCGTGTTTCCGCGTGTGAGCGACCCCCGGGGGCGGCGCTCGGCGTGCCGAGCGGGTCCTCACCGGTGCCTTCGGACGCGCGGGTGCGGGCTGGCAACTTCACCTTCGGGCTGCCCCCTTGAGGATTGCGGCGCTGATCGGCCGGACGAAGAATATCCGGCTCCTGTCCGGTTCCGGGACGCGGCTTGCCCTTTCGTGGCCGATGGCCGATGGGTGGCGAGCGCGCGTGGCTGGATCTCGCCTGCGGACCGATCGATTCCGGCCGCTTTCTCGTGGCCTGTTTCCGTGTGGAAACGGAAGTGCCTACAATCTGGAAGATCACGGTTGTTGGCTGCGGGGGACGCGCGAGACAGGCGGGGGGCCGGCCATGTGGGGTCGATCCGGGACGGGACGGTGTCGCCCGTCGAGACGCTGCGTCGTTGTGCGACGCCCGGGGCGTCCGCGTAAACCCCCTTGTGGCGAGCGGCAGTTGACCGATGGGACAGCCAGGAAGGCCCATCGCGCCCATCGCGCCCAGGAGTTCTCCCGCGGGCCTTCCTGACGCCCGGGACCGGTCCCGAGGCCGACTTCGACGACAACGCGGACGGATACGGCTGACCCGTCACGCACCGTGTACCGACGCCGTCCAGCCACTCTCATCCCGTTGCACCGCACGGGCTGCCGCCGCGTGTCCGGCGCGGTTCGCCGACCCGGTGTGGCCGCCCGGCGAACCGCGGAGGCACAGTCATCCGAACCACATGGTGTAGCGAAGCGGTCACTTGGGCCGTCAGGTTTCCGGGCGGGCATGGATGCGGTGCGGCCTCGCCCGCCGCGTACCGGCACCACCAGGCAAGAGCCGTCCCCGACGCGCGTCGGCCGGCGCGATGGTGCCCATTGCTCATCTACTGCTGTCCGGCCATGGCCGGGACGCCAGTCGGCCGGCCACGGGGAGAGCGCTCGATGACTCCCGTACACCCACCTGTCCCATGACCAAGGTGACGGGGCATCTGCTGCGGACCGGCCGCTCGCCGCCCGGGTGAGGGGGCGTGCGCTTGCCGCCGGTCAGCGCCGCATCTACTGGTGGAAGTAGGTGCTGGTGATGGCGGCGGTGTTGGCGGCCTCGGAGTTCCGCCCGTACTTCGCCTTGCGCCGGGCCTTCTTGGCGTCCTTCTGCTCCTGCTTGTCGCGGGCTTTGGGGTCGTCGCTGCCGGCCTTCTTCTTGAACATGGGCTGCTCCTCATGTCGTTGGCATGCATATCGCCTCCTTCGACGATGCCATATCCCCGACGGGGCTGCCAGGCCGTGCCGCTGAACTGGTGCGCGCCCGGATCGGGCGGCCCGAGTCGCGGTGAGCTGAAATCAGTCAGTGTCCTATGTGGAGAGTTGGGCATTCTTTTATGGGGCAGGGTACGTGGAGTTGGATAGTTCCGGACGGGTTGTGGGAGATCGCTCGTCCGCTGATTCCGGAAGAGCGGATTCGGCCGCAGGGTGGAGGCACACCGAACACCCCAGATGAGACGCTGTTCGCCGCGGTTGTCTACGTCCTGGTCAGCGGGTGCGCCTGGCGGTCGCTGCCGCCGTGTTTCGGGGTGTCGAAGTCGACGGCTCACCGCCGGTTTCTGATCTGGCACCGGGCCGGGACGTGGGACCGCCTGCACGAGGAGGTCCAGCGGCAGGCGGACTGCGCCGCGCTGACCAGAGTGAGCCGCGCCGTGCTCGAATCCGCCCCCTTGCGGGCCAAGAAAGGCGCGAACACAGAGGTCAGAGCCCCGTGGGCCGAGACGGGCCGGGTGCCGAGATGCAAGCCTTGCCGGAAGCGGGCGGACTGTCCCTGGTCTCCGGCCGCTTCGCGCTCGACATCCGGGGGCTGAACCCGTGGCGGCGGATCACGAGGACGCCGTGGGGCAGAGCATCGGCTCGGGGCCCCTCTGTACTCCTCTGTACTCCGCAGTAGCAGCAGACGGCGTTTTCCCGGTGTGCGGCCGCCGGTGAAAAACCGACTCATTCGCCTCACCACATAGGACACAGAGGTACGAGTGCATTGCTCGTCACTGACCTGCACTAAACCAAACCGTTACTGTGACCAGGGTCACAATTGCGACTGTTGTGGTCCACGGTGCTGCTGTGTAACTTCATGCCTCGTTGCTCTGACCAGGCAATGGCATGCGAGGCGAAACACCGCTGAAATACGCGGAGTTCATCGACTTGCGGCATATTTAGTGGTCGGAACGGGGGTGAATTCACATGGCTTTTGAGGGTGACGTTTCGCTGATCGAGGAGATCGCGGAGCAGGACTTCGACGGCGTCGCGTACGGCGCGTGCACGACGAACACGTTCTCTCTGTCCAACGTGCTCAGCAACAACGGTGGCTGGTGCACGCTCACGAAGGAATGCCAGCCGAACTGCAACTGACCCCTGTCTTGGGGCTGTTCAGGCGTGAGTGTGACGGAGGGAGGTGAAGTACATGCAGAAGGAGGACTTCCTTGGTGCCTACGACGAGCTGGAGCTGATCGAGCTCAGCGAGGAAGACGCACACGGAGGCACCACGACCGTTCCGTGCAGCATCGCTGTCACGACGCTCGTCTCCAGCGCGGCTTGCCCGACGACCAAGTGCAGCAAGCAGTGCTGACCCCGGTCGCGTAGCACACGGCACGAACGAGCCCGGGGGAGCGGGGAACGGAGCATGTTCCCCGCTCCCCTGGGCCCAACTTTCCACCCTACCGCTTTCCGCGCATGGAGTAAGAACGTTGACCTCTCCCGTGAACCTTTATCCGGAATTCGACGGCGCGGAAATACAGGAGACCATCGAGCCCCTCAGCGTGTTCGACGCCGCCGTACGGACGGTGCTCACCACGGCGAGTGAGCCGGCACCGGCCGACTGCCCGGCCTTCGTCGTCAACTGGTCCCGGATGCCGGAGACCTACCCGTTCCAGCGGGTCATCCGCCAACTCGCCCTGCCCGCCGCTGTTCAGGCCCTGCCCGCGGACCACGCGGACATGTTCGCAGACGCCGACGACATCACGGTGCAGGTGCTCACCCGGGCCGAGTCGAGGATCCGCGACACCGCCACGCGCGCTCTGGTCGCCGCGGTGAACCAGGCGTCCGTGGACGGCGTGCTCAGCGGTGACACCCCGCAGGACCGCTACGAACACTTCGTGCGTGCCGTCTGGCCCACATACCTCGCCCAATTCCCCGTCCTCACCTCCGCCGTGACCCATGTGGTGCGCAACACCCGTGCCGCGGCACGTGAGTTGTTCGAGCGCCTGGCCCAGGACCGCGACGCCTTGCAGCGCCGATTCGCCGTCGCTCGCGACGACCGGCTGGTGTCCATCGGTGACGCCGACGGCGACGCACACGCCCACGGCCGTTGCGTCAGCATCCTGACCTTCGCCTCCGGCGCCCGCCTTGTGTACAAACCCCGCGACATCTCCTGCGAAGCGGCTTTCGAGACGATCACCGCCGAGGTCAACCGGATGGCGGGGACCGCCCTGCCCGCCGCCTCCGCGCTCGCGCGAGGGGGGTACGGGTACGTGGCCTACGTACAGGCCGAGGACGTGACGGACCAGGGTGCGCCGTTCATGCGTGCCTGCGGCGAACTGGCTGCGGTGTTCTACCTGTTGGACGCGCGGGACATGCACTTCGAGAACATCCTGGCCACCCGTCGCGGCCCCGTCCCGGTCGACCTGGAGACACTGCTGCACCCCGCGCGCGTCCACACCGGTCCCAAACCGGAAGCCGACGGCAACGCCTACGACGCCATCGGTCGCAGCGTGTACGGCATCGGCATCCTTCCCCTGGTGCTGCCCGGCAAGGACGAGAACTCCGGCCATGTCGACCTCGGGTTCCTCGGCGGCGACAACCAAGGAGTGTCGCCCTTCAAAAGCATGGTGTTCGACCACCCCTTCACCGACCGGATGCGGATGCGCCTTCAGGCCCAGCCGGCCGAGCAGCGTTCCACCGTCGTACGGGAGGGCAGCGAGGAGGAGATCCACCGCCTCGCCCAGGAGATGGCCGACGGTTTCATGACGGTGTGTCAGGCCGTGCGGCGTGAGGCGTCCTCGTGGACCACTCTGCTGAAGACGACCGCCCCGGCCCTGCGGATCCGCTACATCCACAACCCGACCTCGCTGTACGCGCAGAGCCTGCGCATGACGTCCTCGGCCGCCGCCATGGCCGGTACGGATCTGAGTGTGGGGCTGCTGAAGCGGATCGCGATCCCGTCGAAACTGTCCGACCCCGCTCTCGTCGGCTCGGAAATGGTGCAGATGGCCGAGCGGGACATCCCGTACTTCACCGCCGAGGCGACCGGCACGGCCGTCTACGACTGCGACGGCAACGACACGGGCGCCCGGCTCGCCGAACCCCCGCTCGCGCGGGCCCTGGCGAAGGCCACCGCGCTCGACGACCGGGTGATCGACCAGCAACTGAGCATGCTGTACGCGGCGTTCTGCGCCCGTTTCCCCGACAACCACCTCTCCGGACACAAGACGTGGGACGTCCACCCCGTCGGCAGCGAAACGGCCCCGCTGGAGGAACTCGCCCGGGTGCTGGCCGACGACCTGGTCGCCTCGAACCTGCCCGACAAGTTCGCCCACCTGCCCTCCACCTGGATCGGGCCGCTCGCCTCCGCGCAGGCCACCCGGCCCTGGCCCTCGGGCGTCCTGGGCTACGACCTGTACACCGGCCGCACCGGCCCCGCCCTCGCGCTGGCAGCCGCCGGCCTCCACTTCGACGAGCCGCGCTATCTGGCGGTGGCCCGGCAGATCTTCTCCACCAGCGCCGCCATCCTCTCCGACGGCGTCTACGAGCAGCGCAGCGTCCGCCAGAACGGGCCCGGCGCCTACACCGGCATGGCCGGACTCCTGCTCTCCTTGAGCGTGGCCGGGCGGATGCTGGACGAGCCCGGCTGGATCAAGGCCGCCCAGGAAGCCGTGCCGCTGGTAGCCGATCAATGCGGGCCCGCGGACTCCCCGGACGTGATCACCGGAATCGCCGGGACCGCGGCGATGATCGCCACGGTCGGCGGCAGTTACGCCACCGGAGCACTGACCGGGCTCTGCGCACATCTGGACCAGCACATCAACGACCCACGGGGTTCGTGGTGGGAGCAGTCCGGATTCGCCCACGGCGTCGCCGGTGTGCTGCACACGCTCGCCGTCCTGCGTCCGCACACGGGCGACCGGGTCGATCCGGCGATCGGGCTGCTCCTCGACCGTCTCGCGACGTTCTACGACCCGCGGGAAGAGAACTGGTTCACCAACACCTCCACCCGGGACCGGTTCTCCACCGGCTGGTGCCACGGCGCCGCCGGTATCGCCCTCGGTCTCTGGCAGGTCGCGCAGACCACGGGCGAGCCGCGGGCCGGTGAGTGGCTGGACACCGCGCTGGCGAACACCGTCCGGTACGGGTTCGGCCGGAACCTGACGTGGTGTCACGGCGACCTCGGCAACCACGACATCCTCAGCCACATCGCCGCCCGGCGCGGAGATCCCGCGCTCCTCGACGAGATCGCCGACAGTGAAGCCCGGTGGCTCCACCCGAGCGTCATCAGCCAGAAACTGGCCGACCGCACGTCCCGCTACGCGCACACCAACAGCGTCATGCTCGGCACCTCCGGCGTGCTGCTGCACCTGGTCCGACGGCTCGCGCCCGGCCTGCGCATATCGCCGATCTGCCACGGGGTGGTGTGATGGGCCGCCGCGTACCCACGCTCACCCAGGTCACCCAGACGGAGTGCGGACTGTGCTGCTGCATCGCGGTCATGCGCTACCACGGCCGTACCGAGGACTTCCAGACCGTACGTGAGGGCCTGGAAGCCGGCCGTGACGGGCTCGGCGCGAAGCAGCTCGCGGACTTCCTGCGCTCGCGGGGCATGGACGTGAAGCTGTTCCGGGCCAGGAGCGTGGACGCCCTCAAGGGCTTCACCCAGCCGGTCATCCTGTACTGGGAGGAGTACCACTTCCTCGTACTGGAACACTTCGACGGCAGGACCGCACGGGTCATGGACCCGGCGGTCGGCCGGCGCCGCATGACCCGTGCCGAGCTGGAGGCCGGGTTCTCACAGGTGGTCATCGCGCCCGAACCCGGCGAGGGTCTGGTCCGCCAGTCGCTGCCGGCCAGCCGGGACTGGCGGACCCTGCCGCTGTTCCCAACCGGGTCGAAGCACCGGATCGCGCTGGTCGCCCTGCTGTCGCTCGGCTCCTACGGCGCGGTCCTCGGAATCCCGGCGCTGACGAAGTGGGCCGTCGACCGCGAACCGGCCTGGCAGGACCTGAGCCAGATGGGCTCCGTCATGGCGGCGGTCGCGGCGGCCGCGGCCGGGTACCTGCTGCTGTGGATGCTCCGGACCCTCACCTTGGCCGGGCTCATCTCCGTGATGGGCCGGCACCTGATGAGCCACGTCTTCACCCGGCTGCTCTCGCTGCCGTACAAGTTCTTCGCGACCCGACAGCCCGGGGAGCTCCTGTTCCGGCTGAACACCGTCAACCACATCCGTGACCTGCTGTCCTCCCGGATCGCCCAGGGCGTCCTCGACGTGGGCACCCTGGTGTGCATCGGCGTCTACCTGTTCGTCACCGAGTGGCGGATCGGCCTCGTCGCCCTCGCCCTGTTCGGTATGAACGCGCTGTTCCTGTGGACGACGAGGAACCGCGTCAAAGAGGTCACCGACGCGGAGATCGCCCACCTCTCCCGCTCCCAGGCCACCCAGCTCGACGCCATCGTTTCCATCCCGACCATCAAGATGGGCGGCTACGCCCGCCAGTTCGCCGCCGAGTGGGAGCAGATCTACCGCTCGTCGCTGGACGCCATGAGGGCGAGGATGCGGCTCCAGCAGGGCTGGATCTCCGGCATGGCCACCACCACCCAGATGTTCGGCCCACTGATCCTGCTCCTGGCGAGCCTGTACCTGGCGGCCAACCACATCGTGTCCATCGGCTCGGCGATCGCCGTGCAGGCCGTCTCCGCCACCTTCTTCGCCCTGTCGACGTCGGTGTTCCAGATGGTCACCGAAATCACCGAGACCTCCCGCTACATGAGCCGTCTCAGCGACATCACCGGCCACGAACCGGAGCCCGTCGGCGGTGAACTGACCGAGCTCGCCGACACCTCCATCCGCTTGGAGCGGGTGTCGTTCCAGTACACGCGGCACAGCAAACCGGTCCTCGAAGACGTGACGCTGGACATCCCGGCCGGGGCCAAGGTGGCCTTCGTCGGCGCGTCCGGCTCCGGCAAGACCACGCTCGGCCGGCTCGTGTGCGGGCTGCACCATCCCACCGGCGGCGTGGTCGAGTTCGCCGGACGGCCGATGGCCGACTACCGGACGGACTTCCTGCGCCGCCAGATCGGCTACATCCCCCAAGAGGTCCACCTGCACAACCGCACGATCCTGGAGAACCTCACCCTCGGTCAGGACATCGACGAGGAAACAGTGCGCGAGTACTGCGCCACTGTGGGCATCCTCGACTTCATCGACGACCTCCCCATGGGGCTCAAGACCCTGGTGTCGGAGATGGGCTCGAACTTCTCCGGCGGCCAGCGCCAGCGCCTGGCCATCGTGCGCACCCTGCTGCAACGCCCGCGGATGATCGTCATGGACGAGGCCACCGCCTCCCTGGACACCGTCAACGAACGCCGCGTGTCGAAGATCATCGAAGAGAGCGGTGCGACGCAGATCGTCATCGCGCACCGCCTGGCGACGATCAAGAACGCCGACCACATCTACGTCTTCCACCGGGGCCGGGTCGCTGAACACGGCACCCACAAGGAGCTCCTGGCCAACCAGGCCGCCTACGCCGCCCTTTACGCAGAACCTGTGGGTGAGACCGCATGAC
Organism: Streptomyces sp. NBC_01431; assembly: GCF_036231355.1. Taxonomy (NCBI): domain Bacteria; kingdom Bacillati; phylum Actinomycetota; class Actinomycetes; order Kitasatosporales; family Streptomycetaceae; genus Streptomyces; species Streptomyces sp. NBC_01431. The sequence continues at coordinate 354,452 of NZ_CP109497.1, forward strand.
CGACCCTGCCGTGAACCTAGAGTGCTTCGCCCCCTTCTACACACATGCCGCCCCCTGGCAGGCGTTCAAGGACGGACTCGCCCCGGCCGCACGGCGCGCCATCGCGCCACAGAGTCGCGATGCGGTACTGCACCGGATGTGGGAAGCCGTCCTGGCGACCGTCGAGGGACACTCCTACCGCTCCCTGATCGCGGCCTTCCACGCCTTCCGCGAAGCACAGGGTCTGCCCGCCGACCTCGGCAGCAACAGGGCCCTCACCCTCTACACCCGCCATCTCGCCCACGACGGCAGTGCCGACGTACTGGCCGAGTACCCCGTCCTCGCCCGCCGCCTCGCCGGCGTGACGGAGCAGATGCGCCAGGCCTCACACGAGCTGCTCACCGGCTACACCCAGGACCTGCCCCGCCTGACCGAGGCGTTCGGCATCGAGCCGTCCGACCTGATCAGCGAGGTGCAGACGTCCGGCTCGGACCCGCACAACAACAATCGGCGCGTGTGGTTCGTGACCCTCACCAGCGGCACACGACTGGTGTACAAACCACGCCCGCTCACCGGCGACGAATTCGCCCGCGACCTGTACCGGGCGGTCGGCCCGGGGCTCACCCACTCCCTGGAGCCCTGCGCGCCTGCCTCGCTCACCTGCGCCGACCACGGCTGGCAACTGTTCACGGCGCCCCGTCCGATGCGGACCCCCGCGGAAGCCGACCGCTATTTCTACCGGTTCGGGGCTCTCACCTGCCTGTTCTCCGCGATCGGGGCGACCGACCTGCACGACGAGAACCTGCTGGCTTGTGGCGAGTACCCCACCGTTGTCGACACCGAGACGCTGCTCCGCGCGGACGCCGGAGTCGACAACGACACCCTGCCCAACGCGCTGATCAACCACATGAAGAGCAGCGTCACCTCCACCATGATGCTGCCGATGATGAACCCCGACTCGGTGTTCGACATCATGCTGTCCGCCATCGGCGTCCTCGGCGCGCAGGAATCGCAGATCAAGAACCCGAAGGTCGTCGACGACGAGACCGACGCGATCCGGGTGGTGTGGGAGAACTACAGCCACCAGCACACCATCAACGTGCCCCGGCTCCAGGAGAAGGACCTTCCGGTGACGGAGTTCTTCCCGCAGATGATGCACGGCTACCGGGACATGCTCGCCGTGCTCGGCACGGGCGCGGTCGAGGAAGTGCTCGACCGGTACGGGTCCATGGTGATGCGGTCCGTGATGCGGTCCACTGAGGTGTACTCACGTTTCCTGGACGCCTCCACCCACCCCAAGTACCTCAAGAAACAAGAGGACTTGGACCGGCTGTTCACGCACCTGAGGCGGTTCCACCAGAAACTGCGCCCGGACCAGGCCGAGTTTCTCCAACGCCAGGAGGCCGCCGGGCTCGACAACGGTGACATTCCCTACTTCATGGTCCGCTCCGACCGGCTCCATCTGGCCACGTACACCGGGCAGCACGACACCTTCTACCGCACCGCCGCGATCGACTTCGCCAAGTTGGGGGTGAGCATGGCGAAGCGTCAGCACGAGCGGTACCACCAGTTCCTCGTCGAGGAGTGCCTCGGTGACCTGGCCGTGCTGCCGCAGGGGCTGTCCCGGGACAGCATCTTCCGGGCCGCCCTGGACGGGACCGCCCCCGGCGAATGGGGCCACAAGATCGCCGACATCGTCGCCGATCTCGCCGTCACCGTGGACGGACGCACCGGATGGCTCGGCGGCATCGGCCCCGACCGGGGCGCGGCCACCGTCACCCCCGGCAACTTCGTCACCTTCCACGACATGGGCGGCATCGCCCGCATGTACGCGCAGGCCGCCCGCGCCGACCGGCGCCACGCCCCGATGCGCGACGCCGCGCTGGCCGGGCTCACCGAGCTGTGGGAGGCATACCCGCAGGTCCTGGACAACGTGCCGGAGTCGGTGTTCTCCGGCCGCGCCTCCCAACTCCTGGCCCATGCCGAGTCGGGCGGGGACGCGTGGCTCAAAGACCTCCTGGCCTCCATCGCGGAACGCGGCGAGCAGCGGGAACAGGACGTCTCCAACGGCCCTGCCGGGCTGTGGCTGCTGCTCCTGGCAAGGATGCGGCACGGCGGCCGGACCTACGACCCCGCCCTGGTCGAGGAACTGCGTCAGCTGGCGCTGGCACCGGGGGCGGCTCCGACCGGCGCCCCGATGGAACTCGCCCACGGCCCGCTCGGCCTCGCCTGGGCGAAGGCCCGCACCGCCGCGGTCCTGGACGAACCGGCCCTGGCCGAGGAAGCCGCCGACTGGCTCGCCGCCCACTTCGATGGTTACGCCCCCGCACTGACCGGATGGTGCAAGGGCGCCGCCGGCGTACTGCTGGCCGGCAGCGAGATCGCCCAGGCCGCCGGACGGCTCGACTGGTTCACCGACCGCGCCGTGCCCGGCCTCGTACAGGCCGCCACCGAGCTTCCCGCGGCACCGGTGGAACTGTCCGTGTGCCACGGCAGCAGCGGCGTCGTGCAGGCCCTCCTGTACGCGGCGCGGCTCACCGGGGACGAGAGCCTTGTGAAGTCGGCCGGCCAGTACCAGCACGAGGTGCTCGAACTGGCCCGCCGCCACGGCTTCTACGTCGGCGCCCGCGGCCGCACCTCCACCCTCGGCTACATGACCGGCTGGGCCGGTGTGGCCGACACCGACCTGATGCTCACCGACCACGGCGCGGCCCTCGGCATACCGACCGCGCTGTCCTGCTAGGAAAAGAGTCCCGCTGCCGTGCGCTGTTCGCTCGTACTCCCGATCGCCGTGACCCGGCCCGAGCAGGCCGTACCCTTCGCGAACCTGGTGCGCTGGACGAAGGCGCACCGGTTCTGGCAGGGCCAGTCACCCATCATCGACAGTCACCAACTCCTGTCGTGGCTGGCCGGGTTGGGCATCAGAGTGCCCGCCGGGTTCGGGGTGAGCCTCACGCCGCTGCGGGCCCCGTACCAGGCCGCGATGGAAGCCCGGACGGTGTCCCTCACCACCGGCCACGAGGTCCTCGCTGCGTTCGGCCCCGGTGCCCCGAACTACCAGGCGGCCGTTCTCGGCCGGCCGTACGCCAAGCCGCTCACCCTGATGCACGAGTACCTGAGCGCGGTGAAGGGCCTGGTCGCGGGTGAACCGGTCGCCGCCGAGGGCGAGTACGTGTCCATGGAGGCCCAGCTCGTCCCGCTGCGGGCGGCGAAGGTCCGCGTCGGCGCCGGAGTCCTGCGGCCGCGCATGGCCGAGGTCGCGGGACGGATCGCCGACGACGCCGTGACATGGCTGTGCGGACCGGAACACATCCAGGACACCCTCATCCCCAGGATCCGCGCGGGTGAGGAGAAGGCCGGGCGGACCACGAGGGTCGGGGTGACGGCGTTCGTTCCCGTCGCCGTGGCCCGCGAGGGCCGCGACATGGTCGACACCGCTTACGGCACCTTCGGCATGCACCTTCAGGCGGATCACTATCAGGACACCCTGCGGCACGCCGGACTCGACGTCACGGGGGAGCGGGAGGACGCCAAGAAGCTCATCGACGCCGGGCTGTTCCTGTACGGCACCCCCGCCGACATTCGCGACGGCCTCGAACGTTACCGCCGGGCCGGTGTCGACGAGGTTGTCCTGAACACCGTGGGTGTCGCCGCACTGTACGGCGCACGCGAGGCAGCGAAGGATCTGGAGGACATCCTTGAGACGTAGACGGGCTCGATCCACGGTATGACCCGACCCACTCACCCCGCATCTAGGGTGAGTCGCACCACTTCGCCAACTCCCCCTGGGTACTTGAATGATCCACGTTGAGAGCCTGACCAAACGGTACGACGACACTCTCGCCGTCGACGATCTGTCCTTCACGGTGGAGCCGGGGAAAGTGACCGGCTTCCTCGGTCCCAATGGCGCGGGCAAGTCCACCACGATGCGCATGATCCTCGGTCTGGACGAGCCCACCGGCGGGCGCGCCCTCGTCAACGGGACCCCCTACGCGCAGCTGCAACGCCCGTTGACGCAGGTGGGGGCGCTCCTGGACGCAAAGGCGACCCACGGCAAACGCAGCGCCCGCGACCACCTGCGGGCGCTCGCGGCCGCCAACGGGATTCCCGAACCGCGGGTGGACGAAGTACTGGGCCTGGTCGGCCTGAGCAACGTGGCCAAGAAGAAGGCGAAGGGGTTCTCCCTAGGCATGGGGCAGCGCCTCGGGATCGCCGCCGCGCTCCTGGGCGACCCGGCGGTGCTACTCCTCGACGAACCCGTCAACGGGCTTGACCCGGAAGGTGTGTTGTGGATCCGCGGGCTGATGAAGCAGCTCGCCGCCGAGGGCCGAACCGTCCTGGTGTCCTCACACCTGATGAACGAGATGGCGGTCACCGCAGACCACCTGGTGATCATCGCCGGTGGCCGGCTGCTTGCGGACACCACCATGCGGGCGTTCATCGCCGAGCACTCCGCGGACGTCGTACTCGCCCGGGTCGCCGAACCCGACAAGCTCCACGACGCTCTCACCCGTGAAGGCCATACGTGTGTGAGACAGCCGGACGGAACGCTTGAGGTGCACGGCGCGACGGTGGAGAAGGTGGGCCACATCGCCAACGCCCAGCAGGTGCCGGTGTTCGGGCTCTCGCAATCCGCCGCGTCCCTGGAGGAAGCGTTCATGCGGATCACCCACGACCACACGGAGTACCGCGCCACGGTGGGAGGCCGGCGGTGAACCACGCCCTGAAGTCCGAATGGATCAAGCTGACCACGATCCGCTCCCTGGCCTGGTCGCTCGGGCTGTACCTGTGGCTGATGCTCGGCCTGTCCGTTGCCTATGGAACGGTGCCCGGAGAACGCGACCTGAACGCCAAGGGCTTCGACCCGATCGGGCTCGGGCTCTCGCTGGTGCCGCTGGGGATGATCCTCCTCATGGTCGTCGGCGTCCTCGCGGTGACGGGGGAGTACGCGAGCGGCACGATCAGGTCGAGTCTGCTCGCCGTGCCCGATCGCACCAGGTTCTACGTGGCCAAACTCGGCCTGCTCGCCCTCGTCACCGGCGCACTGTCCACGGCCGGGATCGTGGCGGGGTTCTTCATCGTCCAGGCCTTCATCGGCGATCATGCCGCTCCGTTCGACGCGGCGACCGTCGGCCACCTGGCGGGCGCGGTCCTCTACACGGTGCTGCTCGTGCTGTTCTCCATGGGCCTGGCCACCGTCCTGCGCTCCAGCGCAGCGACCCTGACCACGCTGATCCCGCTGTTCTTCATGGTCTCCACGATGCTGAACCACATCCCCAGGGTTTCGGCCGTGGCGCAGTTCCTCCCCGACGTCGCCGGAGGACTCGCCCTCCAGCAGCACTCCGGGGGCGGCGTGCTGAACGCCTGGTCCGGCCTCGGTGTCCTCGCGGTGTGGGCCATCGTCTCCATCCTGGCCGGTCACATGTCGCTCACCCGCCGCGATGCCTGACCATCTCGCCCGGTCGGGGCCGAGCGCGAACCGCCCACTCAACAAAGGGAGTTGACTGTGTTGGCCGCAAAAAGAGGCATAGGCAGCGCCTTCGCTCTGCCGCGTCCGAGACCGAGCCGCGACAGGTAGCCGGTCGGCTTCCGTCAGCCGATGCGACGGGCCCGGCCATGACCACCGGGTTGCGGCACACCTCGTCGTGCCGCGCCGCCCCGGTCCGCGGGGGGCCTCCGGCCCCTTCACCGAGGGCGCTCCGACCACTGATTTCCACCGCCTGCGGACAGAACCGCCCGCGGACCGAAGGGGTTCATTCATGAAGAACACCATGGGCGCCAGCCTGCCGATCGTCATCGGTGTGGTGATCGCGAGCGTGTGCATCACCCAGGACAACTACGGCGGAGCGGCGTTCGCCATCGTCGTCTGCGCAATCGCCTCGCTGGTGCTCTACCGCAAGACCCGCGGCAAGTAGGTACGTGTACGTCAGCCTCTGGTACGCAAGGAGAGGAACCCCAGCCGACGCACGGCTGGGGTTCCTCGATGCGGTGGGTATCGGTCAGCGGGCGGTGCCGCCCGCGCCGTGAACCATTGGTCTCAGCGCGGGCAGACGGCCCTGAGCCGCGATCACCGTGGATGGGTCAGGTCAGCGCCGCAGCGTGAGGACCCCGGGACGCCAGGGCAGTTGGTCGTAGGGGCCGCTCGCGGTGGGGGACTTGCCCTGGTAGAGGAACTGCAGGTTGCAGGGGTCGATGGTCATGGTCTGGTCGGGGTTGTCGCGGACCAGGTCGCCGTGGCTGATGTCGTTGGTCCAGGTGGCACCGCTGTTGGCCTTGCCCGCGAAGGGGTTGCTCTCGCTGGCGGCCTGCGGGGTCCACGAACCGTTCAGGCTGGTGGCAGTGAACGAGCGGAAGTAGCGCTGCTCGTTCGCACCCCGCGCCTCGACGATCATGAGGTACTGGTTCTGGTCCTTGACCTTGTAGACCTGCGGCGCCTCGAACAGGTTCTTCACCGTGTCACTCATGACCGTCGTGTACGAGGAGCCGAAGCTGCCCGGGAAGTTCCCGATCGGCATGCTCGCCCGGTAGATCTTGCCGTTGTCACCGGCGAAGAACAGGTACATGTTCTGGTCGTCGGCGATCAGGGTCTGGTCGATCGGTGCGGCGCCCGGGATGCCTCCGGTGAACAGCGGATGCGGGGCGGACCAGCCGTTGGGGTTGGTGGGGTCGCTCGACGTGCGGTAGATGAAGGGCCACGCACCCCACTGGTACGCAAGCACCCAGATCTTCTTGGGCGCGAAGTAGAACAGCGTGGGCGCCACAGCGGACTGGCTCATCCCGGTCTGACGGGCCGACGCCATGTCCGACCAGTTCGTGAACGGACTGAACATCATCGAGCCGTACGACGATCCCGACACGTTCGAGGCGTAGACCAGGTGCTTGCCGTTGTACGTCACGGTGGTGAAATCCTTCACCGAGGCCCACCCGTTCGCCGGCTGCGCCAACGCACCCGTCGACGCCCACCGATACGTCGACGGAAGAGCACACGAGCCACCCGCCGGCGCGGGCTTCGTCGGGGTGGGCGTCCCGGACAGACCGCTCCACTTCTGGTTGCCGCCCGACCAGCAGGAGTACAGCTGGATCTTGGTGCCGTTGGCGGTGGCCGCGCCGACGGCGTCGAGGCACAGCCCGGACTGGACGCCGGCGATCGTGCCGTCGGTGTTGATGTTCCACTGCTGGCCGGCGCTGCCGTCGCAGTCCGAGATGACGACCGCGGTGCCGTTGCGGGTGCCCTTGGCCATGGCGTCCAGACACTTGTTGCCGTAGACCATCAGCTGCTTGCTGGAGGTGTAGGTCCAGCGCTGATTGGTCTGTCCGTTGCAGTCCCACAGCTGCGCCTGGGTGCCGTTGGCCCTGGTGGAGCCGTTGATGTCGATACAACGGCCGGAGGGGACGCCCTTGATCTCCCCACCCGTACCGGCCCCGCCAGGAGTGGTACTGGGAGCGGACCTGAGGACGTTCATGACGGCGGTGTAGGCAGCCTTGGGGTTGCCGTTGTTGTCGAAGAGCAGGGGGCTCTCGCTGCTGCGCCAGGAGTCGCGGTCACGGATGCCCCATACCGTGATGCCGGTGCAGCGGGCGACGTTCATGCACGCCTGAACGGCGTTGGCGTAGGCGGTCGGTGATGCCTGGGCGATGTCGAGTTCGGTGATCTGGACGTCGATGCCGAGGGCGGCGAAGTTGGCCAGGGTGGTGCGGAAGCTTGCGGGCGAGCCGCCGGCGCCGAAGTGGCTCTGGAATCCGACGCAGTCGATGGGTACGCCGCGCGACTTGAAGTCCTTGACCATGTTGTAGACGCCCTGGGTTTTGGCGTCCGACCAGTTCTCGATGTTGTAGTCGTTGTAGCAGAGTTTGGCCGAGGAGTCGGCGGAGCGGGCGGTGCGGAAGGATTCCTCGATGAAGCCGTTGCCCAGCACGTTCTGGAACACCGAGCTGCGGTGCTGGCCGCTGCCGTCGTCGGCGAAGGCCTCGTTGACGACGTCCCAGGCGTAGATCTTGCCCTTGTAGTGGGTCATCTCCGTGGTGATGTGGTTGTCCATCACACCGCGCAGAGTGTTCGCGTCGCCGATGGAGCCGACCCAGGACGGAAGCTGCGAGTGCCACACCAGAGTGTGGCCGCGCATCCGCTGGCCGTGCGCGGTGGCATGGTTGACGATCTGGTCGGCGGGGCCGAAGTTGAATTTTCCGCGGGACGGTTCGGTGGTGTCCCACTTCATCTCGTTCTCCGGGGTGATCATGTTGAATTCCCGGTCGAGAATCGTCGAATACGTCGAGTCACCGAGCTTCCCGGCAGCCACGGCCGTGCCGAAGTACCTGCCCGAGGGGGCCGCCTGCGTACCGAGGGCGGCGGCTCCGGCGGAGCTGGGGAGCAGCGTCACGACACCGGCCACCACCGCGGCGGCCGACAGTCCCACCATTACTGTTCGGCGGCGCCGGCCGAGCCGGTGCAGGCCCTTCATGATTCTCCTCGGGGGCCGCGGGTCACTCCGAGTTCCGTGATCGTGAGCGCATCGGCCGGTACGGCCTGATCCGTCGCGGGCCGGGTGCGGTGCAGGACATGAGCCCGTTCCTGCACACCGGTCGCCCGGGGGTCGTGGGTGTGTCGCGTCATGAGAGCGGCTTCCTTCAGGGGATACGTACGGGGAAAACTCGGGGTACCCCGCCACGCCGGCACGTCAAGGTGAGCGACGGGAAGAGCACCCCACAAAGGGGAGGCCTCCGAACTCGCGGTCTCGTAACAGAAAAATGGCGGCGTCCAAACAATTGCCCAGTGATGCATCTCGCGGGCAAAAAGCGTTATGCCGAGCCCTGCGGTCTGGTCGTCCCGGTGAAAAGGGCGCGCCGCCCTGCTCATCAGCGAAGGGTCGGGAGTGGTCCCCATGGCGGGTTGTCGCGGTGATCAACCCTTGGGGCGGCCGCGGCGAGACATGCGTCGATGAACGTCGTGAGCCGAGTGGCGCGCCGAAGCCGGGTGCGGGGCTGGGGTGCGAGAGCGCGCGCCGTCACCGCGCGACTCGGTGCACGACGCTCAACGAACGGTTCTCAGGCCCAGGCCCTGCGGATGATGAAGGAAGCCTGGTCGCCGAAGGCCCGAGTGCCGTCGGAGCCATCGAGCCAGATGCCACCGTCGCGGCAGCGGAGCACCGATCCGGGATAGTTGTGCGCGTGTAGGGTCACCGACCCGGCGACCGCCCCGGGGCGCGGACAGAAGGTGGCGTCTTGACGGAACAGTTCGCTGCCGTCGTTCGTGCTCAGCCGCAGCCGCAGGTCACGATGGCGCAGATAGCGGCCGTCGGTGGCGCGGAAGGTGACGCATCGTGTGTCGGCCAGCCCTTCGATGACCGTGAAGGTGACCCGCTGGCGAGTCTGCGGGTCGCTGGACGCGGAGACATGGCCGAGCGCCGCGAAGTCCCCCGCGTACGTGAGGTACAGGGCGGGGTCGGCAACGGACTCCAGCGACTGCGCACCCGGCAGAACAGTGCCCGCGGCGGCGGACGGACTCGCCGAGGACGGCCCGGCCGAAGGGGTGGCGCGCGACGGGACGGGCGTGGAATTTCCGACCGTGGGAGCGGCGACGACGCCGGGCACCCGATGCGCCGGTTCGGGCCAGGCCGCGTAAGTGACGGTCCCGGTGATGAGCACCGCGCCGGTGGCGAGGGCCAGCACCGGATGAGCGGTCACCGCGTAGAGCTTGCCGATCAGCGAGCCGTGCAGACTGCCGCCCGCCGTCGCCGTCGCCGTCGCCGTCGCTGTCGCCGTGCCGACGGCTGCGTGTGCCGCGGCCAGTCCGGCGGCGCTCGCGGCCGTACTCGACAGCAGGCCCTTGGCGGCAAGCGCGGCGATGAGCCCGGCCGGGACCGCCAGCGGCGCGAGGCTGAGGAGCAACAGTTCGGCCGGAACCCGGGTCGACGTCGTCGCCGCGCAGACCGGGCAACCGCGGGTGTGCCGCGCGATCCGCTTGCGCCACACCGATGTACGGAGACCGTCCCAGCCGACGACGGTCTCGTCCAGCCGCGGACAGCGCGGGTCGGCCGCCAGCGCGGCGACGATCGTCCGGGTCAGTTCCAGCTGCTCGCGCATGCGTTGCAGACGCACTCCGACGTGGGCGACCGTGAGCCCGGTCGCGGCGGCGATGTCGTCACGGCTCAGCAGGCCGGCGCCTTCCTGCAACCACAGTGACAGCAGCACCCGTTGGTCCGGGTCGAGCCACCGGCCCGCTTCCACAACCTGGCGGCGCTCGTCCGACACATGCAGACGCAGGAGCGTCATGTCCTCAGGTACGGCGTCGGGGTCCGGAATGCGGTGTGCCTCATCGATGACCGTGGTCCGGTCCGCGAAGGTGCGTTGCCGGATCCGGTGGGTACTGATCTGGCGCAGCGTGATCGACACCAGCCAGGACCGGAAGCTCTCCGGGGCACGCAGGGCCGGCAGGTCGCGCACCACGCGCAGCAGGGTTTCCTGGACCACGTCGTCGACGTCGGCATGTCCGCTCAGCGCTCGCCCGACGATGTTGTAGAGCAATGGCAGGTAGGCGGCGATCAGTTCCTCGCGCGCCCGATCGTCACCGGCCTGCGCCGCGACGACCAGCTCCACGTGGTCCGTGTCCATGAGCCCCCCATTCCCACCTCCCGCTGGGGAGCGATCCGCCGAGTACGGCGCCACACCCTAGCGTCGGCAAGGGTATGTGGCGAAGCCGGTGCCCGTACCCCAGCTCTCCGGGTTCCGGGTTCCGGGTGGTTAAGGTCGAAGGCAGGGAGGACAGTGCCGACTTGGCGACCTCTGCTTCGCACCGGTTTCACCACTTGCGACGAGGGCAGGCCGCGCGCCAGGAAGGGAACGGGCTCTTATCGGGCAGCCCGTTGGGGGATCGTCGGAAGGACCTTCTCAGCGATGCCGAGGAGAACGCCGTCGTCCGGGACGACGCCGGACGTGCGCCACACGGTGACCTCGTAGTAGCCCCCTCGGTCCGCCTGGTCGAGGGCTATGGACAGCGTTCTGGCCAGGGGGCCTTGTTCGACCGGTCCGCCGGATCCCGGGCCGATCCTGATCGCCATGGTGTGATCCGAGGACAGCACTGCGGGCCGCCCAAGAACCGGAAGCTGCTTGACGTCCTTCTCATTGCCGAACTTCATCAACTTCACGTACTGGGCTATCGACAGCTCGTTGTACGTGGCCGAAAGGTGCACGGTGTACGTGTCGAAACTGACCTCGGCCTCCGGGAGGGCGACCTTCTCGTCCGTCAGGAGAGCTGTGTTGCTCGTACCGGAGGCCGTGGTCGCACTCTCTCCGGGCGTGCCGAGCAGCTGGGCCAGGTCGGGCCGATTGAGCGCCTTGCACAGTTCGTCACCGGTCGCGGCGCGCGGCGTCCCCTTGTACGCCTTCGGCAGCTCCTTGTGTTCCCCGGCCGGACACGTGGCGGCCTGCCGCGCCGTGCTGTTGTCCGACGGCAGCACACGCGGAGCCAACCACAGCGCGGCCGCGAGCGCCCCGACCACGGCCACCGCCGCGATGGCCTGGCCCCACACATTGGGCTCCTTCTCCGGGGCGGCCGGGCCGGGTCGCGGCCCCGCTCCGGCCTGGGGCTGGGCCTGGGCCGGGGCTTGGGTTTGGATTTGGGTTTGCGGGGCGGCGTCGACCGCCGCCCCGTCTGCATGGGTCGCCGGACTCGGGTTCCGGCGGCGTGCGCGCAGGGCGCGGAGCACCATGTGGACGCGTATCGCGGTGAACACGAGGAACACCACGCCGAGACCCGCAGCGACCTTGTCGTGATCGCGGATGGCGAGATACATGATGCGTACGCCGAGAACGGACCCGACCGCGATGAGCAGCGGCTCGCGGACCCAGAACGGCAGAAGACGGAGGAGGAAGCCGAGCATCTGGCGATCTCACCATGGGAGGACCACGTCCGCCGTGGTCGAAGCCACAGTTCCAGGACCATGGAGGGTGGGAGCGACCGGACGGCCCAACTGGGGTCGGTTTCCTCAGCGGGACTTGATCGTTGTCAAGGCATGAAGAAGAGAATGCTGCTCACGGCCCCACTCATCCTCGCGCCCCTGCTGGCAACACCGGCTGCCCACGCCACCGGCACAGGCGTCCTGACCGTCCCACCGCGATCGGGAAACGTGTGCGTCAACCTCACGCGGGACATCAAGACCATCGTGCTCCCCCCGGGCTACCGGGCCAGTATCCACAAGGAGAAGAACTGCCGGGGACACGTCCTGCTGGAATCCACCGAACGCCGGATCACTGGGCTCCCCAGCGGGGCCGCGAGCGTCCACGCCTTCAAGGACTCCTCTGACATCCATCTCCCCCTCGTACAAAGCCTCATCGGGGATCCGTCCGCAGGACCGGCCTGAGCACTCACGCACAAGCCGCTTCAGCGGCCCCGCATGCGCGCAGCGTGGCGCGCATGCGGACGGACGCCGGCTGAGCTCGGTCGGTCCCGGGTCGGTGCGGGCCAGAACACGGCCCGCGCTGCTCCTAGTTCACCGTCAACTCGGCGACACCCGGGTGGTTCTTGGCCTGGACGTCACCTTGCACCGTCAGCCGTACGTACCGCGCGAGTTGCGCGTCGCCCGCCACCTCGCGGTGCCAGTGCCGCCCGTCGAGGGAAAGCTCGATGCTGTAGGCCACGGGCTTGGTGGCGTTCCAGGTGGGAGTGACCTTCTTGACGGGCACGGGCCTGGTGAGGTCCGTCGTCAGCTGGCCGCTCGCGCTGTCGGGGACCCAGGCCGTGGCCGTGTTGCCGTCGACGGCGGCGTCCGCGTACATGCCGGGTTGTTCGGACGAGGCCGTGGCAGTGGTGCAGCGGGCCGCGTTGGTGGTGGGTGTGAGGTCGGGGCGGCGGGTCTTGAGGACGGCGGGGACGTCCCTGCTGACGATCTGCTCGCCCTGGGGGGTGTCGAGCGTCATCGGCGCGCCGGCGGTGAGGCGCACGGTGGTGCGGTGCGCGCCGAGTTCGATGTCGTATGTGCGCCCCTGCCAGGTCAGGCCGTGCAGGGTGACGCCGCGGTCGAGTTGCGGCGGCAGCATCGGGTCGAGGTGGAGGCTGTTCTCGCCCATCCGCATGCCGGTCAGGCCGTTGGTGAAGACCTGTAGGAAGCCTCCCTTGCCGGTGAGGAAGTCCTGCGCGGGCGAGCCCGCCAGGGGGTCATCGGCGCCCGCCTTGTCGCCGCGGGCCTCCGAGAACTGCTCGAACGGGCCGCGTACGAACGGCTTGATGGAACGCTCCAGATAGGTGTACGTGGAGCAGCCCGGTTCGCCGATTCCGGCGGCGTCGATGGCGTGCACCGAGTCCGTCATGGCCGGGCCGTCGGGGTCGGTCCGCTGCGCGTAGTAGTCCAGGGTGGCGGCGTCGGCGCCCTTGGGCATGGGCCACCCCAGCGGGTACATCAGCAGGACCGTGTCGGCCTGCTTGATGGTGCTGCCCTTGTAACCGTCGTACTGCTGGAAGACCTTGCTCCGTGCGTCGTACGGGATCCGGATGTGGTCGGCGATCGCGTTCCACTCCTTGGGTGCCTGCTTGCCGAGCAGTTCGGCGGCGCGGGTGGCGTGGCGCAGGGCGGTGACGGCGCCGGCGTTGGTGAAGACCGCGTCGTCGACGCCGTTGCTGTACTCGTCGGGCCCGGCCGTGTCCTTGATCGAGTAGCTGCCGTCCGGGTTGGGGCTGACGCGGCTCGCCCAGAACTCGGCGATGCCCTGCAGCACCGGCCAGCCGCGATCGCGCAGCCATTGCGTGTCCTTGGTGGCCAGGTAGTACTGCCAGGCAGCCAACGAGATGTCGGACTGGAGGTGGATCTGGGTGCGGCAGTGCGGCGGGTCGACGCTGTGGCACTCCTGGGCCAAATTGCCCGAACTTCCACTGTTCCAGGGGTAGAAGAGCCCTTGATAGCCGAGGTCGCGGGCGTTCGCGCGAGCCCCCGCGAGGGTCCGGTAGCGATAGTCGACCACGGTCTTGGCGAGTTCGGGCCGGGTGGCGAGCAGACCCGGATACATCCACGTCTCCGCGTCCCAGAAGACGAGGCCCGCATAGTTGTCGCTGGTCAGGCCTGCCGGAGCGATGCTGTTGGACGCGCCCTCGCGAGTGTTGGAGAGCAGCCCGTACTGCGCGGACCGCACCCACGACTGCATCTCGGGCTGACCGGGCACCTCGATGTCGCTGCGCCACAGCCGGGACCAGGCGGCGGCGTGGGAGCGCAGCAGGGCATCCCAGCCGCGGTCGGCGGCCTGCTGCGAGGTGGCGGTGGCGTCCCGGCGCGGCGCGCGCGAAGTCAGGGCCGTGTCGACGCCTACGTACTTGGTGACGTCGTACGACTGCCCGCTCCGGACGTGCAGGGTAAGAGCCTGATGGCTCGTCATGTCCTTTGCCTGAGTGGCCTGTTGTGCCTTGACGCCGTGTGTTCCGCTTCCGGCGCGCAAGGTGGAGGCGACAGCTCCGTCCACGTTCGTGCCGTCCGTACGGAAAGCCACATCCATGGTTGGTGCGGTCCGGCCGGCGCTGTGGTCCCCGCTGGTCTGGTCACCGCCGCCGGTCTGTTGCATGCGCCGCGCGCCGCGGCCGTCCAGGATGTCGGTGACGGTCGCCTCCCCGCTCCAGTGCGGCGTCATGCTCATGCGTACGGCGCCAACGTGCGGGTTGACGCGGTCGGCGAGCACCTCGTACACGAGGTCGGTCTGGCGGCCGTCGGCGGCGGTCCAGGTCATCGACGTACGCACCACGCCGCAGTGGAGGAAGAGCGACTGGCGGTAGTGGGAAATCCGGCCGGGTGACGTCGAAGAGTTGAAGGTATCGCCCTGAGCTCCACCCGTAGTGACGGTGAGGGCGGTCCAGGTGGGCAGCGCCGCGACGGCCTGCCGGTCCCCGGCGGTCTGCTTGTTGTGCGCGTACAGGCCGGACACGAAGGAGCCGTCGTAACGCGGGGTGAACAGCGGCCAGCCGGTCTTGGCGTCGCTGTCGGCGTATCCGGCGCCGTTGGGCGGCACGCGCTGCCCCAGGTAGCCGTTGCCGACGAAGGCATGGTGGGTATCAGCCGCATCGATATGGTTGGTGCCGAGCGTCCAGTCGTCGCTGCTGCGGCAGTTAGCGGTCGGGGCGGCGGTGTTTCGCGCCGGCTGCGAGGCCGCGGGTGGCGCGGAGGTGACCAGCACTCCGGCCAGCAGCACCGCGGTCAGTCGGGCAGCACGCGGCCG
This sequence comes from Streptomyces sp. NBC_01431, assembly GCF_036231355.1. Classification (NCBI taxonomy): domain Bacteria; kingdom Bacillati; phylum Actinomycetota; class Actinomycetes; order Kitasatosporales; family Streptomycetaceae; genus Streptomyces; species Streptomyces sp. NBC_01431. The sequence goes on from NZ_CP109497.1 coordinate 369,620, forward strand.
CACACCGAGGGAGTACGTCATTGTTCTCCGTCACTCTGGTTCGCCTGCGAGGGTCCAGGGACCATAAATTTCCTGAACGATCGGCGTCAATAGCTAGGCACTATTAATCAAGTCCCGAATGCATGAGGGCGACTGCTCGTGTCCAGACCGAGGTGTTTCAGCCAGCGCGCGAGGGTCCGCCGACGGCGGGCGTGCTCTCGGCATGGGGGCCGACGTCAGCGGCGCCGGCCAGGGCCCTCGCATCGGCCCCCCCCCCGAGGAAGTGGCCGATGTCACTGCCTTCCCGCTCTCCGACAAGGCATCGTTCATGCAGGGCGGTTACTACGCGGTGGACGGCGGCTGTGCAGGAGCCTGAAACGGCTGCGGCCCCAACCGAGTTCGGGCGGACCGCGCCGGAACACCCGTACGGACAAGGGAAGTCAGAGGAACAATGAGCGAGCATTTCGATGTCGTCGTCCTGGGAGCGGGCCCCGGCGGTTACACCGCGGCGGTGCGTAGCGCACAGCTCGGTCTGAAGACGGCCGTCGTCGAGCCGAAGTACTGGGGCGGGGTGTGCCTGAACGTGGGCTGCATCCCCTCCAAGGCCCTGTTGCGCAACGCGGAGCTGGCCCACATCCTGACCCGGCAGGCCGACACCTACGGCATCCAGTCCTCAGGCCCGATCACGCTCGACTTCGGTGCCGCGTTCAAGCGCAGCCGGCAGGTGGCCGACGGCCGGGTCGCGGGCGTGCACTACCTGATGCGCAAGAACGGCATCACCGAGTACGACGGCCGCGGCACCTTCACCGACAGCCGCACCCTCCAGATCGCGCTGTCCGACGGCACGAGCAGCACCGTCACCTTCGACCAGTGCATCATCGCGGTGGGCGCCACGACCCGTCTGCTGCCCGGCACCAGCCTGAGCGCGCGGGTCGTCACGTACGAGGAGCAGATCCTCACCGAGGAACTGCCCGAACGCATCGTCATCGCGGGCGCCGGAGCCATCGGCGTCGAGTTCGCCTACGTGCTCCACAACTACGGAGTCAAGGTCACCCTCGTCGAGTACGCCGACCGGATCGTGCCCGCCGAGGACGCCGACATCTCCAAGGAACTCACCCGGCACTACCGCAAGCTGGGGGTGGAGATCCTCACGTCCACCCGGGTCGACGCGATCGACGACTCCGACCCGTCGGGCCCGGTCAGGGTGACCGTCACCCAGAGCGGAACTCAGAAGGTCCTGGAGACGGACAAGGTCCTCCAGGCCATCGGCTTCGCGCCGCGCGTCGAGGGCTACGGCCTGGAGACGACCGGGATACGCGTCGGCGAGCGCGGCGCCATCGAGGTCGACGCCCGCGGTCGCACCGGCGTCCCCCACCTGTACGCGATCGGCGACGTGACCGGGAAGCTGATGCTCGCGCACGCCGCCGAGGCCATGGCCGTCATCGCCGCCGAGACCATCGGCGGGGCGGAGACGATGGAGATCGATGACTTCCGGATGATTCCGCGCGCCACCTACTGCCAGCCGCAGATCGCGAGCTTCGGCCACACCGAAGCACAGGCTCGGGAAGCCGGCTTCGACGTACAGGTCTCCAAGTTCCCGTTCACCGCCAACGGCAAGGCCCACGGCCTGGGAGAACCGGTTGGCTTCGTCAAGGTGATCAGCGACCGCCGGCACGGCGAACTGCTCGGCGCGCACCTGATCGGCCCCGAGGTCACCGAGCTGCTGCCGGAACTCACCCTGGCCCAACAGTGGGACCTCACGGTGCACGAGGTCGCCCGCAACATCCACGCCCACCCCACGCTCGGCGAGGCGGTCAAGGAAGCCATCCACGGCCTCGCCGGCCACATGATCAACATGTGACGCCGGGACGCCCCTCCGGGGGCGTCCGCGCCACCGGGCGAATCGTGGAAGGGGTGGTGAGTCTGACTCACATGAAGGCCACTACCCCTCTACGCGGCCCGTCGGGTCGTGCGCCGGGTCGTCCGCGGACGACCCGGCGAACAGGGCGAAGGCCTCCGCCTCGCCGGTTCGGGCGTTGAGGCAGTGGTCCGCCCACTCGGCTGCCTGCACGAAGGTGGAGCGCGCCACGATGTCTTGGGTCGCACTCTCCACGTCCAGCGGGGTGCGCCGCAGTTGGACACCCGGGCCGAGCAACGCCCAATGTGCGCCTGCCCTGCCGTAGGGCATGCCAACGCTGCCCGGGTTCACTACGAGCCGGCCGGCGGCCAGCCGTGTGTAGGGCATGTGTGTATGGCCGCACACCACGGTGGTGACTGTGGAGGGCAGGCCGGAGAACACCCTCTCCCACCGCTCGGCGGGGGAGTCGACCAGTACCACCTCCTCGTCGTCGCGTGGTGTGGCATGGCAGAACAGCACCTCGCCGAGCCCGTCCACCTCGACGGTGTGCGAGGTGGGCAGTCCGGCCAGGAAGTCCACTTGTTCCGCACGCAGGCTGTCGGCAGCCGAAGGGCCGATCGGGTCCGGGATGGACGTACGCATTCCGCGCCGGTACTCGACGAGTTCGCGATCGGCGTTGCCCCGGATCCACACCACCCTGTCGCCAAGCCCGGCGAACAGGTCAAGGACGTGGGTTGGCTGGGGACCGCAGGCGATGTCGCCGGTGAGCACGATCAGGTCCGCGGCCACGACGTCCGCTTCCGCCAGAACGGCCTCGGCCGCGGGCAGCACGCCGTGGATGTCGGAGAGCACAGCTACTCGGTGCACCATGATGATCAGTATCCGACTCCGCGCTTCATCATGCGTGCGATCACGCCACGGTCTCGGATTGACCGGAGGCATCGCGTGGCAGAAGCCGCTGCCACCGGTCGCCAGGTGCGCCCACCGGGTGTGTAGGCGAGCGCGGTGGCGGTCACGGCGCCGTTGCCCAGCAGGGTGCCGCGTGGTGCCTGGTGCTGTGACCGGGAAGGTACGCCGGGTTGGTTGGTGCGTGCGCGGTCCGCTTAGCATTTGCGTCCATGGCTGAATCCGTGCACGTCCTTGACTGGTTGCAGAGCTGGTACACCTCACAGTGCGATGGCGACTGGGAACACGAATGGGGCATGACGATCGAGACTCTCGACAACCCGGGCTGGGCCGTCAAGATTGATCTTGAAGAGACAGTCTTGGCGGACCGGGAGTATGCCCAATATCGGGTCACTCGGGATGGGCACGACTGGGTCATGGCCTGGACGGCCGAGAGGGCGTTTCGCATCGCGTGTGGACCCGGCAACCTGACCGAGGCCCTCACGCTGTTCCGGGTCTGGGCAACGGTGAGCGTCCCGTAGGTGATGTGACCGGCGAACTGGTCACGCTGCGAGCGCGGGTCGGCCGCCCCAGCGGAGGCCTTTCTCGCTCCGGATGCGGGCGCGTTCGCGTCGCTGTGCGGTGAGGACGTCAGGGTGTCGGTTGTGCTTGTTGCGCCAGCGCAGGTAGGCGTGCAGGGCCCGGGTCTGGAGGTGTGGTTCGGGTGGTGGGAGTTGGCGAGGTTGAATTGTCGCAGGGGTCCGAAGTGGGCCTCGATGGGGTTGGCCCAGCACCGGCACCGGCCACCACGATCATGAAACCGGCGCACTTCACCTGTACCTACACCACCAGCGAACCGCAGCTGGCGTCCGGCAGTACGGGCGCGGCCGTGAAGCAGGCCCAGTGCCAGCTCAACAGCGTCCTGGACCGTCGCGTCACCGTCGACGGCATCTTCGGCAGCGGCACCAAGAGCGCGACCATCGCCTTCCAACAGTGCGCAGGGCTGTCCGCCGACGGAATCATCGGACGCGATACCTGGGCCGCCCTGGACAACTGGTGGCTCAACGACATCGACTGCCACAAGTAGCCGCACCTCGCCGGCACACACCGAAAGGCCACAACCGCGCCGTGTCCGACCGGCCAAGCCTCGCTGCTCGGCCGGTCGGACACGGCCCGACCAAGAACGCCCGTAGAGAGCATCCGATCCCGCTCACAGCGACAGGGGGGACCTCATGGCACCACGCCCCACCAGCGCCGCCGTCACCCGGTGGACCACCGTGGCGGTCAGTTGCGCAGCTCTGCTGTGCTCACCACTCGTCGAAGTTGCCGCGGCCCAACCGGCGCCCGGCCCGTGCCAGTACGCCCCGTGGAACAGCTGGCACAGGCCGCCCAGCGCGCCAGAGGTACGCCAGCTCCAGTGCGAGCTCAGCTATGCGCTGAGCGACTACCACGGTCCGATCACCGGAGTCTTCGATCAGCGCACCCTCGCGGCGCTGCTCCGCTTCCAGACGTGCGACGGACTTGGCGCCGACGGAATCTACGGCCCGCGCACCCAAGCCGAGCTCTACCGCGTCTACTTGAGCGGACAACCCGCCTGCTGAGGGATGTCGAAGGGCGTCGAGCACCGCCGACGTTCGGACGGCTGCGGGTCAGTACGACTCGGTCCTCTCCGGTCCGCCATGCCGCACTCAGGTTGGCGCGCTGCCGACGCAGGCCCTGTGGTCCCATCGGCCTCGATGCGGTCGACCACCGTGCTGTCCCCCGCTGTCCTCGGCGGGGCCGCGATCACCGCTGCCACAGGCACCGCGAGCGCTGCCTCCGGCGCATCCTGCATCAGCCAGGGCCAGAACACGTACGCCGTCGATCCGTCCAACTCTCAGCCGATGAGCACCTGTTGAGCTCCCCCAGCGCCAGCGCGTCGTCCTAGGTGCCACCGCCAAACAAGCTGCTGAACTACGACGTGACCGATGGGTACGCGATCGACGGGTACGCGACCCACGGCTACGGCTACGGCTACGGCTACGGGTACGGGTACCTTCCCACGGCCTGGTGATGAGGAGCGGCAGCGCCGGACTCGGCGCGCCTGCCCGGCACGGTGATGACACCTCCGGCCTCGCGCGGTAGGCGGCTCGGCACGGGCCCCGGGCCGCTTACACGCAGAGGGCCGGGGCCGGATCATCTGCCGGGCGGGTGGCGGCCGTCGCCATGACGAGGACTTGGTCGTCAGTGCCGAACAGGCGGGTACGGCCTCCTGCCCATCGAGGGCTCAGGCAGGTCAGCCGATCTCGTAGAGCCGGTGGATGATTTCCCGGGCGGCGTACTCGTCGGCCTGCACCAGCTCAGCGATCACCGGGACCCGGTTGCCGCCGACCGAGGCCATCAGCATCATCACGCGCGGGTAGCGCACCGAACTCGTGCTGTCCCGCGCACAACTGCTACCGCAGCTGCCCCTCCTTGATCGGTCGATCTGCGCACATGGGCCTGTATTTCGCAGCCAGCCAGCCAGCCAGCCAGACGGCCAGACGGCGAACGACGACGTCAACTACCCCACGGCCCCGCGGCGCAGGTTGGGGATGAAGAGGAGCTGTAGCAGTTCGTGGCCTCCTCGACCCGGCCGGTCCCGCGGTGCGAGAGCGGTTGGCCCGCCGGGCGGTCGCCGAGGTGAACCGCAGGTGCGGTGGAGGACGCCGAGGGTCCGCTCGTAGGCGTTACGACTTCAGAGTGCTTCCACAACAAGATCATGGTTTCCGGCGCGCCATCGGGTGGTTTAGGGCGATTTATATTAATTTGCATGACTGTAAGGGATCGATCTGTCGCGGATCGTGTCCACTTCACTCCAATGGAGATGACATGAACAAGCTTCGCAAGGCCGCCGTCCTGGTCGCTGCCCTCGGTAGCCTCGGGATGCTGGCCACCGGCACGGCCCAGGCGCACGACGGCGGGAAGGGCGGCGACCAGTTCGGCATCAAGCAGAGCAGCAACTGCAAGTCGCACGACCTGAACCTCGACATCCTCGGCCAGGTCGGCATCCTCAACGGCCTGCTGGGCAACGGGCTCAACGGCGAGGGCAACCCGGGTGCTCAGAACACCCACATCGGGTCGAGCATGGGCTGCAACAACACCGCCTTCTGAGCCAGGGTTACAAAGTTGTGGCTGCCGTACCGTAGCTGGTCAGGACGTTGAGCCTCTGGCTCGGACGAGTGCGTGTGACTGTCCATCGGTGCATGATGGGCGTCGCGACCTGACCAGCGCAGGCGCCACGATCGAAGTACACAGAGAAGCCCCCAAGTCTCGCCGTAATGGCGTGACTTGGGGGCTTGTGTGGTTCACGAACGAGTTGGTGCCACTCGGCGGGAGCAGCCGCCTCCGGCTAGGTCGCTGTGGTCTTGGCGTTCTCGGCTTGTTACTTGACCGCTGGGCGGCGGCTGTGTTCGGCGACGGTTTCGGGGCGTCTGATCGCTTTGTACACGCCGTAGCGAGTGGTGGGTCGTTGGTGACTCAAGTCAAGTGGGCGACCTGGGCTTGGAGTTGATGACTGGTGGCGGGTTCCCTTGGGGGCCCACCGGCCGACCAGCGACGAGAAAGTCCGGACCCCAACTGCCAACTGGCGGGGGAACGTAGGGATCCTCGCCCGTATCTGGTCACCGATGTCGGCGGCGTGCTGTGCGCGTGCGCCCAGCCGCCGAAACGGTGTCCGGCGGTCGCCCCTTGAACCAGGCTGGTGACCGTACGGTGGCGGCGCCTTGGCGGAGCGTGCGGTCAAGAGGCCTGTGACAGAACGAAGACGTCGCGAAGCACCGCCTGTAACCCGGTGCGGGATACAAATACTTCCGACCGCACGCACCGCCCTACTTCTGGGGGAACACCGTGAACTACACCCGCATCACTGCTCTCGCCGCCGTCGGCCTCGCCGCCACCCTCTCGCTCACCGCCTGCGACAACAACGACTCCGGGAACAACTCGTCCTCCAAGGCCTCCCCGTCCTCCGCGCCTTCGTCCTCGGACGGTGGCTCGAAACCGGTGGGCGCGGGTTCCGCGGGCTCGGGGGCCGGCAACGCGAAGTCGGGCTCCGGTCAGGACACCGCGGCCGGCTCCGGCGCCGCGAAAGGCGAGACGAAGACCAGCAGCAAGAGCACGTTCTGCAAGGCGGAGGACCTGGCCATCGACGCCCAGGACGCCGCGACCGACAAGAGCTCCGGCAGGATCAACATCACCATGATCAACCGGGGTTCGACCACCTGCTCGGCAACGGGCTTCGCGGGCGTCGACATCAAGGACGCCGACAACACCTCGAACCCCATCGAGCGCGGCCACGCCCAGCCGCGCATAACCACCCTCAAGCCCGGCGACGCCGCTGTCTTCGACATCGCCTACAACATCGACAGCAGCGGCAACAGCCTCACGCACCCGACCAACATCCTGGTGACGCCCCCGAACGAGACCCACACCGTGAGCCTGAAGTGGCCCTCCAGTGCTGGGCAGATCAAGGGCGCCTACACCGACGTCGAGGTCTACCCCACGCACACGACCAAGTAGAGGCGATGACCGCGGTCAGCCGGTGCCAAACTGCCGTACCCGGGCAGGACGTTGGCCGTTCGAGGTGCAGCCGGCCCGTGTGGCTTCGTAACCGGGAACTGACACGAAATGTCGACGAGTTTGGGGTTCTGGTACATCTCTGGGGGAGCGGGCGCGGAGCGTCATCTCGGTGTCGATGGGGGCCCGGTCGATCAGCTTGCATGATTGCGCACCAACCCGGAGAAGCTCGATCAGGCGCGCAGCCACAACAAGTGCGGCTCTCTCACGGTGGTCGGCCGCCGACGTTCGGCCCGGGGCGACTACCGTGAGCGGTACGCGGTCGAGTGGGGCATAAATCGGCTCAAGAGGCACCGCGTAGTGCCCACGACGTGCGGCAAGTTGGCGGTCCGCCACGAGGTGACCGTCCTCGTCGTGGCCATCAATGAGTGGCTGTGACCAGCGCTTCGATGCACGCTAGGGGGCGGGTGACTCATCGGCGAGCTGGTTGTTGCGGTCGATCTCCGGCATGTGTGTCTCGGCCCAGCCCCGTAGGGCTGAGAGCGGTCTTTCGAGGGACAGGCCGAGGTCAGTGAGCCGGTAGTGCACGGCGGGCGGCACGGTGGGTTCCACGCGGCGCGCGACCAGGCCGTCGCGGGCCAGACTCTGCAGGGTGGCGGAGAGCATCTTCTGTGAGATGCCCGGTATACGACGTCGCAGTTCCGCGAAACGGAGCTCGTCCGGAGCCTCTTCGGCCAGCACCTTGACCACCATCGACGTCCACTTGGTTCCGATGCGGTCGAGCAACTGGCGGGTCGGGCACGACGGATCCAGCAGGTCACCGCGCTCACCGGGCCGCTGGTCGCGGCTGCTCGACTTCGACGGGGTCACCTTGGGCTCACCACCTGATTCGAAAGTGCTCTCTTGGGCGGACCAAGTTAGTTCCCTAGCGTGGCCTTGTCACCATCGTTCACCAAGTACCTGGAGGGCCCCATGCCCGAGCTGCGACGCGTCCCCGTCAACGGTGTCGAACTGAACGTCGCCCTCGCCGGGTCCGGCCCAGCCGTTCTGCTGCTGCACGGCTTCCCTCACACCTGGGAGTTGTGGACGGACGTCATGGCCGATCTGTCCAGCCGCTACCGCGTCATCGCACCTGACCTGCGCGGGTTCGGCGCGAGCAGCCGGGCCGCCTCCGGATACGACGCGGGCACCCTGGCCGAGGACGCCGCGGCGCTTCTCACTGCTCTCGGCGTGTCCTCGGCCGCGGTGGTGGGCATCGACGCGGGCACCCCGCCGGCCTTCCTCCTTGCGCTGCGCCACCCCGGTCTCGTCCGGCGCCTGGTGGTGATGGAGTCCCTGCTGGGCAGGCTGCCCGGTGCCGAGGACTTCCTCGCCGACGGAGCGCCGTGGTGGTTCGGCTTCCATTCCGCCGCGCCCGGCCTCGCCGAGACCGTCCTTGAGGGCCACGAGGCCGCCTACATCGACTGGTTCTTGCACGCCGGCATGCTCGGCGACGGGGTGCGCCCCGCCGTCCGGGACGCCTTCGTCTGCGCGTACACCGGTCGGCAGGCGTTGAGCTGCGCGTTCTCCTACTACCGGGCCCTGCCCGAGAGCGCGGTACAAATCGAGCAAGCAGTCACCACTGCCCGCCTGACCGTGCCGACGATGGCGCTGGGCGCCCGCCCTGTCGGTGCTGCCCTGGAACGTCAACTCCGCCCGGTCACCGACGATCTCACCGGACACGTCATAGAAGACTGCGGCCACATCATCCCGCTGCACCGACCGCGCGCCCTGCTCTCGCTGCTGCTTCCGTTCCTGGCCGGAGAGGAAGCCCGAGCGGCCTGAGGCGGAGCGAGAACCCGAGGACCCGAGGACCACAAGCCGAGGCACGCTGGCGCCACGCCTTACAACTCGCCTAATCCGTACGGCACTTCGCATGTCACGGCCCGAACCGGGACGATCACCATGTACGCCGCGGCCGTGAAGCTATCCGGCCTGAACAGCCTCTGCCGGGACCTCGAAGATGATCGTGAGTCCGTCGCGCTCGTTGCCCTGCTCACCGACGCGCGTGAAGCCGAACCCCTCGATGGTTGCCAGAGAGGCGGTGTTGTCGGACCCGATCCTCGCGCGCACGGTCCTGACCCCGGGTTCGGCGGCGGCCCGGACGAGCAGCGTCCTCAGCATCGCGCGGCCATAGCCCTGGCGGCGGTACGCGGGCACGACGGTATAGCCGACCTCGACCATGCCGGACTCGTCCGGCGGCCCGTGGAACCCCGCGTCCCCGACGACGATCCCGTCCGGCTCGGACACCGCGGCCCGCGTGATCCAGGGCGCGGCAGAGGGGTCCTTGGCAAGCTGATCGGCACGGTAGCCGAAGATCCTGCGGGCTCGTTCACCGACGAAGTGTTCGTCAAGAGCGACCCCGGCCTCGGCGCTGCCGCCGGCGAGGTCACCGTCGGCAAGGGCCCGCAGCGCTCTTGCGCTGAGCTCGACGAAGCGGACGAGCTTGGGGGCGGAGAGAGGTTCGTTGTTCATCGCGGTGATGCTCACCCAGAGCCGGAAAGCTGTCCACCGCTTTTCGGCACGGTGACCGCCACACGGGCGCCGCGATACCTGCGCCGGTCCCGTCTCGTGATCGCCAAGCGCCAAGCGCGTAAGTGGCGGCCATGGTCGGAGAGTTCTGCTCAGCACGGGGACATCGCTGATGTGGAGATGCGCATTGGTGTGTTCGTTGTGAAGGACCTGTCTCATCGCGGCACGGCCGTCTGACAGGCCTTGAAATCTTCGGTTCGGCGATGGGGGCGATGGGTGTGTGTTCTGCGATGAGAGGTGTCAGACGGGTGGCTCAGCTGGTGCCGGTGTCCAGCGGAGTGCAGGTGGCCGGCGAGGTTCCGCCGTGGGTGCGGAGGAAGGCAAGTGTGTCGCAGAGCGATCGGCCCAGGACCTGTAGGTGGCCCGCGGCCGGATAGGTGCGATAGTGCACGGATGGCGAGCCGAGTTTGCGCAGATGGGCGACTACCTGGGCGGTCCAGACGGCCGGCACGTCCTGGTCGGCCTCGCCTTGGATGATCAGTGCCGGGACGGGTACAGGGGCGCGGTCGGGATCACCGTAGGCGCCCATCCGTTCCCCGATTCGGTTCAGACGGTCGGCACTCAGCGGCAGCATCTCCTCGGTGTCCAGGCCCTTCAGCACCATGGCACTGTTCGTGGCGCAGCTGTTGAGGACCCGGGAGGCGGTGGTGGCTGCCGCGTTCCCCAGCAGCGCGCGCAGGCTCACCGACGCGTCGGTCGGGTCGACGGCCGCAAGCCCGGCGAGGGAGTACAGAGCGAAGGACAGCTCGCCGGGCACGTGGGATGCCTTCACCCCGGTGAGCATCCCCTCCAGATGGCTGGCCGGGGCAATGGCCACCACCCCGCCCAGGCGCTGACCGCCAGGTGGATGTGCAGCGTGCGCGGCGAACAGGGCGGCCTGGCCGCCTTGGGAGTGCCCGACCGCGAACCACACCCGCCCCAAGCCGGGCACCAACTGGTGGGCGGCGGTGACGATGTCGGCCACCGCATTGCCCTCGTCCGAGCCGACCAGATACGTGTGCATCCCCGGTGTCCCGAGCCCGGGGTAGTCCGAGGCAGTGACCGCGTATCCGGCGCGCAACAGCGCACCGAGTTCCTGGATGTAGGCGGCCGAACCGAGATCGGCCAACCGGGAGGGAGCGCAGGCATCGGCCACCCCGGTGGTGCCGTGTGCCCAGGACACCACCGGCCAGCCGCCACGAGGAGGGGAGCCGGGTGGCAGCAGCACTGTGCCGCTGACCGGGACGTCTGCGCCACGGCCGTTGGTGGAGTGGTGGACCACAGTCCAGCGCCGGGCGCCGGCCAGCCGGGCATCGGGGCCGTGATCGGTCGCGGCGATCAGCTTGCCCGGCGTCCCGGCCGGTAGCGGCTCGGGCACGCGGTACGTCTCGCCCGTCACGGCTACCGTCGGCGGCACGGCGCGATCCGATGGGCTGGTGGCCGTATGCGGGGAGGTGCAGCCGACCGCCGCGACCACGGCCGTAACCACGACGGTCAGCAGCCCAGCCATGCGCCGGCGCGCGCCGTCCGAACCCGGTACCGCACCGTACGGGGGCTGGGCTGACTCCATGTGGGCGACGCCCCTTCCCGCGTGATCCGTCAGCTGATCTCACCCTGGCATCGCCACCCCTGTCCACGCATCCCAGGGTCCGCCGCCCGTGCGATGTGGCGGCTACGCGAGCCACAACGCCGCCGCGATTTGCCGAGCGACAGTGTCACGGAGCCGGAGGTTGAGCCGGAACCCCAGTTTCGACAGCACCTGGAACTCAACGGATTCGAATGGGGTGGCCCGGTGACTTCTGCGTCCCGCACCTGGATGATGTTTGCCATGCGGGTGCGGGACGGCATGCGACCTGGCCACTGCGGTCTTTTCGCCCCACGGTCGCTTCGCTGTGTGGTGGGGCCGTCGACCGGGTGCGCCGAACGTTCGGGCGCGGCTAGTTCTGGTAGGTCTGCTAGTTCTGCTTGATCGCGGAGATGTCGAATTCCAGGACGACCTTGTCGCCGACCAGTACGCCGCCGCCTTCCAGCGCCGCGTTCCAGGTCACGCCGAACTCCTTGCGGGAGATGGTCACCGATCCCTCCAGGCCGACCCGCAGGTTGCCGTAGGGGTCGACGGCATTTCCGGTGTACTCGAAGTCGATGGTGACCGGGCGGGTGGTGTCCTTGACGGTCAGGTCGCCAGTGACGCGGTACTCCGTGTCGGAACGCGGCTCGATGGAGGTGCTGCGGAAGGTGATGTCGGGGAAGTGCGGAGCATCAAGGAAGTCGTTGGTCCGCAGGTGCTGGTCGCGCTGCTCGACGCCCGTGTCGATGCTCTCAGTCTTGATCACCACCTGGGCGGTGGAGCGGGACGGATCGGTGCCGTCCAGGTGGGCCGTGCCCTCGAACTGGTGGAACGCGCCGCGGACCTTGGTCACCATGGCGTGGCGGGCGACGAAGCCGAGACGGGTGTGGGCTACGTCGAGGACGTAGTCCCCTGTGAGCTCAGACATTGCGGCAGTCATGGTTGAGGTGCCTCCTAGGACGGGATCCCGGCGGCGATATGCCCGGATCGTTTTGGACTCACGCTACGGCGCGACCGGGTCCAGTCCCGGCCGGACGCACGGGGCGGCGGCCTTCGGTTGTCGGGCGGTCGCCTGGGTACCCGGGAGGGGACCTGTCTCCGGGAAGGGATGCCCTGTCATGGCTTTGAAGCACCCCCGTCACAATGGACGCGGCTCTCGCAGCGTGGAGGCGAATCCGTTGTTCAGCCGCGAGCCTGTGACGGTCGCCCGCTACGAGATGCCGCGCCGGGCGGTGGACCCGGACACGGCGTACCAGCTGGTGCACGACGAGCTGATGCTTGACGGTAACGCCCGGTTGAACCTGGCCACCTTCGTCTCGACGTGGGCGGAGCCGCAGGCACTGCGACTGATGTCGGAGTGCGCCGAGAAGAACATGATCGACAAGGACGAGTATCCGCAGACCGCCGAGCTGGAAACCCGGTGCGTGCACATGCTCGCCCGGCTGTGGAACGCTCCCGATGCCGATGATGCGGTGGGCTGCTCAACGACCGGGTCCAGCGAGGCGGCGATGCTGGGCGGCCTCGCGCTGAAACGGCGGTGGCAGCAAAAGCGGCGCGCCGAAGGCAAACCCGCAGACCGGCCCAACCTGGTGATGGGCATCAACGTTCAGATCTGCTGGGAAAAGTTCTGCGACTACTTCGAGGTCGAGCCGCGCTACGTCCCCATGGAGGGAGAGCGCTACCACATCAGCCCGCAACAAGCTGCCGAACTGTGTGACGAGAACACCATCGGCGTTGTCGCCGTCCTCGGTTCCACCTTCGACGGCAGCTACGAGCCGGTCGCCGACCTCGCCGCCACCCTTGACGATCTTCAAGCCCGAACCGGGATCGATGTGCCCATCCACGTCGACGGTGCGTCGGGCGCGATGATCGCACCCTTCCTCGACCCCGAACTGGTCTGGGACTTCCGCCTCCCACGCGTCACCTCCATCAACACCTCCGGTCACAAATACGGCCTGGTGATGCCCGGCGTCGGCTGGGCGCTGTGGCGTGACACCGATGCGTTGCCGGACGATCTGGTCTTCCACGTCAACTACCTCGGCGGGGACATGCCCACCTTCGCCCTCAATTTCTCCCGCCCCGGGGCCCAGATCATCGCCCAGTACTACAACTTCCTGCGCCTCGGCTTCGACGGCTACCGCCGCGTCCAGCAGACGTGTCGTGATGTCGCCACTCGCCTCGCAACGGACATCGCCAAGCTCGGCCCCTTCGAACTGCTCACCGACGGCCGTCACACACCTGTCTTCGCCTTCCGTATCAAGGACAGCGTCGACAACTTCACCGTCTTCGACGTCTCCGCAGCCCTGCGTGAACGCGGCTGGCTCGTACCCGCCTACACCTTCCCGGCCGACCGCACCGATCTCGCCGCACTGCGCATCGTGGTACGCAACGGATTCGGCCACGACCTCGCCGACCTCCTCATAGAGGATCTCCGCCGCGTTCTGCCGCGCCTCGAAAAGCAGCAGGCCCCGCACCGCGACGAGGAAGACGCAGGCGGCTTCGCCCACGGAGCGGAAACCAAAAACCCGCGCAGCTCCGGCCATCACTGACCCCAAGTGCTACGCCATCCAGGGCGCGATGGCTCATGGCTGCGCTGGCTCATGGCCGCGTTGGCTCAGGGCCAGGAGCAGCGCCCGGTGCGCCCCGCGCACGACGCGGCACGCCGCCCGGAGCCCTTCGCGCTCGCGGAAGCCGGGGTACCAGTGGCTGGTGCTCGTCCGTCGTGCCGCCACGACAGCTGCGTAGTGGGCTCCTGAAGTGAACTGAGGTAGCGAGCCGTTTCGCTCGCGGCTCCTCGGTGAGCCTCGTCGAAGAAGTTCGGAAGCGGACGTGTCATCGGAAGCGGACGTGTCAGGGGAACCGCGAATTCTCCCTCGGAAAGGATGAGGTGTGCATGGAGTTCACAGTGCGCCCGTTGTTGGTGGCGGCAGGCGTTATTGGCGCCACCTTCGCCGTGGGGTGGGCTGCCGACCTGGTGTTGCGCCGGATCGCCTCCCGTCATCCCGCGGCGCCCCTGTGGCAGCGGTTGCGCCGCTGCCGGGTGCCGCTGCAAGTCGCCTCGTGCACAGGGCTGTTGCTCAGCAGCTACCGGACGGCCGGGGTTGGCCAGGACCATCACGTCGGCATTGACCGTGCGTTGACACTGTTGCTGATCGCGTCCGTGGGATGGCTGAGCCTGCGGATCGCCGGTGCTGTCGTCGACTCCGGCTACGCCCGCTACGCTTCCGCCTCGCATGATCCGGCGCGCGTACGGCGGGTGCGGACCCAGGTTGCCCTCATCCAGCGGGTCGTGACCGCCGTGGTGATGGCGGTCACCGGTGCCGTCATGTTGATGCAGTTCCAGGCGGTGCAGACGCTGGGCACCTCGGTCCTGGCCTCAGCGGGAGTGATCGCCGCGGTTGCCGGTATCGCCGCCCAGTCGACGCTGGGCAACCTTTTCGCCGGCCTCCAGATTGCTTTCGGCGACATGGTCCGCCTCGGTGACACGGTGGTCGTCGAGGGGGAGTGGGGCACGGTGGAGGAGATCACGCTCACCTACCTCGTGGTCAGGACCTGGGACGAACGCAGGATCACCATGCCGGTCTCGTACTTCACCAGTCGGCCGTTCCAGAACTGGTCCCGCGGCGGTGCCCAGATGACCGGTACCGTCTTCCTCCACGTGGACCATGCCACTCCGGTCGCCCTGCTGCGTGAGCAGCTGCACCGGGTCCTGAAGGAATGCGACGCCTGGGACGGGCGCTCCTGGAGTCTCGTCGTCACAGATACGACTCCCAGCACGATCGAGGTGCGGGCGCTGGCCACCGCGCGGAACGCGGACAACATCTGGACGGTGCGGTGTGCCGTCCGGGAAGGGCTGGTCGGCTGGCTGCGGGACGAGCATCCGTACGCTCTCCCCAGGATCAACCACACCCCGGCACCAGGGCGGGAACCATGAAGCCGGCTCGGCGCGGCCCGAGTGGAGCGACGTGTACGAACACGACGTGCCCCGCGACGACAAGCTGCTGGCCCCTTCGGGTCACCCGGCCACCACGGTCCGTGAGCAGGAGCCGGCCAAGGGCCTGCCGCCGCCGCTGAGCTCCGCTTTTGCCCATGAGGGCGGCCGCGTCGGGTGCCTTGTGGCCGGAATGAATCGACGCGACCGATATTCGTCAGCCGCGGGCCTGATCTGATCTGCCCGGGTTCCGGGGGTGGGGAAGGCGTCAATGGGCCAGCGGGTTCCGTTGCGGTTAAGGCGCCAGCGGGCCGACGGTGCCGTGGTGGTCAAGGAGTCAACGGGGCGGCGGGCCTGTGGGGGGCACGTCAGCGGGGCGGCGGGTTCCGTGGCGGTCAAGGAGTCAACGGGCCGGCGAGAGTCGCTGCTCCCGCCGCGCGGTCTCCGGACCACGAGATCGACGCGTCGTCTGCGGGCAGTCGGCCCCAGAGCATGAGCAGCAGCTGCTCCGCCGTTCCGGAAATCTCGGCGACAGGCTCGCCAGGCCCGTGAGTCCACGACTGGCCGGTGTCCGTGGCCCGCAGCCGGAGTGCATGGCGCGGCGGTTCAGCCCGGCCGAGCTTGACCTGACGCGGCGCCATGGTGTCGAAGACCTCCGCCACGCCGTCTGCCGCGAACTCCGGGTCGAAGGGGAGGGCTTCTCCCAAGGCGTTCTGCGCGTCCCAGCGGTGGATCAGCATCTCCTGAGCGCGCCGCCGCTGCCAGAAGCCCACGGTGTGCGGCGGGTAGAAGGTCCACGCCTCGTTGGCCGGATCGGTGTCCAGCACGGCCAGCAACTCGTCTGCCGAGGCGTCGAACCAGCCCCGCACTTCGTCGTCCACGCGCGGCGCGGACGGCGCTTCGTAGTCGCCGCGCTTCTCGGTGACCGCAGCGGCAGCCCAACGGTTGCCCCGGCCCATGTGCTCGGCGAGACCGCGCAGTGTCCAGTCTCCGCAATGGATGACGGGCAAACTCAGGTCGTGCCCAAGGCAGGCGCTGAATGCGTCGGACTCCTGGCGCAGCAGCTGGAGGTAGGGAAGCGAAGCCATGGACTTGACCCTACCCAGCCCTCTCCCGTGGCCCCGCGGGGCACCCCGTCGATGCTCTCGTCCCAGCATTTCTGAGAAGCCGTATCTCTATCGGTCGCGAGGGCGGTTCTGATCGAACGGTGGCCATCGCGGCGGCGGGGGGTCTACGGGCTGCCGTTCGCCGACGCGTCCCCGGCCCACCGCGCGCTCGTGTGCGAAGCCCCCGACCCGGCCGCCGTCGGCACGAGGGGGCCCCGGTCGGGTGATCTCGGTCGGGTGGCCGCGTAAGCACGGGGCCGCTTGGTAGCTCGGGGTTGCGACGCCTGCTCAGTTTCCCCGCCGTGAAGTGGAACAGCTCCTCCCAGACCAGGGACGAGGGAAGCCCACAATCGGTTCGGCGAGTACAGCACCCACGAACTCGGCATCCAGCCCGAGGCGTACGACGCGAAGCTCGACGTCGACTTCACGCCGCTTCGCGAGCAGGACCTGACCGCTGCCGGTCTCGGCCAGGCCGCGTGAGCCGTGAGGTGCCTAGCTGGTGACGCCCCTTCAGGGGGTCGGCCCGGTTTACGCCAGAATCCGGCCCCGAGGGTCGGTCTCCAACACCGTGGCCTGGGCAGGTGATCCGACAGTGCTGCCGTGGGAACGGGGTTTGTGACGGTTCCTGTGAGCCCTCGCCGTATTTCAGAGGGATACCCGCGCTGTTCTGCCAGCGGCAGAACACCAGCCGGACCGGGCTCGACGATCACTATCGTCCAGTCTCATGACGACGATTACAACGCGCACGGTCGAGTACCCGGCCGACGGTCTGACGATGTTCGGGCACCTCGCACTCCCGGCCGGTGTCGACCGCCGGCCGGCAGTCCTGATCGGACCCGAGGGGACGGGGCTCAGCGACGTCGAGCGCCGCCGGGCCGAGGCGCTGGCCGAGCTGGGTTACGTGGCGCTGGCCTTCGACCTCCACGGCGGACGCTATTTGGAAGACCCAGAGGAAATGTTGGCCCGTTGCATGCCGCTGCTCGCCGACCCCGACCGGATGCGGGACATCGGTCATGCGGCGCTCGACGTGTTGCGCGCCGAACCGCGGACCGACCCCGACCGGATCGCCGCCGTCGGCTACGGCACCGGGGGCGCAATCGCACTGGAACTCGGTCGCGATGGCGTCGACCTGCGCGCGATCGGGACAGTCAACGGGCTGATCACGGGCCGACCGGGCGAGGCGGCGCGCATTCGATGCCCCGTGTGGGCCGGGGTCGGGTCGGAAGACCCGATCATGCCGCCCGCGCAACGGAACGCGTTCACCGCCGAGATGCAGGCCGGGGGCGTCGATTGGCGCCTCGCGGTCTACGGCGGCGCCTTGCACGCCTTCCACCACCCGTCGGTCGGCCACACCGTGCGTCCCGGCGTCGGCTACCACCCACGGCACGCGCAGCGAGCCTGGCGCGACGTCCTCGACCTGCTCGCCGAGTGCCTGCCCGTGACGGAGGATCTGGTCAGTCCAAGCTCGGCCATCGGCTGACCAGCGCTTATCGGTCACTACGGCACATTTCTGGAGTGTTCCGGTCCCGTCCCGTCCTTCCACGCCGCAGGACGCCGACGATGCGCTCTCTGCCCAAGGCCGGGGCCTCCACGCAACGTTCGGGGGTGACGAGGGGATGCCGACCCACGTGGCGGAGCTCGGGAACGCCGCAAGCCCGCAGATGAGTCGCCGCCATGATCAGTTCAACGAGGGAATGTGCGACATCCCGTGAGTTCCCGTGAGTTCCCGTGAGCCCAGCTGAGTCCTCAAGCCCTTAGCCAGGAGGTGCCTTCTCCTTCGGGTGCAGTGCGTCTTCGTGGTCGGCCTGCGGGTCAGTGAGGCGTGCAAGCTCGACCTGACCGACATCAAGTGGGAGCTGGAAGCCGCTTCGGCAAGCTCCACGTCCGTCACGGCAAGGGGGCCCCTCGGCTTGGCCCGCGAGCGGATGGTGCCGGATATCAACGGTGCCGACCGCACGCTGCGGTGGTTCATCGAGGACGTGGGGTCAGTTCGACGACGACCACAGCCGCCCTGGCGCGCAAGCAGCCCCCCCCCGGCACCGGCCTGGCGCCCGGATTCCGGCTGGACGCAGCCATCGCTGTTCGAGCAGATCCCCCGCGACTACCGGCGACTCGCCCTGGCCGACGCCGCCCTGGCCAACCCCTGACTGACCTGGGCGAAGTACCCCGCGCACCGGCTCGCCGAGGCGCGCGGCTGGGGCCGCAACATCCGCTTGGCCGTCAACCGCGGCGTGGCCCTCGTCCTCACCGGCTACGTCGAGGGGGACGTCATCCGTCCCACAGAGATCTTCGCCCCATTGCGTGTTCCTGGACCTGCCGGTCGGCCACACCGTCACGGTCCTGGAGGGGATGGGAATCTTCGAAGACGACAGCGAACCCTCCTTCGAACGCTGGCTCGCCGAGAGACTGGAAGGTCTCGCACCCGGCATCCGCTCGGAGACCGAACGTTGGACCCGCGTCCTTCGCGACGGCGGCCCGCGCAGCCTCCCGCGACGGGGGGCACCGTCTGGCTCTACCTCAACCGAGTCCACCCGCCCCTGCTGAGTTGGTCGAACCGCTACGACCACCTCCGCGAAGTGCCCGCGACGACGTCCTCACCTACATCAAGACCCTGCACGGCCATCAACACCACGACCAACTCGTCGCCGTACGCTCGCTGTTCACCTGGGCCAAGCAGAACGGGCTGATCTTCCGCAACCCCGCCGGCCGGATCAAGGTCGGGCAATACGAGTACGCCATGCTGCAACCGCTCGTCCCCGTACAGGTCGACCGCTCTGTCGCAGTGGCTACCACCCCGGCGACACGGCTCATCCTCACCCTCGTAGCGGTTCACGCCGCCCGAGTCGCCCAGATCGTCACCTTCATGCTCAACGACACCGACCTCGGCAACCGCCGACGGACCATCGCCGGACGTGTCCGCCCGCCGGACGACCTCACCACGCAACGGCTGCTGGACTGGCTGGAGCACCGGCACCGACGATGGCCTAACACCGCGAACCTTCACCCGCTGATCAACAACCAGACCGCCAACACCTCCAGCCGGGCCGGCAGCCACTGGATCAGTGCTGCGATGCGGGGACAGGACGCGACCCTGGAGAGACTCCGCGTCGACCGGCAGCTCGAAGAAGCCCGGGTCAAAGGACCCGACCCACTCCACCTCGCGGAGGACTTCGGGCTCGATGAGAAGACCGCGATGCGCTACGCGGACTCCGCACGGGCCCAGCTGCCGCAGGCAGCCGAACAACCCTCTCAGTGAAAACCGCTGAAAACCGCTCGACCGGTTACCTCATTGAAGAGATCTTTAGGCATGGAGTTCCTCTGCTACCACCGCGACCGGCCCGCCTCCCTGCCACTGCGCTACGAGCTGCAGGAAGCGCATTGGTCCTACATGGACCAGTACGCGAAGGAGATGATCGCCCGGGGCCCGACTCTCGCCGACGACGGCGACACACCCACCGGAAGCGTGCACATCCTCGACCTGCCCGACCCCGCCGCGGCCCGCACATTCGCCTTCGACGAGCCGAACTACCAGGCCGGCGTCTACCGGGACGTGCTGCTACGACGGTGGCGCAACACGCTGGGGCGCACCATGTGGGACTTCCCCGGCGGTCGGACGGGCGGCGACCGGTACCTGGTGATCGGCCTCGGCACGGGACAGGCCGCCGACCTCGCGGTGCCGCCCGACCTGAACGAGCTGATCGCCTACGGACCGCTGTTGTCCGACAACGGCGCCACCTGGCTGGGCACCGCGGCGCTGCTCCGAGCGCCGGACCCGGACACGGCACGCGCCATCCTGACCTCGGACGAGTACGCCGACATTGAGGTGCACAACTGGCAGTTCGGCGGACGCCCGACCTAGCCGAGGGTCCGTCGCCACAACCGCCGAAGCCCTTCGGGTCGCTCCGCATCCCCGTGTTCAACGTCAGGTAGACCGCTGCGGGGCCGGTGGGCGCCGGGGCGGCCGTGGCGGTGTCGGCGGGGGTCGCCATCGCCATGGTCCACGGTCCGGCTGCGGGACTCGACCCGGTCAGGGCACTGGAGGCCGGCAATCGCATGGCCCGCCACCACCGGCTGCTCGCCACCCGTGCCCACCTCGTTGAACTCCTCGGCGAAACACCGGGGCCGCGGCGACCTCCGACCGCGAAGCCGCCCGACGCATCACCAGAGCCCCCAGGCGCCGCCTGCGCCGCCCCGGCGGGCTCCCCGTGCCGGACTGGGAAGGGCAGGGTGGCGACCCAGTACCACACCGCCAGCTTCCGCCTCGTGCCCCAACTCGCCAAGGCCCTTAGCGTGCCGACTCCCGCCGTACGCAAGCCGGGCTCGGTGTGGACCGAGCTGCGCCGGCCCGTGCGCGCCGGCGCCGAACCGGTCGGACACGTCCGCCTCGACTACGCCCCGCGCCTCGACCGTCCGGAGTCCCTGGACGCACAGCTCGACTCGCTCGGCGAGGCCGGGGTCATCCGGGTCTTCTCGGAGAAGATCTCCACCCGCGCCACCCAGCGCCCGGAGCCGGAGGCCGCCGTGAAGCTCGCCGGGGAGATCCGCTCCTCCGGTGTCGCCGTCACCCTCGTCGTGCACGAGCACAAGCGTCTCGGCCGCGACATCGAACTCGCCGTGCTCGCTGAGGAGTTGAAGGCAAGTGACGTCGGTCTGGAGGTTCTCACCGGAGAACTGAAGGGCTCACACGACCCGTCCGGCGTCGTGTTCACCGTGCTCGCGGCCGTGTCCGGCATGGAGCGCGAGCACGTCCGCGACCGCACCCTCGAAGGCCACGAGTCCACGCGGAAGCGTGGCAAGACCATCGGCGGTGCCGGGGTCACCGACGACGACAGGCTGTCCCGCTCAACCAGGCGCTTCGTCTTGGACCGCACTCGCGAGGCGCGTGGGGCGGACTCCGGCGCACGACCGGCGCGTGCGCGGCCGTGCTTCCAGCCTCACCTGGTCGGCGAGAAATGCTCTGATGGTGCACTTTTTGCGACGAAATACTGGGCGCTGTTTTCGCGGGGCGGGCCCATCGGTGCCACCGCTCGGCCCCGCTGCTCCGCGCCCATGCGGTCCTGCGCGGCCGGCCCACGAGGTGTGGCCGGTCCGGACCGCCGACGAGAAAGAGGAGTTGCTCCTTATGCGTCGTATCCACTCGTTCGCCGTCGCCTCTGTGGCCCTGGCCGCCGCGCTGGGCGTCGTACCCACCGCGACCGCGACCTCCGCGGCGCCCGCCCGAGCAGCGGCCTACAACTGTTCACCAGGATACTTCTGCATCTACAGCGGCTGGAACGGTTCGGGAACCCGTTGTCAGTGGTCGCAGTCCAGCCTGGCCAACACGGCGGACAACTGCTCCTTCATCCAGAAGGGCCAGAACGTGCGCTCCGTGTGGAACAAGACGGGGCACCGCGTCCAGTACTACACGCAGACCAACTACCACGCGCGCGTCGGATCCACCGAGGCCGGCAAGGGCGGCAACGTCCAGGGCAACTACCAGATCCGCTCCTTCAAGCCCCAGTAGAGGCGCCCCCGCATCCATCCGGGCGGCACATGAAGAAGCGGCGGCGCTGTGCTTTGCAGAGCACAGCGCCGCCGCTCCTGATGAGCGAGTCTCAGCACTCGGAGTGCTGGACGACTCTCGCGATGGCGTTGTACACGCTGGGTTCGAAGGTCCCCTGCACCGTGTAGGTGTGGTGCTTGCTCGGCCACATGGTCGGGCTGTCGTAGGTCCCGGTGGTGTACATCGTCTGGCCCGCAGAATTGTTCAGCTTGAAGCGCGAGTGCCAGATGTCCCCGCTGATGGTGCGGGTCGTCCAGGCCGTGGCGTTGAACGTGAGTTTGCCGTCGGAGTAGAGCTGTAGGTGCCCGCCCGTCTGATGGCAGTCACCGACGCTCAGGTCGTCCCACGTGAACCATTTGTAGTCGGCCGCAACCCCTGAACGGACGGTGCTCCCTCGAGAGTCGGCCGAGGCGGTCGCGGGGTTGAGAACGAGGACGGTGGCTCCGATGGCGGCCGCCGTCACGAGTACCCTGCTAGCCCGTCGGAGTACGTTCATTGATCAACTCCCCTGCCATTGAGGTAACTTGGGGCGGTTGAATGGGTCATGCGCTAGGCCGAGCCGAAGCCCACGCTGCGGGCGGGCAGCGGCGGCGGGCCGGTCTCGTCCCACGTCCCCCCGACGCCCACGATCGCGAGGAGTTGCCGGCAGTCGGTGTCCGCGTAGACGAATGCGGTGGCATCGGTGTCGTTGCCCGCGTGGGCCGCACCGCCGGCCAGTGGCAGGCACACGTCGTTCGGCGGATTGACGAGCGCGTCGAGTGTTCCGGTGTCGAACCGGATGTACGGGAACTGGCCTCCGGACGCCTGGGCGCCGGACGGCAGCAGGGCAATCAGAAGAAGAGCCCCGCCAACCGCCGTTCCCAGCCGCCGAATTGCCGCGCGCTTTCCGGAGGTCACTTTCCGCGTAGCTTTCCGTAGAGTCTTGCGTGGCGTAATTCGCCTGTGCATAGACACCCCCCTCTGGGTCCCTCGATGGTTCCGCAGGAAAAACGCCGTCGGCAACCGCTCGAATGGGCGTGTACCGACCTTCCGGGCGCCCGCCCGCGCCCGTGCGTCGAGGTGTGCGCTGCGCCGTCCGAGTGACGACGGGGGTGAGTTGCCTTCCGTCCCCATGTCGATGCAGGACGCTCAAATGGAGCGGCTACAGGGCGAGTTGGGCGTAGAGAGGGGGGTGCCGATGCGTGTGCTCAGGCGGGAACTCACGGGCAGGAGGGTGACCAGGTCGGTTTTGGTCGCCGGTGCGGCGCTGTCGCTGTTCACCGCGATGGCCGGACTCTGCACCGATGCCCAGGCAGCCACGGGAAGCTTCAGCTACCAACGCGCGGACACTGGGGGATTCACCACCATCGACAACCCGCCCGACCATTTCTGTTTCATTCTCAGCGGTGAGGCACTGAGTGTCCACAACGGAACGAACAGCACCGCCATTCTGTACGAGGACGCGGAATGCGACCCGAATCAATTCCTCGATGCGGCACAGCCGGGACAGACCCTGAGCTTCGGCGTACGGCTGCCGCTGAGCGTGCGATTCGGCTGACTGCGGGGGACCAGGGGCGGGGGCGTGCGGAAGTCGCCCTGCGCGAGGGGGAGTTGTCGCCTCTGGATGGCGAGGACGAGTATGGAAATTCAGACGCCATCGAGTTCCACCAGTGCTGTTGATGGGCTCACACCCCCAAGGCCCATACCGACACCGAGACATGGTGGGATCAACACGCTTCACCGATGAAAACGACCCCTCAGCCACGCAGGCCCCGCCGATCGCCAGGGGCGGCATCAGCAGGGTCTGCGCGTACGACAGATCAGGCGGCGGCCAGCAGGCCCGCAGTGCCCGGGTACGGTCCGTACGACTCGTCCGTCGAGCTTTCGTTGGCGCACATGGTCAGCAGCGCGATTGCGACTGCTCGGCAATGGTGTGGTCGCGGGTGGGGGCCAGGGTGCCGTCCACGATGAGCACGGTGTCCTTGGCGAACCGTTTGCGGGGCTGGAGCGCGAGCATCGGCCCAAGATGGCCGATCACGCGGTCCGCCGCGGATTTGGACACCCCGAACATCGGGGCGAGCTGGCGCATCGTCAAGTTCATGCGCCAGTACGCCGCGACCAGCAGTGCCCGGTCCTCCAAGGACTGGCTCCACGGCCGACCCTTGCGGACGGCATCCGCACCCTCACGCCGCAGCACTGTCACCAGCTTCCCGAACAGGCGGGGGCTCAGCCCGGTGAACGGGGCTATCCAGGACGACTCCGACGCCGTGATCACACCAGCCACGCCGCGATCATCGCACCGGCCAGCGTGCCCCGTCAGCATCCCTCCCCGCCTCAGCGGAACTCGTGGACCACCTGGATCTCGCCGACAATGTGGGCGTTGAAATCGTCCAACTCCTCGGCCGGAACCCAGAGCTCGAGGATCGTCTGCCCGCCGGCCTGCTGGATGGGATACCGGCTCAAGAACTCCGACTCGACCCCGAAACGAGTGACGAACCCGGCGCCATCGTGCTTCACGTTCCAGTCCCGCGCGATCCTCACCGCGTAGTCCTCGTTGAGGACCGGGTAGAAGATCGGCTGCTCGGGCAGCCGGGGCGGCCAGGCACGCCAGTTCAGCTCCCGAACCAGATCCAGCTCCTTGGGGCCGGTGGGGCGCCACAGGGTCGTCGTTGCTTGCTGGCTGGTCATCTGCATCGCTCTCTGAACGTAGGCCGCCGGTACGACGGGTCGGGAGACCGGACGATACCGGCACCGCGAACTCAGCAGCTACACAGTTTCCGCACCTTGGCCAGCTCCGTGACCAGCAGATACGGGACAGCCCTTAGGCGGCGAAGCCTGCTATGCGGGCGACTACCTCACCGCTGATCGCCGGTGAGCAATGAGCTGGCCAGCCAAGGTGAGGACTTGGTCCCACATCGGTTCCAGGGCTTGATCGGTACGGCCCATGACCCACGCCGTAGTCGCCCCAGTCGCCTCGGTCACCGTGAACAGATCGGTTCAGGGCGCCTAGGCCGTCGTGTACATGATGGCGGGCCTCCAGGCCGACCAGGGAGGTCACTCGAACGGAAGTCAGCGTCACGATGTCGATGAAGAGCGCCATCGGGGTGAAGGACGGTACGGAGAGGGCGGGTTGATGCGCACGGTGTTGTCGCACGCGACGTCAATGCGATGCTGACCGTCGTGGGGGCACACAGAAAGCCAGCCTTCGACAGGGCGAGGAAAGCCTCAAGAGCCGCTCTGTTAACGTCACGCGGCTCGGTTGCGAACTCGTGGGGCCGGCCATCGGAATCGGGGCCGCTGCGCGGGGCAACGCCGGTGATGCCGTCAGTGACATCGCGGCGCAGGGCACCGGGCCTGGTGGAGCCCGGACGGTGACCGACGGCCCTCCCCTTCCACCGGGGCAGATGGACTGGACCTCCGAAGCGCGCCAGGAACTCGACCTCATGCCGCCCGACGGACAGCAGCTCATCCTGGCCGCGCGGGCGGAACTGGTCACCGGAGTGATCCGCGTCTCCGGGCACAGGCACCGTAAACCCCGGGCCATGTCCGAGGCATCAGTGGCGCACTTCTACGACGAGCCGGCCGACCATCACCAGCTGGTCCACGCGGACCGGGACGCGAGTATCCCTCGTCAGTGAACGCCCTGGATCCCTGATCGGCCAGGATCGCGTGGCGGTACTCGACTGCTCCTGCGGCATGGGGGCCCAGGCCATCGGCTCGGCGCTGCGCGGGCACCGCGTCACCGGGATCTACCTCAGCCCCGCGCCGGTGCCCGCGAGGCCGCCGGCTGGAGTCGGAGTCTGCGCACGGCCGCCGCAGACATGCAGTGCGGAGTGCCACCACGGAGATGGCTCCAAGACGACGGCGGCGTATGCGCGGAGCGAGCTGGCTTCGGCAACCTCACAGGAGAAGCGGTTCGCGGAGTTGGCGGCCGTTCTGGTGCCCAGACAACCGGCGCCCGGCCAGGGCCTAGGCGCCGACTTCGGCGCAGGTGATGTGGAGGTGGCGGGGGCCGCGCAGGACGGCGTTCTGGCGGTAGGGGGGCGGGTCCTCCAGGAGGCGGGGGTTGCGGAGGCGGCGGGCCAGTTCGGTGAGGGCGATCTGGGCCTCCAGGCGGGCCAGCGGAGCGCCGAAGCAGCTGTGGATGCCGCTGCCGAGGCCCAGGTGCTGGATGTCCGCGCGGTCCGGGTCGAAGCGGTCGGGGTTCTCGAAGCGCTGGGGGTCGCGGTTTCCCGAGGCGAGGATCAGCCACATCGAGGAGCCCTTGGGGATGGTGACCCCGCGCACCTCGATGTCGACCAGCGGGGTGCGCTGCGGCAGTAGTTGTACCGGCGGTTCGAATCGCAGCAGCTCCTCCACCAGCGGCGCCGCGAGCGCCGGGTCCCGGCTCAGCCGTTCCAGTACGTCGGGGTTGCGCAGCAGCGTGAGCATCCCGTTCGTGATCAGGTTGACCGTCGTCTCGTGGCCGGCGATCAGCAGCAGCGCGGCGGTGCTGAGCAGTTCCATGGTCGACATGGACTCGTCCTGCTCGTGCCCCACGGCCAGCTGGGACAGCATGTCGTCACCGGGCTGCTTGCGCCGCTCCTCGATGAGACCGGCCAGGTACATGCCCAGTTCCATCCGGGAGTCGTGGGTCTTGCGCTGCCTTTCGGCGGGATCCGCGTCCGGATCGGGGTCCAGGCTCGCGGCGAGGGTGTCCGCCCAGGTGTGGAAGCGGGGCTCGTCCTCGCGTGGCACCCCCAGCAGTCGGCAGATCATGGTTACGGGGAACGGGTAGGCGAACTGGTCGACCAGGTCGATGCGTTCGGGGTCTCCGAGGTTGTCGATCAGCCCGGTGACGATGGAGCGGAGGTCGCCCCGCATCCCGTCGATGCGGCGTGGGGAGTGCGGAGGCCCGAAGGGCCGGTTGGCCATCCGGCGCAGCCGGTCGTGCTCGGGCGGATCCAGCTTGAGGAAGCTCGGCGGGAGGGCCGCGGCCTCCTCCTCGCCACCCTCGGCCAATGGGTCCCCGGCCGTCGCGGCCAGGTTGCGGGTGTCGGAGCTGAGTCGCGGGTCGTGCAGCAGGCTCTGGATCTCGTAGTAGGTGCTGATGACGTACGGCCCGCTCCCGTCGTGGAAGACGGGAGTCTTGCGCAGTTCTTCGTACAAGGGGTACGGGTTCGCGCGGTTGGCGTAGTCCAGGATCTCGCTCAGGATGCCGTGGGTCATTGCGGTCCTCCGGGGGCCTGCGGGTCAGTGCCCGGCGGGGGTGAACGTCATCCGCCGGTCGGCCGGCGAGTATCCGCTCAGGGTGATGGTCGGCCCGTGCGTGGGCACGGACGGGTCGGGGAAGTCGGCGGGGACGGGCCGGTTGCCGTCGGAGCGCCGATCGACCGTCGGGAACGGCACCGGGAAGGGCGCGGTGCTCTCGATCTGCTGCTGGTAGAACGGCAGCCACCGGCCGTTGTCGAAGGTGACGGCCCCGATGACGCGGCCCTGGTACCCATAGACACCGGTGAAGCGGCGTTCTGCGCGCGAGCCCTGCGTGATCATGATTTCGGATCCCATCGACGGAACGCCGACGGATTTGATGTTGACCCCGAACTGCGAGGACCAGAAAGCCGGCACCCAGATGTGCGGGCGCCGGTCGCTGCTCACGCTGAGCATGTTGTGCGCCGCGGTCTCCGCCTGCGAGACGGCATTGCCCCAGTGCTCCAGGGAGAGGAACTGGTACCCGAACAAGGGGTGCGGGGAGCGGGCCACGTCCCCCGCAACGTAGATGTCGTCGGTGACGATGCCCCGGATGTCGAAGGCCCGGCAGCCCGCGTCGCAGGCGATGCCGCGCGGACCCGCGCCGAGCCCCGAGCCCCTCAGCCACTCGGTGTTGCGCTGGGCTCCCAACGAGACGACCACCACGTCGCAATCCAGCGTGGTGTCGTCGGAGAAGTGCGCGGCCCGCACGCGGCCGGTGGAGTCGCCCTCCAGCTGGGTGACCATCACGCCGGTGCGCAGGTCGACGCCGTGCTCCCGCTGGAGCTCGGCGCTCACGGCCCCGATCACCCCGCCCAGCGCCCCGACCAGGGGCGCGTCGCCGCGTTCGGCGACGGTGACCTCCAGCCCGCGCTCCCGGCACGCCGAGGCGATCTCCGACCCGGTGAAACCGGCGCCGATCACCAGCACCCGGCGGGGCCGCGCGTCCAGTCGCCGCGCCAGCGCCGCGCCGTCGTCGCGGGTGCGCAACACGAACACGCCGTCGAGTTCGCTCTCGGCCGCGTTCGGCCAGGGCCGGGCCCGTACGCCGGTGGCGATCAGCAGCCGGTCGTACGGGACTTCGTCCCCGTCGGCCAGCTTGACCCGCCGGGCCGCCATGTCGAGGCCGACGGCCGGTACGCCGAGCCGCCACTCGGCGTCGATGGCCCGGCGGCGCGGCAGTGCGGTTCGCTCGGCCGTGGACTTGCCGAGCAGCACCCCCTTGGAGAGGGGAGGGCGGTCGTAGGGCTCGTACGGCTCGTCGCCGATCATGGTCAGTGAGCCGGTGAAACCCTTGTCACGGATGGTCTCGGCGGCCCGCAGACCGGCGAGCGAGGCTCCCACCACGACGATCCGGCCGTCGCGCTTGAGATGCTCCAGGGTCACTTCATGCATCGCGCGCCTCCGCGGCGGCCGTCAGGTCCCGGTCCTGTTCGCGGTTCCGGTCGAGGTTGAGGTCCAGGTCGTCCACGAGGATGGCCTGCACGGGGCACGCGGCGGCGGCCTGCGCCAACCGCTCGCGCTGGGCGTCCTCGGCCTGGGGATCGTAGAGGAGCCCCTCGTCCCCGTGCATCGCGAAGACATCGGGCGCGAGGAAGGCGCACTGCGCGTACCCCTGGCACCGGTTGAGATCGACGACAAGCCTCAGCAACGTGCGGTCCTCTCGGTGACCCCCTCGGCTCCCCGGACCAGCCTGCCGGACGCGCGCCGTTTCGGCCTGCCCACGTGAACCATCGGGGTGACGGCTGCCCAACCCCTGGCCCTCATGGGGCGTGGCGGGCGGCCCCCGGTCTCATGGGGTCTGGCCCTCATGGGGTGCGGCGGGCGGCCCCTCTGATGCGGCCTGGCGGGCGGCCCACAGGATGTACACGCTGATGAGGAGGGCCCAGGCGGGAAAGGCCAGCTCGGACCACGGCACGGAGGACCCCGCCACCAGCAGGACGAGGCCGACGACCACCCCGGCCAGGCTCAAGCCGCGCGGGAACGTCCCCAGCTTGCGCCCGATGGTGGACGTCGCGAAGACGAAGACTGCGGCCATCCGCATGCCGTACGTCGTGAGCAAGTCGTACGCGAAGTGCCGGCCGAAGTTCTGGGGTTGGTCGGCGGAGAGTACGGTCCCGGCGGCCGCGGCGGCGACGAGGAGGGAGGCGACGAAGACCAGTCCGCTGCCCAGGAAGACAGTGGCGATGAACCGGTCCTCGGCCTCACCGGTGTGGGCGCGCACGGCACCTACGAACCAGAGGAAGGCGATGCCGGCGAAGGGGATGAGCCCCACCGCCGTGTTCACCGCGTTGCGCTGTGCCGCGTCGATATTCACGGTGGAGCCGCCGGCTCCTTCCGGCAGACCGATCCGGGCGAGTACGATCGCCGCCGCCAGCAGGACTGCGAAGAGGATGCCGGCCACTCCCGCCGCCCGAGGGGTCTCCAGGTTCTGTGTCCGGGACGCGCCCGGTGATCGCTCTCTCATCCGTCCAGCAAGCAGGGCTCCCGGCCCGGCTGCCAACGGGGTCACCCAGCCGCGTGACGCCGGTGACAGGTGGACCCGGCGGGGGTCAGGGGTGCATTGGGGAGCGGCTGTGTGGACCCGCGAGCCTAGGGTTCTGCCTTATCGGCTGGGCCCTTGGACGCATCCGCGAGTACGTCCTTGGGAAGCTGGTCGACCAGTGCGTGCAATGCGTGCAATGCGTGCAATGCGTGCAACGCGTCGCGGGGCACCACACCGCCACCCTGGCCCATCGATGTCCTCGCAGCGGGACGGCGGGCGCCCCGGCCGCGCGCGGATTGCGCGCCGCTCGGCCTCCTCGCGGACCAGAGCCCGCTCCTGAACCTCCCGATCCCGGTGGCCCTCGCGACCAGAGCGCGTACTCCACCGTCGGGTTCGCCCCACAACTGCGCCCCCACAACGGGGAGTTCGGGGCCTGGATGTACCGTGCTGCTCTTCGCTGGCCGTCCTGAGTGCCAGGGAGCGAACGTCGTCCCGGCGCCATCCGACCCTCCCGCCTGCTGCGTGCTTCGTGCAGCGGCAGGTCCTGTGACGCTTTGGTGACATGGAAGGGACGCTTCTCGCACAGGTGATCCATAAGTTTCTTCTTGCAGCCCCGCCCAGCCTCAACGGCCCCACCCGACAGAGGAGGCGGCATGCAACCTCTCCTGTTTTCTCCTTCTCCGGCCGTTCGGCCGCCTCTTGTCACGGAGTCGTTCATGTCGACCTACACCCCTTCCCGCCGCCGCTCGACCCTGCGGGCCGCCGTCGCCACTGCCGTTCTCGGCGGGGCCCTCCTCACACCCGCAGTCGCCTTCGCCGCCGATGCTCCCAAGGCCGCCGCTTCGGCCCCGGCCACCGCGACGGACGGGAAGCTGGTGGGCCACCCTGTGCTGGCCGACGGCACCAAGGGCGATCTGTGGAAGAAGGGCGAGGGCTGGTACTACCTCGACCTCCACACCGACAGCGGCATGCCGATCGGCAGCTTCCACGTCGGTGGGACGAGCAAGCAGACCCAGGACGGCCAGCAGATCCGCGGCATGTGGGTCACCCTGAACAGTTCCGGTCAGGTCCGGTCGTGGAAGAACCCGGCGACGGGGCACGGTTTCGACGCCGGCGGCACCGAGACGAGGAATGGTTGCACGGTCGCGTGGAGCATGGGGACTCCCTTCGAGGGTGTCAGCCTGCGGCTCTCCAACGGCCCTTCGGGCCCGGTCGCGCAGCTCTTCGACGCGCAGACGGCCCAGGTGATGACCACCCTCACCAAGTCCAACCGAGAGGGCCTGGCCGGGGGCGCCCGTATCAAGGACGCCGATGACCCGCAGGTGCCCCAGTTCCAGATGCGTGTCATCGGCGGGAAGACGCCGTGGGAGGGCATCGCCTTCCCCAAGCCCGCCAAGGACTGCGCCCAGCCCGCTGCCAAGCCCTCGGGCGCGGCGAAGCCCACCGCCGCGGCCTCCACTCACAACGCCTCGCAGACCTCCGTGCTGCCCAAGGGCGGTGTCGCGGCCGGTGCCGAAGTCAAGGGAGACTCCGGCAACACGACTGCCCTGGTCGCGGGCGGCACGGGCGCTGTGGCTCTCGGAGCGGCCGGGTTCGTCGTCCTGCGCCGCCGCGCAGCAAACCAGCGCTGACCCGCCCCGCCCGGAAGCCCCCGTACCTACGGGGGCTCCCGGCCTGCCCCGGGCGCAGGTCATTCACGCGAAACCCACTGCTCGGCCGGCCGTTTGACGTCCGGTGCCGAACGTGGCTCGTGCGTGGTCCAGCTCCGGTCCGCACCCTGACAGCGCCCGACCCCTCACTTCGGTCCGAAGGTCCTGATCAACACATTGAGTCTGTTCCAACCCGGTGGCGCTGACCGCGAGTTGGACACGCCTGCGCAATGACGAAGCTCCTGGCATACGGGTTCTCGACCAAGACCACCCATGTCCGCCAGGAGCTTCACGTGCTCGTATACCCATCGTCGATGGGTCTGCCCCGTCCCACCCTGCGACACCTGAGCAGACAACCCCACCCTGCGACACTTGAGCGGACAACTCGCCGTCGGGCACCGGAAGATCGGGACGCGGTGGCAGTGGCTGCCGGCCGACTATCAAGCACTGCTTCCCTGTCCCACCTGCAGTGCGGCGCCCCTTACACCCAGCTCGCCGCCTGGTTCGGGATCGGCATCGCCCCCGTGTTCCGCTGTATGCGTGAGGCCATTGACGTACCGGCTGCCCTCGCTCCGACCTTGGCCGAGGCGACGATCACGATCCGAGAGAGGTGAGGCAGGAGTAGAACTCGCCCCGAAATCAGGGAAGTTCAACCAATGGCCCTCGTCGGGCATCGTGATGCAGCAGGCTCATCCTCGCGGTCCTCGCGGCAGGGCCGTCCTCCCGGCAACGTGTGGAACCACCCGCCCGGGGAGATGAGCAGGGCCCCTGTTATCGTGCGCCGATGTCAATGATCAAGCAGTTCCAAGTGACCTTCGACTGCGCGGAGCCTGCGCGCCTCGCCGCCTTCTGGTGCGAGGTGCTGGGGTACGTCGTACCGACAGTCCCGGAGGGCTTTGCCACGTGGGAGGAGTACCACCACTCGCTGCCGCCTGAGGATGAGATCTACTTCGCGTGCACTGATCCCTCGGGTGTGGGACCGCGCGTGCTCTTCCAGCGAGTTCCCGAAGGCAAGGTCGTCAAGAACCGGGTGCATCTTGATGTGCGGGTCGGCACAGGGCTCGTGGGTGACGAGCGCCTGGCCACACTCGAGGCCGAATGCGCACGGCTGATGGCGCTCGGCGCGAAACACGTGCTGACGCAGCGCGCCGATGACGTCAACGAGTCCTGCATCACGATGCAGGACATCGAGGGCAACGAGTTCTGCCTCGACTGATCCTCCTCCGAGACTGCGAGGGGGAGCCATCTCCCGGGGGACCTCTCAGGTCTCTTATGCGGCAGAAGCTATCCCGTGAGAGCGAGGTTGTGCAGTCGGGCGATGCCGAGCAGAGGGCGTCGTAAGAACTTGTTCTCGCCATGGCGGGAACTGCCCACCAGCGCACTGTTGTTGGTGGAGTGGTTGGTGATGTACATCGCCATGCCATTGGTGCGGGGGAGACGATCTGGTAGCCCGTCACGGCTGCCGCGGAGGAGTGGGTGGTGGGGGTGGGGCGTTGCTGCCGGGGTTGCACGGACAGCAACCGCACGCCGGTCCGCAAGGGAAAGCGCCACCGTCCTCGTCAAGCAGCCTCTCGCTTCAGCCGCCGGTCAGTGCGGAGGAGGCTGAGTCCGCGCTGGTGCGGCAGTGAGGCTGAGAAGGGCCAGGTGGTTGTGCGGTCGGCTTCAGCGTGTGTGCCTTCAGGGCTCGGCAGTTGTTGCAATGCGCCCGCCCGGCCTGTCCGAGTTCCTCCGCCTTTCCGTAACGGCGGCTCGACTCACATGTCACAGCGGTGTCTTGGTGTAACTCCTTCCGCAACTCATCGCCCGGCGTAGACCTCCTATGAAACAACTGTGGCCGCTCAGCTGGCGCGAGCGACCGATACCACACTGCTTCCCAGGAGTACCGATGCGCGTCAAGAAGATGTCCGTCCTCGCCGTCGTCGTCGCTGCTGCCGGCCTCTCGCTGACCGCATGCAACAGCAGCGACGGATCGAGCGCTTCCGCCAACACCAGCGCGTCCGCCAGCGCGAGCAGCTCCACGGGCGCGAGCAGTTCCACAACCGCGGGAACCTCCACCGGCGGCCAGGGCTCGACCTCAGGCTCCTCCTCCGGTTCCACCGGTTCCACTGGCTCCAAGAAGGGCAGTGGATCCACTGCACAGGCCCAGTCCTCGGCGTCGGGCTCCAGGTGCAAAGCCGACCATCTCGCCCTCAGCGCCACCGCCAGCGGGACCAAGGACGAGATAGTCGTCAACATGAAGAACACCGGTTCCAGCAAGTGCAGCATGCACGGCTTCCCCGGAGTCCAACTCGTGGGCCCCGATGGACTGGGTGACAACAGGCCCGACGCCGCCCGCGCCGACGCCACGGCGTCCACCGTCACCGTCGGGCCCGGCGAGGAGACCCGCTTCCTGCTGCACTACAGCCCGGACACCAGCGGCTCCGGCAAGACCTACACCCGGCTTCTCGTCACCCCGCCCAACGAGACGGTCGGGGAGATCGTGAACCTCAACGGTGTGACCATCACCATCGCCGCCGCCAGTGGCACCGTTCCGGACGTCGTCGTCGACCCCGTCGGCTACCACGTCGGCTCCGGCAAGTGAGCCCAGCAGCCACGCCCCCGCCCGAGCCGTCGGGCCCGTGGCCAAAGCGTTGTGTGACATCCCACGGGTTCGTCCTGGCTTCATTCATCTCC
Source organism: Streptomyces sp. NBC_01431 (assembly GCF_036231355.1). Lineage (NCBI taxonomy): Bacteria > Bacillati > Actinomycetota > Actinomycetes > Kitasatosporales > Streptomycetaceae > Streptomyces > Streptomyces sp. NBC_01431. The sequence continues at coordinate 403,586 of NZ_CP109497.1, forward strand.
AGTTGCCGCAGGCCGGAGCGCTTTCACAGCGCGCGGCAGCACACTCTCCCAACCCTGCCGCCGCGCTCGTAGCGTCGGAGCTATCACCAGTCACCGCGCCGCCGACCGCTCGCCGGGGCCGCCCCAACTGTCCTTTCCCCAGGCAGGTCGAGGGGGCTGCCACGACGGCTGTCCGCCGACCGCCGTGGCAGCCCCCTCAAACCGGAGCCCTTTCAACCGGGTCCTTTTATGCCCGAAGTATTCGCCACCGTTGTCAGGCATGGTGAGCGTTTCGCCCGGCCCTGGTACACGGGAACCCGGCTACTTGTTGGGAGGCAACGTCACGCGGATCGGGCCGCTGCCCCCGCCGACGCGGTGGTGGCGTCGTTCTCCGTGGCCGGCACTCTCACCCGTACCGGTTCGGTGCCGGTGGTGTGGTGGCGTGCTGCCCAGTTCTCCAGGGCGGCGCGGCAGGCGTGATCCAGATGCCGCACGGCCGTCAGGTCGAGTTCGATGGGCTGGTCCTTCGGTAGTGCCTCCAGGGTCTGCAGGATGCGGGGGAGCCGGAGGAAGGTGGCGTTGCCGGTGAGGGTCACCACCAGCCTGCCGTCGGTGAGTTCGCGGGTGTCGAGGTGGACGTGGGAGGTTTCCCACGCCGACTTCGCCACGGCCAGCACCAGGCCCAGGACCACGCCTTCGAACATGCTCGTCGTCACGATGGCGATGGCCGTGATCGTGAGGATGACGAGCTCGCCGCGGTGTTGGCGCCACAGCGGGAGTACTTCCTTCACGGGGATCAGCTTGCAGCCCGCGTGGACCAGTACGCCCGCGAGTGCCGCGAGCGGGATGATCCCGATCACGGTGGGCAGCAGCACGGTGAACAGCAGCAGCCACAGCCCGTGCAGGATGCGGGAGGCCTTCGTCGTCGCGCCTGCCTGGAGGTTGGCGGAGCTGCGGACGATGACCGCGGTCATCGGCAGGGCCCCGAGCACGCCGCACACGGTGTTGCCCACGCCCTGGGCGACCAGTTCCTTGTCGTAGTGCGTACGCGGGCCGTCGTGCATGCGGTCCGCCGCCGCCGCGCTGAACAGCGATTCCGCCGAGGCGATGAGGGCGAAGGCAAGGACCGTGCCGAGTACCGCGAGGCTGCCCAACGAGCTGACGTCGCTCAGGCCGGGCGGCTGGATGGCCTCGAAGAGCCCCTGTACCTTCACGTTGGCGATGTCCAGGCCGCCGATCGCCGTGACGCCGGTGGCGAGGGCCACCGCGGCCAGCGGGGCGGGGATCAGACGCACCGTGGCGGGCAGTCTCTTCCACCCCACGAGCACGATGATGGTACCGAGGCCCACCGCGAAGGCGGTCAGTGCGGAGCGGCTGGTGGCGATGTCACCGACCAGACCCGGGATGCCGAAGATCTTCTCCAGGCCCGAGCGCGGCTGCTGCACGCCGGCCATGGTGTACAACTGCCCGAAGATGAGCACGAGTCCGATGCCGGCCAGCATGCCCTGGACGACCGACACGGAGATCGCCCGGAACCAGCGGCCGAACCGCAGCAGGCCGAGGCCGATCTGGAGCACTCCGGCGGCCAGCACAATGGCGCCGAGCATGCTCAGTCCGAACTCCCAGACGGCTTCGAAGACAAGGACGGTCAGGCCCGCGGCCGGGCCGCTGACCTGTAGCGCGCTCCCTGGCAGGAAGCCCACGACCAGCCCGCCCACGATGCCGGTGATCAGGCCCAGTTCGGCCGGTACGCCCGACGCCACGGCGACTCCGACACACAGGGGCAGGGCCACCAGGAACACCACGAGCGAGGCGAGCGCGTCTTGGCGCAGGACGGCAGGATTCTTGAAAGCGGAAAGCATGGGTGAGGGTCCCCCCGAATTCGTGTCCGGCCGGTTCACAGGGCTTTGAATGGCAGTCCGCCGTCTTGCGCCTGTTGCGCTCTGACCACGCCGGTATGCACTTCGTAGTACCAGGCGTGCAGGGAGAGCGTGCCCGCGGTGATGCGCTCCTGGACGCAGGGGTAGCCGTGCAGCGTCTCCAACTGCGCGACGGCGTGGGCCTGTACGGCTTCCGCGAGGTCGGCGGAGTCCGTCGCCAGCGAGCGGACAGGGGCGTGCGGCGGTACGGCTTCTTCCAGCCAGCCGCGGACGGCGGGAACGGCGGCCAGGTCCTCGCCGCGGACCACCGCGCCTATCGCGCCGCAGTGGGAGTGGCCGCAGACGATGATGTCGCGGACGCCGAGGACGCGAACGGCGTACTCGATGGTGGCCGCCTCACCCGTGGGGCGGTCGAGGTCGGGGTAGGCCGGGACGATGTTGCCGGCGGTACGCAGTTCGAAGAGCTCACCCGGGCGCGCCCCGGTGATCAGGGCCGGTACGACGCGGGAGTCCGAGCAGGTGATGAACAGGACTTCCGGAGACTGCCCGGCCTCAAGGGCCTGGAACGCCTCCGCATGTTGAGGATCGGCCACGTGCGTGGTCGAGAAGGAGCGCGCATTGTCGATCAGTGACTTCATGATGGCCTGCCTCCTGCGCCTGCGTGGCTTCAGCCGGGGCGCGGTGTGGTCGGGTCGGTCAAGAGCGGTGTGGAGGGGTGCGGCGGCGATCTGTGAGCGCCACGTCTTCGGGGCGTTGCGCCACACCACTGCGGCTCAGCCGTATTCGCAGCCGCAACCAAAACCTTACCAGCACTTTGCCTGTTGATGGTGATAAAACAATTGCAATAATCCATAGAAATAGGACATTTGATCAATTTTGAAGTCGATCCAGAGGGCTGCGGCGCCGTTACGCCATCGCTCAACTAGCCGTTTGTATAAGGGACTTGCGCCTCCAGTGCCTCATGAGTCACTCCCTGGCCGGATTCACGCCCCACACCACGGGCAAGCCTCGACCTTCACTTGACGGATGATCAAGCTTTACCTTTCATTTACGCGAAGTCAGGGCCTGTGGAAATGTGAAACAGCCTCTCGACGCAAACATCCTCTCGGCGCAACGCGATTGCAGAGTCGTGGTGATCTCTCGGATGTGCAGGTCGCGGGGGTATGACGAGGCCGGTCGGATGCGCGGCGGGCCCAACGACGCTCGGTTGCGGAGGTGACCGGCGGAGAAGTGGCGCCCAGCCGCACCTGTCCGCGCCGCCGTGTCCGACGCCCGCGGGCCCGTGTCGGACGGCGGCGCGCCGGCGCCGAGGTCGGCGGGGGCGCCGCCGGTGGTCAGGTGGGCCGGACTTGGCCGTCTGCCCCTTCCACGAGCGATTGCCGTTTGGCTCCTCTGACCCCAAGGGCGTCCGGCCAGGGAAGTCCCCACGTGGCGGGTGGTTTCCGGCCGACCGGCGGGGGTGAACCCGACGACTGTCGGATGGGTTCGCGATCACCGGTGCCCGACTCTGGAGTCATGGCACTGCGCCCACTCCTCAGGAGCTTTCACGTGATCGGCCACGGCGGCGGGGGCCGATGACAAGCCTTCGTCATGACCTGTGGCATCCGCGTATGACAGCGCGGTCACAGGGCGAGAGGGCGTGGATGCTTTCTCGGTGTCGCCGAAGGTACCGCCGTTGGTTGGCGGCCTTCGTAGCGGATGCGCCTGGCGGCATCGCCCCGGCTAGGGCGCCGAGAACCGAGGAGGCGTGTCGGCCTCCACCCCATTTGACCGTGCATCAGATCACCGGGTCCACTGCGCGCGAAAGGTGCGTCTGTGCCGCCTGCGCAGACCACTTGAGCGCTGGCCCCCACCGACGTCTGAGCGCTGCCGGTCACCGCATCTTCCCAACCAACAGGAAAATCTTCCATGACGTGTTTCTTCGACCCCATCCACGGCCCTGGCACAACGACCGTGGTCTGGTTCCCGTAGTGGGGCGTGTCCCGCCCCGTGCACGCCTGCGGTGCCTGCGCGCAGCGGGTGCAGACCACCCCGGCGCCCTACTACACCCCGCCCCAGCCGGGATATCCACAAGCTGATTACGCGCAGGCACCGGGCTACCCGCAGCAGGGCTACCCGGCTCAGGAAACGGCTCCCCAGCAGCAGAACGGACGCCGCTTCGGCACGGGAGCGCTGCTCGGCGCCGGCGCGGCCGGTCTCGTCGGCGGTGCACTCCTGAACGAGGCGATGAGCGACGACGGTACGGATTTCGAGTGACCGAACGACGCGGCGTGGGGCCCCACACGGAGGCCGCGCCGCGTGCGGGGCAGCGTGGCCGGGCGGGCATGTTGGATCCACCGGGGGACGACTCGATCCGACCGACTTCGTGGACCGTCGGGCGCCGGCTGCGGCTGAAATGGCTTTCGGCTGCGGCTCTTTCTCCAGTGGCGTGCTGAACAAGGCAGGGTGTCGGCCGGCCAGGATTTCGCGTGCTGTGGCTTCCACACCATTCGTGTAGAGGGCGCGAAGTGGCGGGTGACATCGGCGCGGGCGCTGGACTTGGCCGCGCCGCTCCTGCACTGATAGCGAGACCGCCCTTCTACGTGCCTTCGGTTGAGTGGGCGCTACCTGTTCCCTTGTGATGGATTCGCCATGATTTTTGTCCTGATAGTGATTACCGCCGCGGTGGCCGGGTGGTCGCTCGTCGCTGGGCGGCTGGAGCGGTGGCACGTGCGGGCGCCCCTTGTGCTGGTGCTGGCGGGCGCCATCACCGGCGTGTTCACCCAAAGCCACCTCGCTGCCACGATGAACTCCGAGGTCGCCCAGCACGTGGCGGAGGTCATCCTGGCGGTCCTGTTGTTCGTCGACGCCACGGAGCTGCCGGGCGGACGGCTCTTCGGTCACGACCCCGGCTCGGCCGCGCGGGCGTTGCTGGTGGCCATGCCTCTGAGCTTGCTCATGACAGTCCTGCTGGGAATGTGGCTGCTGCCGGGGTTGCCACTCGTGGTGCTGCTGCTGATCGCGTGCATCGTCGTTCCGACGGACTTCGCCCCGGCCGAGACCCTCGTACGCGATCGACGCATCCCCGAGAAGGTGCGCAGCGTCCTCAACGTCGAGAGCGGCTACAACGACGGGATCATCTCGCCGCTCTTCCTGTTCGCGCTGATCCTGGCCGGGTCAACGTCCCAGCCGCGCACCCCTATGGAGGCGCTGGGCACCGCTGGGCCGTTCGCGGTGAAGGCGCTCGTGGTCGGCGGCGTGGTGGGGGCGCTGGTCGCGTGGCTCATGAACCTGGCCGACCGCGCGGACTGGACGACCGGGCAGTCCCGGCGGGCGCTCGTGCTGATCACACCGCTGTTCGCCTACACCTCGACGGTGGCGGTGGACGGGAACGGCTTCGTGGCCGCGTTCGTGTGCGGGATCGCCTTCCGGTACGTTCGGCAGGCACCGGCCCGACGGCATGGCGCTCCGGCTCCGGCCGCCTCCGACTTCCAGCTCATCGAGGACACCAACTCGATGTTGACCATGGTCATGTGGTTCTTCTTCGGAAACGCCGTGGTGCTCGCCCTGAGCGAGGGCATCGGATGGGGCACGCTGGTGCTCTGTGTCGCCGCACTCACCGTCGTGCGGATCCTGCCGATCCTGTTCGCCTTCCTTGGCTCCCGGTTCAGCTGGCGCGAAAGGCTCATGGTCGGCGCGCTCGGTCCGCGGGGCACGACCTCCATCGTGTTCGGCCTCCTGGCCTTCAACGCTCTACCGCTCGGGCCGTACGCCGACACCGCCCTCGACGCCATGACGCTTGCCGTGCTCGGCAGCGTCCTGCTTCACGGAGGCGGCTCAAGGGGTATCACGCGGCTCCTGGCGGCAGAACCGACTCCCGCACCACCGCGCCCTGCACTGCCGGGCACGACTGAATCGGCGCGGCCCACCACAGGCTGACGAACAACGGCGTCTCCAGCCGCAGTTGGGGCTTCGCCGAGCGGCATCGACTGCTCGGGAGACGGCTTCCCCGGCGCCTCGTGGACCTTCACGGGGCACTGACGCCCCACTCGCATGACGAGCGGCCGCGGCGGTGCGCTCCATGCGACCCGCTGCGGCCGCTCGCGTCGCGTTCGGCAACGTCTCCGGGCCGGAGGAGCCTGCCACAGCCCGGCGGGAGGAGCAGCCTCACAGGGGGCTGCGGGCCCCGCCGGGTGGCGGGGTATCCGCGGCCACGTGGCGGGGTGTGGCCGGACACCTGCCGGATACCGGCTGATCGGGCGGTTGGCGAGGGTGGAGACATCAGCCAGTCCGCTTCGGCCCAGCCGAAACGCGGTGCTGGTCCTGTCCGACGTGTACACCGCACCCAAGGCGTACTCGATCACGCAAGGAGACCGCGATGTTGACGACCGTCCGCCGCACCCTGTTCGCCGGGGCCCTGGCCGCCGCGCTGGCCGTCCTCGTCACGGTCGTCGCGCTCGGCGCCCCCGCCGACGCGGCCGGGCAGGGGCAGGGCCGTCTCGCCCTGATCCACGATGTGCTTCACGGCCACGGGATCGGCCTGCCTGACAAGTGAGAGGCACCGACCCCTCCCAGCCTCCGCCACCGCACCGCTCGGGCGGAAGTGCCCTCCGCGCGCGGGCGGTGGGCCCCCGGGCGCCTTGGCCGGGCGCCGTCCACCCCGAACCGAAGCAAGGAACCAGCCGTGACCGTGAACCTCACCAGGGGCAGCAGATCAGCCTGACCAAGACCGATGGGCGACCCCTCGCCCTGGTCCGCATGGGACTGGGCTGGCAGGCCACCCCGCGGAACGGCCTTCTCGGCCGGTTCATGCCGCCACGCGACATCGACCTCGATGCGTCGGCGGTGCTGTTCAGCGGCGCCCACTTCATCGACGTCGTCTACTTCAACCACCTGGTCAGTGACGACGGTGCGGTTGAACACTCCGGCGACAACCGCACCGGCGGCACTGGCGCGGGCCGCGACGGCGAGTTCATCCGCGTGAACCTGCCCCGGGTCTCGGCCCACGTGGACCAGATCGTGTTCGTCGTCAACTCGTTCAGCGGCGAGACCTTCGAAGCGATCGAGAACGCGCATTGCAGGCTCGTCGATGACACCACTGGACAGGAGCCGGCCCGGTACACGCTCGCCGAGGGTGGCCCACACTCCGCGCAGATCATGGCCAAGGTCGTCCGCAGGGGCGCCGAGTGGCACATGGTCGCCATCGGCCAGGCCGAGTCCGGCCAGACCTTCCAGGACCTGCTCCCTGCCGTGGCCCGCCATCTGTGACGGCCCCGGGCCACCCCAGCGGCCGCCCGGCCCGCGCCCGCACACCGCGACCCCACCGCCGTCCGCCGCCTCGGCCGGCCCATCCCACGACCCACGCTCGCGCCCCGGGCGGAGCCATGGCGTAAACCGAGACTGCCACCGGGCCTGTGTCTCCCGGCGGCTGCGCACCATCGCAGATCAGCCCCGCCGGTGCGCCCCGGAGCTTCCCGCCTCCTTCGAGCGGCCGGAGGAATTCGAAGAGTTCGTTCGTGTGCGGCGGGCCGCACCTGGCCCTCGGCCGTGAAGCTGGGGGCGGCGGGCGCACTGCTCGGAGTGATCGTGGTCGTTGCCAACGCGCCCATCAAGTAGCCGTCCCGAGGCCTCCGTTGACGGCTCAACGGGCCGGAGACCGGCCCGTCGGCGCGGTGGCCCCGCCGCTCGGCGAAGCGATCGCGAGGCGGGAGGCGATGAGATGGAGAAGGCCCACAGGCAGGCCCCGAACCACGACCGGCCTGATACCGGGCGGCCTTCGGGCCCCGGGACCGGGCCGGCAGACCGACAGAGCGCAAGAGAGAGACATTCAGTGAATACCGCATCCGACCCGTCGACGACGGGTGCTGAGCCCCTGTCGGCGCGTGAGACGTTCAAGGCGCTGTACGCGTATGCCCGGCCGCACCGGTGGGTCATCGCGCTCGGTCTGCTGTGCGCGCTGATCGGAGCCGCGGGCGGGCTGCTCCAGCCGCTGGCCACGAAGGCGCTGGTCGACAGGCTCCAATCAGGGCAGACCATCGCCACGATCCTGCTGTCCCTCACCGCGCTGCTGCTGGTGGGCATGGTGTCCGAGGCGCTCGGTACCTACGTGCTCGAACGGACGGCGCATTCGGTCGTGTTGTCCGCCCGGCGCTCCCTCATCGGACGGCTGCTGCGGCTGCGGCTCACGGAGGTGGAGCGGATTCCGCCGGGCGATCTGATGTCCCGGGTCACCTCCGACACGACGCTGTTGCGCGCGGTCACCACGCGGGCGATCGTCTCGGGAGCCACGGGCGCGGTGGCGTTCGTTGCGGCGATCGTGATGATGGCGGTGCTCGATGCCGTGCTGCTGGGGGTGACGTTCGGCGTGCTGCTGCTGGTCGGCATGGGCGTCGCCCTGGTCATGCCCAAGATCTCGCAGGCCACCGAGCGTTCACAGGAGGCGGTCGGGGAGCTCTCCAGCGGCCTTGAGCGGGCCTTCGGGGCGTTCCGTACAGTCAAGGCCTCCGGTGCCGAGGAGCGGGAGATCGCTCGCATGCAGGCAGCGGCGCAGCGGGCCTGGCAGCACGGCGTGGAGAGCGCGAAGTGGGAAGCGGTGGCGTCGTCGGCGCACGAGATCGGCCTGCAACTGGCGTTCCTCGCCGTGCTCGGGGTCGGCGGGGCGCGGGTGGCGTCCGGGGACATACCCGTGTCCACCCTCATCGCCTTCCTGCTCTACCTCTTCTACCTGATGGAGCCGGTGTACAAGCTGGTCGACGCGGCGACCGAGTACCAGGAGGGGGCGGCCGCGATCTCCCGGATCACGCAGGCCGATCGTCTGTCGGCCGAGCCGCCCGCACAGCAGCGGGCCGCCACCCCGGCAGCGGTGTCCCGCCCGGCGTCGGTCCGCTTCGAGGACGTCTCCTTCCGCTACCGTCCCGACCTCGCGCCCGTCCATCACGAGGTGAGCTTCGAGGTGCCGGGGGGCGGGATGACGGCCTTCGTCGGCCCCTCGGGCGCGGGCAAGTCGACGGTCTTCGCGCTCATCGAGCGGTTCTACGAGGCGACCGGCGGCCGAGTCCTGGTCGACGGCGAGGACGTACGCGACTGGTCCCTGCCCGAACTGCGCTCCGCCATCGGCTATGTGGAGCAGGAAGCCCCCGTACTGGCCGGCACGCTCCGCGAGAACCTGATCTTCGCAGCGCCTGGCGCGAGCGATGACGACATCCGCGAGGCCCTGACCCGGGCGAAGCTCGACAGCCTCGTCGAGCGCCTCCCCGATGGACTGGAGACCCTGGTCGGACACCGCGGTTCCAAGCTGTCGGGCGGTGAGCGCCAGCGCGTCGCCATCGCCCGCGCCCTGTTGCGGAGGCCCCGGCTGTTGCTCCTGGACGAGGCGACGTCGCAGCTGGATGCGGTCAACGAGCTGGCCCTGCGGGACGTCATCGCCGAGGTGGCACGCGAGACCACCGTGCTGGTGGTCGCCCACCGCCTGTCGACGGTGGTCAACGCGGCCCGGATCATCGTGATGGAGGCCGGACGGGTACGGTCCGTGGGCACCCATGAGGACCTGGTGGCCCAGGACGGTCTGTACGCACAGCTGGCGGCCACTCAGCTCCTGGCCCCCGCGCAGTGACCTGCGGGTCATCCGGTCGTCTGCTCTGCCGCCGCGTCGGTTCTGCAGAGGCGGCTCGCCACGGTGCGGATGGCGCCGCAGTACACCATCTGCCCCGACAGGCGGCAGGGACAACACGTCCCGCCGGGCAGCCGGGACCGCGGCGGTTCAGTCCGTGGTGAGTGGGATCCGTAGCCGCACCCGGTAGCCGCCCTCCAAGGTAGGGCCCGCCTCCAGGCTGCCGTGCAGGATCTCGGCCCGCTCCCGCAGTCCCACCAGTCCCTGCTGCGAACCGGGGAGGGGCAGGACGGGACGCGTGGGCGGGGTATTGGTGACGGTCACGCCGACGTCCTCGCCGTCCTGCCACAGCTCGACCGTGGCTGTGGCGCCGGGGGCGTGCTTGCGCACGTTGGTCAGCGCCTCCTGGACCGTACGGTAGAGGGTCCGTTGGGCGGGGGTGCCCACGGTGGCCGGAAGCTCACCCGTCAGATGTGCCTGGGTACCGCTCGACGCCACGAGTTTGTGCAGGTCGGCCAGGGTGGGCTGGGGAGTCAGCTCGGTGGCACGGCCGCCGGAGGCGCGCAGCAGTGTGACCATGGTGCGCAGTTCATCGAGCGTGGTGACGCACAGCGAACGGATCGTGCGGGCGGCCTCCTTGGTTTCCGCGTCCTTCGCGGCGACTTGCAGGGCTCCGGCCTGCACCGCTATCAGACTGACCTGGTGGGACACCACGTCGTGCATCTCGCGCGCCAGCTGGGCGCGTTCGTGGGCGAGCACCGCCTGGGCATGCAGGGCCCGCTCGTGCTCCTTGGCATCCTCCACCTCGACAAGACGCCGCGCCAAGTCCCTCTGGGACTGGACGAGTTGACCGAAGAGCACCGGAGCGGCAGCGGTCGCCAAGCTGTACGCGAACGCGACGAAAGTCATGGGCTGAACAATTCCCTGACCATCGTCATAGGGCCCCGCGATACTCCCCACGACGGCGGACGCGGCGACGCACGCTGCCAGAAGACGCCGGTCGCGGGAGCGTTCGGCCAGGCTGAACAGTGCCACGAGCGGAGCGACGGCGACTTCCTGGAGGAGCGTGGCCGGCAGGGAGAGCACGAAGACGGTGAACGGGAACCTGCGCCGGAAGGCCAGCGCGGCGCAGCCGAGCGCGGCCAGAGCGAGGCTGAGCTGCGACGCGTCCCACAGATTCAGCAACATGTCCATGGTCGCCACCGCCACCACGGCGAGATCGACGACCGGGGCGGGCACACGCTTCCACAGGGTGCGCGCGCTGGTCACCTTCCGCCCCCCGGTTGCGGGCGCTCGTCGAGCAGCCCGGCCCGCTGTGCGAGCAGCGCGGCCTGGACGCGACTCGATACCCGCAGCTTCGTGAGGATGGCGCTGACGTGGTCCTTGACGGTCCCGGCGCCCAGATGCACGCGCGTCCCGATGTCGGCGTTCGACAGGCCTTCCGCGACCAGGACGAGGACGTCGCGCTCGCGGGCGGTGAGCAGCCGGACGCGAGCCGCCTCCTCATCGACGGCCGCCGCGGTGCCGGGGTGGCTGCGCAGCAGGGTCCGGGACGCCTTGGGGGACAGTACGACGCCCCCCGCGGCCAGGGTGCGCACCAGCTGGGCGAGCTGGTCCGGCTCGGTGTCCTTGAGCAGGAAACCGGCCGCGCCGGAGTGCAGCGCGGTCAGGATGTACTCGTCGGCGTCGAACGTCGTCAGCATCGCCACGACCGGGGCGTCCGGCATCAGCCGCAGCTCCCGCAGGACTGTCAGCCCGTCGACGTCCGGCATGCGGATGTCCAGCAGAACGACATCGGGCCCCTCCCGCAGTACGGTCTCGACGGCGTCCCCACCGCTCGCGGTCGCGACGACCTCGATGTCGTCGGACGCCCCGAGGATGAGCCCGAACCCGGACCGGACCAGTGCCTCGTCGTCCACCACCACAACCCGGATCACCCGAGCACCGCCTCACCTTCGTCCATGCCGTCCCACCCCGTCACCTCGACTTTAGGGCGCTGGAGGGTCGCAGCGGCCCGCCCGGCGGCAGCTCCACCCACCCGGCGGGGTGACACCCACCGGTCGGCAGGGGCGCCATCTCCAACTGCCCTGACGCGGAACCGGCCACCGCAGGCAGCGGATCCCATTCACCGCCGAGAGCTCCGAACCATCAGACCTCAGCCGTGACCGGTCGCGGCCCCGCCCCGCCCGCCCGCTCTTCGATCCAGGGGTGGTGACCGTCCGGCCCGTTGGCGGAGTCGACCCACGGAGCATGTGGCGAGTGCTGCGGCACCGACAAACCTGTATCGGTGGCCGGCGCGGCCGACTCGGATTTTCACATCCGGAACCGGTAGCTGTTCGAGCCCCGCGTACATCGCGGTGATCAGCCGCCGGTCGGCGTCCGGGTGGCCGGGGCTTACCCGGCGTCCGCATGGTGAGCTGTCCGGCCCGACTCGACGAACAGCACGGTGGACAGGTCGGACAACGCCTGGATCCGTACCTAATCGAGTGCCGACGGGGGCTCGGCCGGGCGGCGTCCCCAGGCCGAGATCAGCGGCGCGAGTGTCAGGTCGAGTTCGCCGGCGTGGATGGCGGCCAGGTGCGAGTCGATCTCGGCGTCGTCGGCCAGGCCTGCCGCGAGCAGTTCGCCGCGTACGTGCCGGATGGTCGCCGCTTCCAGCCGGTCGCAGGCCGGCCCGCCGAATGGGAAGAAGCCCTCCGCGGCGACATCGACCAAGCCGGCCTCACGCAATGCCCGCGGCAGTGTCCGGCCGTAGCGCAGGTCCGCGCCGCGGCGTGTCAGCAGCTCCCGGACCGCGTCGCGCAGCCGGTTGGCCCGCCGCTGCGCGGGGCCGCTGTCGTCCAGGCATGCCAGTGGCTGCAGAGCCGTATCGGCGTCCTCGACCAGCAGCCAGCCGCCGGGCCGTAGCGCTGCCGCCATTGTGGCCAACGCCCTTGCCCGGTCAGGCACATGGACCAGCACGAGCCGGGCGTGCACCAGATCGAACATGCCCGGCTCCGGGGGTGGATCAGCGGCGACGTCGTGCTTGCGGACCTCGTACCCGTCGCCTGTCTTCAGCCACGACGGGTCGATGTCCGTGACCAGCACGTGCCCGGCCGGACCGACGGCCGCTGCGAGCGCCTTCGGGATACTGGGGCCACCGGCCCCCACTTCCCAGCAGCGCGAGCCGGCCCCGACCCCCAGCCGCTCGAAGTGCCCGCGCGTCACACCGTCGAACAGCTCGGCCAGCCAAACGAATCGCTCGCCCGCCTCGGCGCGTGCGTTGTCCAGCAGATACCCGCGGGCGGGAGCGGGCTCTTCACCGAGCGCGCCAGTCCCACCTGTCGGATCCGATCGGCCACCGACGTGCGGCGGGCGGGGCGAGGAGGTCATGACCACATGGTCAACCTTCCCGGGCCACCAGCGCCACGACGACGGGAGAGGGATGTCTCACACAGTCGGCGAACTCCGTCTCCGTAGTCGACCTCGATGCCGTTGGTCTCGCGGAGGAGGGCAGCGAGGTCAGCGGGCAGTGGATGGCCGAGGGGTGCGCAGCGAACGAGGCTCCGGTGTCGTTGGGGGAGGTGTTCGAGGTCTCAACTCACCGGCAGGGGAGCCTTGTTGGTTCGCTGCCCCGCCGCACTCGACCTCAGCCTTGGCGGCTGGGGAGCATGGCCAGGGCCTGGGAGCGCTGTGCGACGAGGTCGTCGTAGGTGCCGTCGCGCTCGGCCCAGCGGTGCGTGAGAACCCGCTCGACCAGGATCTCGTCAGGGGTGGGGTTCTGCGAGAGCAGCTGCATGACCTCGGTGGCGAAGACGTCGAGCGGCAGTGCCTGCGGGTTCACCTTCTCCTGACCTGCCGTGGCGACGGCCGGGGGGACGAGTTCGACGACGCCGACGCCGGTGCCGTCCAGTTGTGCGCGCAGTGCCTCGGAGTAGGCGTGCACCGCGGCTTTGGAGGCGGCGTAGGTGGGCATGGGCGGGAACGGCAGGAAGGCGATGCCGGATGTGACGGTGATGAAGGTGCCGGCGCCGCGGTGGACCAGGTGTGGGGTGAAGGCGTCGATGACCCTGATGGTGCCGACCAGGTTGGTGTCGATCGTCGTCTGCGCCGTCTCGAAGTGCGCCGGGTCGCGCAGGTCCTCCAGGAGCATGACGCCCGGCATGGTCACCACGGTGTCCAGCTCGGGGTATCGGTCGAGTACGGCGTCGCGGGCACGTGCGACGGAGGCATCGTCGGTGACATCGATGCCGAATGTGCCGATGCCTTCGTCGGAGAGTTCAGCGAGCGCCTCTGCGCTGCGACCGCCGACGGCCACGGTGCTGCCCGCTGCGGCGAACCGCCGGGCCAGTTCCCGGCCGATGCCGGACGTTCCGCCGACGATGAAAACGGTGCGGTTGGAGAGGTCCACGGGGTCTTCCCTTCAGTTGAGAGCGCTCACGGCGTCCGGGCCCGCGGCGCTGCTCAGCGGTGATCCCTGTCCTTATCGAACAGTGATCTCAAACAGTGACGTCGCCAGTCTTGACCGGCTCCGCCGAGTGCGGCAGGGCCCCCGTCTTCCCTGGTCCTGCCAGGGCCCCCGCTGAGACGTACGCACCGCACTACCGTGGAGTCGTGAAGGACGAGGCATCGGACAACCAACTCGGCAGCTACCTCCGCGCCCGGCGTGAGCTGATCTCTCCGGCCCAGGCAGGGCTCCCGCCCGGCGGCAACCGCCGCGTACCCGGCCTGCGCCGTGAGGAAGTTGCCCTGCTCGCCGGAATCAGCCCCGACTACTACCTGCGCCTGGAACGGGGCCGCGACAAGAACCCCTCACCCCAGGTCCTCGGCTCACTCGCGCGCGTCCTGAACCTCGACGACGTCGAGCGGACCTACCTGCTCGGCCTCGCGGCAGCACGCCCCAGGACACCGCGCCGCAAGCGACCCGAGCACGTGCCGGTACGGGTGCACCAACTCCTCGCCCACCTTCAGATCCCCGCGTTCGTCGAAGGGCGCGCCTTCGACGTACTGGCCTCCAACCCCATGGCCGTCGCCCTCTCCCCACGTCTGCGACCCGGCGAGAACCGGCTTCGTTCCCTCCTCCTCGACCCGGAGGAACAGGCCTTTCAGCAGGACTGGGGGAAAGCCACCGCCGACTTCGTGGCCGCCCTTCGCACCACCATCGGGGACGACACCGACAACCCCCGGTTCGTCGAACTCGTCGGAGAGCTCGCACTGTCCAGCCAGCGGTTCCGCACCCTGTGGGCCCGACACGACGTCCGCAACCTCGACGGCGGCACCACCACCGTCCACCACCCCGTCGTCGGTGAACTACGGCTCCACCGCGACAAACTCCCCATCGACGACGTCATCCTCGTTGTCTACTACCCCGACAAGGACAGCGACAGCGACGAGAAGCTGCAACTTCTCGCCGCACTCTCACCCACCGAACCCACCGACACAGCGGACAGCAGGACGGCAGACACCCCCCCGGTAGACGACACGTTGACGAACACCGGCTGTCCGGCGGCGCAGCCAGAACGGCTGCCGTGGTGCGCCCTCAGGCTCCGAGCTGTGCGGCTGTGCGGGTGAGTCGCTTCTCGATGTCTTCCAGGGCGCGTAGGACGGAGGCCTGTTCCTCGCGGGTGGTGTCGCCGACGGTGGCGTCTTCGAGCTGGCGCCACAGCTGTTCGACTTCCTTGCGCAGCGCGTGGCTGGCGGTGGTGGCCTCGATGACGGAGGCGCGTTTGTCGTCGGGGCAGGGGGAGCGGCGGACGAAGCCGGAGTGTTCGAGGCGCCGGATGGTGCGGGTCATGGTGGCGGCGTCGGAGTCGAGCAGGCGGACGAGGTCGACCTGCCGCTGTGGTCCGAGTTCCCACAGCTGCATCATCACCAGCTCCTGGCCCGGGTGCAGGCCCACGCGGCGCAGGAGGTGCCCGGCGATCATGCGGTGGGTGCGGGCTACCCGGAAGATCGCGTGGCTGATGGGTCCTCCGCCGGCTGCCGCGGGCAGGGGGATGGCCGCGTCGGCCGAGGCCGGGGAGCGGCCCTCGCTGCTGGCTGCGGATTCCGCCATGGTCTCTGACACTCCTGCCTCATGGTGAATGTTGCTCGAACAGGATACCTCTGCCACTTCCGGCTCTCCGATTCATCTTCTCGCATTCATGCGCAAACTGGACCGAATCTGTCCGTTTTCGCGGCCGTTGTGACAGGAGTCACGTCGTTTGCGGAATGCCGCCGCGAGATTTACTGTTCGAACAGGTAAATCGCCGGGTCGCACCAGGGACCCGCCAACAGAGGCCGTCGCGGCCACTACAGCACCCCCCTCGTGAAGGGCTTTGATCATGACCACCGCTTTCGATCCGATCGTCCTGGGCGGCCGCCGCCTGGCCAGCCGCGTCGTGATGGCGCCGATGACCCGCAGCCGCGCCTATGGGCCGGGCTCCGAGCCCACCAAGCTGATGGCGACGTACTACGCGCAGCGTGCTGGCGCCGGCCTGATCGTCACCGAGGGCATCCAGCCCTCGGTGACCGGCCAGGGCTACCCGAACACCCCCGGGCTGCACACGTCCGGGCAGGTGGCGGCGTGGCGGCAGGTGACCGACGCGGTGCACCGCGAGGACGGTGTGATCTTCGCGCAGCTGATGCACACCGGCCGGATCGGCCACCCGAGCCTGTTGCCCGAGGGCCTGGTGCCGGTGGGCCCGTCGGCGGTGGCCGCCAAGGGCAAGGTGTTCACCCACGAGGGACCGAAGGAGTTCGTGACGCCGAAGGAGTTGAGCGAGGCGGAGATCCGGCAGACGATCGCCGACTTCGCCGACGCGGCCCGCAACGCGATCGAGGCCGGGTTCGACGGGGTGGAGCTCCACGGAGCCAACGGCTACCTGATCCACCAGTTCCTCGCTCCGAACACCAACCGGCGCACCGATGCCTGGGGCGGCGGGGCCGAGGGGCGGATCCGCTTCGCCGTCGAGGTGACCGCCGCCGTGGCCGGGGCGATTGGCGGCGACCGGGTGGGCCTGCGGATCTCGCCCGGCAACCGGTACAACGACATGGCCGAGCACGACCCGGCCGAGACCTACGAGGCGCTGATCGGGAGGATCGCCGGCCTGGACCTGGCCTACCTGCACCTGATGGAGGGCCCGGACCGCGGCCTGACCGCGCGTCTGCGCAAGGTCTGGCCTGGCACATTCGTTCTCAACCCGTTCACCTACCCCGAGGTCACCGGGCCCGAGGCGCTACAGCTGATCGAGGACGGCGCGGCGGACATGGTGGCCTACGGGGCGCTGTTCCTGGCCAACCCCGACCTCCCGGCCCGCCTGGCGGCCGGCGGCCCGTTCAACAGCCCGGACCAGTCGACCTTCTACGGCGGCGACCATCGCGGCTACACCGACTACCCCGCTCTCACCAGCTGACGAGGCAGCCCCCGTGGCCCAGGCCTTCGGCCTGCCGCCGGGGCGTCCCGCCGCTTTGACCCCACTCTTGTGACACGGATCACTTCGCATCCCGTGTCCTCCTCTCCCTGGAGTTTCCGATGTCCAAAGCGATCACTTTCTCCGAGTACGGCGCGCCCGAGATGCTGCGACTGTCGGAGGTCACCCCGCCGACGCCGGGCCCCGGGCAGGTCCGGATCAAGGTCAGGGCCGCCTCCGTGAACCCGATCGACATGAAGATCCGGTCCGGCCTGATGGCCCGCATGGCCCCGGCCGACTTCCCCGTGATCCCCGGCCTGGACGCGGCCGGTGTCGTCGACGCCGTCGGCGAGGGAGCCGACGCGACGGTGGGGGACGAGGTCCTCGGCGCCACCGTCGGCGGCAGTTACGCCGAGTACGCCTTGCTGGAGGGGCCGGTGGCCAAGCCCGAAGCCCTGTCGTGGGAGGTCGCCGCCTCACTGGTCACGGTCGGCCTGACCGCGGCCCGCGTCCTTGCCCAGTTGGGCGTGCGGGCGGGCCAGACCCTGCTGATCCACGGCGCCGCCGGCAGCGTGGGCGTCATCGCGGTACAGCTGGCCGCCGCCCGCGGGATCACCGTCATCGGCACCGCCGCCGAGCGCGACCTGGAGCGCGTCACCGCCTTCGGGGCCACCGCGGTCCGCTACGGCGACGGCTGGGTGGAGCGGGTGAAGGCCGCCGCCCCGGGCAGCGTGGACTTCGTGTTCGATGCCTCCGGCGCCGGTGTGCTCGCCGACTCCGTCGCCCTGACCGGCGACGCGGGCAAGGTCATCACCATCGCCGATATGACCGCCGCGCAGCACGGCGTGCGCTTCAGCGCCGGTACGTCCGAGCACGTCGGGGAGTCCCTGCCCGCGCTGGTGCAGCTGGCCGCCGCCGGGAAGCTCACCGTGCCCGTCTGGCGCGCCTTCCCCCTGGCGGAGGCGGCTCGGGCACAAGCCGACGTGGAGGCTCACCGCAACCGGGGCAAGGCCGTCCTGGTGCCCTGACCCCCCCTGTGCCGCCGCCTCGCGTCGCTGGAACGGGCGAGGTGGCCCCGGGGCCGCAGCCGGGCATCCCCCGGCCGGTTGCGGCCCCACCTCAAGCCCAACCCACGCATGCCCGCACCGGGACGCACGAGCTGGAAGGCCGAACCGATGGCACTGGCCAACCTCGCCGCATGATGGCCGATGCGGACGCGGCCGCCGCGTTCGCGGTGCTGGGCCAGAAGTGGAACGGGATCATCCTGCACACCCTGGCCACCCGCCCGGCCCGCTTGGGTGAACTACGGCAAGCCCTCGGCTCCATCAGCACCAAGATGCTCGCCGACCGGCTGCGCGAGCTGGTCGGCGCGGACCTGGTCACCCAAGCCCAGCTCCCACTCGGCTCCGCCACCTACACCCTCGCCCCGACGGTCGGCCCTGCTGCCCGCCCTGGCGCAGATCCGCTCCCGGTCCAAGCACCGCAGCACCTGGCCCCGCCACCTCCCCGAAGACTGGAAATTCCCATGTCACAGCGCGCCCTGCCCGAAGCGACCTTCGCCCGCACCGTCCTGGGCTCCGGCCCCGGCCTCGCCCTCGCCCACGGCGCCGGCAGCAGCATCGACAACACCTACGGCCCGATCCTCCAGGGCCTGGCCGCCCACCACACCGTCGTCGGCGTCGACTACCCCGGCAGCGGCGACACCCCCCGCTCCACCACCCCGCTGCGGCTCGACGATCTGGCCGACCAGCTCGTCGCCGCCGCCGTCGCCGAAGGTCTGGAGACCTTCGCCGCGGCGGGCTACTCCCTCGGCGGCCTCGTCGCCATGCGCGCCGCCGCCCGTCACCCCGAACGCGTCAGCGCCCTCGTCCTGACCGCGACCCTCCCGTACCACGACAACCGGCTCGCTCTCGCCACGCCGATCTGGGCCAAGCTCGCCGAGACGGACCGCGAGCTGCTGTCCAAGTTCCTGGTCATGATGGCCATGGGCGCCGACGCGCTGGAGTATCTGTCGGAGGAGCAGCTCCAGCAGGCTCTCGAAATCACTGCCGCGAACATCGCCGACGGCACCCCCGAGCACGCCGAACTCGCCGGCCGGGCAGACGTCCGCGACGACCTGCCGCACATCAAGGCGCCCACTCTGGTCATCTCCACCACCCAGGACTGGTTCACCTCCACCCGCCTCCACCGGCAGATCGCCGACACCATCCCCGGCGCCCAGCTCGTGGAGATCCCCACCGGGCACCTGCCCATGGTCGAGCGCCCCGAGGAGTGGCAGAAGCTGATCACCGACTTCCTCGCCAAGCACAGCGCCTGACATCAGTCGCGCCCGGCCCGGACCGCGGAACTCATCCGCGGTCCGGGCCCGCGCCGACAAGAAGTCCGGCAAGGACGACGACCACCCTGAGCTTCGGGCGTGTCATGCCCTTCCTCCAGCGCGGCGGGACCTCGGTGGTCCCGGTGGTCCCGGTTCCGGTCTTCCCGGGCCGTTCGGGACCTGGACCGAGTAGGGGGCCAGGAGCACAAGAAACCGAGAACGTCGCCCCGGACGACGCCGAGCTCTCCGCCTCGGCGAAGTAGGCCGGGACCCGGCCGAGCACGAGTCAACCGGACTGCACTACTGAAAAATCGCCAAGATCATCCCGTGGCGGCTATTGGGTTCACCTTGGCTCGACCTCCACCACAGGCGCCGACGGCCCAGCGTGTGGCTCACCGCAGGAGCCAGGCTGCGGGGAACGCCAAGGGCGTTCCTGGACAGCCAAATCAGTCGAGTGCGGCCCTGTGACCAGTGACAACGAACCTGGGACGTTTCCCAGCAAGGTTGGACCGACGGCAAGCCGTGCGCCTGGCGGGCAGCTGTGCAGTCCTCAGCGAGCGAACTTCTCGATGGCGGCAGGCGTGACGGGGGTGAAAAAGTTGACGAGGTTGCCGTCGGGATCGCGGAACAGGAGCGCACGATTGCCCCAAGGCATCGTGGTGGGCTCATTGACGAAGTCCTCCACGAAGCCGGTCAGGTTCTTGTGCACGCTGTCCACGTCGTCGACAAGGAACTCAAGGATGACGCTGTGGTTGTCGGCAGGGCGGGCTGAGCCGGGTGCGAACAGAGGGACCGTGCGGGTACTGCCGATCGCGAGGGTGGCCGAGGCTGTCCTGAGCTCAGCGAAGTCCTCGGTGGACCAAGTGGCAGATACGCCGGTGGCACGCTCGTAGAAGGCGACGAGACGGGCGACGTCGCCCGTGATGATGCGTACAGAGACAAAGTCCATGGGTCTTCTCCTGGCGGATCGGTGCAGGTCGGTGCTTCTGACCGCACGCTACGGCGAATACCGGGCGGAACCCGCCCGGTATATGCGGAAGACTTCTCGGCATGCCTCGCCCTACTGCCCGCGTACTCACCCTGCTGGAGCTTTTGCAGTCGGGTGGCATCCGGACCGTGACCGAACTGGCCGACCGGCTCGGCGTCGACGAACGCACCGTGCGGCGCTACGCCACCCACCTCCTCGACCTCGATGTCCCCGTCGAATCGGTGCGCGGTCGCCACGGCGGCTACCGGCTCGCCCCCGGTTACCGCATGCCTCCGCTCATGCTGAGCGACGACGAAGCGCTCGCCGTGCTGCTCGGCCTGCTCGCGGGCCGGCGAGCAGGCCTGAGTACGGCCACGAGCACGGCGAGCGAGACCGCGGCTGCCAAGATCCGGCGAGTGCTGCCGGAGAGGCTGCGCCTCACGCTCGACGCCGTGCTCGGCTCCCTTGCCTTCACGACCCCGCCCGGCGAGACAGTCCCCCCGGATTCTGCGGTTCTGCTCCCGATCGCCGACGCGGTGAACCATCACCGGCCGATCTCGATGCGGTACACAGCCGCCGGCGGCCGACGCAGCGAACGCACACTGCATCCGTACGGGCTCGTCGCCCACTCGGGCCGGTGGTACGTAACGGGAGCGGATCTCGCGTCGGGCCAGGACCGGACGTTCCGGTTGGATCGCATCGCCGGTGTGAGGGCGTTGCCCGGCTCGTTCGAACCACCCGCCGGACTCGACCCGGCGGAGCGCGTCCTGACAGGGCTCGCCACGGCCCCGTACCGGCATGAGGTGACCCTGCGGATCCAGGGCACGGCCGAGCACATCCACACCCGGCTTCCCGCCGGCGTCGCGATCGTGGAGGAACTGACGTGCCCGGACGGCGCAGATCCGCAGACCGAGCGCTGGTTCCGCGTCGAGTTGCGTGTGGACAGGCTCGACTGGCTGCCAGCTGTACTCGCCTCGCTGGACCGGCCATTCGTCATCGAACGCCCGGATGAGCTCCGCGGTCTGGTCGAAGCTCTCGCCGAGCGGCTCACGAACTCCGCCCGACGAATCCCACCTCACCCATGACGGATCGGCAGCCCCCGTACCGGCCAGCCCCTGAGCCCCTCGGACACGACACGTGGACTGTTCGGCGCCGTCGCCACCGCACCGCCGGTGGCACGACACTCATCCACGGGCACCCGTCTGCCAGGTGGGTGGCCAATTTCGCAGTGCCGCATCGGCCATCTGGGGACGCTCGACGAGGTGGCTCGCGTTCGAAACAGGCTCCGGCGCGGACGAGGGCGATGGGGGGTGGGGTGCGTTCACCGCCGGCCGGCGGGCCTGGGGGGACTCAACCAGCTTGAAGACCCTGGCCAGTTCGGCAGCCCGGCTGCGCCCTCCCTTGGTGGCCTTCGTCCGTAGGTGCACGGTGGCGAATGCCGACTCGATGGGATTCGTCGTTCGCAGGTGGATCCGGCGCTCGGCCGGGAAGTCGAAGAACACCAGCAGTTGCCCTCGTCATCCGTGATTTTGTTGACGGGCTCTGCTGTCATTCCCCGGCCACGTGCCGATCACCAACCAAGACCCCACGTTCGATCCACAACCGAACCTCTGGGTACGGCCACGGCCCTCAGGACGCCAGCCGCTCTCGTGCGTAGTGGCGGGAGTCGATCGGTCCAACGCCACATTCGGGCCGGCTGATTTCGGTCCACACCGCGTCGAGGGAGAGGCCGAGGACATCGGCGATCGCCGCGATGGTCGGAAAGGCGGGGGTGGCCACGCGCCCCGTTTCGATCTTCCGGAGGGTCTCCGGTGAGACACGTGCGGCGAGCGCTGTATCGAGCATCGAGCGCTCCCCCCTGGCTAGACGCAGCAGGGCGCCGAGTCGCTGTCCGCGTTCGACCTCTTCGGGAGTAAGGGGCAACCTGACCATGACCCCGATTCTAATACCGGTACAGTATTGCCGGTATAGTTATTGGTATAGCGAGAAGGACGCCGCATGATCGAGATCCTGAACCACACCCGTCTGACCCGAGCAAGAGACACAGGCGCCCTGGTCGCCCACATCCTGCAGACGCTGAAGAGCCGTAGCACGATCGGCACGAACCTTCTGGACATCGACCAGTGGGCCAAGGCCATGATCGTCGAGGCGGGAGCTACGTCCTGCTACGTCGACTACGCGCCATCCTTCGGACGCGGCCCGTTCGGCCACTACATTTGCACGGCCGTCAACGACGCTGTGCTCCATGGAAAGCCGCACGACTACACACTTGCCGACGGCGACCTGCTGACACTCGACCTCGCCGTCTCCAAGGCCGGGGTCGCCGCAGACGCCGCCATCAGTTTCATCGTAGGTGACACCAAGCCTCCGGAGAGCGTCGCGATGATCAGCGCAACTGAACGCGCGCTGGCGGCGGCGATCGCCGCCGCCGGGCCCGGGGCCCGCGTCGGCGACATCTCCCATGCCATCGGCACCGTCCTCAGCGAGGCGGGCTACCCCATCAACACCGAGTTCGGTGGTCACGGCATCGGATCGACGATGCACCAGGACCCGCACGTTTCGAACACCGGACGGCCCGGCCGCGGATACAAACTGCGCCCCGGGCTGCTGCTGGCACTGGAGCCGTGGGTCATGGCGGACACCGCGCAACTCGTCACCGATGCCGACGGGTGGACACTCCGAAGCGCGACAGGCTGCCGGACAGCACACAGCGAGCACACGATCGCCATCACCGACGATGGAGCCGAAATCCTCACCTTGCCGGCGTAAACGCAGCCATGAGGCGGGAGCCCTCGTCTTCTCTTTCTCCAAGCACCCTGCGGGCATGCAACGGCCCGGCCCGCTGCATGACTTGTACGGCGCCGTACCGCTGCGCGACAGGAAGATGCCGGACACCGCCGAGGCCCGCAGCCTGTTCTCGCAACCGGTGGACCCACTCCCTTTCGCTTGGATCAAGGCTCAAGGCGATTGATGTCAACGGCCATTAAGATGCCCGGGCGGGCGATCGTTGGTTGTCCGGGCTGATGGCCATCGGAAATCCATGCCTGCGGCCAGCGGCGAGCCTGAGGAGCGGCCGCCCGCCAGGGCCTTCGCCGACAGGCCCATGGGTGGGGCGGTCAGTGACAGGTCCGTGAGCGGGGCGGTCAGTGCAAGGGGACCAACGCCCTTGCCGGTGAGGGCCTCGGCTGCCCACTTGCTCTGCGGTCCCCCACCACTTGCGGCAGACGTGTTCGGGGGCTGCGCGGCGTGCTATCTGCTCAGCTGCGAGCGCAGAGCGGTGATGAACCAACTGAAGACCGGCGCGAGAGCAGGAGGTACTGGCCAGCCGTTGATGGTCGACAGAAGCTGCCAGTAGCGCTCCGCTCTGGGGTCCGCGCCGGTCTCCAACCGAGTGACGAGCCATTGCCGCAGGTCGGCATCGTCAGTGCGTCCGAACGTCTCGGCATAGAGAACGGTGAGAGCGTCGACAATGGGCACCGCCCGGTCGGACGTCGGCTGGATTCCTGCTGCGAGAGCTTCGCCGACCTGCTCACGCACCGCAGTGGTCAGATCGTGGTGCAGGCCGGTGGTGTCGCCCTGCGCCCGCTCCGCTGCCTGGTGTTCGGCCATCCGTCGGACGGCGGCCCGGAAGTCCGTGTCCTGGCAGAGTTCTGCCAGTTCCACCCATGCCTCGACCTGTTCGGGAGCCGGGTCGTCGGGGAGTTGGGGCATGGCCGAACGCATCATGGCCACGAACTCCGGGTTGGCGTCGAGATCGCCGAAGGTGTCATCGATGAAGTCGTTCACCAGTCGCTGTCGTTCGCTGTCGGAGAGTTTGGCGAGTGTGTGCATGAGATCCAATTCCTCGGGTGTAGCGCCACGCTTGGCTACCGCTCTCAGTACTGATCGCCGCAGACGAAGCGTACGAATCTGCACGTCCAGGGCATCGGCGTGCGCCGAAGCCACCTCGGGGACGGAGACTTCCCGGTCGAGCACCTTCCTGATGGCGGAAAGATCCAGCCCGAGGTCGCGCAGGGTGCGTACGAGATCGAGACGTGTGACGGCGTCGATGTCGTAGAGCCGGTAGCCAGCCGGGCTTCGGTCAGTCGGCGGCACGATTCCCGCGTCGGAGTAGAACCGAATGGTCTTCACCGTCAGCCCGGTTCGCCGGGCCAGGTCACCAATCGCGTAGAGCGCGTCACCGTTCATGTGCTTCACCTTGCTGTCTCCCCCTACTGGAGACTCAAGCGGTTAAAACCGCCGGCTGAACGAACCAGGCCTTCAGAGTCCCGACAGGGATCGCGCCAGATCTCCCGAAGCGCCGTGCGTCCGGCCGCTACAACCGGCGCGGCGGCGACAACTCTTCCCCCACCGCCTGGCTCGACACCAACCCACCCCGTAACCACGCCACATACCGCGGCAGTGCGGCCCGGAACGCTTCCCCGTTCCGGGCTGCACGCTTGTCCTGGCCTGGTGTCGCCGGTCAGCCGATCGGAGTCGCCTCGTGGTCCAGCGTGTGCTTGATGACGCGGAGTCCCTGATCGACCATCTCGGCGATGGGTGCACCGAGGCTTTCCGGCGTCACATCGATGATCCAGACGAAGCGGCTGCGGTTCCCCTCCCCGGCGAGCACCTGCATGGAGGCGTGGTGGTGCGTGGGTTCCAGGGAGCCGCCGACCACTGCGTAGGCGATGCGCCGGGTCTCATCGTCGATGTCGACGATGAGTTCGCGCACCACGGCGCCGTTGGCGAAGGTGACGGTCCTGATGTCGCCGTCGACGCGGGTGTCGGTGACATACCCCGGTGCGAGGCGGTGGTGGACCTCTCCGAAGTCACGGACCGCCGCCCACACGTTGGCTGGGGTGTCATCGATCAGCACTTCGCGATGGATGGATGCCATGGATCTGTCCCTTCTGGGTGGATCGGTCAGTCGCCGGCCGGGGCAGTGGCAAGACAGAACGGGTGGCCCTCGGGGTCGGTGAGGACGATCCACTGGCCCTCACCCGGCTGGAAGTCGGGCCGGGACGCACCCAGGGCGAGTAGTTCCTCGGCCGCGGCGTCCAAGTCGGCGACGGTGAAGTCGAGGTGTATGTACGTCGTGCCTTCGGGCCAGTTCGGCACCTCGTAGCCGTCGACGCGGACGAAGGCGAGCTGGACCGGAGTGCCACTGCCCAGGGAGGCGAAGTCCTGGTCGCTGTGGGTGATCTCCCACCCGGTGGCCTTCTGGTAGAACGCGGCGAGCGTGGCCGGGTCGGCACAGTCGACGACGACCGTGCTGAGCTGCTTCAGAACAGACATGCCGATGACTCCTGGGAATCGGTAGGGAATGAACACAGCGGCGTACGGGGAGCGCGCAGGCCCTCGCACTGTGCAAGCGTCCTCCCGGCTGCGGGCCCGGTCTTGAAGATCCTTGCAACGGGGCGTGGTTGTCAGACCTCCCACGTAGCGTGCGAGGGTGCTCACAGCCATTTCTGTTGCCAGCCGCCCAGACTTCGACATCAGTGCGGTGACCTGCCGTTCCGACCACACCCGCTGGTCGGCGCCGGAGGTGCGTGCCGACTACCGCGTGGTACTCGTGCGCCGCGGGCGGTTCCGTCGGAAAGCGGCAAGCAGTCCAGCCGACCTCGACGCGACCCTCGCCTACGTGGGCACACCGGGTGAAGAGGAGAGCTTCGCCCATCCCACCGGCGGCGACGTTTGCACATCGATCAGCGTGGCACCGAAGCTGTGGCGCTCCCTCGCCGGAGACGCCGAAGTACCGGCTGCCCAGGTCGTCTACGTCGATCCGCACCTCGACCTTGCCCACCGCCGCCTGCTCGCCGCCGCACGCTCCGGAGACGTCGACTACGCACTCTCCGAGGAACTGCTGGCCCTTCTGTCCACCGCCATCGGTCGCACCGCGACTGGACCGACCCCGCTCGCTCCCACCGCCTCCGGGCGCGACCGACCCCTCATCGCGGCCGCCCGCGAGGCGATCGCCGAAGCCCACCCCTCGTCGGACACGCTGTTCTCGCTCGCCAAGCAGCTCGGCGTCTCCCCCTACCGCCTGAGCCGGGCCTTCCCACGCGAACTCGGCGTGACAGTGACCCACTACCGCCAGCGCGTCCGCATCGGCAGGGCCCTCGACCGCCTGGAGGCCGGAGAGAACAGCCTCAGCACCCTCGCCGCCGACCTCGGCTACGCCGACCAAGCCCACCTCACCCGCACGATGCGCCAATACCTCGGCCACACACCGGCGGCCCTTCGCCGTCTGCTCACCCCAGCACAGTGACCCGCTTACCCGGAGCATGGTCCTTGCTGAGCGCCGAAGAGCTGGTTGCAGCGAGGCCACAGCGCGTGCCGTCGCGTCACGGGACGTCGGCCTCCCGGCAGCCGGGAATCATGCAGCGTCACATGACTGTCTCTTCCGGGTTGCCAGGGTGCGCTGGAAGGTGTGAACGGCTACGAGCAGGCCCGGCTGTGGTGGACCAAGAGCGAGCCGACTTGGTGATGACGGGCGCGCCGTCGAGGCCCGCGCCGGGGGCCCGGCAGCGAGTGAGGTTATGCGGACCGGCTGACGTCGTCGAAGTCGGTGGAGGCCGAGAGCTCGGCCCATGCCAGCATGTCGTGCTCGAAGGCGTCGCGTCCGGCCCGGACGAGCCGAAGCGCGTCGTTGCCGAGCAGCAGTCGCGCCGGCGGCCGGTCGGCCGCCACGATTCGCAGCACCGCGGCCGCGGCCTTGTCCGGGTCGCCCGGCTGGGTCCCGCTGCCGTGGATGCGCCGGGCGCGCAGCGGCTCGAACAGCTCGTCGTAGTCCGCGATCGCACGGGGTGCGCGGATCATCGAGCGCCCGGACCAGTCGGTGCGGAAACTGCCCGGCTCGACGGCGGTGACATGGATGCCGAAATCGGCGACCTCCTTGCCGAGCGTTTCGAGGATGCCCTCCACCGCGAACTTGCTGCCGTGGTAGAAGCTGAGGCCGGGCATGGTGATCAGGCCGCCCATCGAGGTGACGGCGATGATGTGGCCCGCACGGCGTTCCCGCATGTGCGGCAGCACGGCCTTGATCACCGCCACGGTTCCGTAGACGTTCACCTCGAACTGACGGCGAAGGTCATCCATCGACGACTCCTCGAAGAGGCCGTCATGGCCGTACCCGGCGTTGGCGACGAGTACGTCGACCGGGCCCAGGTCGCGCTCGGTCTCGGCCACGACCTTGTCCACCGAGTCATGGTCGGTCACGTCCAGGATGCGGGCGTGCGCGTCGCCGGCGAGCGCCTCAAAGGCCCGTGCGTCGGCGGGGGTGCGTACCGTGCCCACCACCCGGTGGCCCGCGGCCAGCGCCGCGTGCCCGAGTGCGCGGCCCAGGCCGGTGCTGACGCCGGTGATCAGGAATGTCTTGGTGTCCGACACAGGAGTTCCCTTCGTACGATGCGAACGGAGACCGACCGGGGCGGTTGGGCCCCGGTCGGTCTCGACACGTTCCACTTCAGCACCGGAATCGGCCGCTGAACGGCTTCCGGGGGGTCCGCTTCGCCCCGGGGAAAGCCGGACCGGGGGACTGTCAGTCCCCCTTTCGCGGGCCGTCGGGGCGATCTTGGGCCCTATCGTGAACGGCATGGACCGCAACACAGCTCTCGGTGAGTTCCTCCGCTCTCGGCGGGCACGGATCACCCCGCGCCAGGCGGGCCTGTCCGACAGCGGCGGCTCCCGGCGAGTGCCAGGACTGCGCCGCGAAGAGATCGCGCAATTGGCGGGCGTGAGCGTCGACTACTACGTACGCCTGGAACGCGGACGCCGACTGAACGTCTCCGAGACCGTCCTCGACGCCATCTCCCGCGCGCTACGCCTCGATCCCGTCGAACGCGCCCATCTGTTCCAACTCGCCAAGCCCGTCGCAGGTAGGCCCCGCCGCACGGCGACGCGTCCGCAGCCGGTCCGCCCGGGGCTGCGCAACCTGCTCCGCACCCTGGAGCACACCCCCGCCCTTGTGCTGGGGCGGCGACTGGACGTACTCGCGTCCAACCAGATGGCACGTGCGCTGCTCACCGACTTCGACGCGCTGCCGCACCGTGAGCGGAACCTGGTGCGGTTCATGTTCTGCGACGAGACCGCCCGCTCGCTGTACGCCCACTGGGACACCCACGCCCAGGACATTGTCGCCTCGCTCCGGCGAGACGCCGGACGCCATCCCCACGACCCACTGCTGGCCGAACTCGTCGGCGAACTCTCAATCAGGGATGAGGACTTCCGCCACTGGTGGGCCGACCAGAACGTGCATCGGCACACGCATGGCAGCAAACACTTCCGCCACCCGATCGTCGGCCCACTCACCCTCAATTACGAGTCCCTCACCCTGCCCGCCGACCCGGACCAGCGGCTGAGTGTCTACACCGCCGAGGCAGGCTCCAGTTCCGAAGAGGCGCTTGGGCTACTGGCCGCGTGGGTACGGCAGCCCGAGACCTCGCACGGGCAGCACGCAGATCATTAGACGCCCGCCGGTCATTAGACGCCCGCCGGTCCGCGAGGAGCGGTCGGCCATAGTGGCTGCGCGTCCGATGAGCCGGGATGCGCGTTATGGAACACCGGCAGACCCTGCGCCACACTGCCGGAGTCCCGCAAGCTCGTCGAGGGGGAAGAACCGGGATTGAGAGGAATGCGACGTGCCCATTCGCGCCGCGCAGCAACTCTCGCGACCTGGCGCCTCCTCCGACGCAGCCGAGGCAACGACATCACGCATACCCAGCTCACCGTGGTCCGCCGGTATCTGCGGGCAGCCGTCCATCTCCGGAACCGGCTCGACGGGACCAGCCTCTGACTCTCCGACCTGCCGTCAGGCCGACGTTGAACGCTGGATGTTCAGCGACGCTGTCCGTCACCGTCGAGAGCCCAGGCCACTTCGTGGGCTGGACTCTCGCCCGGAAGATCGCCCACGGTCTCAGCTTCCCGGCTGTCAGATGGAACGGTTCCTCCCAGGCGATGGACGTCGAAGCCCGATGGGCCCGCCCGCCGTCTGCTGCACGACGACGCTCTCAAGTCCGAAGGCCGGCCCGCTGTTGCTTCGCTATGCCCGATGGCCCGCGGTGAACTCCCGGCTCACCGTCGACCACATCGAGGAGACCGACCGTGCAGTCCCTCTCGCTTCGGCGAGTCCCGGTCGAGCTGCCCGGCCCCGTCGCCGAACTGGCCCTCCGTCAGGTTGCGGTCCGCCGCAGCCATGCCGCTCTCGCCCGGACAGAATTACCCTGGCGATTCCCCGGCGACCAGCCTGGCCGCCCGATGACCGTCCGGGCATGGGCGAACGTCTCCGTAAACTCGGCATCCGGCTTGCCGACCGAGACCCGCTCAACTGCCCTGTTCCAGCTCGCCACCGAGCTGCCACCACGGTCCTCGCACGCGCTCCCGGCACCGGCATCACCGTTGCCGTCAAATGGCAACGGGCCGCCGCAGGAGACTGGGACGCCTATGCAGCCGAAGTCAGCCGCCGCACTTCACTGCAACCTCCGATCCAGGAACCTGGAGTACCGACATGAGATTCAACGATCACCGCGTGGTCATCACCGCTGCCGGCCGCGATTTCGGACGCACTCTGGCCATCCGTCTCGCGGACCTAGGCGCCGAGGTCTTCCTCTCCGCGCGCACGCACGCCGCCGCTGAACGGGTCCGGGACGAGATTCGCAGCCGAGGGCACCAGCAGGTCCACGCCTTCACCTGCGATCTGACGGACCCGGCCTCGATCCGCGACTTCGCTGCCGACGTCGGCCGGCACACCGACCGCATCGACATGCTGATCAACAACGGCTCCCGCTACCTCCAAGGGCCAGACCTCCAATCCGCCTCCGACGCCGACGTCATCGACACCATCGCCTCCGGCGCCACCGGCACTGTCTTGACCGTGAAGAACTTCCTCCCTCTCCTCCTCAACTCGGATAAACCAGATGTGGTGAACATGGTCTCCGCCTGCGGCACGGCCGGTCATCACCGCTCGGAAGCACACGATGCCTTCTACGCGGCCAAGAGCGCCCAGGCAGGGTTCGCCGAGATCCTCTCCAAGCGGCTGCGTCCCCAGGGGGTCCGGGTGATCTCCCTCTACCCGCCCGACTTCGACAACCCTGATCCGCTTTCCGAGGAATGGGAGAACACACCGCGCGAGGCCAAGAATGCGCTCACCGCGCAGTCGCTCGTGGAGTGCATCCTCTTCGCCGTTGCCCAGCCGCGCGACTGCTTCATCAAGTCGTTCCACTTCGAACAGGCCTGACTGGCTCCTGGCACGTCCACGCGCGGCGACGAACACCGGGGTCCGGGGCGGCACATGGGCCCCGGACCGAGGGCATTCAGCCGGTTCCAATACCCGAGCACACCATCAGTCGGCGAAGTACGCCGCAGCGAGGCCATCGACCGGGTCACTGCCGCTGCGTCGGGCTATCCCGGCCGTGCGCGGGCATCCGATACTTCGAGGTACGACCGACTCAAGAACTGGCGCGCCCAGCGTCGCTAGGGTCCGATTCCGGGGTCCTGTGTTCCCGAAGCGGGGGTGCGGTTCGGACCTCTTGCGGTTCCAGATCGGTTCGTCTGCATGAGCAGTCGCGATGGACCAGCGCAACACCAACCTGGCCACTGCCCGGGAGATTTGGCCAAACATCACCCCGACCAGCGTCGCGTTGGTCCTTCGGGGGTTCATGCGGCTTTGAGTGGGCTGCCGTCGTAGGTCCGGCGATAGGGCTTGGCGTCGTGTTCGACTAGGCCAGGACGAAGGTGGCACTCGACGATGTCGGCGAAGGGAACCCCGCACCGCACGACATACTCCCGGCGGGTTACTCCGGTACCTCCCGGGGGCTACGAACGACACCAGAATGCTTACATCCATGGGCCGATTCGATACGGAGCCGCGGAATCTAGCGTCGATCCCATGAAACGCAATCGCCGTATCAGCGCCGTCGCGGCGCTGGCGCTCGCCGCCCTCGTCACCGGAACCGGCGCCGGGTTCGCCGCCACGACCACACCGTCGGCCACACCGGTGGCCACGCACGCGTTCGACACCGCACCGGCCACGGCCCCCGCGCCCACGCCGTCCTTCCACGGCACGCTCCCCGCGCCGACCGGCCCCTACGCCGCCGGCGAGGACATCATCCACCTCACCGACGCGAGCCGTCCCGACCCGTGGGTGCCGTCATCCGGCCCCCGCCAACTGACCGTCACGATGGTCTACCCGGCCGTCCCCGGGACCGGGACTCCGGCCCCCTACATGACCCTCGCCGAGGCAGCCGGACACATCCAGCAGGCGAAGATACCGGCGAGCTCCGGCATCACCCCACAGAACGTTTCCAGCGTCACCACTCACGCCTTCGACGGCGCTCGGCCGCAACACGGCAAGTATCCGCTGGTGCTCCTCTCACCCGGGTTCGGGGACCCGCGCATGGTGCTCACCTCGCTCGCGACCGACCTGGCCAGTCACGGCTACGTCGTCGCGCTCGTCGGCGACACCAACGGGGACAGCGGCGAGACGCTGGCGAACGGCCAGACGCCGCCGTGCGCGATCTGCGATGACCCGAACCTCGACATGGACACGGTCACCGCCAGCCGCGCGCTGGACGAGTCCTTCGTGATCGACCAGTTGACGCACGGCAATACCGCGTGGCGCCTGGCACACCTCATCGACAAGCACGAGATCGGCGTGGCCGGACACTCCATCGGCGGAGCGACGGCCGCCGCCACGATGATCGCCGACCCGCGAGTACGGGCCGGAGTGAACATGGACGGCAAGTTCTACCCGGTCCCGATGCCAGGCCAGATCAACCGGCCGTTCCTCATGCTGGGCGAGACCGACACCCACTTGGCCGGCGGCTCCGACACCACGTGGGAGCAGACCTGGGCCGCCCTCGGCGGCTACAAGAAGTGGCTGACGGTCACCGGCGCCAACCATCCCAGCTTCACTGACGTAGACCTGCTCGAGGAGCAGGCCGGGTTCCCGACGCCGCCCCTCGACCCCGAACGTGGAATCGTGATCACGCGTGAGTACGTGACAGCGTTCTTCGACCAGACGCTGAAGAACATCCACAGTCCGCTGCTGGACGGCCCCTCGCCGAACAATCCGGAGGTACTTTTCCAGCCCTAGTGCAGCGTCGCGTTGATCCTTCGGGCGTTCATGCGGCTTTGAGTGGGCTGCCGCCGTAGGTCCAGCGGTAGGGCTTGGCGTCGTGTTGGTCGTAGGCCAAGACGAAGGTGCCGATGGCCGCGGCCAGTTCGTCGCGGGAGGCGAACTGGACGTCCGGGCCTTTCTCGTACTCGGTCAGCGCCCGGTAGATGCTGTAGAGGCCGGAGGCTGGGGCTGTGCCCCTTGTGGCGGCCGGTGGGGATGAGCAGGTCTGGGGCTGGATCTCCTCGTCCGTCTCGCCGTTCGCGCGGCGGCGAACCACGGTGTGCGGCATGTCGTCGGTGACGACCGGCGGCCGGCCATCTCTTGCCGGTTCGGCAAGAGGAGTGGCATCACTGACGAGGGCGCAGCACCGTGTGCTGCATGAACACGGAAGAGATGCTGGAAGAGTTCGATGTCGTTGTCGTCGGCGGTGGAACCGCAGGTCTGTCGGGTGCGCTGACCCTGGCCCGGGCCAGGCGTTCGGTGTTGGTACTCGATTCCGGGCAACCACGCAATGCCCCCGCAGACGCGGCCCATGGCCTGTTGTCGCGTGACGGGGTGTCGCCACGGGATCTGCTGCGCACCGGTCGTATCGAAGTCGCCCGCTACGGAGGCACGCTGCTCCAGGAAGGCGCGAAGTCGGCACGCCGGACGGGCGGCAGGTTCGTCGTGGGCACGCAGAGCGGCCGTACCTTTCGTGCCCGCCGTCTGCTGGTGACGACGGGCCTGGTGGACGAGCTGCCGGAGGTGCCGGGGCTCTGGGCGCGGTGGGGGCGCGACGTGCTGCACTGCCCCTACTGCCACGGCTGGGAAGTGCGCGACAGGACGATCGGGGTGCTGGGCACCAGCGCCGCATCGGTGCACCAGGCGCTGCTGTTCCGCCAGTGGTCATCGCGTGTCACGCTGTTCCTTCACTCCGGCCCGGAGCCGAGTGAGGAGCAGTGGGAGCGCCTCGCGGCGCGCGGCATTGAGGTCGTGCAGGGTGAGGTGTCCGGCCTGGATGTCACGGACGACGCCCTGAGCGGTGTCCGGTTGGCCTCGGGCCTGCGTGTCCCCGTGGACGCGCTGGTGGTGGCGCCACGGTTCGTGGCGCGCGGCGAGATCCTGTCCGGCCTGGGAGTCGACCCGGTGGAGCACCCGATGGGTGTGGGCACCTATGTTCCCTCCGCGCCGGGCGGTGCGACCGAGGCTCCCGGGGTGTATGTGGCGGGCAACGTCACCGATTTGATGGGCGGTCTGCCCGCGGCGCAGGCGTCCGGTGTGGCGGCGGCCGCGGCGATCAACGCCGACCTGGTAAACGCCGACGCCGACGAGGCAGTGGCCCGTCGCCGGCCCGCCCAGGTTTTCAGCGCGGCCGATGAGGCGCTCGTGTGCGAGCGGGTCCTGGGCGATCGCCGGCACGGCCTGGATTCGATGCTGCCCTCCGAATCCGGCCGGTAACGGGAGGGCATGCGTCCGGGCGCGAGGGCGTCAGGAGGCGGGGCGGGCGCGCAGGTGGGCGCGTTCGCCCTGCTTGCCGAAGATGACCAGCAGCTCCACCGGCTGGTCGTTGTCGGTGCCCAGCCAGGGCGGGACGTGGGTGTCGAATTCCGCGACTTCCCCCGGCGCCATGACCAGGATGCGGTCGCCGAGGTGAAGGCGGAACCTGCCGTTGAGGACGTAGATCTATTCATAGCCCTCGTGCGTCCGGAGCTCGGGCTCGTCGGCGGTGGGGCTGATGACGAGTATGTGCGCGTGCATGCCGCCCGGCCTGCGGGTCAGCGGCACGTACGTCATACCGTCGCGCCTGACGGGGCGCAGATGAAGGCGGGGATCGCCCGTCTCCCTCTGGTCTGCCCAGCCGTGGGCGAGCGGGCCGCGCTCCAGCTCCTGCTCCAGCCTGGCGACCTGGGTCTCGCCGAGTTTCGACCAGCCCGGCGAGCCCTTCGACAGCAGCCCCGCCTCGCCTTGTTCGCGCCAGGCTCGGCGCCACCGCTCCACCGACCGCACGCTTACTCGCGGCGCTGCAGCGACCTCTGCGTTCTTGTGTCTGGTCTCGAAGCGTTCCACGGCCTGGAGCCGCAATTGCTCCCGCTTGCCCCTCTCGGCGTCGGTCAGCCTGCCGCCCTGCGCGTATCTCACGCTCCAGGATTACTGGGTGCCAGCAGGCGACGTTCCCCGAATGGCACGATCGTCACCCGGCCAACGTCAGTTCACTTGGGCGAGCTCCCACAGGCGCACCGTAGTCCCGTCCTTCGAGATCGTGTACCACCTGCCGCCCCCAGCTGCGCGCGCAGGCCCCGAGACTGGGACGGGGTAGGAGATCTCGCCAAGCAGGTCCATTCCCTTTACGTCGACCAGCCAGTGACGGACCGACCCATACTGGGCATCGCACTCGGAGGTGCCGGCAACGATGGTGTCCTCGTCCACGAACGCCGCTTCAAAATCCCAGTAGACCCTGTCCTTGCCCGTGTTCTGCGGGTGCGCCGGCACGGCGTCCGTGGCGTCCAGTTTCCGCGAGACCTTCGAGCTGTGCTCCAGCTGGTGGAGCGAGAGGGACCACTGTCCGACGGGAACAGTCAGGAGCCTCCGACCAGACGGGCTCACCGCGAGGAGGATCCGCTCGGTGCCAATCTGCTCGGCGGTCACCTGCTGCCCATCCCAGCGTCCCCACAACACGGGCGAGCCTTCTTCGCCCTCACCGAGGCTCAGCCCCATCTGCGAAGGGTCTGGGTGTGACGTGTGCTCGGAGCAGGAGGCCATGGTCCCGGTGTTCACACGTCCCACGGCCCTTCCGGCTACGGCGTCCAGGACCACCCACAGTTCCTGGTCGTCCTCCGTGTTCCCGTCGCTGGCCAGCGGTCCGCGGACGTGTGACCAGACGAGCTCGCCGTCCGCGCTGACGACGGCCGAACCGCTGTCCGCATAGAGGTGGTCCCTGTCGTCCGCGTACTCGTCGAACGACACATGCAGCAGAGGACAGCCGCCCCAGCAGCCATGCCGGACTTCCCACCGCGTCGCACCGGTCGCCTCCACCGACCGCACTGCATGAACGCCGGCGAACACCGCTGCATCCCGCTCCGGTGACACCGTCACCGTCCCAAAGCGGCGGGGCCAGGGCGCCGGGAACCGGATCTCAGCGCCTCGACCAGCATCAGGCTGATCAACATCGACAGCCACCACCTCAGCGTCATCACGCTGCACCAGGAGTGTGCGGTTCGGCCAGCACAGCACCTGCGGCGCCTCTGCCGACCCTGGGTCCAGTGGAGCAGCAACGGTGGCGATGAGACGAGCAGCGATACTCACGGCTTCTTCCAGCTACAAACGACGGACAACGCGAGGGCCTTACAGCCCAACCCTATGGGCAACGCCAACGCCGCCGAGCGGGACTCCGAGCCGCGTCACTGAGCTCGCCTCCCGCAGGCCGACATCACGCTTTCAAGTTCAGTAGCAGTCGGCATGGCTTGGATGCGGAGCCCCATGGGTCGGCCTGCTCTGCCGGTCCAGCCGCGGTTCGGGGAGGGTGGAGTGCGTGTAACGCGGTGTCTTCGAGGCCCGGCCGTGCCGTCTGGATCGGATTCCGATTGCTCCTTCGCGGCCAATTGCGCATCCTGCCGGGATGCGCTTCTCCATCAACATCCCCAACTTCGGTGACTTTGCCGACCCTCGTAACGTCGCGGCCGTGGCGGCTGCCGCCGAACAGGCCGGCTGGGACGGGCTCTTCGTCTGGGACCACGTACTGCACCGACAACACCAGGGGCGCCCCTTCGGAGACCCTTGGATGCTGCTGACAGCGGCCGCGCTGGCGACCTCGCGGATCCGGCTGGGCACCTTGCTGACGCCGGTCGCCCGTTATCGTCCGCAGCAACTTGCCCGCCAGGTGGCCACCCTGGACCATCTCAGCGGCGGCCGCGTGATCTTCGCAGCGGGCCTGGGCGGGCCGGTCGAGGACGAGTACCGCAGCTTCGGCGACACCGCTGACCCACAGCTCCTCGCCGAGCGGCTGGATGAAGGACTGGACTTGTTGAGGCGCTGGTGGTCCGGCGAGCCGGTGGACCACCATGGCCGGCACTACGACGTCCGGGACGTGACGCTGCTGCCCGCGACCGTGCAGCGGCCTGGTCCGCCGGTGTGGATCGGCGGGTTCTGGCCGCGCCGCCCGCCGATGCGGCGGGCAGCGCGGTGGGACGGCGCGGTGCCTCTTTTCGAGACGGCCCGGCATGGGCACGTGCCCGATGTGGCAGAGGTTCGGGATCTTGTGGGTTATGTGCGCAAGCACCGTATGGGCGGGGCCGAGCGGCCCTTCGAGTTCGTGCTCGGCGGTGCCACGCCCTCGGATGCCGTGAAGGCCAAGGACGTGATCGGTCCGCTGCGCGACGCCGGCGCCACCTGGTGGGACGAGCGGCAGGTCCAGACGGGCCCGGATCTGGACCGCCTGTCCCCGGTAATGCGCCGGATCGAGGCGGGGCCGCCGGTGATCTGATCAGCCTTTCGAGGGTGTGCCGGGTTTGTCGGTGGGATTCTTCGGCTGTTTGTTGGGCCGGTAACTGGGGCCGTTCTTGATGACCTGATGGCTGGCGTTGATCAGCCGGTCCAGCAGCGACTCGGCGATGACGGGATTGGGGAAGAGCGGCGATACTGCCGTGGGGCACGACGGAACGCAGAACGGGAAGAAGCGGGGCCCACGCCGACCGGACGCGCGGGTCAAGGTCCTTCGGGCTCATGGCCCATCGCCAGTAGTCCTCGGCGCGATTCGCTGACGGCTTGGTGGGCCAGCGTCCATAGCGCCCGGGTCTTCGGGGAATCCTCAATGAGATCTTCCACGCGTTCCCATTCACGCCGCAGCTTCGTGAACGCTTCGGTACGGCTTGCTTCCAACGCCCCGCACCCGCGCAGCACCTGTGCTGCTTTGACAACCCGGCGTTTGCCCGCGCGGCCGTCGCGCAGGCCGTTCCACAGTCGCGCCATGCGGGCCTGGGGGAGCAGGTCGACCGCGTGGGCCATCGGCATAGTGACCTTCCCGTTGAACAGGTCCTCTCCGGCCCGCTTGGTGGCGCTCCCCCCTCGTACGACGCCGTCCAGGTCCAGGACGTCGTCGATGATCTGGTAGGAGACCCCCACGGCCTCCCCGAACGCTCCGAGTGCGGCCTGCACGTCCTTGCCGGCGCCGGTGAGCAGCGCCGCGGTCTCCATACACGCACGTACCGGTGCGCCCGACTTCAACCGGTGGGTCAGCCGGACGAGATGCTGGACCTCACGGCCACAGCCGGCCGCCACCGCGGCGTCCATCTCCGCCTGGTGGCCTTCCAGATCCAGGCCCTGGCCGGCGTGGGCCGAGCGCAGCACACCCAGGCAGGTTTCGGTGACGGCGGCGCGCAGTGCGGCATCCTCGGGCAGCGTGGACCGAAGGGCATGGTCGAAGGTGAAGTAGGCGGCCGTACCGGCATTCAGGGCAGTGGCCTGCCCGAAGACGGCGTGTGAAGGTGCCCGGCCGCGCCGCAGAGTCGCCCCGTCCTGGACGTCGTCGACCATGAGCGAACCGGTGTGCATCAGTTCCATCGCCGCCGCGAGGGGCGCGTACCGGGCGACGTCGCCGCCGAGGAGGTCGATCGCGGCCAACAGCAACCGCGGGCGCAGCCGTGCGCCACCGGCCTCGACGAGATAGCGCACGGGCCGGACGAGCGCCTCGTGGAGGCGGCGATCCGCCCGCTCGGCGACATCTGTCGGCATGCTCCCCAACGTCGTCAGCGCACACAAACGTGCCGTCAAAGTTGCTTGCGGGCACGGGGCATACAGGTCGTCGAGCGCCCCTTGCACAAGCCTTGCCCACGGAGGCTCCATGCTGCCCGGCAACACGGCGGCCTCAGGCTCCTCCCTCCGCCCAGGACCCATCACAGGCACGGACATCGCACCGACGACGTTGCTCACCTTCGACCTTCCCGCTGTATGACCTGCGTGAGACGGCTGGGCGTTCCCGGAACTCGTCGAGCTCGGCCACGGGCGACCTGTCACCACAACGAGCACGCTCCTGGAAAGAAACGACCATGCTTTGTGCGGATCGTCATCGCTCACCAGATCAAGTGACGCCCCATGGGTCGCCGCCACGTTCTGCCCGGTCGTCCGTTGCAACTCGTATGACTTCTTTGCGTGAGGTGACATATGCCGGGGGGTGACTTCGTTCTGCGCGTGCGCAACGTGCACAAGAGATATGGACGACGCTCCGTGCTCCGGGGCGCGAGCCTTGATCTGTCCGCCGGCCAACTCGTGGGGATCGTCGGCGAGAACGGTGCGGGCAAGAGCACTCTGCTGCGGATCCTCGTCGGCGATCTGACGATGGACAGCGGAACGGTGGACCACAAGGGACGGGTGGGTTACTGCCCGCAGAAGACTGTCCTGCACGAGGCATTCACCGTCGACCAGCACCTGCGCTACTTCCAGGCCGCCTACGACCTGGACTGTGTCGATCGGGCGCTGGAACTGCTGGAGGCGCTCAACTTCACCGAGTACCGGCATCAGCGTGTTCACACCCTCAGCGGCGGCACCCGTCAGAAGCTGAATCTCACTCTCGCGCTCATGCACAATCCTCGGCTGCTGCTCCTGGACGAGCCCTACCAGGGCTTCGACTGGGAAACATATCTGCGGTTCTGGGAGGTCGCCCATGCGCTGAGGGAGAGCGGCTGTTCGGTCCTGGTGGTCTCTCACCTCGCCTACGACACCGACCGCCTCGATACCGTGTACCAGCTGACGGACGGAGCCTTGCTGCACACCGGCCGGCTTGCCGACAGCACGCGTGGGGGCGTGGCATGAGCCGGGTATGGCTGTGCTTCGTCACCGCGGTCCGCTTCGCCGTCCTTGCGCAGCTGCGCAATCGCCTGGCGCTGGCGCTGGTCGTCTTCTTCATCCCCCTGTGGCTCTCGCTCGCCTACACCGTGAGCGCCAAGACCGCGGTTCCCTTCTTCCTGCGCGCGGCCCACCGGACGATCACCGTGGACGGCAACATCCTCATTCAGCTCACAGGGGCGCTGCACTCCCTCGCGCTGATCATCGGTTTCATGATGTTCCTCGCCACCTCGCAGTCCGCGGAGTTCGACAGCCGCCTGGTGATGGCCGGCTACCCGCGCCTATGTCTGGTGGCGGCCAAGTACGCCACGCTCCTGCTGACCGCGGCCCCCGTCGTCCTCTACGCCACCTTCTGGGTCCGGGTGTTCTGGGCCCCCGAACGGCTGGAGCTGCTGGCTGCCGCTCTGTTCGTCGGCGGCCTCATCTACGGAGGGGCCGGCATCATGCTGGCCGCTGTCCTGCGCAGCGAACTCGCCGGGACCCTCCTGGTCATCATGGTCAGCTTCCTCGATGTGGGATTGCAGAACCCGATCGCCAACCCAGCGGCCGACAGTCCCGTGATTCGGCTCCTGCCCACCTACGGTGCCATGCAGTCCGCCACCAGCGCGGCACGCCTCGGCACGCTGCCCTGGACCTACCTCGCCCTAGGACTGTGCTGGGCCCTTGGCATGACGGCGATCGGCGTGACGACATTCGCCCTGCGAAACCGACACCGCTCCTTGGGTAACTCCCGGCCGGCTATCCCCTCTCCGCGCAGACGCCACGACGCGATCGAACCACTCCCCGAGACAGAACGTTCACGGTGAACAACAACAGCGCGCACTTCCACCCCACCACCGGGGCACCTGCACCGGCCCACTCACCCCAAGGTCCGACCCGGACAGCGGCCCCAGTCCCACCCACCGCGCCGGCACCGCGCCCCAGGCCACCCGTCTCAGAAACGGGCCCCCTGATGCGATTCCTGAACCAGATCGCCACCAGCCGCTGGGCCAGCGGCCCGATGCGAGCGATGGTGCCCTGGGACGCAGCACTACAGCTCCGTACCAAGGGACGCCTCAGCATCGGACGGGCAGTCGGCCTCCACTCGCTCCTGCTCACTACCACCGGTGCCCGCACCGGACAGCCCCGCCAGGTCCCGCTGTTCCACGTGCCGTGTGAGCACGGCTTCGCCGTCATCGGCTCGAACCTCGGCGGAAACAACCACCCTGCCTGGAGCAGCAACCTCCTCAAATACCCGTACGCCACCGTCGTCACCCGCGGGAAGCAGTTCCGTGTCCTCGCTCGTGAGACCCACGGCCTCGAACGTGAGGAGATCTGGCTGACGATCCTCACCGTTTCACCCGGCTACGCAGCCTACGACGCACGCTGCAGCCGGAACTTGCGGATCTTCGTCCTGCAACCCGTA
Source organism: Streptomyces sp. NBC_01431 (assembly GCF_036231355.1). NCBI lineage: Bacteria > Bacillati > Actinomycetota > Actinomycetes > Kitasatosporales > Streptomycetaceae > Streptomyces > Streptomyces sp. NBC_01431. The sequence continues at coordinate 444,005 of NZ_CP109497.1, forward strand.
CCCGCATAAGGCGCGGCGACATCTCAGTCAGCGAGGCCCGCTTATGCCAAGCCGACTGGGAAGATCACGGCTGACTGGTGGCGCGGATCGCGAACCGGTGGGCGGTGAAATGGATGCCGGAGAGCGGCTCCTGGACGCCTGGGAGGGCGGTCCGGCACGGCAGCGGCAGGCGGCTGGGGGAGCGGGTCGCGGGCTGGCCGAGAACGGGGCCGTCAGGTCAGCGGCCCGTAGTGCCCCCAAGGGCATCCGGGCTCGCCCAGTGCGCACAGGACGTCTGGGTGCGCGGGATGGCCGGGGAATGTCTGCCTCTGCCCTGGTTCCTGTGTCGTGAACATGTGAGCTCACCACTCCCAAGCCCAGGGTCGCAGGCCGTCATGGACACCAGGTGGATGCCGCGTGAGAGAGACCGGAAGTCGCCCTGTATAAAAGGCCGTTCTGCGCTACGTTGCTGATCCTTTGACGTCTCGTCAAGCAGGGAGGCGGCGTGGAACAGCCCGAGGCTGCGGATCTCGCGCTGGGGCGGGCCATCGTGGCGCGGATAGCCCCCGAGGAGCTCCCCTACTTCGACGAGACCGCGGCGAGCCTGCCCCGCCGTACGCGCAGGCGTGGCGGGCGGCGTCCCAAGGAGGATCCGCTGGCGTTCGGCGGCGCCGCCGAACTGGTCGTCACCAGCATCGCCTGCGGGGTCGCTACCGAGGTGGTGAAGACGATGGGCGCGTCGGTGGGAAGCGGTCTGGTTGCCCGGCTCCGGCGGCTGCTGCCCCGCAGCCGCAGTGCGGAACCGGTGGCGCCCGATCCCGGCGGGCAAACATCGCTGCCCGCCCTCACCGAGGAGCGGATCGCCGATCTGGGGGCAGCCGCAGGACGCAGCGCCGTCCTCCTTGGTCTGCCGCCGGATCGCTCCGAGTTGCTCGCCGAAGTGGTCCGGGACCATCTGAGAGCAGCCCACCGGCCCAGCGCATGACGGCCCCCGGGGGTGCTACGCCGCCCTTGGAGGCCGTGCCGGCGCGCCGATCGCTGCCCTCGGGCACGCTCGTTGCATTCGTGCTGCTGATCTGCGCGGTGCTGTCGTTCCTGTCGGTCCTGCACCCCGGCTACGCCGACTTCATCGCCGGCGAACGGGGCGCCCCCGACCTCAACAGCTGCATCCGCAATGCGATACGGGAGGCCGGTGGGACGGGCGAATTCATCCAGTCCCATGCCCGGACGGGCTGCGACTCCAGTGGCGATCGCACCTCGCAGGGCATCCTCGTGTCGTATGTGATCCTCGCCGTAGCGACCGCTGTGCACTACCGCTTCCGGTCCGCCCGCCGTGCGCGGCGCCGCGGGGTACGGCTGCTGGACCCGGCGCGTTTGCCTGCCCTGCACGCGGAGACCGCCCGTCTGGCCGCCGGTGCCGAGCAGACTCGCGGAGTCACCTTCCTGGTGGACTTCCTCGACTCCGGGGTGAACGGCGTCACCTTCGGCCGCGTCGGCCACCGGCAGATCATCCTCAGCCGCGGCCTGATCCGCCTCCTCGACGGGGACGCTTCAGACCGTGCCGCCTTCCGCGCGGTCGTCCTCCACGAACTGGCTCACGTGCGCAACCGCGACGTCGACATCACTCTCGTCAGCATCGGGCTGCTGCGCTGCTTCTTCGTGCTGATGCTCTTGCTTCCGCTGGTCGGAAACCTTGCCGGACTGCTCTTCGTGCCGGGCGGCACCCCGTACTACGGGATGGCGCTGTTCGACTCGGCCGTGTTCGGCGCGGTTCTGCTCGCCGCCCGCTCCGCCATCCTGCGGACCAGGGAGTTCCGGGCCGACGCCCGGGTCGTGGAGTGGATGGGCACAGCGCAGCCGCTGCTGCACGCCTTCGACCTCGCTTCGGCCGCGTCCGGCGGCCGGCGGTCGGTGCGCGGCTGGTGGGCGAAGACCACCCGCACCCACCCCACGTTCGCCCAGCGTCGAGCCTGCCTGGCCGATGAGGCGCTGGTGATGCACCAGGGCTTCGCATTCGCCTTCGTCATGGGGTTCTGCCTACCGACCGCCTGGGACCCGGTCTCCTCTGTCACTGCACAGGTCCGGCAAGGCGGTGGCGTCAGCAGCTGGTGGCCGTCGGGGCTGATCACCCTGGTGCTTGTACTGGTGCTGCTGCTCACTACGGTCCGCGCCTCGCTGCACCGGCTGACGCATCGGACGGGGGCACCCTCGCCGGTGCCGTTCCGGCTGGGGGTGGGCGTGGGGGTGCTGGCGGGCTTCGCGCTTGCGCCCAGTGCGGTCACCGACCATCTGTCCCTGCCGGGATTGCGCCTCTCTTCGCAGGCCTCCGGCTGGCTGGTGGTGGCCCTGCTCGCGCTCCTGTTCACCATGTGGTGCCAGTACCTCGGTGACTCCTGGGCCCGTGCGGTGGACCTGGCACGGCGGCCGTTCATCACCTTCGCCGGGGTGGGTCTCATCGTGGCGGGGGCGGTGGTCGCAGAGGCGGGAACTGTCTTCGGGCTCCAGTGGGAAATCGAGTACGGCCAGTTCATGGACAAGCGCCTGGCTGCCTTGCCGGGCCCGCTACACGCCGCGGTGTGGACGCAGTACAGGTACATGACGCAGCTGCTCTCCCTCTGGTGGCTGCTCGCACTGCTCGCGGTACTGCTCGGGGTGCCGTTGGCCGGTGCGATACGCGGCATGAGGCTCCCTCGGTACGCGGGGGTGCAGGACCTGCCGGAGCGGCCTGCGCGGCGCGCCCTCGCCCCGGTGCTGGGTGCGACCGCGCTGACGGCACTCCTGCTGCCGTCGGCCTATACCTGGTGGGCCCATCAGCGCGGCCTTGACGCGCTGGCATTCCCGACCTTCCTCACCCCCATTACGGTCGCCGCGGCAACCGGGACACTGGCCGGTGGGCTGGCCAGGACCCGCAGCATGGTGTGGGCGGCGGTTACCTCGCTGGCGATGGGCCTGCTGCTGGCGCTACCGCTGCCGACCAGTACGTGGAGTTCCCAACTGGGCGTCGGGGCCGAGGGTGCCGTCCTCGGCACCCTCCTCATGGCGGCGATTCCGCGCGGCCGCCTCCTGCCTCGGCGCACGGGTGGTGGGTGACCGAAGGACGGAGTGAGCTTGTCGTTCAACCTGCGACGCCGAACGCAGGTCGAACTTGATCAGCATGGGCTCGCCCCGGGGTCGCGGATACGGCGCCGTCGGTGTTTCCGGTTGTGCCAGGTGATATCCCTATCTCCCCGAGCCACACCCCGCACAGCAGCAAACCGACATCACGGTCTGCGAGCAGGCAGCCGCACGACCGTACCGGCAGAGTGAGTCAGCTGAGCTTTTCGTCGATGGTCAGCTTCGACAGCTCGTCAATGAGCTGGGCCAGTTCGCCGCCAAGTCCCTCGGAGGGGGAGAAGTGTCCCTCGGAGGACAAGGAGTGGATCGCGGGTACGGCCAGGCGGCGCTGGGCGGGCCGCAGGCCGAGTCGGGTGAGTACGGGCAGCAGCATTTCGGCGGCCGGTGCGCCGCCGGAGTCGCCGGCGGAGTAGCTGACCAGGCCGACCGGCTTGCCCTCCCACTCCTTGTACAGGTGGTCCAGGGCGTTCTTCAGCGGTGCGGTGAAGCCCCCGTTGTACATCGGCATGACGAACACGAATGCGTCGGCCGCGCCGGCGATCGCGCTCCAGTCACGGGTGTGCTGGTGGTTGTAGATACCGGTCGAGGCGTACTCGGGCTCATCGAGCAGCGGAAGGGCGAGTGCCCCCAGGTCGACGAACTCGACCTCGAACGCGCCGTGTTCGCCGGCGGCGTCGGCGACCCATCGGGCGAGGGCGCGGCCGTTGGAGACGGTTCGGGTGCTGGTGGACAGGACAAGCAGGCGGGCCATGTCGGCTTCCCTCCGAAGTGGTTGATGTGTCACCAATCCAAGCGCGCAACTAGGTGACTTGTCAACCACCTACGTGACACGTCACCTATCCCGTTAGAGTTCCGTCCATGACCTCTCCCCGCTGGCTGACCGATCCCGAACAGCGCGCCTGGTACGCCTGGCGGCGGATGTTCCCCCTCATCAACGCCGAGATCTCCCGCGACCTCGGCGCGGACAGCGGCCTGTCCGAGGCCGACTACGACGTCCTGTCCGTGCTCAGCGAAACTCCCGGCAACCGCATGCGCGTCACCGGCCTCGCCGGCCTGATGATGTGGTCCCGCAGCCGCCTCTCCCACCACCTCACCCGCATGGAACAGCGTGGCCTGGTCCGCCGGGAGGAGGTCACCTCCGACGGCCGCGGCGCCGAGGTGGTCCTCACGGACGCCGGCGTCGCCGTCATCCACGCCGCGGCCCCCCTGCACGTCGAATCCGTACGCCGGCACCTGATCGACCACCTCACCCCGGAAGAACTGGCCACCCTGGCCGGCCTCGGGGAGGCCATCGCCCAGCGCATGGGCGTCACCCGCAAGAACAAGAACTAGGGCCAATACCGCTTACTTTGGCGCCCCTTAGAGCCTTCCCAGGAGGGCATCGCCGCAGTTCAACAACGCACTAGGGCTGACGCTGTCCGCGCGCCTGAGCAGGCAGTACGGCGACAGCAGTACGTGCGGCAGGAGCGGCAACGGGCCAGCCTCGGCCGCAGCCCCCGGAGGCCGCCCCCGGGCAGCCGGATCGCGCGCTCGCGTGCATGGCCCCACGGACGCAGTGGCCCGTCGCAGGCCGGACACGTCGGCAGCACATTCATCTCCGGCTCCGCTACGAAGCGCTGCCCCAGGCAGGAGCCATCGCCTGAAATCGGCGCGGGTCATCGAATAGCTCGCTGGCTTTGTTCGCGAGTCGTGGTTCTGGCTCAACTCATGACGTCACCTGTACGCGGGTTGGGGAGGCTCCCAGATCCACGGGCGGGTGATGTTTCACGAGTTTGGGGTTCTGGCTCAGATCTTGGGGAGCGGTCGCGGAGTGTTCCCTCGGTGTTCGGATGCACGCGTTGATTCGTTGATTCGTTGATTGGCTACTCAACGGCTCGGTAGTCGGGTGACGGATGGGCCAGCTCGGGGTGTTCCACTACGTACCGATCGCCGTGGATCGCCAGCATCGCCCAGTGCCACGCCTCGTCGTGAAAAATCAGCCCGCGGTACGGCGCCTCAGCCGGTTCGTATGGGTAACACTCCAGGGCGGCCTCCCTGGCTTCCTTCGGCGCCAGCCCGCCGTGATGCTGCATTACCCATGCGTAGCTACGCCGCTCGGACTGCAGACAGTCGAGATACTCAGCTTCGTTCCAGGTCACGGCTCAACGGTAGAGCAGGCGACGAGGAGCGCGATGGGGGCCGGAGTGGAGGGGAGCGGGCGTACCCGCTGGTTCCAGGTCGCGAACCGGTCGGCCATGGTCGGAGAGTGCAGCCGGTCCCAGGCGCAGATGGTGGTCAGCAGGGTGAGGAGCGCTCTGCCCAGTGCGGCATGGTCGGCTTACGGACAATGCGCTTCATGGCCCTCTCCCGGCTCAGCCGAAGTGGCGGATGCGGGCGGCGGTCGTGGGGGCGTAGGGCAGCCAGTCACTGATCGTTCCGGTGGTGACGAACTCGGCGACGGCGGTCGCGAATTCGCGGCCCAGGGCGCGCTGGGTGGCGCCGGCCCCGGCAAGGACGGGGCTGTCGAGGAAGGCGTCGAAGGTGTTGAAGAGGAAGGGCAGTTCGGCGCAGTGGGTGGCTCCCAGGGTGTACGGGTCCTCGGCGGGGGCGTAGTCGAACTCGTAGACGTAGGTGGTGTTGCCGCCGGCCGCGTGATGGTCGGCAATCTCCAGCGAACCGTCCCGGAAGAGCTCGTCGGTCTGCGCCGCGGTGAAGATCTGCGCCGGTGTCGCCTGCGGGAGACGAGCGGCGTGCTGCTGGTAGACGTCCTCAGCGACCTGCCGCCCGACCTGGGCGGTGAGCACGTCCAGTGCGGCTGTCGTGGTGAGGTTCTGGATGCGGGGGTCGAAGGCGAAGAAGGCCGTCGACTCGTCGTGAGTGGTGCCGACCAGCAGCGGCTTCCCCTCCAACGCGCCGTCCGCGAGCGCCTGTTGCCGCGTGCGGGGCATGCCGGGACCGCCGAGGACCGGGTACATCGGCGGAGCCACGTTGCCCGGAACCGCGAGCTGGGCGGAGAGCCGGCCGTAGGCCGCCAGCAGCTGCTCGGCCGGCAGGGCGCGCAGGGCCTTCGCGGTGTCAGTGCCGTCCGCGATGCCCAGCAGGCGCAGATAGGCGTCGGCGTTCTCGGCGGCCTGGTGCGCATCCTGCGGGGCCAGGCCGAAGGGCCCGCTCTGCAGCAGCACCCGCGTGATGGATCCGCTCGTCTCGGGATCGAGGGCCAGCATCAGGGACGAGTAGGCCCCCGCGGACTGCCCGCCGACCGTGACGGTGCGCGCGTCTCCGCCGAAGGAGGCGACGTTGTCCTGCACCCAGCGCAGTACGGCGGCCTGGTCCTGCGGGCCCAGGTTGGCGGCCCCGATCTGCGGCAGATAGAGGTAACCCAGCGGCCCCACACGGTAGTTGGCGGCGACGACCACGATGTCGCCCAGGGCGGCGAGGCGGGCGCCGTCGTACCAGTCCCAGCCGCCGGAGCCGCTGGTGAAGCCACCCCCGTGCCACCACACCAGGACCGGCCGGGCCACCCCGTCCGTCAGCGCCCGGCGCGGGGTGAAGACGTTGACGGTCAGGCTGCCGTCCTCGTTCCAGTCCGGCACCCGCTGCCCCTGTACCTTCTCCAGCCGGGAGGCCGCCTGCGGCACTGACGGACCGGCCTGCGCCGCATCCCGCACCTCCGTCCAGCCCGCGTGCGGCCGCGGCGACGCGAACCGCAGCTCGCCCACCGGCGACGCGGCGTACGGGATACCTCGGAAGGACACCGCCTCGCCCTCCACGACGCCCCTGACCTTGCCCCGCTCGGTGTTCACGACCATGCGCTCGATACCGGCACCGGTCACCGTGCTCACCTGCTCTCTCTCGTCTCGGGTGCTCCGAGACATTTCTAGGCCGGGGAGAAAAGCTGAGCCAGAAATACCCATGTGAATCGAGGAAGCAAGACATAAAATTCTGAACCATGGAAAAAGTGCGCCACCAGCTGAACGAGACGGACAGTCGGATCGCCGCCGCGATGCTGGCCGCCCCGCGCGCCTCATGGCGGACGGTCGCCCGTGTCCTGGGCATCTCGGAGCGCACCGTCGTGCGACGTTCGGCGCCGCTGTTCGGCGACGGGACCCTACGTGCCACGGCCGTGCGCAACCCCGTGCACTTCCCCGACCTGATCCCGCTGGCCCTGCGTATCCGCTGCAAGCCCGACCGGATCGGCGCCGTCGCCGCCACCCTCGCCCGCCGCCCCGACACCCTCTGGGTGGACGTCCTCGGCGGCGGGGACGAGATCTGCACCATCCTGTTCCTGGACGGCCCGGACGCCCGCAACAGCCTGCTGCTGCGCGACCTCCCCGCCACCCCCGCGGTCCAGTCGTGGACCTCGCATGTCCTGCTACGGGTCTTCCCGGCCGTCTTCGACTGGAGCGGCGGCCTGCTGTCGGAGGCCGAACTGACCAGCCTGCGCCCGGACATGCCCGCGGTACACACCCGGCCCGCCCTCCAGCCCGTCGACCACCAGCTGATCACCGCGCTGATCGAAGACGGACGAGCCTCCTACACCGACCTCGCCCGCCGCGCCGACACCACCGCCCTCACCGCCCGCCGCCGCCTGGAGGCACTGGTCGGCGGCCAGGTCCTCCGGCTCGCGACCGAAGTCGACCTCGCCCGGCTGGGCATCCGCACCGAGGCACTTCTGTGGATCACTGTCGCACCCGGGGGACTGGAGGAGACGGGCCAGGAGCTCAGCCGCCACCCTCAGGTCCGCTTCGCCTCCGCCGCGACCGGCACCGCCAACCTCCTCGTGGCGCTCGCCGCAGCCGACCTCAACGCGCTCTACCACTTCATGAGTGACACCATCGGAGCCCTCGAACACATCTCCACCGTCGAGGTCACGCCCATCCTGACCGGCGTCAAGAGAACCGGCCTGGTCCGTCCGGGCAGCCTGTGAGCCGAACACACGCGGCCTTCGGCGTCATCGTCCCCAACACCGACGTATGAGCAACCAGAATCAGCCCCAGCACTTCGACGGCCAGTCCCCGCTTGGGCCCGGACACCTTCTTGTTGGCGTCCAGTCCCGTCGTGGTCTTCGGGACACCCGCGGCCGCGCGGACGGACTGGGTGTCGATGATCACCAGGGACGGGTCCTCCAATCGCCGGGCGCTCTCCCGCACTTGGTAGCGCAGGAGTTCCTGGATTCGATGGTCAAGACCGTCTTCGCATCACAGGCCGAAGTAGTGGAACGCCGCCGCGACCAGGCTGGGAAGTCGTGGGGCAGATAGCGCCACTGGCAGACCGTCCGGTTCCGATGGAAGATCGCGTTCACTACCTCCCGCAGATCGCACGCCCCGGGATCACCGGTCGCCGACCGCGCCACCCTCTCCTGCTTCCAAGGCGTGATCATCGGCTCGATCAACGCCCACCGCTCGTCCGGCAAGTCGCTGGGGTACGGCTCTCGCTCCATGCCCCGCATCTCGGCATGGACATGTCCGGAAGGTGGTCGATGTGACGATCAGTATCACGATCGAGTGATCACGAACCAAGGAAGATCGGACTTAACATCCACTCATAGGCGCTTCCGATCACCCGTACTAACAGTGGAACGGGACACGGACCCTTCCTCCACGTGCAGGACCCGAAGGGATTCGCAATAGCCGTACGGGACTTCCTGGTTCGTCGACCGCTTCTGGCTCTCTGACGCGTACGTCATGACTTAGTGACAACGTGCAGCAACCCTGAGCGCGCTGGGTACGTTGTCCGCGAGCGTGGTCGGCGTGGCCTGAGGGGGCGTGGCGTGGAGATTGGCAGTGGCACGGTGCTCGGGGGCCGGTACAAGCTGGCGGAGCGGATCGGCGCTGGTGGCATGGGCGTCGTCTGGCAGGCCACCGACGCCCGGCTCGACCGGGCGGTCGCCGTGAAGCTGCTGAACATGCCCGCCGGCCTGACAGACCAGGAGCAGGAACGGTTCCTCGGGATGTTCATGCGGGAGGCCAGGGCCGCCGCAGCGCTGGAGAGCGCGTACATCGTGCCGGTCTTCGACCACAGCTCCGAGGACGACACCCCGTATCTGGTGATGCCGCTCCTCAAGGGGCGTACAGTACGTGAACTCATAGACGAAGATGGCCCGTTGGAGCCGACGCGCGCGGCGGACATTGCTGCCCAGGTGTGCCGTGCGCTCACGGTGGCGCACCGCGCGGGCATCGTGCACCGGGACATCAAACCGCCGAATGTGATCCTCACGAACGAGGGGACCGTGAAGGTCCTCGACTTCGGGGTCGCGAAGTTCACGGAGGCCACCGCCGGTGCCGGGTTCCTGACCAGGTCGTCCGACTCACCTATCGGCACGCTGCACTACATGGCACCCGAGCGGTTCACCCAGGGCGGGGACGTCAGCGCGGGCGATCTTTATTCGCTCGGCTGCATGCTGAATGAGATGCTGACCGGGCTCACCCCGTTCACGGGTGCTTCTGCCGCCGTACTGATGCACGGCCATGTATATGGGGAGCCCCGGCGACCGTCTGAACTGCGGCCCGACCTAGATGGAGCCTGGGATGAGTTGGTGCTGCAGCTCCTCGCCAAAGATCCGGCGGCACGGTCGGATGCGGCGTCCGTGGCGGGGAGGCTCAACGCGCTGGCCCGGGTGGCGGCACCTGTGTCCGAACCGGTCACCGCAGCCTTACCCGATCCCGCCCCTCCCACCTCGTATGTCATCGCCCCGACCCGAGAAGTCGCCCCCGCACCACGCCGGGCCCTGTGGGTGACAGCCGTTGCGGTACTGGCGGCAGGCGCGCTCACGGCTACGCTCCTCGCCCTCGCACCGTGGGAAGGATCCACCCACGGCGGCGATCGCGGGGGAACCACCGTCGCCCCCGCCGCACTGACCGAGACCCTCAGAGAGGGCACGGCCGATGACTCCAAGGGCCCGGCCCCGGCGGTGAAAGGGGCCAGGCGCGGGGGGACGATCACTGTCCTGGAGCCGCACCAGGTCAAGACGATTGACCCGGGCAACGCGGAGTACGGCGTCGACTCCAAATTGATGCAGCTCGCCTATCGCAGCCTCACTGGCCTGAAGACAGCGCCCGACGGCACCGTACGCGTCGTCGGTGATCTCGCCGACGACGCGGGGACGGCGAGCGACGGCAACCGCACCTGGACGTTCCACCTCAAATCCGGTGTGACCTACGACAACGGTGCCCCGGTGACCGCGAAGGACTTCGCCCACGCCGTGGAGCGCACCCTCGACCCGTCGTTCAACTACGGCTACGGACTGCTGCGTAGCTGGCTGCTCGGCCCAAAGGGCTCCGCACAAAAAGCCGGGGCCAAGCTGCCCGCGGGGGCGATCGACACCCCGGACGACCACACCGTCGTCTTCCATCCGGCCGCGGCCCGCGCCGATTTCAACGTCGCCCTGTCCGGTCCTGCCGGCGCTCCGATACCCACAGGCTGGGATGGGAAACCGGATACGTACGAGGCGGTTCCGACCACCGGGCCGTACCGGATCACGAGTTCGGCGGCCGCCAACAAGCAGGGCGAAATCACCCTGACCCGCAATACGCACTGGCAGCCCGCGAGCGATCCTCTGCGTACCGCATACCCGGACAAGTTCATGGTGGACAGCACCGTCGCACCCGGCTCCCTCGCCACCACCATGGAGAAGCTGGCGACGAAGCCCGTGATCACATTCAGCGGCGACCCCACGGTCACGAAGGACAGCACCGGGGCCGCGACCGCAGGGCTGCAGGTTCTCAAGAGCCCGGTGTTCTACGTGAGGTCCTATGTGATCAACACCAAGCGCGTACCGGATCTGGCGGTCCGTCGCGCCATTGCCCTGGCCATGCCCTCGAAGGATGTCCTGGCGACATTCGGCAAGCTCGGCACCATCACCCACCACCTGCTGCCACCGGGCGTCCCAGGCTCCATGGATTTCTACAAGTTCCCGGCCGGAGACAACGGCGATGCGGACGAGGCCCGTTCGCTCCTCGCCCAGGCGGGCAAGCTCGGCACGAAGCTGACGCTCACGGTCCCGGATGACAAGCCAGTCGAGGCAGACGAGGCGATGGTTGTTCAACGGGCGCTGACCGGGGCCGGGTTGACAGTCGCGATCCACGTCGCGGATGCCTCCACCTACTTCAGCAAGACCGACTCCTACGACCTCTTCCGCGCCGATCTCAAGGCCAGTCTGCCCATCGGCTCGACCGAACTGCCGGACAACTTCAGCAGCAACGGCCAGGCCCTCGGAATCCAGTTCTCAGACAAGGATGTCGACCAGGCCATCGACAAGGCCAATGCCGCCCCGGACCTGAAATCGGCGGCCCCTCTTTGGGCTGCCGTCGACCGCCAGGTGATGGGGCAAACGATGGCGGTCCCCGTCTTTGTGCCGATACGTCTCTATCCGGCCTCGAAGAGCGTGCACGGGCTGCAGACGGACCTGCGCGGCGTATCGGCCCTGAACGCCTACGTCACCGAAGGCTGAGCACCGGCAGACGGCGAACCCGATGCACCGGAGACGCACACCGCCTACCGGGCCATCGTGAACGCCTTCAACCAGTGCCCCGACCAGGATTTCCGAGCCCGCGGGCTGCACGAACTCCTCGGCATGCCCGCCGACGAGGGATCGTGCGCATGGGCACGGTGGAGTACGGGGCCAGGGCGGAAGACCTGAGCCACATGGACAAGTTGCCCTGGGGCAGCTACGCGGAGCCCGAGTACACCGGCCTCAACTGGTTCCCGCGCACCGTGCCCCCAGGCGCCCCGGCTTCGCGACCGCGGCCAGGAGGGCCCCGCACCGATACGACGTTCCGAGCAGGCCTACCGAGCGACGGCCACACATCGCAAGCTCAGGCACTCTGGCCCCGTCGACACAGCAGTACGGGAGGTGCCGAGTCCGCGGGCCTGTTTCGGCTGCCTCGCAGTGGGATGGCTGCAATGCCGACGGCTCGGCGGCCAGGGACGAGGTCATCTCCATCCCGGACGGGGTTGCTGGCGATCACCGAATGGCAACGCCAGAGTTCTATTGATCCGAAATTCAAAGGGTTCTATTCGAGGGTGTAGTGGAGGTGTGGTTCGCCGAAGTAGCCGCGGGCGATGTGTGGCTGACGTTGGCGGCGGTGGAAGAACCTGCGCGTCTAAGGGGCGAGTTGGGCCTGGTCGCGGGCTCGGCTGTGATGCGGCAGGCTCCGCTTCAGGTCAGCGTTCACCAGGGCGCCATGCAGTTCCTCTCCGTACCGTTGCTCGCGGCGGGCATTCCGCTGCTCCAGCTCGCTACGACAACGCTCGTGATCAACTTCCGGCATGTCTTCTACGGCCTCTCCTTCCCGCTGCGCGAACTGGGCGGCAAAGCGCGCCGTGCCTATGGGGTGTTCGCACTCACCGACGAGACCTACTCATTGGTCGTCGCGAAGGCGGGGGAATCCCTGTCGGGCCGCCGCATCCAGTTCATCCAACTCTTCAGCCATGCCTGGTGGATCATCGGATCCACCTGCTGTACGGAGCGGTGGCAGGGACGGTGGGAATCTTCGCGGAAGCAATGGGGGCTGTCGCGGTTGTGGGGGCCGTGACCCTCGCCCCGCGTGCCGCTCCCTTCGTGGTGCTGCGGCGGGTGTGTCGGCGCCTACGCTGGATCCGCGCTGGATCCGTGCTGGATCGCGTTCCGCAACCGGGGAGGGGACGCTGGTCATGGCGGAGTCGTCGGCGTACCGGTTCAACGTCTGATGGCTGAGAACGCACTATGCCGCTGAGCCGACATACGTGCAGATCAGAAGGGGTCCGACGCTTCGGTGCCGGGCCCTGGTGCGTGACCGGGGACGGGATGGTACGGGCGACAGGACGGCCGGGAGGCTCGTGATATTCGACCTGTGCCCATGCGGTGCCGTCGCTTATCATCCTCTGCGGCATGGTCATGACCTGGCCTTTTGCTGACACGAGAGGCTGCGAGAACATATGGCGAAGCAGGAGGGCGGGGGGCTGAGTTTCCATCTGCTCGGCCCCTTTGAAGCCTGGTCCGGCGATACGCGGCTGCGGTTGGGCGGGGCGATCCACGAGCGCGTTCTGTCGAGCCTGCTGTTGGAGACGGGCCGGACCGTTCCGGTTTCCCGGCTGGTTCAGGTGGCTTGGAATGACAGCCCGCCCGCGACGGCGGCCCACCAGGTGCGCAAGGCCGTAGCCGATCTTCGACGGCGGTTGCCGGGGGGAAGCGACCTCATCGTCACCCAGGGGCCGGGCTACCGGTCCACGGCGACCACCGCCGAGCTGGACTTCCTGGAGTTCGGCGAGCACGTCCACGAGGCGGCCCGCGCTGTCGCCGACGGGCGTCACTCGGACGGCCGCGCCGCACTGCGCACCGCGTTGTCGCTGTGGCGTGGCCGTGCCCTGTCGGGTTCGGGCAGCGATCTGCTGGAGTCGGTCGCCGCCGGACTGGAGGAGCGGCGGGTGGCCGCCGCCGAGCAGTACTTCGACCTCCGCCTGGCGGAGGGGGAAGCCGCGGCGCTCGTCGCCGACCTGCGCGACCTGATAGCCCAGCACCCGCTGCGAGAGCCGCTCCGCGGCAAATTGATGCTCGCCCTGTATCGCAGCGGCCGCTCGGCAGAAGCCCTAGACGAGTACCGCAAGGTCCGCGAACTCCTGGTGGAGGAGCTGGGCATAGATCCCGGTGCGCAGCTCAGCGGTCTGTACAAGGCGATCCTGCGGGAGGCGCCCGAACTGGGGCTCGACGCGGACGAGTCGTCCGCGGAGCCCCGCCGGACGCCGTCCGAGACGGTGCCGGACCGGACGCACTGCACCCTGCCGCACGACCTGCCCGACTTCACCGGCCGCCGCCACGAACTCGACGTGCTGCTGGCCGCCATGACGCACCGGGCGCGGTCGCGCGGCTCCCGGCGGATCGTGGCGCTCGACGGGATGGGGGGCAGCGGCAAGACGTCGTTGGCCGTTCATGCCGCGCACCAAGTGGCGGCCGAGTTCCCCGACGGCCAGCTGTACATCGATCTGCGGGGGTTCACACCCGGGGAGATGCCGGTCGCCCCCGGTGCCGCCCTGCACGGCTTGCTGCGTTCCCTTGGGGTGCCCGGCGAGCGCATACCGGAAGACCTGGACGGGCGGGCCGCGTTGTGGCGTGCCCAACTGAGGGGGCGCCGGATGCTGCTCCTGCTGGACAACGCGGCGGACGCGGTCCAGGTGCTGCCACTGCTTCCGGCCTCCTCGGCGTGCCTGGTCGTGGTCACCAGCCGGGCCCGACTGGTCGATCTCGACGGCGCGGAATGGCTGTCCATCGGACCCATGTCACTGGCGGACGGCACGCTGCTGGTGGAGCAGGTGCTCGGAGCCGTCCGGATCGGCGCCGAGCCGGACGCGGGCCGGGAGCTGGTGCGCATGTGCGGACAGCTCCCCCTCGCCCTGCGCATCGTGGCCGCCCGGCTGCGCAACCGGCCGCGGTGGACGCTGCAGTACCTGGTGGACCGGCTACAGGACGAGACGCGTCGCCTTGGCGAGCTGAGCGCGGGCGACCGCAGTGTCGCGGCCACCCTCCAGCTGTCGTTCCAGGCCATGGACGAGGAGCACCGCACGGCCTTCCGGCTGCTCGCCCTGCATCCCGGTACGGATGTCGACGTGTACGCGGCCGCGGCCCTGCTGGGCCTGGACGTGCACGCCACCGAGGCCACCCTGGAACGGCTGCTGGACGTGCATCTGCTCCAGCAGCCCGAGCTCGGGCTCTACCGGTTCCACGACCTGGTGCGCGATTTCGCACGCACGTTGAGTTGCCCGGCCACGGCACGGGAGGACCACGCGGCGGTCCGGTCGCTGCTCGGCTACTACGTCACGGTGACGGAGGCCGCTTGCGGCGTGCTGTTCCCCGGCCGCAAGGCCAGTGCTGCGGCCATCGCCCCGTATGACGGCGCGCTGCCGCCGCTCGGCACGATGTCCGGGGCCGCCGGCTGGTTCGACCAGGAGCAGGACGGCCTCATCGCGGCCGTGCACCTCGCCGACCGGGAGGGCCTCGACCGCGAGGCGGCCTGCCTGACCAGGAACGTCGTGTTCCGGCTCAACTCCCTCGGCAGATTCAACGAGTTCCGCGACATCAGCCGGGTCGCGGTGGCCGCAGCCAGGCGCGCCGACGATCTGCCGCTGCTCGGGGTGAGCCTGTCCAGTCTCGGAGTCGTCTGCTGGAAGCTGGGCCATCTCGACGAGGGGGTGGAGGCCGCGCAGGAGGGGCGTGACGTCGCCGCGGAACTGGGCGACCGGCGCACCGAGTCGCACGCCGAGTCCACCCTCGGGCTGCTGCTGACCGTGCTCGGCCGGCACACCGAGGCCCTTCCGCGTCTGGAGCGCGCACTCGACCTCGAACGGTCGCTGGACGCACCGCAGGCCGAGGTCGAGAGCCTGAGCAACCTCAGCACCCTGTACATGCAGTGGGGGCGTTATGAGGAGGCTGCGGCGGCGGCCCGGCAGGCGCTGGAGATCCACCGCACGCTGGACTACCGCGACAACCACGTGATGGTCCTGACCGATCTGGCCTTCGCCCTCACCGGGCTGGGTGCGGTCGAGGAGGCCCACGAGCACCTGGCTCGGGCGCGAACTTTGTGCGACGTGTCCAGCCCGCCCGCCGACGTGGCGCTGGTGCTCGCCCTGTCCGCGGACATCGGCGAGCGTCTGGGCCGACACGCCGTGGTGAAAGGCCTCGCCGAGCGGGCCCTGGCCCTGGCCGGGGCGGGCGCGAGCCCCACGCGCCAGGCGAAGACCGAGAACCTGCTCGGCCGGCTGCACCTGCGCCGAGGGGACGTCGGGCGGGCGCTCTCGCTGCATCTGCACGCGTACGAGATCGCCGCCGCGATGCCCTACCGGGCCGAGCAGGCGCATGCGCTGTTCGGCCTGGCGGCGGTGCGGACGGCCATGGGCGACGACAAGGCGGCGCACCAGCTGCGAGCCCAGGCGGACGAGCTCCTGCGCTCGATGGACGTGCGGGTCCGCTCGGCGGCCTGGTGCCTCAGTGGCTGATGACGGCGGGACCCTGGTGGTCAGCGAGCACCTGCTGGGGTGCGTGTGCGTGTGCGTGTACCTGGGCCTGGCCGGTGTGTGCCGCGGCCACGCCGACGCCCAGAGCCAGGACGGCCGCCGTGAAGAGGCCCGTGGTCTTGGTGAAAATGCCCCGCATATTCTCGTATCCCCCGTGTTGGTGGTGCCGTTCCGCTGACCCCACCGACATTCCTCGTCGTCGTTCCTGAACCGTTCCCATCCCGTTCCCGGCGGCTCACCGACCGGGCAGGGACAGCGCCGCCCACCGTTCCCGCACCGCCGCGAGGCGGTGAGCGACGGTGAGCGGCGCATCGGCCTGGACGATAGCTTCTATCCGGATGCCGCTGTGTGCCCCGCCCACGACCCGGACATCGCGGACATCCGCCATCGCCCGCAGGACATCCAGGTCCGCGGCGTGCGGCAGCGCCATGGCCGGGCAGTCGAGGCGGGCGAGCGCGGCGTACCGGGCGGGCTCCCGCCGTGGCTGCGGGCGGCCGGCCAAGCGGGCCAGGATCTCCGTCTCCGCGGGACGTTCGGTGGCGGCCTGGGTGAGACGCGCGACCGCGTCGGCCGCCGACGGCAGGTGCACCGCGGCCACCCGGGGGCCGTCCCCGGTCAGGACCACGTCGGTGCGCATCAGGCCCTCCTCGTGGCCGACGAGGTCCAGCAGGGCACGGACGACTGACCGCACGGCGGCGGCGTCCCGCGAGGGGAGGGGTGCTGCCGGGTACAGGAGGTCCACTCCCGCCGGCGTGGCACCCCGGCCGCCGGTCATGCCGACGATGTGATGCATGCCCGCGCGGCTGACGCTGTCCACGATCAGGCACGGGCCCACCAGGAGTTCCTCGATGACACACGACACCGGGGGCGTGCCGGCCGCCCAGCGGGCCAGGCCTTCCGAGCCCCGGACGATGTCGGACCGTTGCCCATCGACGGTCTTGACGACTCGGGGCGGGACGAGGTGCTCCAGCCAGGCCCGGGCGATGTCCGGCGACGGGACCGTCACCGCCTCGACACGGGAGACACCGCTCTGGTTGAGGATCCGCCGCAGAGCCGCGGGATCTCTCAGCCGACCCAGGACCTGCGCGCGGGCCGGGAACACCCGGTCCGAGGCCCGCTGCGCGGCCCGCCACAGCACCGGTGAGCGGCCGAAGTACAGGATGTGCGCGACCCGGTGCGCACGGGCGGCGGCCGCCAACTGCTCCGCGTGGACGGCTGCGGACGCCCACGCCTCGAAGCCCAGCTCCGCCGCCGCGTGCAGAACGCGCGGCTCGGGCCTGACCAGCAGGATCCGGTGCGCGTTCTCGTTCACTGGCTCACCTCGTGTCCGTCCAACCGATGTGCGCGGGCGCCCGCCGCAGCAGGGCGCGTCAGCGTAGTGACGCGCTCAGTGCCCGGCAAGGGACCCGGTGAACGCCGCCCGGGCGGCGAACTCGACGATCTGCCCCGCCATGGCGACGAGTTGGCCCTGGATGCGTGGATCGCCGCACACCCCGGCCTCGAAGGGGACCGCGGCGCTGTTCACCGCCACCCCGAGGGGGGTGGGCCAGCCGCGCAGGGCGTGGGTGATGTCCCGCAGGGCCGCCATCGTGGACAGGGCACCCTGCCAGCCGTGGCCGACCGCCACGCAACCGACGGCACGCCCACTGAGATAGGGGCGGTCGGCGTCGCTCAGGTCCTCCAGGTGGTCCAAGGCGTTCTTCACGAGGCCGGACACGCTGCCGTGGTAGGCGGGGCTGGCCAGCACCACGCCGTCCGCGCGGAGCACCTCCTGGATCAGCCGACGGGCCGCGGGTGAGCGCACGGGGCGCGCCGGGTCGTACAGCGGGAGATCGAGATCCGGTCCGCCGAGCAGGGTGGTCTCGGCGCCGAGCCGAGCCGCCTCGGCCAGCACTACCCGCAGCGCCTGCTCGGCGGTCGAACCGGCCCGGGGCGAGCCGCCGATCCCCACGATCCTCACTGTGCTGGACATGGCACCGCCCACGCCTCCCGGCCGTCCACGTGGGGGGCTACGATCCGTCGGAACTCCTCGCTGGCCACGTTTCCTCCCGACAGCACGACGCCGATGCGCAGTCCCCGCGAGTCCGTCCGGCGCGCCAGCACCCCGGCCAGGGCGACGGCGCCGGTCGGCTCCGCCATGAGCCGGCCGTGGGTCCACAACGCGCCCATGGCGGCGGCGATCTCGTCGTCCGAGACGGTCTCGATCCGGTCCACCAGCTTCCGGTTGACTTCGAAGGTGAACTGGCCGGGGCTCTGGTGGCGCAGCCCGTCGGCCAGGGTGGTGGGCGCCGGCACGCGTACCCGGTGCCCCGCCCGCAACGACCGCGCGGTGTCGTCCCCTTCGACGGGTTCCACCCCGATCACCTCGATGCCGGGGCACAGGGCCTTGGCGACGGTGGCGCAGCCGGCCGCGAGCCCGCCCCCGCCGACCGGCACGACCAGTTGGTCCAGCGCACCGGTCTCGGCCAGCAGTTCCAGGGCGACGGTTCCGTGCCCCGCCGCGACCACCGGGTCGTCGGACGACGGCAGCACCGCCAGGCCCTCCTGCGCGGCGATCCGCGCCGTGATGGCGTCACGGTCGTCGCGCACCGGGTCGTAGGTGACGATCCGGGCGCCGCGACGCGCGACCGCCTCCAGCTTGACGTCGGGCGCGTCCCGCGGCAGGACGAGGACCGCCGGGACCGTGAGCATCTGCGCCAGCAGCGCGACCGCCTGGCCGTGGTTGCCGGAGGACGCCGCGACGACACCACGGCCGCGGGTCTCTGGCGGCAGTGAGAGCAGTTTGTTCAGCGCGCCCCGGATCTTGAACGCGCCGGTGAGCTGGTGGAGTTCGGCCTTGAGGTGGAGGGTGGCGCCGAGCCGGGCGTCCAGCTCGGGCAGGCGCAGTACGGGCGTGCGCACGACACGGCCGGCGATCCGGTCGGCGGCGCGGCGCACGTCATCGATTAGCATGGGCCAACTCCTTCGCCGGTTCCGGACCGCGCAGCAGCAGCCACGGCAGGGCGCCCGCGACGGCCACCGCGCCGCCCACCAGCCACCAGACCGGCGCCCCGGAGTGGAGCAGGGCGGTGCCGAGCAGGACCGGGCCCACCAGGTCCTGGCCCACCCGGCCGAGGTTGTAGAAGGACAGGTACCTGCCGCGGGCCTGCGGCGGGGCCAGGGAGAACGACAGCGGGGTGCTCGCGATGTGCAGGCACTCGCCGGCCGTGTGCGCCAGCATCGCCACCACCAGGACGGCCAGCGCGGCGAGCGCCGAGGTGGCGGTGCCCGAGGCCGCGTAGGCCACACAGGCCGCGAGTACGGCGACCCCGGCGAGGGCGGAGGCCCGGGAGGCCGCGTGGTAGCTGGAGAAGAGGCGGTTGACCGGGACCTGGCAGGCCATGGCCAGCACGCCGTTGAGGGCGAGCAGTGTGGTGAGCGCCCAGCGGGGTGCCGCGGTGTGCTCCGTGACCCACAGCGGCAGGACCACGGTGAGCAGCGTGTTGTGCAGCAGCAGCACCGCGTTGACGACGGTGATCATCAGATACGGGGCGCTCCGCAGCGGCGAGCGGATCGTGGTGGCGACGGCCTCGCCGGGCGAGGCCGCGGCGGCTCCGGTGGTCCTGGACGTGTTCGGCATACGCGTCAGGACCGCGGCGGCGACGAGGAACGTCACGGCGTTGACCGCGACACACACCATGTACAGGGCGGGGGAGTTGAACATGACCGGCACCGTCGCGGCGAGCGATCCCAGCACGATGGCGCCGTTGCGCACGGAGAAGACGGTGCCCAGGATCGTCGCCCGTTCCTTCTCGCCGAACAGGCTGCCCATCAGGCTCTGGTTGATGGGCGAGCTGGCCCGGTCGACGGTGGTGACCACACAACTGAGCACGAGGAACGCCCAGTAGGGCTCGGCGAGCAGGTACAGGGTGTATCCGACGGCGCGGGCCACGAAGACGACGATGAGGGTGGACCGCGCCCCGTAGCGGTCGGCGAGGCGGCCCAGGTGCATGCTGAACAGCAGCGCGCAGATGCTGCCGGCGGAGATGCCGATGCCCACCGCGGCGAACGAGAAGTGGCGTACCTGCGTAAAGAACAGCATGGACGTGGCGCTGTACATGCCGGTGCCGAACGAGTCGACACCGGCCGTCAGGAGCAGCAGCCGTGTCTCGCGCCGCCTGAGCATCAGGGCGGCGGCGAGCCTGCTCCACAGGGAGGCGCTCATGCGTACCTGCCCGCCAGCACGGTCAGCGGGGCGATGCCCGCCAGCATGTCCTGGGCGGACAGACCGAAGTCGACCAGGCAGGCGATGTCGTCGACACCGGCCTCGGCGAAGCGGTTGACGGTCGCCGCGCAGGTGTCCGGGGAGCCGATCAGGGAGCCCTGGTGCAGATAGCGCTCGTACGTGACGTCGAGAAGTTCCTCGATGAGGTCCTCGGGTATCTCCTCGTCGGGCAGGGACAGACCGCCGCTGATGGTGCCGCCACCGCCGGCCGCCTGCCGCTCCAGGCCGACCGCCGACCGCAGGTAGGCGCGGAACGGATCGCGGGTGCGGGCCACGGCCGCGTCGGGGTCCGCGTCGAGATGGGTGTGGAGCATCAGCGAGACGACGCCGTCCTCGGGGCGGTGCCCGTGCTCGGCCCTCGCCTTGCGGTACAGACCGATCTTCCCGGCCAGTTCCTCGATGTCCTGGCCGATGAGGTGGGTGAGGATGTTGGTTCCGCGGGCGCCCGCCTCGACGAAGGTGTCGGGGTTGCCGGACGAGGTGAGCCAGACCGGCAGCTGTTCCTGGACCGGGCGGGGGTGCAGCCGGACCTCGGTGGGCCGGTCGGCGCCGTTGGGCAGGGTGACGGGGTCGCCCTGCCACAACGTACGTACGGTTTCGAGCTGTTGCAGCATGACCTCGCGCCGGGTGGCGTAGTGCTGCGGGTTGAGCACGAAGTCGTTGGTGTTCCAGCCCGCCCCGAAGGAGACGGCAGCCCGGCCGCCCGACAGGTTGTCGACCATCGACCATTCCTCGGCGATCCGCACGGTCTGGTGCAGCGGCGAGATGAGGCTGCCGGCCCGCAGCTGGATGCGGGAGGTCGCGGCCGCCAGGGCGGCGCTGGTGATCGCGGGGTTGGCGAAGACACCGCCGAAGGCGTCGAAGTGCCGCTCGGGGGTCCACACCGCGTCCAGGCCGCCTCCGTCGGCGAGGCGGGCGGCGGCCAGCATGGTGGCGTAGGTCTCCTGGGCATCGCCCGTTGCGGAGGAGAAGAACATGATGCCGAAGCGCATGGGGTTCCGATTCGTTTCGAAGGGTGCGGGCGTCACCGGGTCAGCCGCGGGCGGCGGACAGCGGCCGGGCCGTGCAGGCGTACACGTGCCCATATGCCGGGAAGCTCGCGGGCGTCGTACCGCGCTCCAGGGTGGCGGCCGCGTCCTCGATGAGCCGGTCGCCGTCGACGGCGCGCAGCGGCCAGCTGATGGCGATCACGTTGCGGCCGCGGCGCAGCAGTTCGGCAGGCACCGCCAGGTCGCTGTTCTGCCAGCCGATGCCCAGGCGCCGGGGCTCCAGGGCCGTGCCGTTGACCGCGATGCCGACGGTGTCCGTCTCGGACTCCCCGGCGGGCAGCCGCCAGGTGAGCGACAGCGCGGTGTCGGCGGGCTCGTCGACGACGAGGTGGAACTCGCTGGTCAGGTCGGCCGCACGGAGATAGGCGGTAGGTGTCCCGACGCCGGTGCCCATGCGCTCACGGAAGGTGGCGGCCTGCGCCGCGTCCGTCAGCAGGTCGGTCTCGGTACGTGCCTGTTCGGCGATGAGGAGGTCCTCGTAGCGCTTGGCCGTGGGGATGCCGACGTCCTCAAGTGCCTGAACGATGGCCTCGCGCAGGTCGTGGTCGGCGAGCTTGCCGGTCAGACGGGTGTCCGAGACCACGAGGTAGCGGGCGAGTTCGGGGGTCCGTGCGGACTGCTCGAAGCTGGCGCACATCCAGTGCGGTGCGCTGCGGGTCTGGTAGTCGAGGTAGTTCTCCATATGGGCCGAGACCCCCGCGTCCAGGGCGAGGGCACGGTCCAGGTGGTGGCGCAGCACGTGCACGGGCTGCCCGTAGTGGGAGTTGTGCACCGCGGCCAGGAAGTGGGCGACCGCGAGGGTGGCGGGCGCGGGCCGGGTCAGCGCGGGCAGCAGGTCATCGGCGGTGACGGCTGGGGCGCCCAGCTGGTCGGCGAGCCGGGTGGCGGCGGACGCGGCGGTCAGGGCGAGGCCCTCGTAGCTGAGGTGGCAGTAGTCCATGAAGAAGCGCCGGCCCGGGGTGCGGTCGGCGTCGGCCGTGCGCAGCAGCTTGGGCAGGTCCACCACGAGGAACCCGTGCTCGGCCGCCTTGCGCCGCATCTCGTCCTGGACCACGGACAGGACCCGTGGCGAGTGGATGGTGAAGGGTGACACGACGGTGTCCTTGGCCGTTTCCAGGGCCCGCTCGGCGTCCCCGGGGCTCTGTCCGGCCAGTGCGTCGGCGAGCAGCCGCGAGCCGACGTGGCTGGAGCCGCCGTCCAGGCTCAGCATCTGCCGGGCGGCCTCGGCGCACTGCTCGTGTTCGCCGCGTGCCAGGTGCGTCCGTGCTTGCTCGCGCAGTTCCAGCCAGGTACGGGAGTCCCGGGCGGGCAGCACCGGACAGACCAGGGACCGCTCGTCCTGCCAGTCGGCGAGGTTGAACTCGGGGACGACCAGGGTGACCGGGGTGTTGGTGGTGCGGGCGGCGGCGGCCAGGGCGTCCAGGGTGCGGGCCGCCTGGTCGACGACCAGCTCGTGGAAGAGGGCGCGGGCCGCACCGAAGCCGCCGGTGCGCAGTTCCCCGGCGAGCAACTGCAACTGATCCGGCGTCAGTTCGAGGTTGTGCCAGTTGTTGCCGGCGAACACGACCAGGGCGTCCGGAGCGAGGGCCGAGGCCTGCCGTGCGGCTGCCTCCAGGTCGAGGTGGGTGGCGTTGGTGCGGGCGAGGTCGACGACGTCGACATCGGCGAGACCGGATATCCGGCCCAGGGCTTCGCCGAGGAGGGTGGCCAGATTGTGGGAAGGGTCGAAGAAGTAGCCGCGGGCTGCGGACTCGCCCAGCAGGACGACGCGGCGCCGGTCCGCGGGCAGCGGGACGTCGTCCTGGTCGGCCCAGTAGCGCCACTCGTCACGGCGGTCCGGGTCGCGGACGAGTCCGGTGTCCGTGCGGCGCCACACGCCCACGGTGTCGTCGGCGGCCGGCGTGCCCGGACCGTCGGCCCCGGCGGGCTCGGCGCCGCTGACGCGCTGCAGTTTCTGCAGTATGGCGAGCGTGGCGGCGCCGTCCGCCGAGGACAGCAGCTCGCTCAGGCGCCGGGTGTAGGTGCGGTTCAGGTCGTGGGTGTTCATGGATGCCCCGAACTAGAGAAGGGTGTAGACGGAGTCGCTGACGGCCGAGGTGCGCGGCGGGCGGGTTCCTTCGAACCAGGTCCGCCACGCGGCTGGCAGGGCGGCGCGGTCGATCACGAAGTCCTCGATCACGAGGCAGTCGATGGACGAGCGCAGGAAGCACAGCAGCGCGTCCTCGGGTGTGCGCACGATGGGCTCGCCCCGCAGGTTGAACGAGGTGTTGAGCACGATGGGGCAGTCGGTGCGCTCCTCGAAGGCCCGGATGAGGCGGTAGAAGCGACCGTTGTCCTCCTCGGTCACCGTCTGCACGCGGGCGGAGCGGTCCACGTGGGTGATGGCCGGCAGGTCGAGCGGCGAGGTCACCTCGCAGGTCTCCAGCATGAACGGGGAGGGGTGGTCGAGCCCGAAGTGCTCCGTGGCCTTCTCGGCGAGCACCGCGGGAGCGAAGGGGCGGAACGCCTCCCGCATCTTGACCGACGCGTTGATGCGGTCACGCATGTCGGCGCCGCGCGGGTCGGCGAGGATGGAGCGGCCGCCCAGAGCGCGGGGGCCGAACTCCATGCGGCCGTGGTACCACCCGATGACCTTGCCCTCGGCCAACCGGTCGGCGACGGCTGCCAGCAAGTCCTCCTCGCGGTCCCGGAAGTCGAGGAAGTCCCGCGTCCCGGCAGCCTTGAGTGTGCGGGCCACCTCGTCGGCGGGGGTGGCCGGGCCCAGCAGGGCCGATCGCATGCGCCGTGCCGCGATGCGCCGGCCGGTGAGGCGCTGGTGCGCGACGGCTGCCGCGCCGAGGCTGCCGCCCGCGTCGCCGGCCGCCGGCTGGACGAACACGTGCTTGAAGGGGCCCTCCTCGACCACCCGGCGGGTGGCCACCACGTTCAGGGCGACGCCGCCGGCCATGCACAGGTTGTCGCTGGGCACGAGCCGCTTGGCCCGGTCGGCCAGCGCGAGCAGGGTCTCCTCGGTCACCAGCTGGAGGCTGCGGGCCAGGTCGCAGTGGATCTGCTCGATCTCGGACTCGGGCACGCGCGGCGGGATGCCGAGCAGCTCCGTGAGCTTCTCGGTGCCCATGCCCTGCGGATTGCGGAAGTCGAAGTAGGACAGGTCGAGTTCGAAGGTGCCGTCGGGGGCGACGCTGATGAGCTTGCGCACGCGGTCTGCGAAGCGGGGCGTGCCGTACGGCGCGAGGCCCATCACCTTGTACTCGCCCTCGTTCACCTCGAAGCCGAGGTGGCCCGTGATGGTGCTGTAGAGCAGGCCGAGGGAGTGCGGGAAGCGGGTCTCGCCGACGAGTTCGAGATGGTCTCCGTCGCCGCGGCCCCAGGTGGTGGTGGCCCATTCCCCGACGGCGTCCACGGTCAGCACGGCACTGTCGGCGAAGCCGGAGAAGTAGTAGGCGCTGGCGGCGTGGGAGAGGTGGTGGTCGACGATCTCCACGCGCCCGTCGAAGCCGAGGGCCTCGCGGATGTCACGGCGCGGCCGGTCGGCGTCCAGGCGGAACAGCGCGTCGGGGCGGTTGTCGGGCATCTGGGGCAGGCCCATCCACAGCTGCCGGTCGAGCTTCTTGACCGGGTCCTCGTAGTAGGCGACGCAGTCGACGTCCGCGAGGGTGAGACCGGCCTCGCGCAGGGTGTGGCGCAGCGCCTCGCGGGGGATGCGCGGGTCCTGCTTGACGCGGGTGAAGCGTTCCTCGTGGGCGGCACCGGCCAGTTCGCCGCCGACGAGCACCGCGACGGCGGAGTCGTGGAAGTGTGCGGAGATGCCGACGACTACCGGGCCTTCGGTGTGCTTCTTCATCAGTTCCCCCGCCGCGGCAGCTCGTACTCGTCGAGGAGTAGATTGAATGTGATGACCGTCATGAGTAGATCCTTCTCGAATGGGACGTTGATCCTGAATCCCGGCTCGGAGTACCGCGCGGTGAGCCGGGAGACCTCGTCGGCGTCGAAGTAGCCGTCGGCGCGGATCCGTTCGGGGTCGATCAGCGACGTGATGCGTTCGTCGCGCTGGCGCAGCAGGTAGGGGCTGCCGGGCGCGGTGAAGCCGAACTTCTCGCGGTCGACGATCTCTTGCGGGATCCAGTTCCGCGCGACCTGCTTGAGGAGGTACTTCTCCTCCAGGCCGCGGACCTTGAGGTCGGTCGGGACGGTGGTGAGGAACTCCACCAGCTCGCGGTCGAGGAACGGGTGCCGGGACTCCACGGAGTTGGCGAAGGCCATCCGGTCGCCGTGGTCGCCCAGCAGGTGGTCGGCGAGCCGCACCTTGAGGTCGATGTAGGAGCGGCGGTGCAGCGGATGCAGTCCGACGAGGCGCTCGCGGTCGAGCAGGGGGTGTTCCAGGCAGTCGATGTCGGGGTGGTCCGCCAGCAGGCCGGGTGCGTACAGGCGGCGCTTGGTGGTGCGGAAGGCGACGTCGTCGCCCTCGTAGAAGAAGTTCTCGTCGCCCCACACCCTGGCCCGCAGCTCCGCCTCGCGCAGGGAGTCGCCGTCGAAGCCGGCCTTCTGGCCGGCCCGCACCTGGTCGAAGCGGTAGCCGATGTAACCGCCGAAGAACTCGTCGGCGCCCTGACCGGTGAGCACCACCCGCATGCCGAGCTCGTTGACGCTCTCCGACAGGGCCATCGCCGCGGCATCGAAGGACTCCTTGAGAGGGCACTCGGTGTGCCGGATCACGTCCGGGAGGCGTTCGCTGATCTCGTCACCGTGGATGAAGCGCTCGTGGTGATCCGTCCGCAGGAAGCGGCTCATGGTCCGCTGGTGGCCGGCCTCCGACAACTCCCGCTCGGGGAAGGCCGCGGAGAACGACAGGATCTCCTCCTGCGGCATCAGGCGCCGCATGATGGCACCGACCAGGGAGGAGTCGAGGCCGCCGCTGAGGTAGAGGCCGACGCCGACGTCGGACTGCAGCCGCTTCTCCACCGAGGCGACGAGCAACTCCTCCAGGCGCTGGGCGTAGTAGGTGTCGCTGTGCCGTTCCACCTCCTCGTCCGCGCGCGGATAGACCAGGTCCCAGTACTGCCTCTCGCGCGGCTCCTCGCCCAGCCGGTGGACGACCATGGTGCCGGGCGGGACGCTGCGCACCCCGCGGAACATGGTGCGGGGGCTGACCAGACCGGGCAGGGTGAAGACCTGGTCGAGGCCGACGGGGTCCACGGCGCGCACGACAGAGGGGTGTTCGAGGATCGCCTTGATCTCCGAGCCGAAGACCAGAGTGCCGCCGGTGTACGTGTAGAAGAGCGGCGTCACACCGAAGTGGTCGCGCGCGCCGACGAACAGGCGCTCACGGCGGTCGTAGAGGACCACGGCGAACTGGCCGTCGAGGTGCGTGACGAAGTCGGGACCGTACTCCTCGTACAGGTGCGGCACGACCTCGGTGTCGCAGGAGCTCTTGAACACGTGCCCCTTCGCCGTGAGGCGGGCGCGTAGTTCGCGCTGGTTGTAGATCTCCCCGGTGGTCATCGCGACGACGCGGCCGTCCTCGCTGTACATCGGCTGCTGGCCGCCGCCGAGGTCGTTGATGGCGAGGCGCGCGAACCCGAAGGCGATGCCGGGCTCCACGTGCGTGCCGAAGGAGTCCGGACCGCGGTGCCGGATCGGGCGGTGCATGGACCGGAGCCGTTCTTCGAGCACGGGTGAGGGTTCTCCCCCGCCGACGAATCCGAAAAGGCCGCACATCTGCGAACCTCACCCCCAGGTATTGGCAAATGGTTTCTGACGCAGGACCGCATGGCTTGTCGAAGGCACATGTACGGGACGCCGATACGGTTCGCGCAAAGGGCGAAGAGAACGCGACGGCGGCGGCGAACGTAACATCGCCGCTCTCCGTCGAACAAGGCCCATCGGCGCGGTAACTGGGGGGTATTTCCGCGGGATCGATACGGGAACGCTTTCAGGAATGCTGCTCAGGTCCGCGAGAAATGGAGTCGGAGCGTGGAATCAGTGGATCACAAGAAGCGTCTGTGCCTGGTGGGAGCGAGGGGGGCCTTTCTGCGCGAGGCGCTCTCGCTGGGCGTCGAGATTCTGGCCGTGCAGACCCCGGAGGAGTACCGGGGCCTGCCGGCCGATCTCGCGGCCGAGGTGACCTCGCTCGTCCTGGACTACCAGGACACCGACCGACTCGTGGAGCTGGTCTCCGCGCTGCACGCGGTTCGGCCGCTGGACGCCGTGGTGACCGTCTTCGAAGAGGCGCTGCTGCCCGTGGCCCGGCTGGTGGACGCCCTCGGGCTGCCGGGCGTCCCGCACGCGACGGTGACGCTGCTCACCGACAAGTGGGCGATGCGCCGACACCTGCGCGAGGCGGGGGTCAGCTCGGTCCTCGCGGAGCTGGGCACCGGCCGCGCGGATCTCGCCGCCTTCGGCGGCATGGCCGGATACCCGTTCATCGCCAAGCCGGTTGCCGGTTCCGCGAGCCTGGGAATCTTCAAGGTGGAGTCGGCGGACGACATCGACCGGGTCCACGAGGGTCTCACCGCCGTCGGTCTCGGTACGTTCCTCATGGAGGAATTCCTTGAGGGCCCCGAGATCAGCGTCGACGGACTTTCCTTCCACGGCCGCTATGTCCCGGTGGCGATCTGCGACAAGATTCTCGGTCCGGATTTCGTCGAATTTGGTCACTGTTTGCCCGCACGGCTCTCCCCGGAGACCGAGCAGGAAGTCGTCGAACTGGTCGCGGAATTCCTCGACTGCGTCGGTCTGGCCGAGGGGCTCTCCCACGTCGAGGTCAAACTGACGCCGGCCGGACCGCGCATCGTCGAGGGGCACAACCGGCGCGGCGGCGACCGTCTCAACACCATGGCCGAGTCCGTCTACGGCTTCAGCCTGGAGCGCACGGCCCTCGAATTGGCGCTGGGCGTCATGCCCGAACGGCACGCCCGCCCCGAGGCGAAGGGCGCCTCTTCCGTCTGCTTCTTCGCGGCCGAGCGCGGTGTGGTGAAGGAGGTCACCGGCGCCGAGGAGGTCCGCGCCCACGCGCAGGTGCTCGAACTGCACATCAACTTCCCCGCAGGGCAGGAGGTTCCACCGCTGCGCTGGTCCCTGGACCGGGCCGGATACGTCGTCGTGCACGCCGACACCGCCGACGCGGCGGAGGCCCTCGCCAGGGATCTGGCGGGCCGGATCGCCTTCGCCGTCGAGCCGAAGGACTTCGACACGTCGGCCGAGCGGGACGACCTGCGGGCGCTGGTCGGCGAGATCGACCAGTCGAACCGGCTGGGTTACGCCCGCCCCGCGGCGGACGCGGCACAGGAGCGGCACCCGGCATGAGCGACGGCATGCCGACGACCCTTGACGGGCTCGTGACCCTGCAGTGCGCGCGCACCCCCGACGCGGTGGCCGTGGTGTGCGACGAGGCCTCACTGACCTACGCCGAGCTGGACCGCCGGGCGGCCGCGGTGGCAGCGGTGCTGCGTGCCCGTGGGGCCGGGCCCGATTCGGTCGTCGCGCTGTGCCTGCCCCGCTCGACCGACCTGGCGGTCGCCGTGCTCGCGGTGGTGCGGGCCGGCGCCGCGTATCTGCCGCTGGCCGTGGACGACCCCGGCGACCGGCTGAGGCTGCTGGTGCGCGACTCCCGCGCGGTGGCGGTCCTCGCCTGTGCCGAGACGGCCGGGACGGCCGACCCGTGGGGCGTCCCGGTGCTCGACATCGCCGACTGCCCCGCCGCGCCCGTCGGCCCGGTGCCGGTCACGGCGGGCGAACGGAACCTCGCCTACGTCCTGTACACCTCGGGATCGACGGGGCTGCCCAAGGGCGTGCTCACCGAGCACGCGGCGATCCGCAACCGTCTGGAGTGGATGCAGCGGGCCCTGCCGATCGGCCCGGGGGACACGGTTCTGCAGAAGACCCCGTACACGTTCGACGTGTCTGTCTGGGAGTTCTTCTGGCCGCTGATGACCGGAGCCCGGCTGGCCTTCGTCCGCCCCGGCGGCCACCGTGACCCGCGCTGCCTGCTGCGCGCGATCCACGACAACTCGGTGACGGTGCTGCACTTCGTGCCGAGCATGCTGGAGGAGTTCCTGCATGAGGTGCCGCACGCGCACACGGCATCGGTGCGGCGGGTGCTGGTGAGCGGCGAGGAGCTCAAACTCGCCACCCAGCAGCGGTTCTTCGAGCGGCTGCCCGGCGTGGAACTGCACAACCTCTACGGGCCCACCGAGGCCGCGATCGACGTCACGCACTGGCGCTGCGATCCGCTCCAGCGGACCGGCCGGGTGCCCATCGGGCACGCCATCGACGGTGTGCCGCTGTACGTCGTCGACTCCGAGCTGCGGCCTGTGGCACCCGGCGGGACCGGCGAGCTGTACATCGGCGGTGTCGCCGTGGCCCGCGGGTACCTCAACCGGCCCGAGGCCGATCGGGCGGCCTTCGTGCCGGACCCGTTCCGGCCCGGGGCCCGCATGTACCGCACGGGCGATCTGGCGTCCGTACGTCCCGACGGGGCCCTGGACTACCACGGCCGGATCGACCACCAGGTCAAGCTGGGAGGAGTGCGCATCGAGGCCGGGGAGGTGGAGAGCGCCCTGGAGCGGCTCGACCCGGTGGACCAGGCGGTCGTGGGACTGAGCCCCGGCGCCGACGGACAGCCCCGGCTCGTGGCCTGGGTCACCGGCCGCTTCACCGATGCGGACGCCCCCGCGGTGCGGGCCGCGCTCTCCCGGACACTGCCCGCCGCCTACCTGCCCAGCGCGTTCGTCGCCGTCGGTGAGTTCCCGTTGAGCCGACACGGCAAGGTCGATCGCGGGGCACTGCCCCGGCCCCCGTACGAGGCGGATCCGGCGGGAGCGCCCGACGACGCCGGATGCGACCACGCGGACGGCGCCGCGGGCACGGTGGCGGACCGGCTGCGTCACCTGTGGCGGACCGTGCTGGGCTGCGACCCGGACACCCACGGCTTCTTCCAGGGGGGCGGCACCTCCCTGACGGCGGTGCGGCTGGTCTCGGCCGCGCGGCGGGAGTTCGACGTCGAGCTCGACATCAGCGACTTCCTCGCCCAGGCCGAATTCGGCCTCCTGCTGAACGCCGTGACCAAGGCGCAGGCGTCCGGCGCCGTCGGGCGCGCCCGCATCGAGCGCGTACCGCGGGACGGCCAACTGGCGCTTTCGTCCGCGCAGTTGCGCATGTGGCTGCTGCAACGCGCCGACCCCAACGACATCACGATGAACATCCACGGCGGGCTGCGCCTGACCGGCCCGCTCGGCCACGACACGGTGGTGCGTGTCGTCGGCCGGCTGCTGGAGCGCCACGAGGTGCTGCGCACCTCGTTCCCCGACTTCGACGGTCGGCCCGTCCCCGTGGTGGACGACCGGGTCCGCGTCGAGGTGCCCCTGGTGGACCGCCGGGGGCTCGCGGCGGACCAACGCGCCGCGGCCGCGGACGAGATGTGCCGCGCCGTCGGCGCCGAACCCTTCGACCTGGCCGCGGGGCCGCTGGTGCGCCCGGTGCTTGTCGCGTTCGACGACGACGACCACTTCCTCGTGCTGACGCTGCATCACATCGTGACCGACGGCTGGTCGTGGTCGGTCATCGCCGAGGACTTCTGCGCCCTGTGGGCCGCCGAGACCGGCGCGGCCCCGGCTCCGCCGGACCCGCTCGCCGTCCAGTACGCCGACTACGCGGCGTGGGAAACGCGACAGGAGCCGGATCCGGCCGCGCTCGGCTACTGGGCCGAGGAGCTGAACGACCTGCCGCCGCTGCCGGGCCTGGCCGGGGCCCGCGAGCGCCCGCGCACGCTGAGCCTGGCCGCGGCGACGGTGGACGTGTCGTGGCCGCAGAACTTCGCCGCACGGCTTGCCGCGTTCTGCGCGCGGCACGGGACGACGGCCTTCAGCGTGCTGCTGGCCGGATACGCGGCCCTGCTCGGACGGCTGTCCCAGCAGGAGGACCTGATCGTCGCGGCCCCGCTGGCGAACCGCACCGACGTGGACGTCGAGCCGCTGGTGGGCTGCTTCATCAACACCCTGCCGCTGCGGATCCGTCCGGACGAGGACGTGACGTTCCTGGCCCTCGTGCGACAGGCGGCGGCCGTCGCCGCGGCCGCACAGACGCACGGTGCCCTGCCGGTTGAGCGCATGCACACGCCCTCGGCCGCCGAGCGCACGGCGCCCGGCCTGTCGCCGCTGCTCCAGGCGCTGCTGGTGGTGCAGAACACCCCGGCGTGGCGGGCCGAGCGGGCAGGGCTGCGGGCCGAGGTCGTCGAACTGCCCAGCCCGCGCACGCACTACGCGCTGAAGCTGGAGGTCCGCTCGCTCGAAGCTCCGCTGCCCACCCGGCTCGTCCACGCCCGCGACGTGCTCGGAGCGGAGCAGGCGGCCACCTTCGCGGCCCAACTGGCCGGCTTGCTGGACCAGGCCCTCGCCGACCCGGAGGCGTACGTCTACGACTACTCGCTGCTGAGCACCCTGCGCTGACCCGCGACTCCCCACCCGTGATCGAAATGGAGAAAGCCGCGCCATGAGTGGCACCAACACCGACAACCGCACGTGGGTGGGCACGACCACGCCGCCCACCCCGGCCGAGGCCGGGAGCCCGCTCACCGCCCCCGTACCGCCGCCCGTCACCGAGCTCATCGAGCGGCAGGCGGCCGAGCATCCCACCCGGGTGGCGCTGCGCCGCGGCGAGCGCAGCTGGGACTACGCGACGCTCGCCGCGACAGCACGACGGGTTGCCACCGGCCTGCTGGGCGAGGGGATCTCTCCCGGCCAGGTGGTTGCCGTGCACGGCGGCCGCAGCTTCGAGACCATGGCCGCCGTACTGGGCGTGATGCGAGCACGCGCCGTCGTGTTGCTGCTGGACGCGGCGCTGCCCACGGGCCGGGCCAGCGACCTGCTCACCGCGTCGGGCGCCGAGCTGATCGTCGCCACCGGCGACGAGGCCGCGCTCGCGCCGGAGCGGACGCGCGCTTTCGCGGCGCTCGCGTACGGCCCCGAGGGCGCGCTTCCCGCGCTCGACGCTCAGGACGCCGCCTATGTGTTCTTCACGTCGGGCACCACCGGACGCCCCAAGGGCGTGCTGGGCTGGCACGGTGCGCTGTCGCACTACGTGGGCTGGGAGCAGGAGGCGTTCGGGTTCGGGCCCGGAGACCGGGTGGGCCAGGTCGCGGCCTCGCTGTCGTTCGACGCGGCGCTGCGCGACATCTTCCTCGCGCTGACCTGCGGGGCCACGCTGGTCCTGCCGGACTCGGACCGGCCCTACGAGGATCCGGCGGGCATGCTGCGCTGGTTCGACCGACAGGGCGTGACGATCGTTCACACCGTGCCGAGCGTGCTGGCGTCGTGGTTGCACGCGGCGCCGCAGGAGGCGGCCCGGTTCGCCACCGTGCGGCTGCTGTGTTTGGCGGGCGAACCGTTGCAGGGCGCGCTGGTGCGCCGCTGGCGCGAGCAGTTCCCGCAGTTCGCCGGCCGGGTGCTCAATCTGTACGGCACCACCGAGGGAACCATCCTGCAGTCCTGCCAGGAAGTCCCCGAGCAGGTGCCGGACGGCATCCTGGCGGTGGGCGGCCCCATCGCCGACACACAACTGCTCGTCCTGAACCGGCGCGGCGCCCTGTGCGGAGTGGGTGAGCCGGGCGAGGTCGTGGTGCGTACGCCGTTCCTGACCCGTGGCTACCTCGACGGTGACGAGACGTCGGACGCGTTCAGCACGAACCCGTTCACCGACGACCCCACCGACCGGGTCTACCGAACCGGCGACGTGGGCCGCTGGTCGGTCGACGGCACGCTGGCCATCAGCGGCCGGGTCGACGACCAGGTCAAGATCCGCGGCGTGCGGATCCAGCCGGTCGAGGTGGCGGCGGTGCTCAGCGGGCACGCGAGCGTGCGCGAAGCCGTGGTGATCGTCCGGCACGACGCGGAGCAACGGCCGCACCTGCACGCCTATGTGGTGCCGGCGGGTGCCGTGACGGCCGCGTGGCGCCAGGAACTGCGCGATCTGGTGGCCGCCCGGCTGTCGACGGCGGCCGTTCCCTCCCAGCTGATCGAACTGGCGGTGCTGCCGCTGTCCTCCAACGGCAAGGTGGACCGCGCCGCGCTGCCGGAGGTGCGCGAGGCGGGTGCCGAGGAGGCCGCACCGGCGCAGCGTCCCGTGGGCCGCGACGAGCAGCGCCTGGCCGCGCTGTGGGCGGAGATCCTCGGCCTGCCGGTGGCGGCCGTCGCCCGCGACACTCACTTCTTCGACCTCGGCGGTGATTCGCTGAGCATGGTCCGCGTACTGTCACGGGTGCGGCGGCAACTGGGCGCGGACATCGGAATGCAGGAGTTCTTCCGGCACCCCACTGTGGCCCAACTCGCCGCACTCATCGAGCAGTTCACCGAGGGCGGTGCGCGCAAGGCTGCGGCCATCGAGCGCCGGACGGACGCCGGACCGCTGCCGTTGTCGCACGAGCAGGAGGGCCTGTGGTTCCTGCACCAGCTGGTGCAGGACAGCTTCGCGTACAACATGGCGGGCGCCTTCGAGCTGCCGCTGGACACCGAGGTCTCCCGCGTCGAGAAGGCGCTGACGGAGGTGCTCGGCCTGCACGAGTCGCTGCGCACCGTGTTCCGCGCGGACGGCGACCGGCCGGTGCAGGTGGTCACGGACCGGACCGCGCCCGACCTGCGTGAGCTGCCCGCCGCCGCCGGCCGCGCGGCGGCCCTCGCGGCCCTGGCGGCCGAGGCCGCACTTCCCTTCGACCTGGAGGCCGGACCGCTGCTGCGCGCCCGCCTGGTGCGCACCCCGCGGGAGCTGGTGCTCGGCCTTGTCATCCATCACATCGTCTGCGACGGCTGGTCCTGGGAGATCATCGCTGCCGACCTCGACGCGGCCCTGGCCGGCCGGCCCCCCGCACCCGACGGGCCTGCGGCCCTGCAGTACGCCGACTTCGCCCGCTGGCAGCGCGAGCAGACCGACGACGCGGTGCTCGCGCGGGCCCTCGACTTCTGGACCGACCGGCTGCGGGACGCCCCGCAGCTGGAACTGCCGACCGACCGGCCCCGCTCCGCCGCCACCCAGCGCGGAACGATCCACCGCTTCCCCGTCCCCGCCGCCACGGCCGCGCGGTTGGACCGCTTCTGCCGCGAGCGGGGCGTGACCCGTTACCAGGCGATGCTGGCCGCCTTCGGACTGCTGCTTTCGCGCACCGCGCACCAGGACGACGTGGTCGTCGGCGTCGACAGCGCGGGGCGCGACCGGCTCGAACTGGAGCAGACGGTCGGGTTCTTCGTACGCACCCACGCGGTCCGCATGGACTTCGCGGGGTCACCCGGTTTCGCCGACGCGGTGCGCGGCGTGCACGACACCCTGCTCGCCTCCTACGAACACCAGGAACTGCCGTTCCCGCGGATCGTCGAGGCGCTGCGCCCGGACCGGGACAGCGGCCGGACCCCGCTGTTCCAGGCGATGTTCCGGATGCCGCCCGCGGACGTGCCCACGGGACCGCTGTCGATGCTGCGGCCCGTCGACCTCGAAGGCACCTTCGCCACCTCCAAGTTCGACCTGACGATGGTGGTGCGCACGCTCGGCGGCGAGCTGGTGTGTGAACTGGAGTACAACACCGACCTGTTCGACTCGGAGTTCGCCGAGGGCCTCGTCGAGCGCTACACCTCACTGCTGTCCGAGGGAGTGCGCACCCCGGACGTCCCCGAGTCCCGGCTCGGCCTGCCCGCCGCAGAGGCCGCCGCTGTCGGCGACACCGCCGCTCCCGCCCCGGTGACGCGGCTGATCCGCGACCTCGCCGAGCTCCGGCCGGCCACGGTGGCCGTCCGCAACGGCGAGTACTCCTGGACGTACCAGGAGCTTCTGGCCGCGGTGGACCGGATCGACATGGCGCTGCCCGAGCGGACGGTCGTCGCGGTGGTCGGCGACAAGAGCCCCGCTTCGGTGGCGGCCCTGATCGCCGGCATGGAGCGCGGCCGGGTGATCGTGCCCATCGACGCGGCCCTGCCCGCGGCCCGGCGTGCCCAGATGGTGGCGCGGGCAGGCGCCCAGCTCGCCGTGGTCGCCACGGCCGCGCCGCTCGACGTGGAACTCCCGGTGCCGACGGTGCGGCTGTCCGCCGACGGCACACCCGCGGCGGCCGTTGTGCCGGTGGCCCCCGCGTCGGTGCCCGAGGGCGCCGCGTACGTCTTCTTCACCTCCGGGACCACCGGTGAGCCCAAGCCCGTGCTCGGCCGCCGCGCGTCGCTCGATCATTTCGTCGCCTGGGAGCGTGCCGAGTTCGCGGTCGGCGCGGACGACCGGGTGGCCCAGCTGACGGCGTTCTCCTTCGACGCAGTCCTGCGCGACATTTTCCTCCCCCTGTCGTGCGGCGCCTCGATTGTGCTGCCGCCCGCGGGCACCCAGGACGACGCACAGCGGCTGCTGGCCTGGCTGGAGGACGAGCGGGTGACGGTGGTGCACACCACGCCCAGCGTCCTCGGTTCGCTGCTCACCCTCGGTGGGGACGCGGGCGACATCCGCCTCGCCTCGCTGCGTCTGGTGTGCCTGGCCGGCGAGCCGCTCCAGGACACCACGGTGGCCGCCTTCCGATCCCAGTTCCCGCGCTGCGGCGCCCAGTTGGTGAACTTCTACGGGCCGACCGAGACCACCATGATCCGCAGCTTCCACAAGATCCCCGACGCCGTCACGGCCGGCGTGCAGCCGATCGGCCGGCCGCTGCCCGACACCCGCGTCACGGTGACCGGCCGCGGGGGCCGGCCGTGCGCCCCGGGCGAGCGCGGGGAGATCGTCATCGACACCGACTTCGGCACCCTGGGCTATCTGGCTCCCGCCGGTGAGCCGGGTCGGCTGACGGTCACCGACGAGATCCACGCCGGACACCCGTACCGCACCGGGGACATTGCGGTCCTGCGTCACGACGGCACCATCGTGCCCCAGGGACGCAGGGACGGGACGGTCAAGATACGCGGCGTGCGCGTGCACCCCACCGAGATCGCCACCGCCGTTCTGACCTGCCCCGGAGTCCTCGCCTGCCACGTGGAAGCGGTCACCCACGACGGGGAGACCCGGCTGGTCGCCTTCTTCACCGCGCAGGACGGCGGGCCGGCCACCGTCGAGAGGCTCCGCTCCCACCTGGTCGAGCGGCTGCCCGCGCCGGTCGTCCCTGCGTTGCTCCTGGCACTGCCCGCGCTGCCGCTGCAGCCCAACGGCAAGGTCGACCGGCGCGCGTTGCTGTCGTACACGGGCACGGCGGCGGCCACCCCCTATGTCGCGCCGCGCACCGCGACGGAGCGGGCGCTCGCGCAGATCTGGTCCGACCTGCTGAAGAAGGACGACACCGGAGTCGAGTCCGACTTCTTCGAGAGCGGCGGACACTCGCTCCTGGCCACCGTGATGATCACCCGGGTGCGCAAGCAGTTCGGTGCCGGTCTGACCTTGCGTCAGGTCCTGGAACAGCCCACCATCGCCAAGCTGGCCGCGGCGATCGACGCCGCGCAAGATCCGTCGCGGTCCGAGCACAGCGGCGACCTCGTCGCGCTGTCCGACGCCGCGCAGGGCAGTCCGCTGTTCTGCGTGCACGGCATCGGCGGCGACGTGCTGGCCTTCCGACCGCTGGCCCGGCTGCTGGCCGACGCGGTCCCGGTGTTCGCGTTCCGCGCCCAGGGCACGGACCTGGGCGAGCGGCCGCGCTCCGACATCCGGCAGATCGCCGCTGCGTACCTGTACGAGATGCGGCAGGTGCAGCCCAGCGGGCCCTATCGGATCGCGGGCTGGTCGGTGGGCGGTCTGATCGCGTACGAGATGGTGCGCCAGCTGGCCTTCGACGGCGAGCGGGTCGAACTGCTTGCGCTCATCGACTCCTACGCCCCGGGCGCCCGCGCCTATGACGGCTTCGACGCGACCCCGCAAGAGCGCGCCGCCTCGTTCGTGGCGGACCTGGCGGGCACCGGCTTCGACGGGCCCGTCCCCGACCCGGCCGACCTCACCGCGCCCACGGGCCCGGCCCGGGCACCGGCGGGCGACGGCACGGACGCCGAGCTGCGCCGCCGTTTCGGCGTCTACCTCGCGCACTCCAAGGCCGCATCGAAGTACCGGCCCGCCGCCAGGCCCGTGGAGGCCGACCTCCTTCTGCTGCTGCGCGCCCAGGAGCAGCAGCGACCGGAGGGCACCTCGCCGGCTCTCGGCTGGGAACGCCTCGTCGACGGGTCCGGCGAGCCGGGCGCGGCCGACGGCCGGCTTGAGGTCCTGCCCGTGCCCGCGGACCACTACTCCGCGCTGCGGCAGCCCGCGGTGCAGACGCTGGCGGATCGCCTCCGCACAGCCTTCTCCCGAGCCGGGCAGTGACGCCCGTGCACGTACCGCAGGCCGCCACCCCCGCGACGGCCCCGGCCCTCGCGGGGCTCCGCCCGCCGAGAAGGCCCCACCGCCGTACCGCAATCGGAGGTTCCCGATGATTCCGCCGTCCCCCCTCGCGGGCGAGCGCTTCCGTGCGCTCGGCCCCCGGCACCTCGACGAGATAGCCCGCCGTTACGGCCTCCCGGACCGGCTGAGGGAGTCGGTGCGGGCCATCTCGCAGGTGCTGCCCTTCCGGGTCAACGAGTACGTGCTCGACCAGCTCATCGACTGGGACCGGGTACCGCATGACCCGCTGTACCAGCTGACCTTCCCGCAGCAGGGCATGCTGGGCGAGCAGGACGAGAATGAGCTCGCCAAGCTCTCCACCGACCGGGCAGACCGACAACTGCTGAGGGAGAAGGTCGCCGAGGTGCGCCGGCGTCTCAATCCGCATCCGTCGGGCCAGCAGCTCAACGTGCCGCTGCACGCCGGGGAGCCGCTGCCGGGCGTACAGCACAAGTACCGCGAGACGGTGCTCTATTTCCCCGGCCAGGGCCAGACGTGCCACTCGTACTGCACGTACTGCTTCCGCTGGGCCCAGTTCATCGGCGACCCCGACCTGAAGTTCGCGGCCCCGGAACCCAGCGGCCTGGTGCGGTACCTCGGCAGCCACCCCGACGTCCACGACGTGCTGATCACCGGCGGCGACCCCATGGTCATGTCGACCGAGCGGCTGCGCAGCCACATCGAGCCGCTGCTCGCCGTGGACACGGTGCGCACGATCCGCATCGGCACCAAGTCGGTGGCGTACTGGCCGCAGCGCTTCGTCACCGACCAGGACGCCGACGACGCCCTGCGGCTGTTCGAGCAGGTCGTCGCCTCCGGGCGGCAGTTGGCCGTCATGGCCCACTTCAGCCACCCGCGCGAGCTGGAAGGCGACATCGTGCGCACCGCGCTGTCCCGGATCCGCGCCACGGGCGCGGTCGTGTACTGCCAGGCCCCGCTGATCGCCCACGTCAACGACGACCCCGAGGTCTGGAGCACCTTGTGGCGGATGGAGCTGGCCGCGGGCGCGGTCCCTTACTACATGTTCGTGGAGCGCGACACCGGCCCGCAGGAGTACTTCCGGGTGCCGCTCGCCCGAGCGGCGGACATCTTCGCGCGGGCCTACCGGACGCTGCCCGGCCTTGCCCGCACGGTGCGCGGCCCGGTCATGTCGGCGACGCCGGGCAAGGCGGTGGTCGACGGGGTCGAGGAGACCGCCGAGGGCTCCTTCTTCCGGCTGCGCCTGTTGCAGGCCCGCGACCCCGAACTGGTCGGCCGCCCGTTCCGCGCCCGGTTCAGCCCCGACGCGGCCTGGCTCGACGACCTGGTCCTCGATCCGGCCACCCCGGGCGACCTGCGGGCGGCGCTGTCGTAGCCGTATGACGCCGTCGTGGCGTTCCGGTTCAACGTTTGGTCGGCGCCAGAGCATTGGCGTCGCTGCCTGGCAAACATGCAGGTGGAACGGGGTCGGTCCGATCAGGGACCGGCCCCGTTCGCGTCCCCCGCGCTGGATCCGCGCTCGCTGACCTGACGCCTCGTCATCCGTCGTCGTCCCTGGTTGTCAGGGCGACACCCCCAGGACAGCCGACACCAGCCGCGGTCTCCAGGTGACGGGATGGGTGATCGCTCGCTGCGCGACAGCCACCGCCGGTACAGGAAGTAGCTACCGTGCGGCTAGTGTCCTTCTGCCCGGGGAATTCGGTGAGTCGGCCGTTCCAGCTGACGGCGAGCAGGTCTGGGATCCCGTCGCCGTCGGTGTCGCCGTCGCTGGTGAGTGCGGGGTAGGAGGGGGGCATGAGGCCGCTGTTGATCTGCTTGCGGGTGGTCGCGTCGCCACGCCTACGACGCGGGCAAGACGGGCGGCGCCAAGGTCGTGATCTGGGACTGCCACGGTCAGACCAACCAGAAGTGGCGGGTGAACAGCGACGGCTCGCTCACGAACGTCAACGCCGGCCTGTGCCTGGACGCCTACAACAACGGCACCGGCAACGGCACCCAGCTGGTGCGGTGGTCCTGCAACGGCCAGAACAACCAGAAGTGGACGGCGTAGCAGCCCCGGCCTGGGCCGGGGCACTTCCCAGGCCCGCGCGGCATCGTCGTGCGGTCAGCCACGGCATGAGCCTGCCGGCCGGCGGGCGCCGAACGCGCAAGGGTCGCAGGACTGTGTCCGCCCGGACCCTTGCGCATCTCACTGGGTCGCCTGCTACAACGACCGTCGGTCATCCTGGCCGCCCCGCCAGGCCGCGTCCGGCGAACCCCGCCAGCCAGACAGAGCAGAGGACCCCGGCCACTGGCAGGTCCTCTCAGCGTTCACGATCAACCGAGGTACTCGCCAACGTCGATCGCATCCGACGCGGATACACCCCCTCGTCACCCTCGACGGTGGCTCCGCGATCATGGTCCTTGTCTACTGGAAGACCCTGATCTGCCGAAAGGGACTCATGGCCGGCGCCCGGATGCTCCTTGCCACTGCCCTCGTCGTCGTACTGGCCGGTTGTAGCGCAGGCCACCGTGCCGGCGACAGTGACCGGACGTCACCTCGATCCTCTTCGTCCGTCGGCGGCGCGAACCCGGCCGAGACGTCCGCGCTGCCCGGCCTTGAGGCATGGGTCTACCCCGGATCCACGGGGGAGGACACCTGCGGGGCCGCCGCCGAGTACCGCGACGGCAGGCTCCGCCATGGAGTGCTCAAACCGCAGTACTGGGACGTCGACTCACGTGGCGCGCTGAAGCTGCTGGACTCCGACCTACACCCCTGCAACGGCTTCAGCGAGGCCAACGCCGCGGACGTCAAGGGGCATTCGGCCGCCCAGTACACCACCGTCTCCGCGATGGACCGGTCCGCGATAGCCGCGTTGGTCAGCGACCCGGCCCGTCGTACGGCTGCGGTCGGCTCGCTCACCGAGCTCGCGAAACGTATCGGATTCACCGGTGTGGACATCGACTTCGAGGACTTCTGGGCCTGGACGGCCGACGACGAGCGCGGGTACGAGGCATTTCTCACCGAGCTCGCGGGGAGTCTGCACCGCGCCGGCCTCAAACTCCAGGTCGACGCTCCGGTCGAAACCCATGACGGCGACTCGGTGTTCAACTATGCGGCCGTCATGCGCACCGGTGTGGACCAGTTGGTCGTCATGGACTACGGCCGACAGTTCAACACCCCCGAGGGAGAAAGGTGCTGGCCTGTATCGCCGCACAGCTGGGTGCGTGAAGCCGTTACCTACGCCCAGTCCCAGGTGCCGGACAAGGACCGGTTGGTCATCGGCCTCCCGTCGTACGGCTTCACCGCTCCCGACCCTTGCGTCCCGGACAAGGTGAAGGACAGCGTCGCGCTCGCCACGATCCGCCGGGCGCCTGGCTACTCCGACGACCGCAGGACAACGGCCGCCCGCCGGGACTCAGCCTCCGGCGAAGTCCGCTGGACAGCGGGTGGCACGCTCTACGACTACACCGACCAGCAGGGTATGGACGCCAAGTTGGCCGTCCTTCAACAGCTCGGGGTCACGCACGTGTCGGTGTGGACGCTGGGCGGAAACCCATGGTTCTCGGCTGGGGCATTGCGTCGCGCCGCCCGCTGAGCCGTGGCAGCTCGCGTACTCGCCGCAGCGCTCCTTTACGCCAATTCGGGCGCGGGGTGAGCTGGCCCGATGGGCGGACGGTGGGGGTGTGGGCCGGTGGGTTTGTCCGGCAGTGAGGCCCGGATGTCATGGGGCTACGAGTTTCTGGTACCGGCCCCTTGGCGGAACCCACGCCTGATAGGGGCCGACGCGGTGGACTATGACGGGGGTGACTGTGTGTACCTGACGTGATCGTTGGCATGCTCGAAGAGAAGCTGGAAGCGCTCTCGCGGGTGACGTCCGAGCACATGGCCATGCCGTTCCCACCCGGGTTTCGCCGCGTGGATGTCGAGGACCGGGACATGCTGATCCTCGACGTGGCCGCCTACGGCTATGAGGCGGACGTCCTCAATGGGGCCTTTCCCCGAACGCCAACGCGCAGGCCTCATACGGCTGGTGACGAAGTTCGACACGGTGCTACCGGCAATCGGTGACGTACGCGGTCAGGTACTACACGCACGTGCGGCACATGGCCCTGCTGGCCGCCGAGGCCGAGGACCTGCGGCCAAGCCGTACTCCGGCGGGGCAACGGCAGGCGGGTACCTTCGGGCGTTTGACCGTGGTCGCCACTCCGCCCCCCCGCTCCCGCGTCCGTCCCCGGCCGCCCGCTGCGTTCTGGCACCCGCACCCATCCACCGGCACCGGCTGTGCGACGCAAATCCGGCCCCGGGGCACCGGTCGTGACAGGCGTGCCGGCTGTCGGAGATCAGTCGGCCGGAGCCGCCGTCGCCGCTGTCCGCCTGCTCCTGGCGCAGCCGGAGCGGACCGTCGTAGAGCTTGTAGTCGAACGCGTACGAGTTGTCCTCGCGACGAGTCTGGACGGTTACCAGGCTGGTGCTGGTGCTGGTGCTGGTGTTGTTGGGGGAGCGCGAGAACCTCGTCCTTGGGCGCCCCGGGCCCCGTCATCAAGACTTGTCTTGGTTGCGCAACTGAGGAACTATCTAGGCGCGCGTGCCGTTGATCGCGTTGAGAACAGGAACCTGGACAGTTGCGGGAGTAGTTCATGGGTGTGTCCTTGTCCAAGGGCGGCAACGTGTCGTTGAGCAAGCAGGCTCCCGGCCTGACCACTGTGACCGTGGGGCTGGGGTGGCGCGTCAGCCCTGCCACGGGCGCCGGGTTCGACTTGGACGCCAGTGCGCTGCTGTGCGATCAGGCGGGGAAGGTCCTCTCCGACCAGCACTTTGTCTTCTTCAACAACCTTCGCAGCCCTGATGGTTCGGTCACTCACTCCGGAAACAGCACGCCGGCCGATGGAACGGACAACGAGCAGATCCGCGTGGACGTGGCCCGGGTCCCGGCCGACGTCACGAAGATCGTCTTCGCTGTGTCCGTTTACGAGGCAGGGCCGCGGAGCCAGAACTTCGGGCAGATCGACAGTGCGTACATCCGTGTCGTCGACCAGGACAGTGGTGGCGAGCTGGCTCGCTACGACCTCAGAGGCGACGCTTCGGCCGAGGTCGCGATGGTCTTCGGTGAGCTGTACCGGCATGGTGCGGAGTGGAAGTTCCGTGCCATCGGCCAGGGGTACCTCTCGGGACTCGCCGGCATTGCCAACGACTACGGTGTCGACGTCCTGCGCGAAGCCCCAGTCGCAGGCGGCGCCACCGCCAGCTTTCCGCCGCCGCCCTCCGCGCCGCCCGCAGTTCCCGCACAGCCCGTGGTTCCCGCACAGCCCACCCCCGCGGTCGCCGTCCCCCGAGCGTCGACGGCCGCAGCACCCCAACACCCCGCAGGGAGTTCTTTCGTGACGTGCTTCTTCGACCCCAACCACGGCCCCGGTACGACGTCCGTGATGTGGTACCCGCAGTGGGGCGTCCCCCGCCCGATCGAGACGTGCGGCAGCTGCGCGCAACGGGTGCAGAACACGCCGCCGCCGTACTACACCGCCCCTGCGGCTCAGGCGGGATATCCGCAACCGGTGCAGCAGGGGTACCCGCAATCGGTGCAGCAGGGGTACCCGCAGCCTGTACAGCAGGGGTATCCGCAGCCGGTGCAGCAGCAGGGGTACCCGCAGCAGCCCGGCGGACAGCCGGGACAGCCCCGTCGCTTCGGCACGGGCGCGCTGATCGGCGCCGGTGCGGCCGGCCTCGTCGGTGGTGCTCTCCTGAACGAGGCGCTGAGCGACGACGAGCCGAACGTGGTCGTCAACAACTACTACGAGGACGACGACTTCTAAAGAGAACGGCGA
The DNA here is from genome assembly GCF_036231355.1 of Streptomyces sp. NBC_01431. Taxonomy (NCBI): domain Bacteria; kingdom Bacillati; phylum Actinomycetota; class Actinomycetes; order Kitasatosporales; family Streptomycetaceae; genus Streptomyces; species Streptomyces sp. NBC_01431. Next base: position 487,508 of record NZ_CP109497.1, read on the forward strand.
TCAGCGCGGCAGCCGTATCCAGATATGCCCAAGAAGCACGCCAGAGGACCACGCGTAGCGCGTGGTCCTCGCCCTCCCCGTAGGGGGAGGACCGGCTGGCTACGGCTCAACTGCCGTGTCTGCAGGTATCGCAACACCAGAGGGAGGCGTTCTTCGAGGCAGGGACCGGGAGTTGACCACGTATACGCACAGTCGGTGGTGATCATGTTGTTCCACCGCTTGGGGGAAACGGGATCGCACTCGTGGCGCTCGGGACCGCGTTCGGATTCTCGCGATCCAGTTACGCACGTCCGGCTACGAGCCCTACGTCCGGGACGTAGCCCTTGCGTCCGTCCTGATGTACTTCACGCGATCATGGCTGCCGTGACGTGGGAGCGAGCCCGCCGGAGCTACTGAACTGAGCTCCACGGCCAGTTGGTCAGGGTCTCGGGGCGGCCCGTTTCCCAAGGTCAATCAGATGCTTCTCGATGCCAAGCGCTCTCGGTGTCTCCGACCGTGATGCCCAGAAGCGCGGCGACCAGGCCGCTGGCGTATCAGTACCTGGATCCGGCTGTGTCAGGCTTGGGGGTGGCTCTGATCCCAGCTTGGCCGTCCAGCCCGCAGCGTCCCGATGTGGTGGGAACGATCGACCAGGTGCGCGATGTCCACGTAGGGGTCGGCGTCGAGCAACAGTGCGTCGGCAATGGATCCGACGGTGATCGTGCCCGGTGTGGTCGCCTGCTGACCTATCTTCTCGGCCGAATGCCGGGTTCCGGCCGCCAGGACCGCGGGCAGCGGTAGTCCTGCCTTTGCCAGCAAGTGCAGTTCTCGCAACAGGGCGACGGGTGGCGAGGGCAGCAACATGGCTACGTCGCTGCCCGCGGTGATCTTCACTCCCGCGTCGTGCATCAGCGCCAGCGTGCGCATCGCATAGTCGAAACGGATGTGGGAGTCCTGCGCGGAATGCCGGGGGAACTGGCGCCCGTAGATCGGGCGGCTGGTGATCTGCCGGATGTCGTCGTGGGTGGCGAAACCATCATCGAGCAGCTGCTGCATATAGCCGGCGTCGCCGTTGTGCGCGATCTGCTCCCAGGTGACCAGGGTGGGGCAGTAATAGGTGTTCGTCTCCGCCAGCAGCGCGGCGACGTCGCGGGCCTCTGCCGTACTGCCGGGGTCCTGCGGCCGGAAAGCGTGTTCGATGCCGTCCGCGCCGGATGCCACCGCTTCCTCCAGATCGATGCGTTCGTGGACATGCACGAGTACCTTCTTGCCCTTCTCGTGCGCGGCCGCGACGATGGCTTTGAGGGCGCTGAGGGGCAGCTTGTCCGGCGCGCCGGGCTCGCCGTCGTAGATGCACTTGATGAAGTCGACCTGATCGGCCAGCTCCAGTGCCTGACGATGGGCGACATCGGCATTGTCGGTCTGGTAGGCGATGGGGGCACGTGCAGGATCGTCCAGTACCGGCCAGCCCTTGACGCCGGTGAACACTGGCCCGGCGAAGAACAACCTGGCAGCGGCGTCGGTGGCCTTGTCGCGGTAGTCGCGGGCGGCGAGCTCGGTCGCCAGTGGACCGCCGAGGTCGAGGACGTTGGTCACCCCGGCACTCAGGAAGTCGGTGAGTAGCTGGGAGATGTACTTCGCCCGCTCGTTCTCGGGCTTGAAGTAGGCGTGCCCGCCCAGATGTGTATGACTCTCCCACAGGCCGGGCACCAGGTAGCCCCCCCGCCCGTCGAGCACGGGAGAGCCACCCGTCGCTGCCGGTGCGTCGACCGTCGGCCGGATGGCGCTGAACCGTCCGTCGGTCACCACCACTTCGGCATCGGCGATTGGGGCGGCTCCCTGCCCGTCGATGACGGTCACGTTGCGAATGATCACGAAGGTCTCCTTATTTGACGGGCGAACTGCATAGGATCCTATGCATGAGACTGTATAGGTACCTATGTAGTTGGTCAATAGGGGCCTATATACTTGCCGCGTGACGCACTCCAGCTTCGGCTCCGCGCCCGCCGCGTTGATCAACATCGCCTCGCGTGCGTTGTCCCGCATCAACGACCGGCGACTGCGGCCGCTGGGGTTGACCTTCGCGCAGATGCCTGTGCTGGCGGCACTGAGCAAGGCCGACGCGCTCTCCCAGAAGGAATTGGCGGGGTTGGCCCGGATCGAGCAGCCCTCCATGGCCCAGCTGCTCGCCCGGATGGAGCGCGATGGCCTCATTCGGCGCACGGCCGCCCAGCATGATCGACGGGTCAGCCTGATCTCGCTGACCGAGGCCGGTCTGGCAAAGCTCACACAGGTGCACTCGGCGCTGTTCGAGACCAACGATCAGGCGTTGCGAGGCTTCAGCGCCGAAGAAACCGATCTCCTTGTAGACCTGCTGAGAAGGCTTGTCGCCAATCTCGAGGAGAATCCGGCCGACAGCGCGTCGGGTGCCGCAGCGACTGGTCCCGCATCCGCCGAGGATCGTGTGCCCGACCACCGGTCGTGATCGGGCGGCAAGCGAAGTCGACGAGGCCTGGCGTCGACCGAACCATACTCAGACCGTGTCCTACACGGTCGGTTTGGGGAAGCGTTTGTAGCAGCAGATGGCTGCGGCGAGGCCGAGAAAGGAGCTGACCCCGAGTTCCCGGGCGACGGCGGTGACCGTCTTGCCCGCGGAGTCGACGAGCGCGATCGCGTCCCGCTTGAACTCCTCGGGGTACCGCTTCGTGTACTTGCTTCCCACCTGGTGCTACTTCCTCTGGAACCTAATTCCTTGGTAACAGCTCCGGTGGTGCTTCCCGAAGGGGCCCGGAGCGTTCGAGTACGGGACTGCGGCGTCTTTCTGGAACCCGGCACACGAGGCCTCACCTAATTCCTTGGTAACAGCTCCGGTGGTGCTTCCCGAAGGGGCCCGGAGCGTTCGAGTACGGGACTGCGGCGTCTTTCTGGAACCCGGCACACGAGGCCTCACCTGAGAGCGACGCGCAACCTCGTACTCGAGAGCGCCTGGGCATGATGACTTACGTCTTCCCGGGTGTTCTCGGTGGTGGCCACGTGGGCGCCGGGCGGACGCCTCAGGAGGCCCGGGCCTCGACGTCTCACAACAGAGCGGCGGCGTCCAGCGTCTCCGTGGCCGCCACCGGGTTGGTGTCGGCGTTCGTCGGCACCGGGCAGACGCCTTTGCTAGACCCGGCCTTGATGCCTTGCGCTAGAGCGGCGGTGCCCGACGCCGTCGAGCGTCAACACCCTTCATGCGCCTGCTCGTTGCTGTTTGTGGTGCGAGCCCACTACACGGTGACCTCTTGATATGCCCGAGCCCCCTGAGCTCTCGCATAGACCGAGGCCCGCGTGGTGCGCTGGTGCCACGAACGGCTAGTGAGGTGGCGGACCGGCCGCATGGGTCGAGTCCTGGAATTAGGTCGCTGCGTGGCCCGCATGCGCTCGTGACCAGCGCAGACACCCCGCGCCATGGGAGGGAAACATCTTGATCTACTGCGGCATCGACTGGGCCGAAAAGACACACGACGTCGCCCTGGTCGACGACACCGGCCAGCTGCTGGCCAAGCGGCATATCACCGACGACGCGGTCGGCTACAAGATCCTGCTGGACCTGCTCGCCGAGTACGGCGACACTGAGCAGGACCCGATCCCGGTCGCGATCGAGACGTCCCGCGGCCTACTGGTCGCCGTCCTGCGGACCGGCAAGCGCAAGGTGTTCGCGATCAACCCTATGGCGGCGGCCCGCTACCGTGACCGCCACTCGGTCTCGCGCAAGAAGTCCGATCCCGGCGACGCGCTCGTGCTGGCGAACATCCTGCGCACCGACATGCACGCCCACCGGCCGCTGCCCGATGACAGCGACCTGGCCCGGGCGATCGCCGTCCTGGCGCGCGCTCAGCAGGACGCCACGTGGAACCGGCAGCAGATCGCCAACCAGCTCCGCTCACTCCTGCGCGAGTACTACCCCGCCGCCCTGGACACCTGCGCTACCTGGGCGAACGGACTGTGCCGGCCCGAGGTCCGTGAACTCCTCAAGGCCGCACCGACACCCGCCAGAGCCGCGCGCCTGACCCGGACGCAGATCCAGGCCGCGCTCAGGAGAGCTGGCCGTAAGCGCGGCATCGCCGCAGAGGCCGACCGGATCCGTGATGTCCTCCGCGTTGACTACGCCCACCAGCCGCCCCTCGTTGAAGAGGCCCTCGGCCAGCAGATGCTCGCCCTCCTCATCCAGTTGGAGGCCGCCTGCACGGCCGCCGACGATCTCGCCCAGGCGGTGGACGAGGCTTTCCCTCAGCACCCGGACGCTGACGTGATCCTGAGCTTCCCGGGGCTCGGCACTCAGCTCGGCGCCCGGGTCCTCGCCGAGATCGGGGACGACCACGAGCGCTTCGCCGACGCACGCGGCCTGAAGGCGTACGCAGGCTCCTCGCCCATCACCAGAGCATCCGGAAAGAAGTCCAGCATCACCCGTCGCTGGGTCAAGAACGACCGCCTCAACCACGCCGGCTACCTCTGGGCGTTCTCCGCGATCACCGCCTCTCCCGGAGCCAAGGCGCACTACCGGCGACGGCGAGATGACCACGGAGACTGGCACGCGGCGGCCCAGCGCAACCTCTTCAATCGCATGCTCGGCCAGCTCTACCACTGCATCCAGAAACACGAACTGTTCGACGAACACACCGCGTTCTCCGCCCAACTCGCCGCCGCGGCTTGACTCGTAGCACCGTGAGGTGTCTCAAGTCCCAGTCTCCAGGTGTCCATGATCAAGGGGAAACTACAAGCGGCGGTTTGCCCTTGATGTGCTCCAGTGCGTCCCTGGCCACCGCGACATCGGCGTACTGGCACCCCCGACACGACGGGCACTCCGATGCGGTCAACCTCAGCTTCCGACCGGGTTGCCGCAAGAACTTCCGGTAGCTGTAGAGGCACTGAGAGGTCCGCCCGGGTTGGACCTCGTAGCTGCAGAGGGCGGTAAGTGACGTGGCGTCCGTTTCGCGGTTTCAGTTGGGGTAGGTGGCCTGGTCGCGAACTCGCCGGCCTCCTATGGCCGCGGCTGGGTGAGCAGCCTCTGCCGGGTTCGACCATCGATCGCCTCGCACGCCGGCGTGGCCCGCAGCGAAACTCCCGGCCGTGCGGCCGGTGGAGCGCCGGGCGACGGGCCGAACGGCTCCCGATACCCACCGTCTCCCCATCGTCGGCGACCGGCTGCGGTTGTCGGCTGCGTTTCGCCCCGGCCGCCGCCCCCGCCCGACGACGTGATCGCCAGCCGGCGCTCGGTGCCCGAAAAACTTTCGCGGTCCGGGGCAACCTTTCCGGGGGCGGTGACAACTGGGTGGTGTCCGGACACGCGGTCTGGTCAGAGGCAACGGCTGAAAGAGAGCTTCGACATGTTCCCTCGCCCATCGACGTCGTCGAAGGCGTCGCCCGGCGGCCGCGCCCGCCGAGGTCGCGCGTCGTTCCGCTCGGCCGCTCCGGGGCGGCGGCCGACTCATCGTGGTCGTCGGTTGTACCAGCGTCGGAGTTTCTGGGCGGCCGTCAGCCTGGCGGTCGTGGGCGGCTCCGTGGTCGTGGTCAACACGGCCTCGGCGGGAACCGTGGACACGAGCGTCTGGTACGTGCTGGTCAACCGCGACACCGGCAAGGCACTGGACGACCTCGGCTACGCCACGAACAACGGTGCTTCGCTGGGGCAGTGGAGCCGCACCGGCGCGGCGAACCAGCAGTGGAAGTTCATCGATGCGGGTGACGGCAACTACCGGCTGCAGAACCGGAACTCCGGCAACGTGCTGGACGACTACAACTGGTCGAAGACCGAGGGCTCCGAGCTGGTGCAGTGGCGCGACCTGAACGGCGCCAACCAGCAGTTCCACGTGAAGAAGTCGTCGGACGGCTACGTGCGTCTGATCAACCGCTTCAGTGGCAAGGCCGTTGAGGTCCCGGGCGGCGCCAAGGCCGACGGGGCTCACATCGCCCAGTACCACGACTGGAACGGCCCCCAGCAGCAGTGGCAGCTCGTCCCGGCCGGTAGCGCCAGCGGCACCGGGAACGCGGGGAGCTCCGGCAGCAGCGCCACGCCCACCACCCCTGCCACGCCCGGCGGCAGCGGGCCGGCGAGCCAGGCTCCGAGCGGTACCCACCCGGCGTCGGCGCCGCCTGCCGCCGGCGGCACCTCGGCGAAGAGTTTCATGGGCAGCAACACGGTGCTCATCGGCGGCTCGATGAACGACGCCTCGGCGAGCGCCGCGCCGTTCGACGTGCAGTATGCCTATGTGCACAGTCGGCCCGCACCCTCGTCGGACTACTACACGGCGGCCCGCTGCAAGGACGCGTGGACGGGCTGGTGGGGCTGCTGGAACGGCAGCACCACGGCACCCGGCACGTACGTGACCTGGCGGGACGCCAAGGCGGCCCAGGAGACCTATCAGGGCAAGCCGCGCCCGCAGAAGTTCCTCTGGACCTGGTACTCGCTGCGCGACCTCGGCGACGCGGCGGGCCAGGGCGACGGTCCGGGCGAGGTTCAAGCCATCAACAGGGCCGACCTGCTCACCCGCTACATGAACGACTACCGCTTCTTCCTCCAGAAGATCGGCACCTCGCACGACATGATCGACATCGAGCCCGACTTCTGGGGCTACGTCCGGTCGCTCGGAAACCCGCACCAGGTCGCCGCGCAGGTCACGGCCGCGAATCCGACGGACTGCGGATCGCAGGAGAACAGCGCTGCCGGCCTGGCTCAGTGCCTGATATCGATGGCGCACAAGTACGCGCCGAACACGGGCGCCGGGTTCCACCTCACCTGCTGGGACTGGCAGAGCAACACGCAGGCCTGCGTCAAGGACTACGCGGACCTCGGGGCGAAGAACGCCGACTTCCTGGCCACCGACGTGGTGGACCGCGACGCGGGCTGGTACGCGCTGCCGGCGAACGGTGGCCGTGACACCTTCTGGAACGACCAGAAGGCCGCCGCCCAACTGGCGTTCTACAAGACGATGGCCGAGTCGGTGGGCAAGCCGGTGGTCCTGTGGCAGATCCCCCTGGGCAACATGGCGCAGAACAACACCCGCAACCACTACAAGGACGACAAGGTCGACTGGCTCCTGTCGCACATGGACCAGGTGGCGAACGCGCACATCGCCGGTCTGCTGTTCGGTGCCGGGCAGCAGGAGCAGACCGCGGTCGAGTCCGACGGCGGGAACCTGATCAACAAGACGATCGCGTACCGCAACTCGGGCGGCACGCCGCTCAAGTAGCCACACGCAGCCGGTCGGCCCACCCTTCGACGGGGCCGCGTTCATCCCCCCGTCGTCCCGCCGAGCACTTCTCGGCCGGTGCCGACCGGCTGCCGCCGGCCGTAGCGCGGCAGAGCAAGACGATGGACCGCTACATCGCCCGCTCCGGACGGAGGCCCACCGGCCCCGAGCGCGCGGCGATCGCGCTGTTCCCCAGCAAGGTCCGCAACCGGGACGGCACGGTCTCGACCTCCTACCAGTGGTTCCACAGCCACTTCAAGCCCTGGGTCGAAGACCTCGACCTCGGCCGCTGGGTCCCGCACCAGGCTCGCCATACTCTGGCCACCAGCCTGTTGCGGCACGGCGCGACCTTGACCCACATCCGTCGCTACCTCGGCCAGTTCTCCGACCGGATGGCTGAGCATTACGTCCACCTGACCAGCTCGGATCTGGAGAACGTCCTCCAGCACGTCTGGGTGGCCGGCCCGGGCACCGCCAGCCCCGGCGCACTCCTGACCGAAGACGTCACTGCCCCGCTCAGCCTCAAGCAGGCCCAGGCCCTCGCCATCGACCTCTCGCGCCGCAGCACCCCTGCGGAAGGCGGGTTCTGCACCTTCCAGCCGGTCGTCGACGGCGGTGCTTGCCCCTGGAACCTCGACTGTCGCAACTGCGGCAAGTTCGTTCTCTCCGGCGCTGACCTTCTCTACTGGCGGCGCAAACGTGAACAGTGGCGGCTGCTGGCCGAGGGCGCCCGCGACGACGCCACTGCCGAATACCTGCACCGCTACTTCGAGCCCACCGCCCGCGCGATCGACGGGCTGTAGAAGGCCCTGGCCGGTCTCGGCCTCCTCGACGACGCTCTCGCTCTGGACCTGCGCAAGCCCCAGGACTACTTCCACCGCGTGTGGTCAACGGCCTTCCGCGCGGCCGATCTCGCGGATACGGGCGCCACCGAGCAGGACGAGTACAGCGATACGTGCACACCCGAGGACGGCACCCCCGAACAGGACTTGGACTCATGAAGACCGCCACCGTTCCCGAACCCCGCGCGGCCGCCGCCCTGGCCGCCCGCCACCGCAAGACCGAGACCGCCCCGGAGCGGGTCCACCAGGCCATCGCCCGACTCCGGCGCGAGAAGGCCCAGGTGAGCGTCGCCGCCGTCGCCCGCCGCGCGGACGTCTCCCGCACCTTCCTCTACGACAACCCTGAGGCCAGGACCGCAGTCGCCGCTGCGATGGCCGAAGCCGGCGAACGCCGGTTCCGGACGCTCGCCGAGCAGGACGACGAGCGCGAGGCGACCTGGCGCGAACCCGCGCTGAACGCCGAGGGCGCCCTCAAGGCCGCCCACGCCGAGGTCCTTGCCCAACGCACCCGCATCGGCGAACTCCTTGGCCAGATCCGGGACTTGCAGGCCGAGTGGACCGAGGACGCCATCCAGCGGATCACCACCGAGAACACCACGCTCAAGCAGCGTGTCCGCCAGCTCACCGCCGACAACCGCACCCTCGACGAACGGCTCAAGGCCGCCCGCTCCAACCTCCGCTTCCAGGACCGCCGCGTCGCCGATCTCGAGGCCCGCATAGCCGACCCGGGAACAGCAACCTGATCCTGTCCGGCCGAGGCCCGTGGATGTCAGTGCTGCGGGCCATACTCGTGCCGTTGCGCCGTCCGGGCGCCGCGGTACGAGGGGAGCGACATGGCTGAGGTGCTGGTCTTCCACCATGGACACGGGCTGACCGCCGGCGTTCGCGAGTTCGCCGAGCAGTTGCGACGGGCCGGACACACCGTCCACGCCCCAGACATATACGAGGGGCAGGTATTCGACAGCCTCGAGGAGGGCGCCGGCTACGCCGAGAACGCCGGGTTCGACACGATCACCGCGCGCGGAACCGCCGCCGCCGAGGGGCTGCCTCCGGAGCTCGTCTATGTTGGCTTCTCGCTCGGTGTCCTGCCAGCACAGAAGCTGGCCCAGACCCGCCCCGGCGCAAAAGGCGCACTGCTGCTCGAGGCATGCGTCCCGATCTCGGAGTTCGGCGGCGCCTGGCCCCAGGACGTCCCGGTCCAGATCCACGGCATGGACACAGATCCCTTCTTCGCCGGGGAGGGCGATGTGGACGCCGCCCGCGCGCTCGTCGAGACGGCGACGGATGCCGAGCTGTTCCTCTACCCGGGCGCCAGCCACCTGTTCACCGACAGCAGCCTGCCGTCCTACGACGAACAGACCGCACAGCAGGTCAACCATCGGGTGCTCGGCTTCCTCGACCGCATCAAGTAGGGGCAACAACAATCTGCTCCTGCCCGACAGACGACCTCGCGGCCCGTCCACCGTCCCGGTGGACGGGCCGTCGCGCAGATCGTCCCGGGCGCTGTCCTCAAGGTCTACGAGGGCGGCTCCCACGGCATCGCCGTCGTTCCGGGCGAGAAGGAACGGTTCAACCGGGATCTCCTCGACTTCATCCAGAGCTGACCCACCACGCCCTGACGCACAGTGGTCCAGTCGCTGAAAGCGAGCCGACACGGGCTCCGGCGGCCGGACCACCCCCAGGCAGTCGGAGCTGGCGACGTACGTTTTCAGCGGACGCGGCGCGGTCGGGCACGGCCGGCCGCTTCGTCATATCAGGCTCCCCAAGCGGCAGTTGGGGCCCGAGGCCCCCTGTCGCCACGCTCCGCCGCCGACAAAGCACCGCTAGGCGCAGCGGGCCCGTTCGGCGAGCCAGCCCGCCATGGCACGGACACCCAGGCCGATGGCCCGCTCGTCCGGGGTGAAGTCCGGGAAGTGTGGATAGGAGGTCGTGATGGCGGCCCCGGGGGTACGGACCCCGAGGAACGTGTAGGTACCCGGGATGCGGTTCAGGTAGAGGGCGAAGTCCTCGCCGCTGAACGGGATCGCCGCGTGCATCGCGGTCACGGCGTCCGTGCCGAGCGTGCGGCGCAGATGACGTTCGGCGGCACGGGCATCGTCCACCGGGCAGACCATGGCGGGGAACGGCTCGGCGGGGAAGGTGACCTGAGCGCCCTCGTACCGCCCGGCCAGTCGGCGGATGTTCTCGCGCACCTCCTGGTAGCGGTCCGGTGGCCAGCAACGACTCGACACGCTCACCTTGGAGTCCTCTGCCCGTGCCTGGGTGGCCACGAATCGGGTCAGCGGGCCGCCCGGCGTCTGCAGTTCCGCCACCAGCCGTGCCAGTCCGACTTCGGTCGTGGGCGGCGTCACCGTGGCAAGGGCGCCGATCTCGGTGGCGAGCCGCTGTGCGGCCGCGGGCGCGTCCGGACCCGACAGGGTTATCCCGGCGTGGTCCTGTCCGGGCAGCCCGTAGCCCGGGGTCACAGCGAACTGTCCCACCGGGAACGGTCCGCAGTGCAACGCGTGGATCTCCTGGACTCCGGTGCGCTCCAGGACCCCCGAGTCCAGCACGCTACGCGCTCCCGCCAGCGACTCCTCGGCCGGCTGGAAGAGGAACACCACGGTGCCGCTCAGCCGTTGACGCATCTGGGCCAGGGCGCGTGCGATGCCGACGGCCACCGTGGTGTGGATGTCATGCCCGCAGACGTGAGCGGTCGCGGGCCCGCCACCGATGATGCTCTGCGGCGGCACCGCGTCCATGTCGGCCCGGTAGGCGACCGTACGGCCTGGCAGCGAGCCGCGCAGGATACCGACGACGCCGTTGCCGCCCACTCCTGTGGTGACGCTCAGCCCCGCGTTCCGGAGCTGCCGGGCCACCAGTCCGGCGGTGCGGAACTCCTGCCCCGGCGCCTCGGGGTGCCGGTGGATGTCCCGCCGCAGCGCGATCAACTCGCGCTCCAGCCGGGCCATATCGGGGTGCCCTGGGCTGTGCGTCACCGGCCGCCCGTTCCCCTCGGCAAAGGCCGTCCCTCCGCAGAGGATCCCCGCCCCGGCCGCCACCACCCCACCCAGCATCACACGACGCGCGAGTCCCTGCTCCATCGGTCGGTCCACTCTCTTCCCCTTGCTTTCCCTGCCTCCTGATGTGGCCTCTCAAGCCTGTCGAGAACACTCCCGACCGCCCAACCGGCCAACCCCCCGCTTCAGGGTGCGGAAAACCCCCGGGCCACAACCCACGAGCAGCCGACGGCGTCGGCCGACACCGACGCTTCACCTCCGCCATATCGCCGGGCCCCCGGCCTTGCGTGCACCGTCCACCCGCCGGGCACTCCGGGCCAGAGCGCACTGGTCCTGTGCGCGCCGGGATCGCCGCCACACCGGTCTGCTACCGACGTCCGGACCGGGCGAGCAGTTCAGACGGCACCGAGGAAGCCCGGATCGACTCCATCGAACTGTCGGCATGAGTCCCTGGCGACACCGAGCAACTCCGCCATGGGCACAGCACGGCGACTGGTCCCGGCGATGTTCTGACGCGCCTCGGCAGACCACAACGGCGGAAACAGCGACAGGCCCTGATCGTTCTTCAGCGTCCGGGCCTCGTCCCGCCACCCGGGCCAGCGAAGGCCCTCATAGAACTCATCAAGCGCCCCCGACACCAACCAGGCCAGCCACGCCGAGTGACCCATCCCCAGAGCCTCCCACCGCAGTGAATCCGGGCCGAAGTACGCGACCTCTCCCGGCGCCCCGGGCCGACCAGCGTCTGCGGGCGATCCGCCGTTGAGAGCAAAGACGCCGCCCAGCACGTCATGGGCCACCACCAGGCCGGCATCCGGCCGCCACGCGGAATCGCAGGATTCGGGAAACCGATTGACCCGGGCCAGACTAGGCATCCCGTGCGCCGCCCCGTCCACGGGACTGCCGAACATCCGCAGCCACCCGTCATCCACCAGCAGACCGCCACAGTGCAGTACCGCTGCGCCCAGGTACGACCTGGCCGTGACCTGCAACTGGAGGAGCGACGCGTCGCCCACGGCGCCATCGGGCTGGAGCACCTCGACGGACACGGACCCCGCACCGAGGGTCTCCCTGAGCTCCGGCCAAGCCGGCTCCTCGACATCGATCAGCTGCCTCAACTCACGCATGCCCGCATCGTCGCACCCCCGTCCTGCGGCCCCCACCGGCAGGGCACTCGACGAACCACCCGTCCATCGAGATGGTCACTTACTGCCGCGCGCAGTTCGCCCGCGTCCGGCCAATGGTGATCAAATGTCGCTGTCACAACCGGCGTTGGTCAAGGTTCGGATTCAACCGCTCAGCTTCAGCAGCGAACAGGCCCCGCACACCTGGCCGTGCTCCCCCGCTGCGGAAAGTCGGAATGTCGGATGCGGGTGTCGCACGGCGACCTCTAGGCTGCGCGGGCGGGCGAGGCTCCGTATCGGCGGTCAGTGGATCGGAGATGCACGGGATATGTCCAGTCAGCTGTTCGCGATCTGCTTCAATGCGATCCGGCCGTCGGACCTGGCTCGGTTCTGGTCCGGGCTCCTGGGCTGGGAGTTGGCCGACGGTCCGGACGACGACGTAGCGGTCCTGCCCCCTGACACCGCCGGAATCCGCATCCTCTTCCTGCCGGGCCAGGAGCCGAAGGCCGGTCAGAACCGGGCGCACTTCGACCTGACGAGCGCCTCCCCAGAGGGGCAGCAGCAGACGGTGGCCAGGGCGCTGGCACTCGGCGGGAAGCACATCGACGTGGGCCAACTCCCGGAAGACGGGCATGTGGTGCTCGCCGATCCAGACGGCAACGAGTTCTGCGTCATCGAGGCGGGCAACAAGTTCCTCGCCGACACCGGCTTCATCGGAGCGGTGGCCTGCGACGGTACGCAGGAGGTCGGTTACTTCTGGAGCGAGGCGCTGCGGTGGCCGCTGGTCTGGGATCAGGACCAGGAGACCGCGATCCAATCGCCGAACGGCGGTCCGAAGATCACGTGGGGTGGTCCTCCGGTGGCGCCGAAGGCGGGCACGAACAGGCTGTACTTCGAGCTGTCGCTCCCCGCCGACGATGACTGGGAGGCGGAGGTCGACCGCCTGGTCTCGCTCGGCGCGACGCGCACCGACACCGCCGAGGGCGACGGCGGCCAGGTGCTGATGTTCGACCCCGACGGCAACGAGTTCTCCGTACGGAGGCCGGGATAACGCGGCTGGTCCGGGCCGGGGCTCCAGTGGCAGCCGTCTGGCCGCGCGCTCCGCTGGACTTCGCCTGCTGCTGGGGCGCGAGCCACCTCATGTTCCCGGACGGCTCGGCGAGCTGGTGGCGAGGCTCGCCATGTCCCGTCGCTCGCACTCCAACGCCGGAGATGGCGGCTTCCGCCCGTGGTGGGCCCGACGCCCATGGTCCGCTCTTTGGGCCACCTGGCCGATGATGCCAGCAGCTTCGTCAGCCGGCCAGGATCACAGAGGCGACGGTCCGCCACCCCGCGTCGGTCCGGGCGGTCAGGTAGAGCACGCGTACGCGCTGGAACTCCCGCCCCTGGCGGTCCTGGCGTGCCCAGGTCACCTCGATCTCCGCGGCCCGCTCGTTGAGCCCGCGCACCACCGGGTCGAGGGCCGTGCTTCCCCCGTAGTCGGCGTCGCGCAGTGCGCGCAGTTCGTGTGCGAGTCCCTGGGTGAGCGCCTCGGCGGAGGCCAGGACGGTGTGGGCCGTTCCCGTGGTCATGCTGATCGGCACGGAGAAGTAGTCGAGGAGCGGGGCGGGATCGGTGCTCCCGTTCGCCGCCAGTTCGATGAACGTCTCGACGTAGCCCTCGAACCACGCATGTGCCTCGTTCGCGACGGCGGCCAGATCGGTCTGCGTCATGTTTTGGTGAACCTTTCTTGCAGGGATTTCAGACGTGGGTTTCTTGAGGGAGTGGGGCTCCCCGCCGTGTCACCGGCTCGCGAACGCGTTGGTGCCGGTCAGCTGCGCGGACAGGGTCCACAGGCGTGCGGCTTGTTCGGGGTCGACCGCGTAGGGCCGTACCCCGGGTGCGTCGTCCCGGGAGAGCGGGGCGACGTCGCAGTCGTTCAGGTAGACGCCGCCCTCGTGAGCCAGCCGCGGGGATGTGGCCGCCCAAACCTGGGTGGCGGCGCCCTGTTCGGGGGTCTTGAAGCCGGGGGCGGTGTTGCCCTGGCCGTCGATCCAGCCGAAGGCGACCATCTCCTCCCGGGTCATGTGCCGCTGGAGCGGAGTCATGATGGCGCCAGGAGCGACAGCGAAGGCCCGCACCTGGTGCTCGCGGGCGAGGGCGTCGAGGTGGATGGCGAACAGCGCGTTCGCGGTCTTGGACTGTCCGTAGGCGACGGCCTTGTCGTAGTCGTTTTCGAACATGACGTCGTCCCAGCGGATCGGCGAGTAGCGGTGTCCGGAGGAGCTGAGCGCGACCACGCGCGCGCCGCCGTCGGCTGCGAGTGCGGGCCACAGCCGGTTCGTGAGCGTGTAGTGGCCCAGGTGGTTGGTGGCGAACTGCGCCTCCCAGCCGGGTCCCAGGCGGGTCTCGGGCAGGGCCATCACGCCGGCGTTGTTGATGAGGATGTCGATGCCGCGGTCGCTTGCCAGGAACTCGTCCGCGAAGGTGTGCACGCTGGCCTGGTCGCCCAGGTCGAGGCGGCGCACCTCGACCCGGTCCAGTGCGTCGAAGGCTTCCGCGGCCGCCTCCGGTCGGCGGACGGCGGCGACGACGGTCGCGCCGGCTCCCCGCAGAGCGCGTGTGGTCTCAAGCCCCAGTCCGGAGCTGGCGCCGGTCACGACGGCGAGCCTTCCGGTGAGGTCGAGGCCGGTCAGGACGTCGCCCGCGGTGCTGTGCGCCCCGAAGCCGGAGCCGAGGGGCTGCTGTGCTGTCATGATCGCCATTCCTTGCGCGTGGAGTGATGCGGCGGCGTCGGCGGAGCGAGCCCTCGGAACGTCGCGCGGTTGGGGGTCGTCCGGGCTGCCTCCCGGCACGCCCCGGGGGTCAGCCGTTGAGGTTCTGCATCAGCTCGGGGGCATAGCGGTCGCCGGAGACGACGCCGCGCGGGGCGACGGCTTCGATCGCGGCCAAGTCCTCATCGGTGATCGTCACGGTGGTGGCGGCGACGTTCTCCTCCAGGTAGCGGCGGCGCTTGGTGCCGGGGATGGCGACCGCGCCCTGGCGCAGCACCCAGGCGAGAGCCAGCTGGGACGGCGAGACCTGCTTGGCGGCGGCGATGCGGCGGACCTCGTCCACCACAGCCAGGTTGCGGGCGAAGTTCTCACCCTGGAAGCGGGGGTCGGTGCGGCGGAAGTCGTCGGCGGCGAAGTCGTCCGGGCCGGCGATCGCACCGGACAGGAAGCCGCGGCCGAGCGGCGAGTAGGCGACCAGGCCGATCCCGAGCTCGTTCAGGGTGGCCACGACCCCGTCGTCCTCGATGCCGCGCTCGAAGAGCGAGTACTCGGTCTGGACCGCCGTGATCGGGTGGACGGCGTGGGCGCGGCGGATGGTCTGCGGGGCGACTTCGGACAGGCCGATGTAGCGGACCTTGCCCGCGGCCACCATGTCGCCCATGGCGCCGACGGTCTCCTCGATGGGCACCTGCGGGTCGACCCGGTGCAGGTAGTAGAGGTCGACGTGGTCGGTGTCCAGGTGGCGCAGGGAGCGGTCCAGGGAATGACGGATGTACTCGGGGCGCCCGTTGTGGCCGACGAGTGTGCCGTCGTCGGTGAACTCGATGCCGGTCTTCGTGGCGACGACGGCCTGCGCGCGGCGGCCGGCGAGGGCCTTGCCGAGGAGCTGCTCGTTGATGAACGGGCCATAGCTCTCGGCGGTGTCCAGCAGGGTCACGCCCAGTTCCAGGGCGCGGTCGATGGTGGCGAGGGATTCGGCCTCGTCGGTGCTGCCATAGAAGGCGCTCATGCCCATGCAGCCGAGTCCTTCGGCGGAGACGGTCAGGCCCTGGCTGCCGAGGGTGCGGAGTTCCATGGTGATCTTCCTTGCAGTTGCGGGTCGTCCCGCAGTGGGTGATTGGTTGGTTGTGCGTCCGGTGCGCTGCGGCCCTCGGTCTGGGCCGGATGCCGGTCCCGGGGGGCGCGGCGGTGGTGTGGCATCGACGGGCGGTAATGCTGTGGCGGCTGCCACTTCCGGCGTCGGCAGTGCACTCGCCGGGATGCGGGGGGCGTCAGCGCACCCAGGCACCGGTGAGGGCCTGGACGGCGGAGCCGTCGAGGTCGGCGAGGGTGGTGGCGACGAAGTCGCGGGCCCACTGCGAGGTCTGGACGCGGAAGGGCGGGCGGGCGACGGTCAGGGCGTCGACAATCGGGGCGGCTGCCTCGGCCGGGGTCTGGGCGCTGCCGAACGACTGCTGTGTGCGGGTGATGTAGGCCTCGAGCGCCGGGCCGTAGGGCCCGGCGGCGGCGATCAGCGTCGGGACGTCCAGGCCGAGATTGGCGACGAACTCGCTCGCTACCGCGCCCGGCTCGACCACGGTGACGTCGACGCCGACGGTGGCGGCGACCGGCGCGAGGGACTGCATGAAGCCCTCGACGGCGAACTTTGCCGCGCAGTACGCCTCATTGAAGGGCTGGCCGACGACGCCGCCGACGCTGGTGACGGTGATCACCCGGCCCTTCGACGCCCGCAGGTGCGGCAGGGCGGCCCGGGTCACCGCCACCACGCCGAAGAAGTTGACCTCCATGGCCGCGCGGACGTCGTCGACGCTGCCCTGCTCGATGGTGCCGACCTGGGCGGCGCCGGCGTTGTTGACCAGCGCGTCCAGACGGCCGTGTTCGGCCACGACCTTGTCCAGGCAGGCAGCGATGCCGGCGGAGTCGGTCACATCCAGGCGCTTGACCTGGATCCGGTCCGCGACACCCGACTCGGCGGCCGCCTTGAGCAGGGCCTCGGCCTTACTGGTGTCGCGCATGGTGGCGATGGTCGTCCAGCCCGCCTGGGCGGCGCCGATGGCGGTGGCCAGCCCAATACCGGAGGACGTACCGGTGATCAGAACCGTCTTCGGAGAAGTCATGAGGGTCTTCCTTGCCTGGGGAGCACAAACGGGCCGACACCCGTAACCGGGGAGTTCCCCAGTTATTTGCAACCGTAAGCGGGGAACTCCCCGGTTGTCCAGCTAGACTGGTTCCCCCGACGAAAGGAGCAGCCTTGACCAGCAAGCCGAGCGTGTTGCGTGCCGATGCCCGCCGCAACCGGGAGCGCATCCTCGAAGCGGCCGTGCGCGCCTTCTCCGAGAAGGGCCCGGACGTCGCGATCGACACGATCGCCAAAGCCGCGGGCGTCGGCTCGGCCACGCTCTACCGCCACTTCCCCACGCGCGAGGCGCTGGTCGAGGCGGCCTACCGCAACGAGCTGGCCCGCGTCTGCGACGGCGTCGAGAAGCTGCTCGCCGAGAACCCGCCCGACCGGGCGATCCGCCTGTGGATGGACGACTTCATCGACTACCTGGCTGCCAAGCAGGGCATGGCGGACGCCCTGCGGGCCGCGGTCGCATCCGGTGCGGACCCGTTCGCCGAGACCCTCGACAAGCTCGGCACCGCGCTCGCCACCCTGCTGCGCGCCGGTGCCGACGCCGGTCTCCTGCGCCCGGACATCGACCCCTTCGACGTGGGCTTCAGCCTGGCCGGCGTCGCGCTGATCACCAGCGCTCCCGACCAACGCGAACGGGCCGGCCGCCTCCTCGACCTGCTCCTCGACGGCCTGCGGTACGGAGCGGACGGGCCGCGTCCGGCCAAGTGAGACGGCGGCAAGGAGCGGAGGCGTGGCCCACCATCCGCCAGGCTCGCCTCGGCACCTTCTGCCGGGTCGGCCGCTGCACCGCTCGCAGACGCGACCGGCTCGCGGCCCTCACGTTATCCACCGGCGGCTGACCTCATGGAACCCTCACACCGGTCCGGTGCGTGTCTGTCACTGGCATGCCAGAATGCCGACCGGCCGTATCAGGCAGGTAAATGGGGGTAGTTGGTGGAGGCGCTGGACGCGCTAGACCCGCGCGGCGTGAGCGGGTACCGCATTCTGGGGCGGCTCGGGGAGGGCGGTATGGGCCGGGTGTACCTGGCCCGCAATCGCGGCGGACGCTCGGTTGCGCTCAAGTTGATCCACTCCGACATGGCGGCCGTTCCCGGCTTCCGCGACCGCTTCCGGCGCGAGGTGGACGTCGTCCAGCGCGTGGCCGGGACCGGCACCGTGCCGGTCGTGGACGCCGGGGCCGACGACCAACACCCCTGGTACGCCTCGGACTACCTACCCGGGCCCTCCGTGCAGGAGGCCGTCGACCAGTTCGGTCCGCTGCCCGAGGAGACGCTGTGGAGGTTCGCCGCCGACCTCGCGGAAACCCTGGAGGACGTCCACAGCAAGAGTCTGGTCCACCGCGATCTGAAGCCGTCCAATGTGCTGCTGTCCTCCTCGGGGCCGAAGCTCATCGACTTCGGGATCGTGCACGCGGCCCTGGACACCGGCTTGACCATGTCGGGCGCCCGGATCGGTACGCCCGTGTACATGTCGCCGGAGCAGGCGTACGGCGAACGCGTCACCACCGCGAGCGACATCTACAGCTTCGGTCTGACACTCGCCTTCGCGGCCACCGGGCGCACCCGGCGGCGCGGCAGCGAGGCCCCCGAGCTGTCCGGTGTCGACAACAGGCTGGCCCTGCTGATCCTGCACTGTCTGGACCCGGAGCCCGAACGCCGTCCGACCGCGGCGGAACTCCACGTCCAGGCAAGGGCGTTCGACACGACGACGGACACCTGGCTCCCGGCGCAGGTGGCGTCGGCCATTGCCCGTACGTCGGAGCAGTTGCTCAACCTGGAGGCGCTGGACGACCTCACACAGGCGCGGACGGACACCGTGACGGACGACGCGCGAGCTCCGGGGGCCGGTTTCCACAGTGCCACCACGCACGGACCGCCCCCGCCGCATACCGCGCCGTCGACACCCCCGCCCCCACCGCCTCCGCCACCCGGCACGCCGTACAGCACGCCCCGGGCCGACTACGGCTACGGCTACCCGCAGCAGCCCACCGTCCCGGCCTACGGTTACCCGCCGACCGGACCCGGCGCGCCGAACGGTGTCGGTCAGTGGCAGGGCAGCCGGGACTGGGTGTACGGAGGCCTTCTCGGGCGGCCGCTGCTCGGGCTGATCTGGCTGCTGCCGCTGGGGATCGGCTCGTATCTCGTGGTCTTCGCGCAGCCCACCTTCATGGGGTGCCTCCGGGTGCTGACCGTGCCCGCGCTGCTCGGGATGTGTGTCTGGCTCACGGCGGTACGCAACCGGATGCCGGCCGGGAAGTGGTGTGGATGGAACCAGACGTTCTGGCTCGTCCTGGCGTTCTTCGAGGTACAGGGCTGGTGGGGCATCAGCTCGTACAGCGCGATGGGGGTCGCCATCGAGACCAAGGGGAAAGTGACGGCCTATCAGAACGTGGTCGACTCCCTGAACGGCCTCTTCTCGTTGGCCCTCGCGCTTGGCTCGCTCGCCCTGATCTACGTCGTCCCCGCAGCGATCGCCCGCGGAATGCGGCGCCGCAAGGAAGGTTTCTGAGCCGGGGGCAGGCGGTGCGCCATGACCGACGGCGACTCCGTTGGGTGCCGCGTCGGCGCCACCCCCCTGGCCGGCCGGGACCGGCGAGCCGGACCCTGTGGGTGCCGACAATCCTGTCACCTACGCTGAGCTGCGGCTTGAGGGTCACGAAGTGATCACATCGACGGTGCTCGTGAGCCCGCCGGCGCACGCTTGGGAAGCGTGACGTTCCGTTTGGTCTACCGATTCGGCTGCCTCCTGCTCGGCTGGCTGCACATGCTGGCCCGGTCCTCCGCGGCCAAGGATGTCGAGATATTGGTGCTCCGGCACCAGCTGGCCGTCCTGCAGCGCAGCAGTCCCAAGCCCGTCTTCACCGGCGGGGACCGCGCGGTGCTCGCCGCCCTGCTCCGGCTCCTGAACAAGCGTCACCGTTCGGCGCTGAAGCTGCTGGCGTCCCCGCATACCGTGCTGCGCTGGCACGCCCGGCTGGTCGCGAAGAAGTGGACCCATCCGCACCGCCGTCCAGGCCGCCCGGCCAAGCCCGAGGCGCTGCGCGCTCTGGTGCTGCGCCTGGCCCGTGAAAACGACGGATGGGGATATCGCCGGATCCAGGGCGAACTGCTCAACTTGGGCTGGAAGGTCGCCGCTTCCACGGTGTGGGAGATCTTGCAGCGTGCCGGGGTCTATCCGGCGCCCCAGCGCGCCGACCGCTCCTGGGCGAAGTTCCTGAAGGCCCAGGCCGGGAGCATCCTCGCCGTCGATGTCTTCCACGTGGACACGGTCATCCTGAGGCGCCTGGTCGTCCTGTTCTTCGTCGAGCACGGCACCCGGCGGGTGCACATCGCCGGCGTCACTCGCAATGTCACCGCCGCATGGGTCGTCCAGCAGGCCCGGAACCTCCTGATGAGCTGGGACGACACCCGCACCGCCGGCGTCCGGTACCTGCTCCGGGACAACGCCGGCTACTTCACCAACGGCTTCGACGCGGTGTTCGAGTCGATCGGTGCGCGCGTGGTGCCGATCCTGCCGGGCGTTCCCCGGATGAACGCGATCTGCGAACGTTGGGTGGGATCCTGCCGGCGCGAGGCCACCGACCGCATCCTGATCACCGGCGAACGGCACCTGCGCCTCATCGTCGGCGAGTACGCCGACCACCACAACGCCCACCGGCCGCACCGATCCCTCGGGCAACGGTCCCCGGACGGTTTCAGCAGACCCGAGCCACCTGCCGCCGACGAACAGACCCGCATCATCCGGCACGATCGCCTCGACGGCCTCATCCACGAATACAAGCAGGTCGCATAGGGTGACATGTTTCTCGGCACGCACAGGCGCGATGCTCGGCGTCGACCAGGCCCACGTGCCCCAGGACCTCGACCAGGCACGCCAGCTCTCCGACCTGTACATGACCCGCCACATGGGACCGTCCGAAGAGGGCGCCCACCTGACCCGCCGGCTCATCGACCTCTTCGAGGAGGTCGTCCCGGGCACCTTCTTCGACCCCCTGGTCAGCTCCCTCATCCGCTACCTGATCGGCGGCACCTGCGCCGACTGGCTCCAAGTCCCCCGCACCCGCTGGGACACCACCGTCAAAGCGGCCCCCGCCCTCCTCGGCATCCTGGAGACGATCGAGGACAACTCGCCTCTGGGCGCCTGGGCGTTGGACCGCCTGGGCCACCTGCCCTCTTCGAACTGAGCTCCCTGACCCGCGGCCGCGTCATGCACTACGCCATCCCCGAGCACCTGAAGAAGGAGTACGACATCTCCTCCACACTCCCCCGAACCCGCCGCTGGACCCCACCGGCGCCGACGCTGGCGGGATACTGAACGGCACCACCGAGGGCGCATGGTGCAGGATGCGCGAAGCGGAGAAAGACCTGCCGACAGCCCCCGTCGCGACCAAGTGCGCCAGGTCAGCCGCCCCGACGGGAGCGGCCCTCTTCTCCGGCGGATTGATCATTTTCCGGTGGTGAAATTTTCTCGGATGTGGTCGCAACCTCAGGGGGTGCCGCACGTCTGGTGTGTTGAAGGCGCCCTTCACCACTTGTTCCAGACCGTGTTTCGATCACTTCCTCGGGAGAGTCCCATGTCTGTGCACGCCAAGCGGAACTACCGCCCCCGCCCCCGGGTCCTGGGTGCCGTCACCGGTATCACGCTGCTGCTGGGCGGCGCCTTCGCCGCGCAGGCCGTCGCCGACTCCGGCCCCGCCACGCCGAAGGTCGCCACGGCCGGCGACACGGCCCCGCAGGCCGCGTCGAAGCCCGGCGTCTCGACGCCCGCCGGCACCCCGAAGGTCGAGGCGGGCAAGTCGGCCGACACGGCCAAGCCCGCCGCCGGGTCCGCCACCTCCGGGGACGCGCCCAAGGTGATCCACCCGGGCAGCGGAGTCAAGAAGTAGCAGCAGCGGCAGCACCACGGGGCGGGCGGGCCTCCGCGCAGGCCCGCCCGCCCCTCCCGCAACGGATCGAGGCCCATGCAGTACTCCATCCCCGCAGCGCATCCCTGGTGGTCGCGGCTGCTCTCCCGCATGCCCCGGACCGAGGACAGGCCGGTCCGGGGCCGTCATCTGCGGGCACTCGATACGCCGTACGACGATGAGCCGCCGCCCACGCTGACCGAGCTGTACCGGGCGCGGCGGCTCGACATGGTGCGGCTCGCGCTCTTCCTGGTGGACGATCTGCCCACCGCCGAGGACGTCGTCCAGGATGCCTTCGCCGCCGTCTGCCGCACGTACGGCACCTCGCTGGACGGCCTCCAGGACCCCGGGGCCTATCTGCGTACCGCCGTGGTCAACGCGGCCCGCTCCGTGCTGCGCCGACGCCGTACCTCACGCGCCTACACCCCGCCCCACCAGGGCTACGGACCGCCGGTGGACGAGGGACTGCTGCTCGCCGAGGAGCACCGCCAAGTCCTGGACGCTCTAGCACAATTGACGCAGCGTCAGCGAGAGGTGCTGGTGTTGCGATACTGGTCGGAGCTGTCCGAGGCGCAGATCGCGCAGACGCTGGGACTGGCGCGCGGCACGGTGAAGTCCACCGCGAGCCGCGCGCTGGACATTCTGGAGAAGAAGCTGGGGGCGGGCCGATGAACCCGGATGCCGAAGACCGCCGGTTCGCGACCGACGACCGGGTGCGCGCCGCGCTGGCCGCCCGCGGCGCACTTGTCACGCACAGCGATCTGCGCCGCGACGACCCTCCGCGGGGCCGCAGTTGGGGAGTGGCCCGGGTGCGCAGGGTTGCCTTCGCCGCGCTCGGTGTGGCTGCGACCGTGGTGGCCGTGTGCCTGCTGGTGCCAGGCAGCCCGTTGAACCCGGCTCCGGCACCGCCCGCCCACACCCCGGGCATCAGCGAACCACCCCCGTCCACACCGAGCCCGGTCGGCCCGTCCAGTACGGACCCACGGGTCATCGACAAGCCGTAGACGGGGATCGGGTGAGGCCCGGGGCGCGCTGTACTCGTCAGAGTGTGGGCTCTGGGCTCAAACACCTTGTCGGATACGCCTGTTGCCGTTGGTCAACCAAATGAGTGGCGTACGCCGAGATCTTGGCGGTCCGTATCCCCGCCTCCCGCACACTGGTGCTGTCACCGGCCCCATGGAGGGTGGTGCGTGGTCCCGCTGCCCCTGGAGTATCCGTGTCACTTGTGCCTGAGCCGCCGTGCGATGCCCGAGCGGGCAGGGACGTGCAGGTGCTGGTGGTCGGTGCGGGGTTCTCCGGTATCGGTGCGGCCATCCGGTTGCGCCAGGAAGGTGTACGTGACCTTCTGGTGCTGGAGAAGGCTCCGCACATCGGGGGCACCTGGCGGGAGAACACCTATCCGGGGTGTGCGTGCGATGTGCCGTCCTCGCTGTATTCCTACTCGTTCGCCCCGAACCCGGACTGGAGCAGGACCTTTGCCGGGCAGCGGGAGATCCACGGCTATCTGCGGGTGACCGCCGACCGGTACGGAGTCGGGGACGTATTGCGGTGCGGTGTCCAGGTCCTGCGGGCCTGGTGGGACGGGGCGCGCTGGCAGCTGGAAACCACCGACGGCGCCTACAGCGCCAAGGCGTTGGTCCTGGCCACCGGGCCGTGGCACGAGCCGCGGCGGCTCGACGTGCCGGGGCTCGGCGAGTTCCCCGGACCCGTGTTCCATACCGCCGAATGGGACCATTCCGTGGACCTCACCGGCCGGCGCGTGGCTGTGGTCGGCAGTGGTGCCTCCGCCGTTCAGATCATCCCCGCCATCCAGGCCCAGGCGGCGGCGGTGCACCTCTTCCAGCGCACCGCCCAGTGGCTGCTGCCCAGACCCGACCTGCCGGTTCCCCCCGCTCTGCACTGGTGTCTGGCTCATCTTCCCGGCGTGCAACGCACCATCCGGGCCTGCCAGTACGGGCTGCAGGAGGGGTTCGGCTACGCCTTCCGCCACCCGCGGCTCGTCGGCCCGGTACAGGCCGCGGCCCGCGCCCATCTGCGCCTCGCGGTCCGTGACCGGGCGCTGCGCCAGGCGCTGACGCCCGATTACCGGCTGGGCTGCAAACGCCTGCTGACGTCGAGCACGTTCTACCCGGCGCTGACCCAGCCGCACGTCCATCTTCACCCCACCGCCGTCAGCGCGGTCCGCGGCAGGAGTGTCATCGGTGCCGACGGCACCGGCACCGAGGCCGACGTGCTGATCACCGCCACGGGCTTCCGCATCGGCGAGCTGCCGCTCGCCCGGAGCGTGCACGGCGTGAACGCCGGGACGCTGCACGAGACGTGGGACGAGGACGGACCCCAGGCCTACCTCGGCACCAGCATCAGCGGGTTTCCCAACCTCTTCCTCCTCCTGGGCCCCAACCTCCTGGCCGGCTCCACCTCCGCCATCAGCGTCCTCGAAGCCCAACTCACCTACCTGTGCGCCGCGTTGAAGCACCTCCGGCTCGGCGGCTACACCTCCATGGATGTGCGGCCGGCCGCCCAGGCCGCGTACAACACCTCGGTGCAGGAGGCGCTCAGGACCACCGTGTACAACGTGGGCGGCTGCTCCAGCTACTACTTCACCCCCAGCGGGCGGAACACCTTCTGCTGGCCCTGGTCCACCGGCCGGCTCGTCCGTCGGCTCAGCCGCTTCGACGCCAGCGCCTACACCTGCCACGCACCCGCCACCCCGGTGCCGGTGCCCCGGGCGGCCGCGGACGACAGCTGTCCGGCGGACGAGGAAGGAATCACCGCATGACGCGGGGGCGGCGCCCACGGCCGCAGCGATACACGTTCGCGCCGTAGACCTCGGCCAGGCGCGAGGAGATCCCGCCGTGCGTGAGACCCTTCGCGGACAGCGACAGGACCATCTCGTCGACGCCGGCCTGACGGCGCTGCCGCTTCTTGACGATGGCCGGCTCGAAGGAACCGTCCCGGTCCCGCGGCACGTCGATCTCGACCGGCCCGATGTCGGTCAGCACCGTCTTGGAGCGGGTGCCGTTGCGGGAGTTGCCGCCGTCCTTGCCCGCCGGGTCGTGCTTGTCGCAGCCGAGATGGCCGGTGATCCCGCCCTCCAGGGCGGACTCCAGCACCGTCTTGGTCAGCTGCTGCAGCAGCCCGCCCTCACCGGTCAGCTGCAGACCCTTACTCCGGGCCTGCGCGACGAGCTGGCGATGAGCTTCTGCTCGACCGTCGCGGCATCCAACGACGGTCCCGCCTGGTCATCGACGGTCACGGACTCGGTCACGGTGTCAGTCACTTGATGTCTCTTCCATGATCATCAATTACACCGGTGAGCGTACAGATCCCCGAGGTCGCTGGGAGTGTTCCTGACGAATACGAAGGCGCGGTGTGGGAGGGTCACGGTGGACATGCTCGGGTAACTGGCCGGCCTCGCACTGGAGTGGGCCGGGTCGGCCACGGGCTATCCAGGTGGGCCGTCATCAGATGACGGCCCACCTTGTGGGATCGAGCGGCAGATGTTCAGCTCGGGGAGGGCGGGGGCATCGCTCGTAGCGGCCCGGGGCACCTACCGCACGTGGACGGAGGCCGCGCAACCGTCTGATTGAACTCGGCCGCAAGGTCAACGGCGCCGTGGGCTGGAACCCGAGGTCCGAGCAGGTCCCCAATGGCCTGGGCGGCACGAGCGAGGAGCGCCTCTACGTGCGCGAGTCCTGGGAGCGCTCCTGAACCTGCCAGGTCGGGCGGCCCCCAGGTGGCGCAGTGCTGATGCCGCCGCCCCGGCGCCGCACATGCCGTGCACCCCAGGGCCGGGTGGGGTGGCCGCTGAGCACAGGAACACTCCGGGCAGGCCAGTGGCATAGGGGTCCAGCGCCGGGCGGGCGCCCAGGAGGAGCTGGGAAACTGTCTTCGCTCCGGTGAGGATGTCGCCGCCGGTGAAGTTGGGGTTGGCCGCTTCGAAGTCGGCGGGGTGGGTGATGTGTCGGCCCACGATTCGCTCGTGTACGCCGGGGGCGAAGCGTTCGAGCTGCCGGAGGATCGCCTCCGTGGCGTCCCCGTCGTAGCCGTGCGGGACATGGGCGTACGCCCAGACGGGGTGGACGTCGCCCACCGACCGGGAGGGGTCGGCAAGGTACTGCTGGCCGACCAGGACGAAGGGCCGCTCGGGCATCCGGCCCTGCGTCACGTCCCGTTCCGTCCGGGCCACTTCGGCGAGCGGCCCACCGAGGTGCACGGTCCCGGCCCGTCGTGCCCGCTCGTCCCTCCAAGGCACGCCGCCCTCGACGGCCAGGTCCACCTTGAAGGCGCCAGGGCCACGGCGGAAGCGCCGGTACGCGCCCGTCACGCGGGCGGGCAGCCTGTCGCCGTAGAGGGCGGCGACCTGGCCGGGGTCGAGGACGAGCAGAGTCACGTCAGCGGGCGGGATCTGCCGCCGGGTGGTGATCCGCACGCCGGTCTCGATCGTGCCGCCGGCGGCGAGGAGAGCCGCGGCCATGCTGCGGGCGATGGACTGCGAGCCGCCCTCGGCGACGGCCCACCCGGCGGCGTGGCCGGAGGTGAGGATGCCGAGCCCGATCGCCGAGACGAGCGGGTCCCAGAACGGCCGGAACGCGTGCGCCGCCACCCCGGCCCACAGAGCCTGGGCCTGCGGGGTCCGGAAGAGGCTCGCGAGGACCGCGGGAGGCAGCACGGCCGGGAGGCCGAACCGGGCGAGCAGCAGTGGGTGCGCCGGGATCCGCAGCAGCGGACCCATCACGTCGTGCGCGAGGGCGTCCCAGCGCCGCACCAAGGGCTCCACGAGGGCCCGGTAGCGGCGGCCGTCCGGGCCAAGCCCGGCGGCGGTCTCCGTGACGGAGCGCAGCAGGACCCGGCCGTCCCGTCGTCCAGCGGGTGCACACAGTCGATCTCCGGCAGCCGCCAGCGCAGCCCGTGGCGTTCGAGGCCGAGGGCCCGGAGCGCGGGCGAGGTGACGGCCATGGGGTGGATGGCCGAACAGTGGTCGTGCAGCAGGCCGGGCAGGATCGCCTCGTGGCTGCGCGTGCCGCCGCCGACCTCGTCGGCGGCCTCCAGCAGCGTGACGTCCAGGCCATCCCGCGCGAGGAGGGCCGCGGCGGCGAGCCCGTTGGGCCCTCCACCGACGACGACCGCGGTCGTCATGACGCCAACACCGCGGGCGTAACGCCGGGCGCCGAGCGCACCGCATGACGAGACACGGCGCCGCACATGGGATAGTCCGGGCCATCGGTGGGCCCGGGCTGCCGGGTCACCATGTCGCGCACCGTGACGTGGCCTTGTTCGAGCACGCAGGGCGGCGTCGTGGATCTCATACGCCACAGTCTGGCGGTGGATGGGCTGCCCTTCCAAATGATCACTGACGTCTGCCGTGCTCTTATTCCTCGGTGCTTCCATGCGCCGAGGGCCTTGGTGCGTCAGGGCGATCCTTGCCGTTGGCCTAGTCAACGGATCGGGCCGTCACCGAAAGACGGGTGCGGCTGTGGTGAAGTCCTCTTCGCGGTACCTGGATTGCGGGGAAGTACCGCTCCGGTGACGCGCAGAGGTCGGTCCCCCTCCCTGGTCTCATGCAAAGCCTTCGTGGTCTTCTCGCGGTGTTCCTTCCGCTCCGCCAGTTACGGCTCTCCTCCGGAGAGAATCGCGGAGCTGCTCATTTTCTCAACACGCCGGTGAGGCGTCGGGGGTCGGATGAGGGCGGTCTCGGCCGAGGGGCTGCGGATGCATGAATTTCATTGCTGCCTGGGCTGACCTGGGAAGTGACGTCACCGTGTCGGCTGTTTCGACTAAGCAGGTACGACCATTCGGCCTATTAAAAATTTTCTGAGCATTTGTGATCGGCTCGCCAGGTTGGGCGAAACCACGCGTATGAGTTACAAGTTGAGGCATGCGTCTGCGTAATATTCCAGCGGCAGAGACAGGCGATTCCGTGTGACCGAGAACCGCCAAATACGTCTCCATCCCCCCTCACAGGAGCTGGCCCTTCGATGACGCTCAATATCCCTGTCGCGCCTCTGCGGCGCACTTTGTCGGTATGGACCGCGGCGCTACTTGCCGTGGTGATCTCCGCTGTCGTAGTCGCTGTGTCGCCGACACAGGCAAGTGCCCTCGCCACGTTTGTAGATCTGGGCAGGGCGGACAGCTTCGCGGTACTGGCCGGTTCGGCAACCACCAATACCGGCCCCTCGGTGATCACCGGAGATGTCGGAGTGTCGCCGGGAACGTCCATCAGCGGATACGGGCCGCCCGCCGTGGTGAACGGGACCCAGCACTCTGCGGACACTGTCGCTCAGGACGCCCAGACCGACCTGATCACGGCGTACAACGACGCTGCCGGGCAGCCCTCCGACGGGGCACTTCCCCCGGACGCCGGTGGCCTGACGCTGGTTCCGGGCGTCTACACCGCCTCCTCCACTCTCGGACTCACCGGCACCCTCACCCTGGATGCCCAGGGGAACCCCAACGCCGTCTGGGTCTTCCAGATCGGTTCGGGCCTGACGACGGCGTCCAGCAGCCGCGTATCCCTCATCAACGGCGCCTCACCGTGCAATGTGTTCTGGAAGATCGGCAGTTCGGCCACCCTCGGCACCAGCACCGCCTTCGTGGGCAACATCCTGGCCATGACCTCGATCACCGCCACCACGAGCGCGACCATCGAGGGACGAGCGCTGGCCCGTAACGGTGCCGTGACGCTGGACACCAACACAATCACCCGGCCGCAGTGCGCGGCCGGAACTACCGGTGCGACGACGTCCGGCACCACCGGCGCCACCACGTCCGGAACTACCGGCGCGACGACGGCCGGAACTACCGGTGCCACCACGTCCGGAACTACCGGCGCGACGACGGCCGGAACTACCGGTGCCACGACGGCCGGAACTACCGGTGCCACCACGTCCGGAACTACCGGCGCGACGACGTCCGGAACTACCGGTGCCACCACGGCCGGCACCACCGGCGCGACGACGTCCGGCACCACCGGCGCCACCACGTCCGGAACTACCGGTGCCACCACGTCCGGCACCACCGGCGCGACGACGTCCGGCACCACCGGCGCGACGACGTCCGGAACTACCGGCGCCACCACGGCCGGAACTACCGGTGCCACCACGGCCGGCACCACCGGCGCCACCACGTCCGGGACCACCGGGGGGAACGGCTATGGCTGCAAACCCGACCACAACGATTACGGCGACGAGTACGGCCAGGACGACAGCTACGGCTGTGATCCTGCCTAGCATGCGCAACCCACTCCGGCGGGGTGAGTGCTCGGACGCAACCACTCACGTGCGCGAGTAGGACAGGCGGCGTGCGGCGCGGATCGTCATCGATTCCGCCGCACGCCGCAAGCGGAAGCTCAGGAGAACCAGGTGAGAGAAGTCGGGACGGAAGGACCGGATGGGGCCGTGCAGGGTGGCATTGCGTCAGCAGACGCTGACGAATCGGACCAGGCGGGCGCTAGGCCGACCGTACAGAGGGGGGACGGGAGACCGACTGCGTTCCAAGCATCTTCAGAGCCACCCGTCGCCCTGAAGGCCGGAGTACAAGTCGCCGTGGTCCTGTGCCTGGCAGCGGCCCTGGTACATGTGCTCCTGGTATTCCTGCAAGTGGCACCACCGAATCCCCTCTCCCGGCAGTACAGCCGGCAGGTCAACGCCTGGGTCTTCCCGTTGTTCGAGCAGAACTGGCGGCTCTTCGCCCCGGACCCGGAGTCGGTCAACCGGCAGATTTCGGCGCGGACCATGCACACCGCCCCGGACGGCACCGCCCACGTCAGTGGCTGGTTCGACCTGACCGCCGTCGACACATCTGCAGTGAAACACGACCCCTTCCCCAGCCACACAGCACAGAACATGCTGCGCCGGGCCTGGACTTCCTACCTCGAAACACACGGCGGCGACGACCATCCGCACTCACAACGCGCTCTGATGATCCAGCAATACCTGCGCAACATCGCAGCCGATCGCCTCACCGCCCATCGCCACGGCACATTCGAGTCCATCCAACTGCGCGTGATCACCCTGCCCATCGCCGCGCCGCCCACAGCGGGCGGCCCCGGTCCCGGCACGGCCGCACCACGGCCCACCGACACCCGTTACCTGCCCTGGTGGAAGGTGGCCCGCCATGCAACAGGCTGAGCAGACATCGGCCCCGGCAACCCCGCCGTCGCAGCCCGGACACGGCACCGAACGGGCGAGCGCACACACACCGCAGCACATGCCGGCCCGTGTCGCTGCGCTCCTCACGCTCCTGCTGGAGCAGCCGATCTCCCTGTACGCCGCGGCGGTTCTACGCATCGGGTACGGATTCCTCTACTTCGCCTTCCTGCTACGCGAGTTTCCCCACCGCGACGAGATCTGGGGTCCCGGCTCACCGTGGACGCCGACACTGGCCAAACAGCTCTTCGACCAGACCGGGTGGGCCAGCATCCTCACCCTGTCCGACAGCCGCGCCTACTTCGAAGTCTGCTACACGGCAGCCCTCGTCACCTGCGCACTGTTCATGCTGGGCTGGCGGACCAGAGCGGTGTCCGTGCTCTTCGCGGTCGTAGTGACGTCGTTCCACGCCAGGGCGATCTTCATGACGGACGGAGGGGACACCCTCATCCTCCTCATGGCCCTCTACCTCGTCTTCACCGCATGCGGCCGACGCTGCTCCCTCGACGCGCGCAGAACCCGGCTCCGAGCATCCGCCGACAAGACTCCCCGGCTTCCGCTGGACCAGCCATCCGGCGAGCTGCGACGCCACTTCCGTGACGCGCGCCTGACAGTGGTCACCGTGCTGCACAACTGCGGCATGCTCGTCATCGCCGCCCAGGTCTGCTTCCTCTACGGATCCGCGGGCCTGTACAAGGTGCAGGGTGCCTCCTGGGGCAACGGCACCGCCCTCCATTACGCCCTGCACCTCGACCTGTTCCAGCCCTGGCCCGAGCTCTCCGCCATGGCGGACGAACACGACGTACTGATCGCCATCGCCTGCTGCCTGACGGTGCTGTTGCAGGTGGCCTTCCCGTTCGTCCTGTTCGGCAGGCTCAAGTACCCCGTCCTGACGATGCTGTTGGGCATGCACCTGGGTATCGCGGTGTTCCTGGGCCTGCCGCTCTTCTCCGGCGCCATGATCGTCGCGGACACCGTGTTCCTTCCGGACCGCTTCTACCGGTACTTGGGGCAGCTGTCGCGGCGAGTTGTCCCGTGGGCCGACGTCAGGGAGGCACAGACTCCGACTCCCGCAGAGGCTGCACTGGTACCTCCGCAGTCGGGACATACCGGCTGAGGCCGACACTTGGTGCCGCTGCACGACCGGAAATCTAACTCGCTGGCCGCTCGGTGCATCACGGCTTTCAGCCCTCGTCAGGGCCGCAGATGCCTTCGGCGTCGCCCTCCGGGCTGCCGGACCGGGTAGAGCACCGTGGTTGGGTGCCAGGTCCGGCAGCCCCACCCGTCCAGCGCGCAGACCTGCCTTCTGTCCCGGTCTGTTGGCCGGCCGCAAGCCCGAACGGCGGCGCCCTGGCTCAGTGGATGTTGCTGCCTGACTTCGACGGCCCCTGGTCTCTGAGGGGAAACCAGTGGCCGTCTGCCATGGCAGTCGGTCACCGCGGCCGAACGCGTTGTGGTCCCCCAGCTTGAGCCGAGGAAAGCAGCCGCGGAACCACAGGACACCGGTGCACGCGTGCCAACCCCAATAGCGCCTGTCACCGGCCGAGGTCACGGCACCAGTAACCACCCACGCTCCCCCAGTGAGGTTCCCCCGGTGTGTGGGAGGTGTTGACTAGCCTCGCCGCTTCGCTCGGGCTGCCTCGGCACCGACGGCCTGACGGCTGCTCGCCGACGTTGCGATCTGATTCCGCACGACCTGCCGCCGGGCGGCGCGGTGAGGTACTACTTCACCGAGCGGCGCGACGGCGGCATCGGCCACGCCATTCACGACCTGCTGCGCTGGCAGGTGTGGGAGAAGGCGAGGCGGAAGGCGGACCCGAGCCTGGCGGTGCTCGACCCGCAGAGCGTGCACGCGGCGGCCGGGGTCCCGGCTGAGTCGACGGGGCGTGATGCGGCAAGAAACACCGGGCCGCAAGCACGGCCTGGCCGTTGACGTGTTGGGCCTGGTGATCGCGGTGGTGGTGCTCGAAGCTCGCTGCTGAATGGGGAAGTGGCCCCCGCTGTCGGCGGGGGCCACGATGAGATGGGTGAGGCGAACGGCGGTTGGGCCGCCTGGGGTCAGCTGGTGGCGGGGTGGCCGTCCCACCATTCGCGTTCGCTCTCGCGTGGGTCCTCAACGACCTGGTTGGTGGTGGCGTTGTTGTTGCGGGCGTAGGTCATGACGGGGCGTTTGGTGGTGTCGTAGGCGTCCCAGGAGACCTGTCCTGTCTTGGCGAAGTCGGCCCAGGCTTGGTGGAGGGGGCTGTGGCCAGGGCCTGGGGCGGGTTCGGGCCGGTGAGCTTCTGGCTGTCGGGCAGGGCGAGGGTGTCCCAGGCGAAGGGCAGGTCGACGCTGTGGCAGGAGCCGATCTTGACCTGCAGGTTGTTGGGGGTGACCGGGGAGCGCCAGCCGAATTCGTACAGGTGGGTGGGGGCGGCGGCGTCGGTGGCGCGGGCTTCGCCGATGCGGTAGGTGGGGATACGGAACATGCGGTCGCTCAGCAGCGCGCATGCCACTCCGGAGGCGGCGTCGCGGGGGTAGGCGTTGGTGCCGCCCCTTCTTGTATTCGTCCCAGGATCCGGCGGGGACGCTGTATGCCTTCAGGTGCTTGTCGTACAGGACGGGAAGGTTCCAGCCCACCAGGACGGTGGTGACGATGAAGAGGCGGAACTCCTCGGTAGTGGTGCCCATCAGCAGCGGGACGTTGCTGCCCGCGCCGTCGGCGATGGCGTCGATGGGACACCGGGGCAGCACGTCGCCGTCGACGACGGGCATGAAGGCCAGGCCGCAGGAGGCCATGGTGCTCGGGCCGTACTTGCCCGAGGCCGGGCTTTGGCTTACGTCGGCGCTGATGATGTTCTGTGCTTTGAGCAGTTCTTCGGGGTCGACGCCGGCCAGGGCCTCTGCGGTGGCCTCGACCCCGAGTTCGTCGGCGACGGCCTTGAGGACCTTGCCTGCGTTGGCGGGGGTCTGACCGAGGTGGGCGGTGCCGCTCTGCACGATCGCCTTGTCGCTCCGCCCCAGGTCAGAACATCCCTGTCCCTCACCGAACCCCGGACGAAGAACTGGAGAGCATGTTGGGCGCAACTCCCTCGGTGAGGCCGTCAGAGTACTCAGGGGTGGCTTGCAGGTCGATGTGTGACTTGGTGGCGTCGGTGATGAAGTCGTGGGTGCTGTCTGGGCTGAGGGCTCGGGCCTGGAGGTGGTCGTACATCATGGCGTACTGCTGTACGGCAGACTGTCTTTCCAGGTAAAGGTCGCTGGTGAAGCGTTCCAGGTACACCACCCCTGTCTGCGGGCTGTCGGCGAACCGCAGGATGGAGAACTGTCCTGAGAGGCCCGGGTGGGCGCCCACCGTGTAGGGGAGGACTCGCACGGTGATGTGCGGCTCGGCACCGAGTGCATTCAGATGCTCCAACTGCTCACGCATGACGTCGGGACCGCCGACGACACGGCGCAGTGCCGATTCCTCCAGGACGACCCACAGACGCAGCGGGGAGGTGGGGTGGTAGATCCGGTGCTGACGGCGCAGCAGCACCTTGAGGCGTCTGGCGGCCTGTTCGGCAGTGACCGGGGGAATCGTTTCCTCGATGACGGCACTGGCGTAGGCAGGGGTCTGCAGCAGACTGGGGATCACCATGGGCTCGTAGGCATGGATCGAGGCGGCGTCCGTCTCGAGGCCGATATGGACGCTGTGGGGGTGCTCGCCGTAGGCGCTCCACCATCCCTGCTTTCCCGACTCCTGGGCCATGTGCATCAGGGAGTCGACGACCTGCTGGTCCGTCACCCCGTAGATGGCGCAGAGGTCGCGTACATCGCGGGGGCTGATGGCACGGCGACCGTTCTCCATATGGCTGATCTTGGGCTGAGAGACCATGAGCCGCTCGGCCACTTCCGTGCTCTTCAGCCCGCTGTCCTGGCGGAGGCGGCGCAGTTCGGCCCCCAGACGGCGTCTCCTCACTGTGGGATTGATGATCACCGTCATGCGCGGGTTTCCTCCGGATCCACGTCGTTGTCAGATCCGAAGGCTGC
The DNA here is from genome assembly GCF_036231355.1 of Streptomyces sp. NBC_01431. Classification (NCBI taxonomy): domain Bacteria; kingdom Bacillati; phylum Actinomycetota; class Actinomycetes; order Kitasatosporales; family Streptomycetaceae; genus Streptomyces; species Streptomyces sp. NBC_01431. Next base: position 521,626 of record NZ_CP109497.1, read on the forward strand.
CATGGGACACGACTTGTCGATCATGTGCCATGCCGTCGTGCGCGCGGACCGGTGAAACGGACTGTGACGTTGTCATTTTCCTTTCCTGTGTCGGCATGCCGACTATTCGTGCCGCTGCGTCCCGGGGGCGTGCTCTGAGGGGTGCCGGAGGTGAGGAATTCGCCGGGGAGGCCGCTGGCGCAGGCGATCACCACGCCAGGGCAGAGGCGACGGCACACACGGAACGCGGGGCGTCCAGCGGCTGCTGCAAGCCAGTCACCATGCAGGCGAAGCCGGTGCCCCACCCACCGGCACACCGCGTCACCCCGAAGGAATGCGAAACTCGAATTCGGGACGGTCCCACGGCACGGCGGGCGGGTTCACAAACGCGGTCCCGGTCCGCACCGCACCAACGCGGTGGTAGAAGCCCTTCCCCGATCAGCCGACCGATCAAAATACGGAGGACCGCTGACCCGCAGCGCGGCAGCGATCTCGCTGTTCCTCTGCCTGCCCTCGAAGCGTTCCACGGCCTGCAGCCGGACCCGCTCCCTCGCGCCCTCCCGGCGTCGGTCAGCCCGCCGCCCTGTGCGTATCTCACGCCCAAGGGCTACCGGAACGGACCCGGCACCGCCAGGCGAACGGATCCGACATCACCCAATCAAGTTCAGTAGTTCGGATCGCGTACGGGTGCTGGTGCCCCGTGCCCCGGAGGCCGGGGCGCATGTGCATCGACCACCATCACCCGGATGGCGCACACCCAGACCAACACCGGCAGCGTTTATGGAATATGACAACAGCAGAGCTCCCCGCCTCCTTCTGCAGGCCTGCAGGGGCAGGAAGGCGGGGAGGCAGTATTCGCTCCGGTGTCACCAGGATCGGCAAGGAGACTTCCACTCCACGCTTAACCGACCGCAGCGAGACCCGGAACGCGACGTGGGGACACGAGAGCCTGGAAGTCGATCTGAGCTACCCCTCCTCGATCTTCGAGGAGTTCCTCCATGCGATGAGCGTGATCCAGTTCGAGTGCGGCAGACGGCCGGGCAGGACGGCACCCTCCGCACCGGCTGTCCGCGAGTGCTTGGGTGGCAGCTCCCGTGTATGAGCCGTACGGATACCCGTACTTCCACGGCCCCCACCCCCAGCCGGAGACCTCCGCCTTCTGGGCCCTGCCAGAGCAGCTACAGCACGTCTCGCCAGGGCACATGCTCGGGCCGCCCGGCGAGGCACATCAGCCATGGGATCCGGCCATGGAACTCGCCGGCCTTCTCCAGGAGAGCGCCGTACTGGGGCCGCCGGAGCCCTTCATGCCGGCCGGTTTCGAGAACATCGGTGACACGGCCAGTACGCTGGGCTTCGCCGCAGGGCTGCAGCACGCCCCTGCCGGGCGTTCGCCCGCACCACCCTCCCACGGCCACAGACGGAACCAGTCGAAGTCGCCGGTGATGACCCTGCTGCAGACGGGCAGTCTGTTCACCGCCGCGCTCGTCGCCGTCATCGCCGCTGTGGTGAGCATCCTCAGCGGGTTGGCCATCTGCAACGCCCTGCGCCACAGCGCCGCGCCCCACACGGCCCGTGAAGTGGTCATCTGGTGGCCCCTGCTGATCTACGGCCCATGGACGGTCGCCTCCCTGTCCATCCTCAGATCCGCCCTGCACCAGCGCCGGGCCCTCCATTCCTGGTCCATTGTCCTGCTGTTCTCCAGCCTGGCCACGCTCCTGTGCGTGGCCCAGACACCCAGAACGATCGCTGCCGCGACTGCGTCCGCTCTTCCCGCCGTCGCGGCGCTGGCCTGCTTCCAGCAGCTGGTCCGCCAGATCACCCTCACGCGACCGCCCCGCCAAGCCGCTCCACGACACCGGAACCCGACGCCCTCCGTGGCCGCGCAGCTCAGGCAGACGCCCGCGGCCAGACGTAGCCCGGACAGTGTCCCGGCGGCCTACCCCGCCGCGGACAGCTGGGTGGTCCGCTCTCCGTCGCACAGCCACAGGTTCGGGTAGGGCGCATGAGTGTCGTAGGTGTAAGGCAGTGCCACCTGCGCAGGTCCACGCAGCGCACAGAGGTTGGGGCCACGGGGTCCGGTTGCCGCACCAGCCAGCGGGACGTCGGGGCGGCGCTCGATGTCTCGGTGCGCCCGACAAGGGCCGCCGAGCCGTCACAGCGGGGCCGGGGACGCTGTCGGACGACGACACGGCAGCGGGTCTCACATCGGAGGCGACCGCAGAGGACGAAGCCGGTAGCAGCCGACGGTAACTCCTTGGTCAACCCGGTCCTTCCCACACGTCAAAGGGGCGCGTGCCCGCACCTTTGCAACGAAGATCGAAACCGATAGTCACGGCCCGTGTGAAGACTCAGTCCGACGGTCTACGCATCCGAAAGTTCATGCCCGGCAACGGGGTTCGCGCCGTCGGCACCCGCGGCGTGCGGGGCGCCGGAGTGATAATAAGCGCCGCGGCGCCCTTGGGGACTGTCGCGAGCAGTGCTGGCGCACCGCCAAGAGTTCCGCCGCCGACCTGTCGCCGCGCCGCGCTGCCGAAACTGAACACGCAACGCTTTCCGGCGCCCCATCCCCGCGCCTGCCTCGAAAGGTCAGCACCATGAAGTACAAGCGGCGCCAGGATGCCGCTCCCCAGGCCGGCGAGGAAGCCGTCACCAACCTCCAGCCGGCGCTCGCGCTCGCCGAGGCCATCGCCCCAAGGGTCCATGGTCTGCGGTACCAACGGTGAAAGCCCCATGCCCTGGGGCTCAGCCAGCTCGTGGCCGGTGCCCTCATTCCCCCGCGGCACCAGCCGTCCACTGCCCGGCACCGCCGGGCGCACGACCGCCGTGCCCGCTCCGAGGACGCCGCAGACCCGTCGACGCCCCTGTACGCACAGCTGGCCGCGGCCGACCCCGGATCCGGCGCCACCCAGGTGCCGACCGGACCCGGGCGGCGCCGGATCCGGCCGAGCGCACGATCCATCGGGATTCGCGTGACCTCGTGGACGATGCCGGCCACCACAACGGGCGGCCGGCGTACGGGGTGTACGACCTCTGCGGCAACGCGTGGGAGCGGTGTGCCACCGAGAGTGCTCCTGGGTGCCGGGAGCCGAGGGGCGCCGCATTCACGGCTCCGCTCTTTCGCGTCGCCCCTGCCTCGTGCAACGACGTGGATGACCGCAGGCAGGACGAGGGCACGGGGTTCCGCTGTGGGTCAACCCGTCCGGGCAGCCGTGCAGGTGATATGTCGTCATAAGCCTCCCCGCCGACTCGTCTTGACATGTATTTTCTGAGCGACAAGAGGGGTAACGATGACCGAGCCATCGGCCGTAGTGGACCTGCCGCTGCACGCATTCTGCACCGCCTTGCCGCCACCAGCGATGTGGGGGCGGTTCGGAAAGGCTCACGGCCTCATCCACACGGTGGCCCGGTGGGAAACGGGTGGAGCAGAGCTTCGGGGCCAGCGTCGCGAGGCGTACGCCCGGCTCCTTGCGGAACTGTCCGCTCAGTACCCTGAAGCCCTCGTAGCCTCTGTCGGGAAGAGTCTAGAGATACCGCCGTAAGCGCGCGGAGCGGTCTCCGTCGCCACAACAGAGACCGCTCCCCAGCGATCGACTCGCAGAGCCTTCCAAGAACCCGAGTCGTGAGCAGCGAGGTGACCTCGACTGCGGTGATACCCGTGAACCTTGGGTTCGCGTGGTCACCTACCCCAGGATAGGGAACCTCGTCAGGATAGCCAGCACAGGACATATTTTGCCCTGCATGTCTGGTGACGTCTCTGCTTTCGGCTCCCCTGCCAGGGGAGACCCACCACATGCAGCACCAGCCGTACCTCCGCCGTCGGCTTCCAGCCGATGCGGCTCTGAACTTTCCGCACCGAAGCGGCACACCGGTCCTCGATTTCACACTTGTAGCAGGTGTGACCACCTTCTCGGCCTTCAACACCCCGGCCTCCTGGCCCACCGGCGCCCCGGGCCCGCCCAGCCGGACCCCTTCGCGGATTCCTGGCCGCCCCGCGGAAGCGCAGTCGCCGGCGGAGGCCCACTCATCTCTGCTGACATGTCTTCTGGGGCGGGCACGGCAGACAACTACACGCCCTGGCACGCCTCCAGCAGCACAGCTCGGGATCCCGCTGGCCGCCGTGAGTGGTGGTGCCCGGTGACTGACGAGTTCGGGAACAGCTGTCTGGATCGCCCCTGGGAGGCCCCGGAGGAGGTGATCCTTCGGTGTGAGTTGGTGCGAACGCCGGGATTGCAGCCGGAGGATCTCGGCGTGCTGGCGGAGCTTCTGCTCCGGGACCCTCAGCTCCCCTCGACCATAGAGGTGATCCGCAAGGACCTCCAAGCGCGGGGCTGGAAGATGGGCAAGGACCGGTATAGCGCGATCGCGGGCCGACTGACCAAGGCCGGCCACCTCGCCCGAGTCTCCGTGTACGACGAGGTTGCCCAGCGTCCTACCTGGGTCACTCGCGTCTACCGCAACCCGGCCAACAACCAGCAGTACATCGATCTCGGCATCACCGCATCCTCGCAGGTCAGCACCGAACGGCGGGAAACCCGCGACCCGGAGCCGGAGCCCGGACACGAACCGTTGGAAACCCGCCTTTCGTGTGGGCAGAGCCGGAATGCGGGTTTCCCGCGATCCGGATCCAGATCGCGGGAAACCCGCGATCTGGAAACCCGCGTTTCGCCTGGGCAGAGCCGGGATGCGGGAAACCCGCGATCCGATGTCCACCCCCCGCACCCCCCGGGGGAGGAGGAATCCTCCTCCCCCTACCCCCTTAGCCGCACCACGGGGTCGCTGCTGTCACAGCGGGAGGAGGCGCCGGAGTTCTCCTTTGAGGAGATCCGGTCCGCCGAGGACTTCCTGCAGCAGATGCAGCAGTGGCAGGCAGGGCTGGCGACTGCGCGCAAGAGCGCTCCGAAGCTGCTGCTGACGATGCGAGCACAGAGCTGGCCGGCGCTGACGACCATGGACGAATGCCAGCGCCGGAAACTGGAGGACGAGATTTTCAAGAACACCACAGGCGCTGCCTCGTGGGTGAAGTGCCTGCCCTTGTGGGTGGCGGACCTGCGCCGCTACCGTGCTCTTGGCCCGGCGCCGTCCGCGCAGCCGGGGCCGGCGCCGCAGGACCTCGCTGTGCTGCGGGCGGTCTGCCCAGCGTGCGACCAGTACGGCTGGGCCGTGGACGACGACGATGCGCCGATGCGCCGCTGTACCCACCCGGGCATCAACGCCGACACCCTCGAAGAGCTGCAATGAGCACCCCCGGTGTGGGCATCCCCGCGCAGCAGCCCGACGGAGCCAGGGTCGCGAGCACCGAGGCCGAAACGGCCGTGCTCGGTGCGTGCCTGACGGCTACACCGGCCTGTGACCCGGTTGCGGCCGCCGCATCGGTCTTAAGTGACAGCGGTGACTGGTTTCACCCCCACCACGAGACGATCTGGCGGGCGATTTTGGCTCTGCACGGCCGGAGCAAACCCACCGGCGTGCCGATGGTTGAGGCGGAGCTGCGCCGCAGCGGCGACCTGGAACGGATCGGTGGAGCCCTCCGGCTGTCAGAGATCGCCGCGCAGGCGTGCACTTCCGTCGAGGCAGCGCACTACGCCGAACTCGTCCACGGTTACGCCCGTCTGCGCCGCTACCAGCAGGCCCTGGTACGCGGCATGCAGACGGCCCGTCAGGCCGGCCCCGCCGCCGTCACGGACTCGATCGCCGCACACCAGGCCGAGCTGGAGCACCTTGCCGCCGACCAGAGCGGCGACGACGGGCTCTTCGAACGGTTCGGCGACGGCCTCAAGCAGCACCTGGAAAGCCTGGAGACCACCGTCGAGGCGGCTGCCGTCACCGGACTCACCGACCTCGACCAGGCCCTCAGGATGCGACCGGGGAACGTCGTTGTGGTGGCCGGGCGGCCGGCCATGGGTAAGTCGGCGATAACGCTGGGCGTCGCGCTGGCCAACGCCCATTCCGGCAGGACCACCATCGTGCATAGCCTGGAGATGGGCCGCGGCGAGGTCACCAACCGGGTGCTCTCCAACCGGGCCCGCGTCAGCCTGCACCAACTCATGGAGGGCGGGCCAGCCGTCACCGACAACGACTGGAGACGCATCGCCCCGCGCCTACCCCACCTCTCGGCGCTGCCGCTGTGGATGGACTACACCCCCCGCGTCACCCCGGGCCTGGTCCGCACCCGCATCAAGGCCCTGATCCGGCAGACAGGTCAAGTGCCCCTGGTCGTCGTCGACTACGTCCAGCTCATGTACACCGACCAGCGCACCACCCGGCAGAGCGCCTATGAGCGCGTCAGCGAAGTCAGCCGCGAATTGAAGATCATTGCCGAGGAGACCGGCGCGGTCATCATCTGCTGCGCCCAGCTCAATCGCGGCCCCGAACACCGGGACGGCAAGAAGCCGCAGGTGTCCGACCTGCGTGACTCCGGGCAGCTGGAGCAGGATGCGAGCGGCATCATCCTGCTGCACCGCGAGGACGCATACGACCCCGACAGCCCCCGCGCGGGGGAGAGCGATCTCATCCTCGCCAAGAACCGCAACGGCCCCACCTGTTCGATCACCGTCGCGCACCAGTTCCACTACTCCCGCCTGCGGGACATGTGAGGGCCCCGAGGTTTCCGGTGTGGGGTCTCATGACCCGTGTCCTAAGCTTGACGTTTATCCAGTCGTGCTGGTTATGAGGTGAGTGGCTCAAGGTCCGGTTTGCCTTGTTTCCCGACGGGGTGCACGTGTGCACGGTGCCTGTTCTTCAGACCGGTTGGTCGACCTGAAGGCGGATGACAGTGCCTTCAATGACCGGTAACTCTCCTTTGGGGTAGTCGGCCCAGGCCGAGCGCCGGACCAGTAGCGGGTGCAGCCGGTCCCAGGCGGTGGCGACGGCCATCCCGTAATGGGTGGTGTCGGTCACTGTGGTGATGGACGGGGCCGGCTGAGTGGCTGCACCTTCGAACGCGAACTCCGCCCCGCGCTTGGGCTTGCGGCCGACCTTGCCCGGCGGCTGCGGCTGCGGCGGGGGCGGGAAGTACAGGACACGGTCCGACCGCATCCGCCCCAGCATCTCAACGGGCACGTCTGCCAGCAGGAAAGCCAGGCGGGTCACGTCGTAGCCGGCATCAGCGACGACCAGGACGGGCGGATCCCCGATCTGCCACTGGCCCGCGACATACAGCCGCTGGAACACCTCACGGATCTGGGCGGCGGTGACGGCGATCGCGTCGTCCCACGGACACAGCCGGACCACGTCCAGCACGGCAGTCCACGAGGTCCGTCCCTGCTCCAGAGCGGCCACGAAAGAGTAGGGCCACCCGGGGATCATCTGTGCCGAGCCCCTCCCACGGCCGTAGGTGTGACAGAACATCCGGTCCGGGCTGGTATTCGCATCCGGACGCAGCCAGTTGCTCACATCGACCGCCAGGACCAGCTGCCCCTCTGCCGTCCGTGGAAGCGGCAGTCCCGCCAGTGCCCTACGCAGCCGGGACACATCGAGTTGCCCCCGGTTCACCCCGCCGTACAACGCACCATGCCCACGCCGGTACTCGGGCGCCAGGGACAGCTCGACCAACGTCCTCACCGGGCCGTCCGTGCAGAGCAAGGCGTCACTCAGCTCGAACAAAGCGTCGCGCCGTCCAGTCAGACACGCATACAACTCCGTCCGGAAGGAAGCGGGTTCGGCAAACGCATCCCGCGGGGCATCCCGCTGCAGCAGACTCATGGCTACGGCCTTCGTACTGGTCAAGTGCCTCTGTGACAGAGCACGAGGCCCCTCAATGACCCGCAGCAACGAACTGGACGTGTAGGTTCTCAGGCCGGAACGGAGGCTTTGCTGGTGATCCCCCTTTCTCGTCTCGTTCGGGGTGGGACGGGCAGGGCAGGCGAATTGGTTTGGACGCCGTTGTGTGCCTGTCCCGGGGCGGATCTACAGCGCGAAGTCGCTGTGGCTGGTCCAACTGACGGGGTTGTGCCAGAGGTCGGCCTTCGCGGCGGCCCAGTCCATCTGCCATCCGGGCCTAAGCCCGCGTGCTCCCCAGCTGTCCGGCTGCTTGTCGGGGATCTCAAGTCCAGCCGTGTGCGCGGCGAGCGCGGCCTCGTACACCTCGTGCGCACGGCGCAGGGCCGCGGCCGGGGAGTCAGCGACGCCAGCGAAGACGTGCAGGCCGCGCCGGGCTGGTTCGGTGGTGTTGTGTATCGGGACGTCGACCACATAGATGCGCGGCTGCATGACGTCCAGCTCCTCTCGTGATTTCGGTGGTGAGGACTACCGCGACAACCCAGGCCTCCGGCGATCGGGCAGGCCAGGGCGCACGGAGCGTCCGTCACACCGGTGAGGTCAGGTCAGAACTCCAGATGGATCGTGATCCAGCGCCGGAGATCACCAGCGCTGGTGTGGACGGTGCTGCGGTGCGCGATGAGGCTGGCCGATGTCCCCGCCGCCCCGACGGATGCGGTCGTGACGGCGATCAACAGGCGCGTCCCGCTCACTGCGCATACGGGGCTGTCCGTTCGGTGAGCGCCCTGGCACTCAGGCTCCCGGCTCCGCTTCGAACCAGTTGGGGAGCTGCTCCGGATCCGCCTCGTGGGCGGGAGGCGGCGAAACCACCGCATCTTCGGAAGGCGGTGGCCTGTCCGGCTGCTCGGGTGCTGTCGGCGCGATCACGCGCAACGGAGCCGAGAGCGGGAACACGCTCCGATGTCGTGGGAAGGCAGGTCTTCGGTGAAAGGCTCATCGAGCTCACGCCCCGCGACAGCCGACGCCAGCTGACAGATCTCGCGGCAGCTCACCCCAGCGGCCGACCCGTAGCCGACGCACGACGGTTGGCAGCCGTGGCCCGGAGAGGATGGACGGCCCACCGGTTGGATACAACCCGTTATCCAGCAAATTGACATATGACCGCAACAGCGGACAAAGGACTACCACTCGGATGGCGTAGTCCGGCGTGATGGGGGTTGCGCATACATAAGGTCCTCCGCCATGGGCGGCCTTGACGGTGTTCGCGCCGCACATTCAGTCGTGGCCCGGCTGCAGTTGCGGTCCGGCTCGCGCGCGGCGACTGGCGCAGGGATCGCCCGATGCCGTCCACCGCGGCCCAGTGCCAGTCGGACCGTGGTGCGCGACGCGCGGCTCCGTCACCGCCTGCGCGTTGCGAACGGTGCGCGAAAGTTGTCGCAGCGGGCTCTGTGCCTGTTATGAGGGTGTCTGTAGTTGCACCTGCGGCGTGGGGGGCGTGCCAGTGCACCCGATCGGGTGATGTGGGGGAGTCGCCCCTAGAGATGCCGCCCAGCTTGGGTGCTTACTGATGCACGAACCGGCGGGTCGCCCATCCCATCTCGGGGAACCTTCTTGCGACCCGTTCCGTTCGTCATTCCCAGCAGGTGAAGTGCCAGACGATCAGGGCGAGTTCCAGTTCCCACAGCAGCTTCTGGACAGAGCGGGGATCCGCTCCCGTCGGCCGCCCTTGAAATCAGGCCCGTTCATCACCTCCAGGGAGTTCATCATGAACCGTTCCCGCCTTGCCGCGGCTACCGTAACCGCCGCCATGGCGGCGGCCGCCGCCGTGGGCTTCGCCCCACTTGCCGTGGCGGCTCCCGCCGTGGCCCCCTCGGCCTGTGTCAGCGACCTGCAGACCGCCCAGACCTCCAACAACGCGGCGATCGCTGCCGACCAGGTCAACAACACATCGGCCGCCCGCACCGCCAACCTGTCCACCGCCACCTCGCTCGTATCGGCGATCGGCGACTGCGTAGGGCAGCCGCCGGTGGTAGGGGCCAACGTCCTCACCGCCTCCGCGAGCAACGCGGTCGCGCTCGTGTACAACCTGCTGGGCGCCTCGTCATCGGCCCTGGGGGCCGAGCAGGCGACCGCATCGGCGCTCACCCAGGCGCTGGCCGTCGCGACCTGACGGCTCGTAGGAAGGCACCCCTGAGCGGGGTTGCCTGCCCTTCCACCCCGGCGACGGCCGGACTCGGCCGTCGCCGGACCACCGCGTCTCCCTTACGGGTGACGCGCAGGCCGCCACCCGTCTTCTCCGCGTAGCCGGCGGCGGGTGGCGAGCCCGGGCGGCGGAAGGCCGACCCGGGCGACGTGACGAGAGGCCGCTCGCGTCGGCAGAGGCGCCGGGGGCCACGTGTCCCGGCCCGGCAGGCGACCGGTGGCGACACCGGCGCCGCCCTTCGCCCTCCCCTCACAGGGCGCGGTCCGCAGGCGTAGTGCAGGACATTCGGCCTCGTATCGAGTCATGGCTCCTTTCCACACATGACGAGGTCACTATGCTGCTGGTTTCCCAATTTTTGCGGTCCCTGTGCAGGACCTATCTCCTGGTCTCCCGGTGCCTGATTCCCAGGCGTGACTTCTTCCGACCCGATGAAGGAACTGAACCTCGACACAGGAGCTGGATATGTCGGAAATGATAAGCGTGATGCTTACCGGAGGGCCGGACTGGGCTCCCGCCGTCTGGAGCGTGAAGTCCGTCGAAGGTGAGCCGAAGGTCAAAATCCTGTGCGGGAATGCCTACGAGCATTTCGAGTTCTCGGGCTTCTACCCCGTCGAAGGTGAGCAGAGGCCGCTATACCGCTGGTGCTGCCGTACCTACGTGGCCGAATAGGCCGGTGCGCCGGTCCGGCAGATCAACGGGCCACGCTGCGGCACGGTGACCCATCATAGCCGCCCTTGACCGATCCTGAAGGGGAATCTCGATGAAGAATCCATTCTCACCCGCGGGTGACTCGTGACCAGGCGGACCGGGGGACGAGGGCGAGACGCCGTAGTCACCGGAATCGGACTGTGCCTTCCAGGCATCGAGTCCCCGGTCTTCACTGCCGACGAACTTTGGCAGGTGGCCAGCAATGGAATGTCATGCCTTGTCAAAAAGGGCGTGTACTACGGCAGCGTGAACCTGTCGAACAAATCGTTCGAGGAACGAGTGGTCGGTATTCCTGACTTCTTCTCCCGCCATTACACGGACGCCCACCGCTTCGGGCTGGTATCGCTCGTACAGGCGTGTGCGGACGCGGGCCTCGATGTGCACCGCGATCTCCAGGAGGCCGCCGTCCTCGTCGGCCGCGGGGGAGTGGACGCCAACATCGACAGCTATCTCGCCGTCCTCAGGGCCGACCCCGCGACCCTCCCCGTTGCCGAGGCGATGGAGATGTTCGTCGCGGCGGAGCAGTCCGTCACCCCCTCGGACGTGGCCCTGGTCCAAGGCGCGCTCACACGGTCCAAAGGCGCCAACTTCACTGTTTCGTGCGGCTGTGCCTCCTCCGCCCTCCAGATCGGCAACGCCCAGCGCATGATCGCCGCCGGTGAGGCCGACATCGCCGTGGTGACCGGGGTGGACGTCTTCAGCCTCCCCCTCATCCACAACATCCAGCGTCTGCTGAGCGGAGCCCAGCAGACGTACGACGCCATGCGGTCCCAGGACATGCCCGCCCTCGTGCCGTCATTCGAGTCCTTGATGCGTCCGTACGACCGGCGCGCCGACTGCATCAACCACGGCGAAGGGTCCGCGACCATCGTCATGGAGAGCCGCCAACACGCCTTCGCACGGGGCGGCCGCGTCTACGGCCAGGTCCTCTCGCAGGCCACCACCCGGGACGGGCTCGCCAATCCGCTGGCTTGCGACGACACCGGACAGGCGCTGGTGTCGGCGGTGCGGCGGTGCCTCGGCGACACCTGGGAGATCGACCAGGTGCCCTACGTCCATGGCGGCAGCGACGGCAACGTGGTGGTCACGACGTTCGAGGCCAACGCGATCAGGGAACTGTACGGCCCCGCGTCCCGCGATCTGCTCATGTCCTCCCAGGAAGGCTGCTTCGGCCACAACGGCGCACCCGCGGGCTGCCTCGGAGTGGCCCTGACCCTGCTGATGATGAACCACGGCCAGGTGTGTCCCACGGCCAACTGCGAGGAGCCTGCGGACAACCTCACCTTCGACCCGGTTCCTGGGACGGCCACGCGGCCCCTCGACTTCGACTACGCCTTCACCTTCAACTACCAGGTCGGCGGACTGAAGAGCGCCATCCTGCTGGGGAGTGCCGACGTCTGAGTCCCTCCTCCGCCCGCTCGACTGAGCTGTTCGCGGGCCGTCGCCGACCCGAAGCCGACGGCGTCCCGCGGGAGCACGAGGTCCTGCCAGTTTCCCGCGGTTTCCCGCAGCCCCGCCCCCGGAAGGCCACCTGCCGACTGCGGGCACACGCCAAGGCCGGCGCCCCGCCCCTCCCCTCGCGCTGGCCCTGTGGGCACACCTCCCTCTCCTCGAACTCCCCAAGCTCCGCGAACCACACGCATCCGCTTTTCCCATGGACGACTAGGAGACTCCCGTGGTGGCCCTGGACAAGTACCCCTCTCGCCCCGCGAACGGGCCCATCGCCGTCATCGGCATGGGCTGCCGGCTTCCCGGAGACATCGACTCACCGGCCGCCTTGTGGAATCTGCTGATGGAGGGCCGTGAGGCGGTGGGCGCGCCTCCGCCCGGCCGTGATGCGCCGGCACCCGCGGCCGGGACGTCGGCCGACGCGCAGGCCGTGCATCTGCAGGGCGGGTACCTGACCGACGTTTCGCGGTTCGACGCGGACTTCTTCGGTGTCTCGGGCAGAGAAGCCGACGTCCTCGACCCACAGCACAGGCTCCTGCTGGAGGTCGTCTGGGAGGCCCTGGAGCACGCCGGGCTGCCTCCCGACGGGCTCGCCGGCTCCCGCACGGGCGTCTACACCGGTCTGAGTTACAACGACTACATGGACCAGCTCGTCGGTCTGCCCCAGGAACTGGAAGGCTCCATCCTGACGAACGGTCACTGCGTGGCCGCAGGCCGCATCTCCTACCTCCTCGGCCTGCACGGCCCCAGCATCGCCCTCGACACCGCCTGCTCGTCCTCCCTGGTCGCCTTCCACCTCGCCTGCCAGGCACTGCTCCGCGAGGAGTGCGATCTCGCGCTGGCCGCCGGCGTCAACCTCATGCTCACCCCGCGCACCACCCGGTCCTTCACCAGGATGGGCATGCTGTCCCCAACCGGACGCTGCCACACCTTCGACGCCGCCGCGGACGGATTCGTCCGCGGCGAGGGCTGTGGTGCCGTCGTCCTCAAACGCCTGACAGACGCCCGCAGGGACGGCGACCGTATCCTCGCCCTCGTCCGCGGGTCCGCCGTGAACCAGGACGGCCGCTCCGACGGCATCGCCGCCCCGTCATCCACCGCGCAGCAGGCCCTCTACCGCACGGCGCTCACCCAGGCGGGCGTCGACCCGGCGCAGATCTCCCTGATCGAAGCTCACGGCACGGGCACCCCTGTCGGCGACCCGGCCGAGTTCACCAGCCTGGCAGCCGTGTACGGCAACGGCCTCTCCCCGTGCGCCCTCGGCTCGGTCAAGACGAACCTCGGCCACTTGGAGCCCGCCGCCGGCATCACCGGACTGATCAAGACCGTTCTGTGCCTGCAGCAGGGGGTCATTCCTGCCAACCTGCACTTCACCAGCTGGCACCCCGCCATCGCCGCGGACGCCACCCGCTTCTTCATTCCGGTCGAACCGACTCAGTGGCCAGGGCGGCAGCCGGTCAGGCTGGCTGCGGTCTCCTCGTTCGGTTTCTCGGGCACCAACGCCCACGTGATCCTGCAGCAGCCCCCGCGGCCCAGCCGCCGCGCCGGCCTTCCCGCCCCACGCCGGCCGGAGGGCGCACCGCCCGAGGTGATCCTGGTCGCCGCCGGATCCCACCGGGCACTGCCGGCCGCGGCCGGCCGCCTCGCGGACTGGCTCGACGGGGACGGGGCGCGCGTCCCGCTGCGGGACGTGGCCCACACCCTGGCCCTGCGCCGCAGCCCCGGACGCGGGCGCCTCGCGGTCGTAGCCCGTTCCCGCGCCGAAACCCTGGAGGCACTCCGGCTGTTCGTCGCGGGCCTGCCCCATCCCGCCCTCGTCTCGGGCACGGCCGATGTCACCGCTCCTCACCAGCCGGTATGGGTGTTCTCCGGCCAGGGTTCCCAGTGGTCCGGTATGGGCCGCCAACTCTTCGCGCATCACGGGCCCTTCGCGAAAGCACTGACCGACGTCGATGCCCTCATCCAGCAGGAGGCGGGGTTCTCCGTCCTGGAGCTGATCCGCTCGGACGAACCCCTCACCGGATGCCCGAGGATCCAGCCGGTCCTCTTCGCCCTGCAGATCGCCCTGGCCGCGGCCTGGCAGTCGCACGGCGTCCGGCCCGCCGCCGTCATCGGGCACTCCATGGGAGAGGTCGCAGCAGCCGTCGTGGCCGGAGCGCTCACCCTCGGCGACGGGGTCCGCGTCATCTGCCGCCGCTCGGCACTGCTGGAGCGAATCGCCGGGACGGGCGCGATGGCCAGCGTCGCCCTGGACCAGGCCACCGTGGAGGCCGACCTCGCCGACGCCGGGACCGACGCCGTCTCAGTGGCGGTCCTGGCCGCGCCCGGCACCACCGTCGTCTCCGGTGACGCCGACCAGATCGCCCGCCTGGTCACCCGATGGGGGAAGCGCGGGATCCTCGCCTCGCCGATCGCGGTCGACGTCGCTTCCCACAGCCACCATGTCGACCCCCTCCTGCCCGATCTGCACCAGGACCTCATCGATCTGCGCCCCCGTGCGCCCCGCATCCCCTTCTACTCCACCGTGACCGAGGACCCGCGGCACAGCCCTCTCCTGGGCGCCGCCTACTGGTGCGACAACCTGCGCCGGCCCGTCCGGTTCCGTTCCGCCGTGGCTGCCGCCGCCCAAGACCGCCACCAGATCTACATCGAGATCTCGCCCCATCCCGTGATCACCCAGTCCCTTGCGGACAGCCTGGCCGAACTGACCCCGGACGCACTGGTTCTGCCCTCACTGCGCCGCGGACTGGACGAAACCGTCACCCTGCGGACCCAGCTCGCCGCGGTCCACTGCGGCGGCGGCACCGTCGACTGGATCCCCCTGTACGGCGGCGGCCTTCTGACGGACGCCCCCACCATCACCTTCGACCGCACCCGCCACTGGACCTCGGGCGAGGCGCAGCCGGCCGACGCGGGGGCCCTGCCCGGCCGGCACACCGAGATCCCCGGCGAACCGATCCGCCACACCTGGACCGCCGCCGCCCCGGCTCGCCATCTGCCCTGGCTCAACGACCACCGCGTCCACGGCACCGCCGTCCTGCCCGGGGCGGCCTTCTGCGCCCTCCTGCACACCACGGCCCGAACCGCACTGGGCGGTGTCACCACGGACATCGAGACCACCGACATCGCCTTCCACGACCTGCTGCGCCTGACCGACGACACCGAAATCAGCACCACGCTCACCCTTGCCGCCTCCCAGCAGGCCACCGGTGAGATCCACTCCCGCCAGCCCGACGGGTCCTGGCAGCTGCACGCCTCAGCGGTCACCCGCCGTGGGCTCACACCCCAGGCCACTCGTGCCGCCTCCGTCCCGGACCTCGACCGCAAGCACCCCGTCCCGCTCGATCCGGCCGCCCTCTACGCCGGGTTGCGTGCCTGCGGCCTCGAACACGGCCCGGCCTTCACCGGCATCACCAGTCTGCACACGAACAGCCACCGGGACAGCTTCTGGGCCCGCATCCAGCTTCCGCCCGCCGCCCGCACTCCCGAGCACGCGCTGAGCCCCCACCCCGTCCTGCTCGACCTGTGTCTGCAACTGCTGGTCGCCGGAGCCGGTCACGACAGCGCACCCGCGCCCATCCTGCCGGTCCAGGTCGGCGCCCTGCGCATCCTGGGCGACCCCTCACGGGCCGTCCACGCGCACGCCTGGGTCACCGAGAACACCGCGACCACCCTCGCCGGACACGTCCGTGTCCTGGACGCCGACGGCCGGCCGGTCCTGGCCCTCGACGGCGCGCGCTTCGCCCGCCGCGCACCGGCCGAGGGCACTACCGTCGACCAGTGGTTCCTGGAACTCGGGTGGCATCATGCGCCCCGTTCCCGCGCCAGGCAGGCACCTCCCGGCAGGTGGCTCGTCGTGGACGAGGGAGACGGCGAAGCCGGACGCCTGGCGGCGCTCCTGCGGGACGCCGGTGCCCACGCGGAGGTGCGAGAAACTCCACTGAGCACGGAGGGGCTCGCCGCACTGGCCGATGTCTTCCGCAACCACCTGGCCGCTGGAGCGGGACCCTGGCGCGGTGTCGTCATGCTGTGCGGCACGCCGTCCGCCGACGACAGCGATCCCACCCACGGCGCGGAGCAACGCGCCAGGCGACTGCTCGCCTTCGCTCAGGCAGCCGAAGACCACGACGGAACATGGCGCCTGTACACCGTCACCCGGCACGCCCGCGCGGTCACGGCGGACGAGGCCGGCCACCCCGCCCACAGCACCGTACGGGGCGTGGCACGTGTCCTCGCGATCGAGCACCCGCGCCTGCGGCCCACCCTCGTTGACGCCGATCCCGGAGCACACGGGCTGCGCGCGCTGGCCGCCGAACTCCTCGCCGACGCACCTGAGGACGAGGTCGCTCTGCGGGATGACAGCCGATACGTGGCACGCATCGACCGCGCCCCCGTCACTCCGGCCGAACGGACTGCCTCCACCACCCGGGTCGTCCGGTACGGCGAGGACGGGTTCCGCCTGCGCGCCGGACGCCTCGGCGATCTCGACAGCCTCGAACTAGCGGCAACCGGCCGTCGTCACCCCGGCGAGGGAGAGGTAGAGGTGCGCGTCCAGGCTGCGGGGCTCAACTTCCGCGACGTCCTGACAACCCTCGGCATGCTCGGTTCGGAGCCCCTCACCCCGTACCGCATCGGCTTCGAGTGCGCGGGTGAGGTCACCGCCGTGGGAGCGGGCGTGGACCACGTCCGCGCCGGAGACACCGTGGTTGCCGCCCAGCTCGAAGGCGGCGCCTTCGGCTCCTTCATCACCGTTCCCGCCACCGCCGTCGTCCCCGCCCCGCCCGCCCTCACCACCGAGGCGGCAGCAGGACTGCCAACGGCGTTCCTCACCGCCTGGTACGCCCTCCACCGCGTCGCACGGCTGGCCCCCGGTGAACGCGTCCTCGTCCACTCGGCCAGCGGCGGCACCGGTCTGGCCGCCATCGCCGTCGCCCGCCTGCTGGGCGCGGAGGTCCTGGCCACCGCCGGCACCGAGGAGAAACGACGCTACCTGCGCGGCACCGGCATCCGCTGCGTCATGGACTCCCGCACCCTGGACTTCGCCGAACAGGCCCGCCAGGCGACCGGCGGCGAGGGCGTCGACGTCGTCCTCAACTCCCTCGCCGGCCCCGCCGTCCGCGCCGGGCTCGAAGCGCTGCGCCCCTTCGGCCGCTTCGTCGAACTCGGCGTACGCGACATCTTGGCCGACGCCGCCCTCAAACTCGCCCCGCTGCGCCACAACATCACCTTCTCCACCGTCGACCTCATCGAACTCCAGCAGCGCAAACCCAAGTTGTTCGGCACGCTGCTGCGCGAGGTCATGGACCACATCACCGAGGGACGCCTCAAGCCGTTGCTGTGCACCGCCTATCCGCTCGATCTGGCCGCCGACGCCTTCCACTTGATGGCCGGCGCCCGGCACATCGGCAAAATGGTGCTCACCGTCCCCGACAGGGGAGAGACCACCGCCGTCCTGCCGGACGGGCCTCCCGTCGTACGCCCCGACGGCGCTTACATCGTCACCGGCGGCCTGGGCGGTCTCGGGCTCGCCACGGCGCGCTGGCTCGCGGAGCAGGGAGCGGGCCGTGTCGTCCTCAACGGCCGCCGGTCCCCGTCTCTCCAGACCGCACGCGCCGTCAAAGACCTGCCCGGGCAGACCACGATCGTCCTCGGCGACATCTCCCTGCCCGGCACCGCCGAACGGCTCGTCGAGGCCGCCACCAAAGGCGGTGTGCCGTTGCGCGGGGTCGTGCACTGCGCCATGGTCCTCAGCGACGCCGCCCTGGGCACCATCCGCGACTACCAGATCAAGCGGGTGTGGGCCCCCAAGGTCACCGGTGCCTGGAACCTCCACCGAGCCACGACTGGACACGCCCTGGACTTCTTCGTCCTGTACTCCTCAATGAGTTCCCTGCTGGGCAATGCCGGACAGGGAACGTATGCTGCCGCCAACGCCTGGCTCGACTCCTTCGCCACCTGGCGCACCCGTGGCGGCCTGCCCACACTGGCCGTCAACTGGGGTCCCTGGGGCGAGACGGGGCAGGCCACCGATTTCGCCGATCGCGGCTACGAGACCATTCCCACCCGCGAGGGGATCGAGGCCCTGCACACCCTGCTGGCCCATCAACGGGTCCAGACGGCCGTAATTCCCGGCCCGCCGCAGACCTGGATCCCCCGTGCGGGCTCAGCCTCCAGCCTCTTCGCGCTCCTCACGCCGGACGACCTCAAGACTCCGGACGAGCCCGAGTCCGGCGGCTCCGGCATCCACGCCCGCCTCCAAACCCTGCCTGCCGGCATCGCACGCCAGAGCGCCCTGGAGACCTACCTGGGCGACCACATCCGCGCCATCCTGCGCACCGGCAGCGCCACGCTGGATCCGCAGACCCCTCTCAAAGCCCTCGGCTTCGACTCGCTGCTGGCCACTGAACTACGCGTCCGCCTCGAAACCGAACTCCCCGTCCGTCTCGCCGGGAACTTCATCTGGCAGCACCCCACCGTGGCCTCCCTCGCCACGGCACTCGCCGCCCTCATGGGCCTGGCAGCAGAGGCGAAGACATCGTCCTGACGCCGGTGTCCCCAATGCGCTCCCGCGGCGCGCCCCTCCATTGGGGTGACGGTGCCAGCAGATGCTTGCGGCACATGCCACAATCCTGAGTCAATTGAGAATCCAACCGGTGGGCAGCCCATCCCTCTTGGGGGGCGTGGCCCTGTTATGGCCTGCGGCTCTCTGCTGGCCAGGGAGCCACCGACGTACCAGAGTCGCGATGGGCCCCCTCGAGGGGGGTTGGATCGCCAGTCGGTGCCACTTATGTGGTACCGACTGGTCGGTTGTAGGGCTCTGTCACCTGCCCCGTGCGACGGCCCGGGCGGGCTCGAAGCGTTGATGACATGCCGCTTCCACCGGGCCGCTACCACGACCTCGCCGCGCGCCGCCCCGTCGGCTGGGCGATCTCGTCGCCGAAGACCTCTCCCCACCGTCCGCGGGGTTTGCTGGCCGCTGGTGTCGACGCGAACGTAGTGGTCTCGGCCCTTTTCCAGGTGCGCGCTCCGCCATTCAGGTGACAAGTGGAGTCGGAGACTTGTCAGCGATACACCCGTATGGGTCACTTGTAACAGCAAACCGGTGGGCCGCCCATCCCAATCCGGGGGATCGTGGTAATGGCGGCGCCTGCCGGTTTTTTCTTTGGGCGTGTGCAGGAGCACTCCGCGAAACCCCCGCAGCCTGAGCGAGCCGCTCGTCCTCCCCTCAAGCGGCTTCCGTGAACGCAGGAACTCACTGTGCACTTCGATGCCGCTCTGCCAGGCGTGTCTTTGGCGCCGGGTGTCCCGCCGGTCGGCTGTGTCCTCTGTCCCTGTTCTGACAGCGAGGAGTCTCTCCATGCCCATCTCTCCGAACCAGGGTTCGACCGGCGGTGGCACGCTGGTGACCATCACTGGTACGAACCTCTCCGGCACCACCGCGGTGAAGTTCGGCACCAAGCCGGCCACCAGCTTCACCAACGTCTTGCCGACCCAGGTCACCGCGGTATCACCGTCGGGTACGGGCACGGTCGGCATCACCGTGACGACTCCGGGCGGTACCAGCAACCCGATCCCCTTCTTCTACGTCGGCGCCCCGTTCAAGTCCTCGCTGGGGGCGACGTCAGGCCCGCTGGTCGGCGGGAACACGATCACCGTCAACGGTGTGGGGCTGTCGACCGCGACCAGTGTGTCCTTCGGCGGGGTGCCCGCCACCCCGACGGTCGTCTCCGACACCCAGCTCAGCGTCACGGTGCCGGCGGGTGTAACGGCGGGTTCCGTCGGGGTGAGCGTCACCACGGCGGGAGGCACCAACAACGGTTTCTCCTACACCTACGTCGACGTTCCCACGGTGGCCACGGTCCTCCCGTCCTCCGGGCCCACGTCCGGTGGTACCGCCGTGACGATCACCGGTACCCGCCTCGACACCACCGACTCGGTCACCTTCGACGGCGTCGTGGCACCGTTCTCCGTGGTGAACTCCACCACGCTGTCGGCGGTGACTCCGCCCGGTACCGCCGGCGCGGTGGACGTGGTGGTCACCAACCCGGCCGGCTCGGCCACGGCCAGCGGCGCCTTCACGTACGTCGCGGGCCCCGGCATCTGATCACTCGTCCCGCCGCCGCCCGGCTCATCAGCGGGCGGCGGCGCCGTCGTGCCCGACTCCGGGCCCCGACCCAGGCCGCCGCAGGAGCACTTCATGCCGCCCACACTCAGTGCCATCAGTCCCTCCCTAGGCCCCACCACGGGAGGCACCACCGTCACCCTCACCGGCACCGGTCTGACGGGGTCCACATCCGTGCGATTCGCCAGTACGCCTGCCACGTTCACCGTCAACTCGGCCACCCAGATCACCGCCGACAGCCCCGTCGGCAGCGCGGGCGCGGTGGCGGTGACGGTCGTCAGCCCGGCCGGCACCAGCAACGCGGTGACCTTCACCTACGTAGCAGCCGTGGTCCCGGTGGTCACGGCGGTGGCGCCCAACAACGGTCCGACATCGGGCGGCACCAGCGTCACCATCACCGGGACCGGGTTCACCGGCGCCACCGCCGTGCGCTTCGCCGATGTGCCGGCGGCGTCGTTCACCGTCAACTCGGCCACCCAGATCACCGCCGTGACGCCGAGCGGAAACCCCGGCGGCGCCGCGGTCACCGTGACCGCGCCCGGGGGCACCAGTGCCGTTTCCGCCGCCGCCTACTTCTTCTACGCCGCGCCTCCCGTACTGACCGATGCCGGCCCGGCCCAGGGCCTGACGTCCGGGGGAACGGTGGTGACGCTGACCGGGTCCAGTCTGCTCAACGCGACCGCGGTCCGCTTCGGCTCCACGAACGCCACCTCCTTCACCGTGGTGTCGTCGACACAGATCACGGCCACCGCGCCACCGGGTACGGGAAGTACCCAGATCACGGTGATCACCCCGGGCGGCATGAGCAACCCCGTGCCCTTCGCCTATATCCCCGCTCCCACACTCACCAGCCTCGCGCCCGTCAGCGGACCGACTTCCGCCGGCACGGTCGTCACCCTCACCGGCACGAATCTGGCCACCGCGACAAAGGTCACCTTCGGCGCCACGGTCGCCTCTTTCACGGTCAGCTCCGACACACAGATCACGGGCACGGCACCTGCCGGGCCCGCCGGTCCGGTGTCAGTGAGCGTCACTACCGCCGGCGGCTCCAGCGCTGGCCTGATCTATACCCGCGTCGCCGCCCCCGGCATCTGAGGCGCGGCCGGCCTGGTTCCAGCGGGTGTGGCCCGCTGGTCCAACCGGGTTCCCTCTGCGCGCGGCCTCGCGCAGGAGGAGGTAAGTCGCCTTAGCCTGAAGATCACCCCAGCACGTACGACCCTGCGGGACACGTCCACCGACGTAAGGAACTGAACCGGTGAGAATCACGCGAGGCAGAGGAACCCTGGTCATCACCACCGCGCTGGCGGCCGTAGTGGGGCTGGCATCGTCCGCTGCGGCCGTGGCGTCGAACACCACCGTGACGGCCACTCCGCAGACCACCACCGCGGGCTCGCTGGTGCAACTGCACGCATCGGTCGGCTGCCAATCCGATCCCGGCGGCGGTCTGGGCGTGACGTTCTTCGACGGCGGCAACCTGCTGGCCACGGTGCCCGTGACCGCCAGCGGCCAGGCCGACTTCAGCACCACCTTCACTGTCGGCACGCACACGATCACTGCCTCCTACAACGGCAACGAGACGTGCGATGCCTCCAGCAGCACCACGACCGTCGAAGCGACGACCGCACCCACTCCACCCAGCACCACCCCCGGCTTCTGCCTGCTCGCCTGCGGTGGCCTGATCAATTTCACCACCGGCAACATCTCCAACTACATCTCGTGAGCACGGCAAGCGCACAGTGAGGGATGGCGCCTGGACAGCGTACGTTCGTGAACACTCGGGCACAGACGGGACCACGGGGTTCACCGACGATCGCCGCCAGCTCATCGAGCAGAAGTCCCGACTCGGCGAGCGGTACGGGTTGTGTGGACCGTGCGCGAAGGAAGACGCCGACTGTGCGGACGCCACCTTGGCCGCCGGAGCCGAGCCACCTACCGCAGGGAATCGGTCGGCTGTCTGGGCATCCTCGGGAGGTGGGCCGCTGGCTACGGGGTCAGGTGACCGGCGATGCGGCTCCGATGCCGTCCAACCTCCCCGGTGACGAGCTGCTTTCCGTTCTCGTGCACATCGACATCTCGCCTCGGCGGGTGCCCCCCGAAGTCATGAAGAGCAGACTTCACGACCCGTGAACAAAGCCATCCGCCTGACGCGCCCGCGGTCGGGCAGCGTCCACAGCACCCCCGGCTCGTCACTGTCGGCGAACGCCGCCTGCCCCAACAGACTCGCCAGGTGCGCCCGGTCTTCCCCCTGCGGCCCGTCGGCGCGGCTGTGCTGCTGACCGAGCTGGAGGTAGCCCCGCAGGGTCTCCGGAGCCATGCCGGTGTGCTCGCAGTACGCGGCAATCAGCATGGACACGGCGACCATGGTGTCCGCCGCGTCCGTGGCCCGGTACAGCGTCATCCGCTTCCAGTCGTGCGCGACGTCCGGAGCGGCATAGTTCATGACTTCTTGGCAGCGCTCGACCGCTTCAGACACCAGCTGGTTGACCGCGCGGCGCAGCGGCGCGGGCATCGGAGTGCATTCCATGACTGCACGCTATCGGCGCCACGCCCCGCGAATCCCGAGCTGTGGTCGCTGATCACCCGTACGCACCAGCGTGTCCCACATGGTGAGTTTGAGGAAGCGTTTGTGCAGCAGAGGGGGGTCCGTAAAGTTAACTGTGAGAGTTCTTCTGCGGCCCGGGATGGGTTGCTGCCAGGCTCGGCGCTCGTGATCCGGCATGACTCGAGAGTTAACTGGCGTCCCGTCAGGGGCTGCCGTTCCTCCGAGATGTCTGCCGGGCGCGGGCGTCGGCCTGGCCCACCCGTTGGCTTGATCAGCAGCTTGTCCGCCCTGCGGCGTGACTCATCACAGTTCCGCCACGGGGTGACTTCACGTGCTTCCGCAGTCCTGGCCCGGGGTGCCGACGGGGTCTACCGGCCTTCTCGTCGTTTTCGGTGGCCGGCTCGGTCGGAGGGCACGGGCTCTGCGGGTACCCGTGTCTGTCCGGGGTGCGCGGTGCCGTCCGGGGCGTGCGGCTGCGCGAGCTGCTCCCCCCTCAATCGGTCCCGGCGGCTCTTCTGGTTGGAGACCCACACCCCGAGGCGTACATCGTGGTCATGCCCGTCCAGGGCGATCCGTTCGGTGTGCTGACGGGGAAGGCGGCCGCTGCCTACGCTCGCGCGGTACCTGATGCGGCTGGATGCGTTTGCTTTCTTGGCGTTCAGGGGGGGAGGCGCCGCCCTGAACACCGAAGCCGGGCGAGGTTCAGGCACACCACGGGCCCGGGGCCAGCCCGTCCCCGGGGCTCGTTTGAGTCACGCTGCTCAACGACAGCGCGGCCGTGCGGAATCGGTCAGGCAGTAAGTTCTTCTGACACTGAAGCGAGTTCATGCTCAGTGCGGCCAGGCATTGTTCTTGAGACTTCGTTAGCAGGACGCCGATGCACCGGTCCCCCAGTTCCCGGTGGAGAAGCTGTGGGTATTTCCGACTAGGGTTATCGGGCCGCATACAGGCTCCCACTGCCCAGTCGCATCGTGGTAGGCCTCTTCCTCGATGCGTACAGCAGGCGTGAAAATCTTATTGATCCGAAACGGTTGGTGTTCTGGGTCGTTGATCCCTGTGTGAGTGAACTGGTGGGGGACGCGCGGCAGTTGTCGCCTTCGGCGCAGGAGGCGCTGCGGATGCGGGCGGTGGCCGCGTTGGTCGCGGGGCGGGATCGCGAGGAGGTCGCGGCGGTGTTCCAGGTGTCGCTCAAGGCGGTGGACAAGTGGTGGGCGAAGTTGCTTACGGGCGGTCGTGAGGCGCTGATGGCTCAGCCCCGCGGTCGCCAGGTCGGTGAGCACCAGATTCTGAGCACGGTCGAGCAACAGGCCGTCCGGCAGGCTGTTTTGGATCACCGGCCGTGCGATGTGGGTCTTGCGAGCCAGCTGTGGACCCGGGCAGGGGTGGGGAACCTGATCGCGAAGCTCTACCGGGTACGGCTGACCGAGCAGGGCGTGGGCAAGTACCTGCGCCGCTGGGGCCTCTCGTTCCAGCGCCCGGACAAGCGGGCCGTCGAGCAGAGCCCCGAGGCGGTGCGGGTGTGGCAGGAAGAGACGTGGCCGGCGATCCGCGCCAGGGCGAAGACCGAGGGAGCGAGGTGCTCTTCGCCGACCAGGTCGGCATCCGCTCCGACCAGGTCACCGGCCGAACCTGGGGCGAGAAGGGGCGCACTCCGATCGTGCGCCGCACCGGCAACCGGTTCTCCGTCAACGCGATGTCGGCGATCAGCACCAAGGGCCGCATGCACTTCATGGTCTTCACCGAGACCTTCGACGCCGATGTGATGTGCCGCTTCCTGGACCGCCTCGCCGGATACTTCGCGCACAAGGTCCACCTTGTCCTGGACGGCCACTCCGCCCATCGCTCCCGCAAGGTCCGTGCCTGGCTCGCCGATCACCCCGACCGGATCGAGCTGCACTTCCTGCCATCGTACTCACCGGAGCTGAACCCGGACGAGCTGGTCAACGCCGACCTCAAGCGCAGCCTGCCCATGCACCCCCGGGCCCGCGACCAAGCCCAACTCGCAGCCGAAACCCGCAGATTCTTCCACCGCCGCCAACGCCAACCACACATCATCCGCGGCTACTTCGGCAGCCCCCACGTCCGCTACACCCTCGAATAGAACCCTTTGAGTTTCGGATCAATAGAAGCCGGTGATCCAGGTCGCGATCCGCAGCCGGGCCTCGGTGCGGGTGGCGAACGTGTGCCGGTGGACGTACTCGACCTTGAGCACGCTGTTGAACGCCTCGCTGACGGCGTTGTCGAAACACGGCCCGACGCGGCCCATGGACTGGGTCACGCCCAAGCGGCGACAGACCCGGCGAAAGCGCCGGGAGCCGTACTCGCTGCCGCGGTCGCTGTGGAAGATCACGCCCTTCACATCACCGCCGCGGGTGGCAGCGGCCATGTTCAAGGACGCCACGACCAACTCGGCGTCATGACGTGCGCCCATCGCGTAGCCGAGCAGCCGACGCGAGAACAGGCCGATGACGGTGGCCAGCCGAGCCACCCGCCGTACCCGGCGGCCGTGGCCCCGCGGTCAGCCGGGCCTCCCTGCAGGCCGACCTCCTGGCGGCCGACGCCCGCACCGCCCGGCTCGCCGCCCAGGTCCGCAGTCTCGAAGCCCGCCTCGGCGAGGCGCTCGGCAACCAGGTCTGGCGCGAGATCGGCATCGGCGGGCCGGACGACACCGAGCGGCTCAAGGCCCGGATCATCACCCTCGAACAGCAGGCCGTCGACCTGGAACCCCCCTGCAGTTCCTCCAGCCGGGTGGGCAGCCGCCGGATGTAGCGGGCGGGATCTCGCTGGCGTTGGGCACCGGGAAACGGGACGATGTGGCAGCCATACCCGGATTGCCGCCTGCCAGGCCAGGCCCGGCCGGTCACCACGGACACCGAACTCGGCACCCGAGGCGCCTGGGGGATCAAGGAGTGGGCGGGGCGGGCGAGGCGGACCGAAGCCGCTGCCCAAGGGCGCGCCTACAGCCGTTCGGCGTCAGCGGCGGTTGCCCCTGTGGCTCCGGGCGGTTGTGGCACGGAGACAGCGTGAGGCATTCAGATGGTGGCGGGCCACCGAACTGGGACCGCTCCTCACCGCACGGGTTGGCGTTCTGCCGGGCTTCGGCTTCCTGCCACCGCGCCGCTGGGGAGTCTGACCGGGCACTGTCCACCGAGCTCCCACCGCCCCGGGTCGGCGGCCTTGACGGCGCGCGTTCGGCGAATACGTCCTGACGGCGTTCTGCCGTCTGCCGCAGCGCTTCTTTGCGGTCCGGCTTGGAGAGCCGGCCGAGACACATGTGACCGTTTGCGGGTTGGGGGGCGAGCATCGGCCCGAGGCTATTGATGATCCGGTCCTCGCCCGACTTGGACACTGCGAACGGCGGGGCCAGTTGGCGCATGGTTAGGTTCATGCCCCAACCGGCCCCGACCAGCAGTGCCCGGTCCTCCAGCCACCGGCTCCATGGCCGAGCCTTGGCGACCGCGCCAGCAGGAAGCGTGGGTTCTGCTGGGCGGACACCTCGTCCGGCTCCGGACTCCGCAGCTCCAAACCCTGGGCGACTGGTTCAGGGCCGCGGCCGTTGACGACGACGGTCAAGCACTTGACCAGGCCCGCAGGGCTGCCCGGCCCCGACCTGTGGTGGTGGCGACAGCCCCGCATCCTGGGGTTATGGGGCAGCCCTTTAGGAGAGCCACGTCCACTTGGTGTTGTTTCCGCTGCTGACGTAGCAGGAAGCCCAGGTGTCACCGGAGGAGTAGTGGCCGACGTAGCAGGGTTCGGGGGATCCGATCGTGCTCGTGCCGCGGATCGTGGTGAAGCTCTGGTTGTAGTTCAGATCTCCGCAGCGCGCCGTCACTACGTCATGGGGGAAGTCTCCACGGGGTGACTTCGGGATGCTCAGACAGACCTGGCTGGCACTCCCGCCGGCGCGCACCATCATGATCCTGCCGGCGGTGAGTCCCCACCAGATGGCCTGATTGCTGCGCGTGCAGGGCACCATCTTCACTGCGTGAGCGTATGGCGTGCCGTTGTCCGTACCCTGCAGACACTTGCCGGTGGCCGCGTTCTTGATCATGTTCTGGAAAGAATCGGCAGCAGCCGGTGATGCGGCTATTCCGGCTTGGGCGGTCGCGGCCAACACGGCTGTGGTGAGAACCGTTCCGAGGGTTCGATTCATCAGTAGTCCCCTTCGTGTGGTGGGTGCCATCCCTCCGAAAGGTGCGGCACTCTCGTGCCCGTCCTTGAAGGCTGGCGTGATGTCCGGACCATGCTGGCAACAATCCGCGCCATCACTGAGAAGTTTCCCCTCGCATTGGGCGAAAGTTGTTCACACGTGCTTTCCAACGGCGGAAACTTGAGCCGCCCACATCTCAACTGGCGTACGACACCTGGTTGGCGACCTGCCGGTCTTCAGCGCGATCGTGTGCAGGGCCGCGTTGGGCTGCCGGTTGCCACCCCGTCAGGTCCCCGCAGCCGGGGATGTCCAGAAGGCCCGGGGCGAGGACGCAGACCCGGGCGTTGAGGCGCCCCGATGTTTCCGGACAACGACCCAATAAGGTTGCTGTGAACAGGAAACGAGGAAGAGTAAGTGGCGCCGCCCAGCAAGTACACCCCGGAGTTCCGCGAGGAAGCCGTCCAGATCGCGCTCCGATCCAGCAAGACCATCTCCGAAACGGCTCGCGAGATGGATTTGAACACGGAGACCCTCCGGGGCTGGGTGAAGAAGTACAAACAGCGCAATGAACCTCCTGCCGATGCCGAGCTCACTCTCAGCGAGCGTGCATCGCAAAGGGAGTCCTACTCGGTGCGATCCCGGCGATTCTCCCTCCGCGTCCATGCGGCCTTGTTCGAGCAGCCAGGCGTCCACTGCGGCTCTGCGGCCGGGGGAGTAGCTTGAACCGGTGGGCGAGCCCTATCCGGGACTCGTGTCCCTTGGCTGGGGCCAAGAAGGCCGCGTCGTGCTCATCGACTTGGAGCACGTCGGGGTTCTTCCGCAGCGGCTGCCAGTGGGATACCTGTACTACAGCCGGAGATCTTGTGACGTTGCCTGGGGGTTGTCGTTGACCGGGCATGATGCAGGATGTGACGGCTGAGCTGATAGCCGAGTGGCGTGACGAACTGACGGTGCTGACTGGCTCGTTGGGGTATTTGTTCAACCGGCCGGAGCCGCCGCCGGCCGTGGCACCGGCCTGCCGCCAGACCCGGGCCACGACCGCCTGTCCGACCTGCGCCAGGCACAGGTTCGTGGCGAGGTTGGACGAGTGGGTGACCATACGGCCGGCGAGCCAGCGCAGTGAGGCCAGGGTGCCCAGCCGCTCCCAGGGCAGCGGATCGCTGTCCCACTCCGGGCTGTTGCCATAACGGCCGCCCGTCACCGACCGGAACTCGTTGACCACCGGTCTCCGCGCGTCCAAGTCCAGACCGCTGCGATGCACAGCCGCCAGCACGGCCACCTTCATGGTGCTCGCCGCATCGTGAAGGACGTCCGCGTTGCGCAGCACCACCGGTTCACTCCCCCAGGGCGCCACCACCACCGACAGCACCCCCGCATCGTATCGACGGTTCAAAGATGGGCTCTCACTCCATAAGCCAGTCATCCACGCCGCCGCTGACTTTGTAGAGGACCTGGGAGGAAGGCCCCTCCACGGCCTGGAGTCCAAGATTCCCGCACTGATTAGCGGGGGCGCTGGTAGGGAGTGCTGCGGTGAGCGCTGTGCCGATTCCTTGCGCCTGAGTGGTCGCGCCGCTGGTTCGGCCGGCCGTGCCGCTGTTGGCGCAGGCGTTATTGAACGCGCCGTTTCCGAAGCCAATGATCGTGGTTGCACTGGCGGGTGTTGAGGCGAGAGACGCCCCTGCAGCCGCAAGTGCGAGGGCAGAGATCGTCCTGATCAAAGTCATGTACCTCTAACGAAACTCGGACGCTCCCGTTTCGCCCGGACGGTGGTTCACACCGGAGGTCACTGCCCGCACCTAGGTCGCTGTGACGACCGCGGTGTGCGCGCCTGCGGCCGCATGCCGGGCGAGGCTCCCGCCTGCCGACAGCGACTCGTCATCAGGGTGCGCGAACACCCCCAGCAGGCTCGGCACGTGGTGATCATGACCGATCACGGCCAGGACGCCCCCGCGGCCAAAGCGCCGTTCGCGAGACCCATGCCGTCGGACCAGGAAGAGCAATCTCGGGCATGCGTCCATAGCATGCACATCCGTTCATCTTTCTGTGCCATGACAGAGTTTCACTCTTACTGATCAACGGCAGGTCAGTCAGCCCACCCCCTTCTGAGAAGATCACGACGCCGGAGACCGGACACGTTACGCATTGTTATGCGCACGCCCGGTCACGAGTGTGCGCCTCGCGAAGGACGCCTGCTGATGAATGTCGGCCCTCTCGGCCCTCACCGCACCACTCCCTCACGCCCCTGGCACCTCACCGCCTTCCGCGTTCCCTCCGACGGCGCCTCCCGGCCCGCCGACACCGCGCTGGTCGGCCGGGTGCGCGAGCTGCGCGCCCGGATCCTGTACGACAACGGCCGCCGGCCGGAATTCCGCACCGCCTCCGGTGATCATGTGGACGACCAGCACCTGGACTTCGGCGCCTGGCACTTCGTCGGGCGACGCACCGCTGATGGACCGCCGCTCGGATATGTCCGGCTGTGCACGCCCGAGACCGGGGAGCGGTTCCAGTCCCGCGCGTACCTGGGTGAGCAGGCGTACGCGCAGCTGCTTCTGGACAGCGGCCTTGGGACGGGCGAGATGTACGAGCACAGCCGGCTCGTCGTCGAGCACCACGCCCGCAAGCTGGGTCTTGGCGTGCAGCTCAACGCGCTCGCGCTGGCCGCCGCCCGGCATCTGGGTGCGAAGGCGATGGTGGGCACGTCCGGGACGAAGGACGGGCAGGACGCGTTCCATGCCCGGTTCGGGTTCTACCCGGTTCAGGGAACGCGGCGGTACGTCGAGCACTACACCGAGGACGTGGTGCTGCTCATGTGCCGCATCGGGGAGGCGGCCGGGGACTACTCCGACCTGGTCGCCGAGTACACCGCCCTCTTCCCGCAGCTGGTCGTGGACGCCCGGGCCGTACGCCTGGACGCGCCGGCCGTGCACGAGGAGGCGCCGGAGACCCTCGCCGCCGCCCTCGCCTCGGCCCGCACCGCGCTCGCACCCGACCAGGAGTCCTGTCTGCCCGAACCTGTCGCAGGCTGCAGGGAGTTGCGCGCCCTGCTCGCCTCGGGGCGCGTGCGGGAGGTGCACGACACCATCGAGCAGCAGATCACCGAGCTGGTGCGCAGCCGCGAGCCTGGCCCGCGCTACGACGACCCGGCCGAGCTGGCCGCCGCCCGCGAGCGGCAGTTGGACGGGGCCGAGCCGTGGGAATACGGGAGGTGGTTCTTCCACCCGTGGTCCGGACGCCTTGTCCACGTGCTGCCCGCCCCCGAGTTCCGGATGGTGCGCACTGACCGTAACCGGGGCAAGATCGACCGGCCCGAGCAACGGCGGCTCCTTGACCGCCGGATCGGCGTGATCGGCCTCTCGGTCGGCTCGGCGAGCGCCCTGACTCTGGCCATGGAGGGCATCGGCGGCGCCTACCGGCTCGCCGACTTCGACACCCTCAGCCTCTCCAACCTCAACCGCCTGCGCGCCGCCGCCCACGACGTCGGCGTCAACAAGTGCGTGCTCGCGGCCCGCCAAATGTACGAGATCGACCCGTACCTCGACATCGAGATCTTCCCCGGCGGCCTGACCGACGTGGTGATGGAGGAGTTCTTCACGGCGGACGGCGGCGTGGACCTGCTGGTGGAGGAGTGCGACACCCCGTACGTGAAGCTCGCCGCGCGGGAGCGGGCGCGGTCCCTGGGCATCCCAGTTCTCATGGACGCCAACGACCGCGGCCTCCTCGACGTCGAGCGCTTCGACCACGAGCCCGGACGCCCGCTCCTGCACGGCCGCCTGGGCGCCACCACCCCCGCCGACCTGGCCGGGAAGCTCACCTTCGAGGAGAGTGTCGACCTGATCCTCGCCATGGTCGACACCGACCGGATCAGCCCCGAACTCGCCGCGTCCATCCCGCTCATCGGCACCGCGTACAGCTCCTGGCCCCAGTTGGCCAGCGGTGTCGCGCTCGGCGGAGCGCTCACTGCCGACGCCGCCCGCCGGATCCTCCTGGACCAGCCCCTCGCCTCCGGCCGCTACTACACCGACTTCGACGTCCTGCTCGCCCCGGAACGGAGCACCGTGTCATGACCTCCACCACCCTCACTCCTGTGGAGATGCCCGGGCTCTGCCACCACACCGGGGACGGGCTGCCCATCCCCTTCTCGGTTGCCGGGACCGGGCTCCACCTCCCCCCAACCGTGATCAGCAACGCCATGCTGACCCGCGTCCTGGACACCACCGACGAGTGGATCGTGAAGCGGACCGGCATCCGCGAACGCCGCCGCCTCGCCCCGGACCTGGCCACCTCCGACATGGCGATCGCCGCCGCCCGCCCCGCACTCGATGCGGCGGGCATCGAGGCCGGCGCGATCGACTCCGTGATCGTCGCCAGTTACACCGGCGACATGCCGTTCCCGTCCACCGCCCTGATCGTCAAGGACGCACTGGGTGCGCACCGCGCGATGCCGATGGACTTCTCCCAGGCCGCCTGTGCCTCCGGCGTCCAGGCCGTGCTCACCGCCGCCCACCTGCTGCAGAATCGTTCCATTCGTTCGGTGCTGCTGATCGCCGCCGACTGCGCCTCCCGGATTACCCATCCCCAGGACCGCACCACCGGCGTCTTCTTCGGCGACGCGGCCGCAGCCGTCGTCCTCACCCGCACCGAGACCCCCGGCGCCGGCCTGCTCTCCTACGACCTGGGCTCCACGCTCACCTACGACGTTCAGGTCCAGGCCGGTGGCTCCCGCATGCCCACCTCCCCCGACACCGTCGCCGAGGGGCGCCACTACCTGGAGATGGACGGCCGCACCGTGTGGCAGACGGCCACCACCCGTATTCCCGAGTGCATCGACGCCTCGGTCCGCCGGGCCGGGCTCACCGTGGACACCATCGACCACTTCTTCCTCCACCAGGCCAACCTCAACATCCTGCACGAGGCGACGGCCGCCCTCGGCATCGCCCCCGCCAAGGTCCTCGTCACCCTGGACCGGCTCGGCAACACCGGGGCCGCCGGAATGTTCACCGCCCTGCATCACACCGTCTCCGAGGGCTGTCTGAAGTCCGGCGACACCTTCGTGATGTCGGCGATCGGCGCCGGATTCCAGTGGGGGGCACTGTGCCTCAGACAAGCCTGACCCGGAACGTTCCCCCCCAGGCCGGGCAGTTGGTGAATCTCAGACGGCATCCGCATGCCGGGGGTCTATCACGACGGCGGACCAGCTGAAGGATTTGCTGCGACGTGAGCGGGGCATCTCCCCAGCAGGTCGGCGTGGCCCTGGGCGGCGGTGACGTCGAATGGCCGGGGCACGGCATGCCAACCCGATCCAGCCCACGCGGAGAACGGGACCGGCACGCTTCGAAGCGTGCCGGTCTCCTCAAGGTGGTGGGGTGTGTTCAGCTCACAGCACGGCGTGGCACGCCTGCCCCTGAACCCGAGGCTCAGGGGCAGGAGTGGGTACGTTCCTGCCCCTGATTCACCCACCAAACGTGCGGGCGGCGTGCCGCTATATCTCCTCGAAGCGCCACTGCTGTCGAGGACCAGCTCCGCGTCCGGCCGCGACGGCTCAAGCCGCCCCGGTATGTGGGGGGCGGCGGCCGTGCATCCACAGCGCGGTGCGGTTCAGGCCACCGGCCGAGGTGCTCTCTGTCGGCCTGCCTGCCGCTGCAGGAGGCTGACGACCCAAGCCGGCCGCGGTCGCGGCACGCATCAGGCGAAGGAGTCACCCATGGGAACCGTTCCCGACGGCATCTACCACATCAAACTCGGCGACCAGCAATTCCTCACCATCGGGCAAGAGGGCGCCGTCACCCTTGTGCCCGCCCAGGATGAAGGGCAGACGTTCGAGGTGAGGTGCACCCGCGGCGACAACTACGCCATCTCCAGGTCCTCCAGCATCTGGCCCAGCCCGTTCGTGTGCTATGACGGGGCCCCG
Source organism: Streptomyces sp. NBC_01431 (assembly GCF_036231355.1). Taxonomy (NCBI): domain Bacteria; kingdom Bacillati; phylum Actinomycetota; class Actinomycetes; order Kitasatosporales; family Streptomycetaceae; genus Streptomyces; species Streptomyces sp. NBC_01431. The sequence continues at coordinate 554,403 of NZ_CP109497.1, forward strand.
GCGGCCCCGTACGACGGCGCGAGGGTGCGCCTGCGGGTCAGTGACTTCCCTCCCTGCGAGTGGAAGATCACCCAAGGTCCGCAGCCGGGAACCCTCACCATCGCTGTCGCCGGTGACGGGCAGCCCCTGACCATAGGAATCGCGCCGATGACGATCTACCCGCCCTTCCTCCAGCTGACGTCCAGTTCTGGCAAGGACCTTGGCTGGACGTTCGAGGACGCCAAGTAGCCGCAGTCCCCTGATGTGCCTCGGCCGCGCCGGATACGGCCGAGGCGCCGTCGCTTCGCCGAAGGGACACCGGTGTTCCCCGACGAGAAACCGCAGATGCCGGCACCGCCCCTGTGCGCGTACGGCACATACCTGCCGACGGCCTGCGGGACAAGGCCACGCCGCCGTGGGAATCCTCCGGCCACTTCCACGTCGCACCCAACCGCCGGATACCGAGGCACCACAAAGTCCCGATCGGGTTGCGGCGGAACACGGAGGCGTCACTCACGGGGCGCGGGGGCATTGCTGGTGGTGTGGATCGTGAAGCAGAGCCCAAAGTTGTGCACGCTGAACTGCTGGGTGCGTACTGGCTGGAGAGTTCACAGCACGGGCCGCAGAACGGTTGCCGGTGCCGCGACCACCTGCGGCTGACGCGGCCGTGGCGGGAGAACCTGCGGTCCGCGATGACGAGCCTCGCTGCGGGAGCGCTCGTGGTCGCGGTGGCCGTCGCGATCCGGGGAAAAAGGTGACGCAGGGCAACGGCCACCGTCGCGACCGGAGCGGCCTGATGCCCTCCCAGATCCCAGGACTCCATCCACGTCAGGGCCGAGTGGCCACCAGCAGATCAACCACGTACGTCTCCTCCACCACCTCGTCGGGGAACATCTCACGCAGTCGCCTGCGCTCCCCCGAAAGAAAGGCCCGTCTGTCGTCCTCGGCAAGCACAAGGAACGCCGAGCGACTGCTGATGTTGGCAAGGTGGATGTCGAGGGAGACCGTACGGCTCCACCGCACCTGGCGGCGCGCCACCCGGAGCCCGGACAGGCCCGTGAGGCGGATGGCGTCGCTGTCGTCGGGACGCACCCGAGACGTCGGCTTCACTGCGCAGTGGTGCGCGATCCGCTGGTGCTGCTCTCTGATCCAGGGCACGTCGAAGGCCGTGGTGTTCCACCAGATCGCGAGCGCACCGCCCGGAAGCAGAACCCGCAGCGCCTCCGGGACCGAGCGGGCGGTGTCGGTCCACTGCCAGGACTGCGCGTACGTGAGGAGGTCGTGGGAGGCATCCGCAAGGGGGAGGGCGTTGCCGTCACCTCTGACGATCGGCACATCCGGGAGCACGGTGTGGAACCGGGCAGCCATGGCGTCGCCCGGCTCAACGCCGATCACATCAGCCCCGCGCTCACGCAGCAGCGCGGTGGCGATGCCGGTGCCCGCGCCGACATCAGCGACGCGGACACCCGCCAGAGGACGGCCCGTGAGCTGTTCGATGCGGTCGAAGAGCGCGGGCGGATACGAAGGTCGGCTGGCCGCGTACCGGTCAGCCGCCGCGTTGAACGAATGGGCGCGTGAGCTGGCAGTCATCCCCGCATCATCCCCCTGCCCGCCTGGGAGGTCAGCAGGTGGTCGGTGCGGTCCTGCCGGCGAAGCGGTCCGCGAGCCAGGGAATGCCCTCGGCGCTGGTGGCTTCGGTTGCGGCGATGTGGCCGGGGACAAGGTTGCCGGCGAACTTCACTGTCGCCCCGCGGCGGCACCAGCCCACGGCCAGGGTCTTGCCGACCTGCTGGGGCACGACATCGTCCAGAGCGCTGTGGGAGAGCAGGACGGGCACCGCGGGCTTGCGCCGGCCGAGCTGCTGGTCGGCCACGATCGTGTTCCACGGGGCGCGCCCCAGGCGTTCGGTCAGCGGACGTCCGTCCACGGTCAGGAAACGTGAGTTGAGGAAGGGGTACTTGGCGAGGGCCTGCGTCGTGCACAGGTTGTCCCGCAGGTCGTTGGCGACGCGCTTGCCGAGGGCGTTCAGGTACGGGTTGATGTCAATGTTGTACGAGGTGGCCAGGCCGGAGAGGGCGTAGTTGAAGAACGCCCCGTAGGCGGAGCCGTCCATGCTGTCGGCCACCTTGTTCATGTCCGCGGGCGGAGCGCCGACGACGGCGCCCTTGATCTTCAGCTCGGGCGCGTAGGCGGGGGCCAGTTCGGCGGCGGACGCTGTTGCGCCGCCGCCCTGGGAGTAGCCGTAGAGCGCGACCGGACCGGCGTCCGGGAGGTCCACCGCATCCAGACGCTGGGCCGCCCGGACCGAGTCCAGGACGGCGCGGCCCTGCGCCTCGCGGTCCATATAGGTGTGGACTCCGGGTGTGCCCAGCCCTTGATAGTCGGTCACCACCACGGCATAGCCCTGATCAAGGAGCTTCTTGACAGGCAGCGCCTCGTACTCGGTTCCCTCGCCCAACTGGCGGGAGGGGGCGCACTTGTCCGCCAGGCCCTGGGTGCCGGGCGCGAACGCGACGATCGGGCGCTGGGCGTACCGGGAAGTCGCGGGGTTGAGCACGGTGCCGGTGACCGCGATGGCCTTCCCCGTGCGGTCGGTGGTGCGGTACATGATCCGGTGCACGTCCGCATTGACCTTGAACGCCTTGAGCGGATCCAGGTAGAAGACACCCGGCTCCGAACTGAGCACGTCACCGTTCCCGGCGGGCAGAATCACCGGCCGTTGCCGCAGGCGCAGCTGGTCGGCGGCGGCAGCCCCGCCAGAGGACACGCTGAAGACCAGTACGGCGGAGGCTGCGGCAGTCAACGCTGCCACGGCACGACCGCCCAGGGGACGACACCAAACCACGAAGGCTCCTCGGTCAGTGGAATCAAGAGTTCCACTACCTATCCGAGACGCGGCCCATAACTCTACAAATGCACTGAACTGTCGTATCTACTGCATAAATCGACCCTCTGCGGCAATACCCCCGACCATTCGGGTCACCCGCGGACCCCGCTCTTGATCAAGCCCTCGCCCCACGGCACGTACACCACAGTGTGGGGCTCGAAAAGTCATCGGTGCGGCTCAGGCCGCGTATCGATACTCGTTGATGATGCCGCCGAGGACGCGGGTGGGCAGACCCGCTGAAGATCCAACAGATCAACGCGTACGGCTACAGCGACACCTCGACCGCCGGCTACGAGGAAGACCGCCGGGAACAAAGACACCATCGAGAACAGAATCAAGACCGCGGTCTGCAGCGGCCAGGTCCCCCTCGACGACGTCCGCCACGCCATCACCACCAACTGGACCACCGCCCTCACCGTCACCGGCATCGGCTGACACGCAGAGCGCCGGGTCACAGGACGGCTGGTTCGAGGGCGTCGTGCGGTCGCCCGCGAGCTGCTGCGCATCACGGACTTCACCGCCGCCCAGCGCGGACAGATCACGCCCGCGACGGAAGCCGGGGGCGTCTCACAGAGTCGCGTCGTACTCAGCGAGCCGGTCGTCCGCCAGACCGGGACCGAAGCACACCTGGGCAGCGACGACCAAACAGACCTCTTCGCCGTCCTGGTCCTGCGTCTGGGTCCACTCCCAGGGGCGCCGTCCCGAAGCGACCAACTCGTAACCGAGTTGGTCCAGCACCCTGGCACGGTCCTCCCGGGGCGGGATCCCGCGATCGGCCGGCAGGCTGACCGACGGCCAGTGGTTCACACCCACCCCGGGCAGCACGATGCAGATCGCCAAGTGCCCCGGAGCCGACGATGCGGCTCGCGGCACACGTCTGTTGGGCGACGCTCAGGGTGAGTACGTTCTCGGGGGTTCGCGACGTTCACGGTGAGCACAGCTGATGAGCGTCACACTGACTTCGTGCGCGACGACACCGTGCACATCAACCTGCCCCGTCCTTCCAGCTCTTGGTCGCGGAGCTGCTCTTCATCGACAGCCTGTCGCCGGTTTCCGTTCGGGTGGCCCGTCTGCCCGGCCGGAGTGAGTGATCGACTTCGCGGGCAGCGTGCAACACGAGTTGTCCCTGGTGCGGGGGCAGCGTGCCGGTGACGCTGGTGGGATGCGGGAGGCAACAGCTCGTGATCGTCGTGCCCGAGTCCGAGGAGTCCGTACTGCCGCCCTGCCCCGCCTGCGAGAAGCCGCTGCGGCCCTGGGGCCACGCGCGCGAACGCGTGATCCGCCTGCCTGGCGGCTCAGTTCGGCACCTGCGCCCACGGCGGGCCCGCTGCCGCTTCTGCCGCACCACACACGTCCTGCTGCCGCCGTACTGTCTGCTGCGGCGGGCGGACAGCGTCCACACCGTCGCCCAGGCCCTGCTCGACCACGCCGCCGTGAGGGCGGGGTCGCTGACGAGGGTGGCGGGCTGGACGAGGTAGGCGCTGACGATGAGGGTGTCCCCGGCTCCGGCCGCGTCATCACCGAAACCCTGCGCCAGTTACAGAGGGCGGTCGCCGAGGGTGGTGTCGCGGGTGACGGTGCGGGTCAGGAGCCAGACGGGCGGGTGGTGATGACCTGGTCGCTGACGTCCTTGTCGGACAGACCCCGCCCTCCAACAACGCGTCCACACCGAAGCCGAAGCCCTGCCCGCGGGCCAGGTCGAGGTGGGCGGGCAGCCGGTCTTTGTGGAAGACGCGCTGGAGCCGGCGCCGTTGCTGCCGGTGGCGGGAGTGGGGGCAGGCGAGCATGCACCCTCGGAATCGGCGAACTCACCCTCGCCCTCGCCGCCCTCACCCGCCGCTGGCAGCTCACACCCGCCACCACCACACCCGTCCGCTACGAAAAAGACATCGTCATCCGCCTCCACAACCTCCACCTCCACCTCCAACCCCGCGACCGAAGGGCCTGACCCTGCACCCACAGAAACCCCGACACCACGACACCTGGCGAACCCAGGGCTAGAGCGGGGTGGGGTTCTCCATACCCCCGCCAGGGGGGCTCCGTCATGGCCACCCATCGCTTCCCATGAGTGAATGATCTTGGGCCGGACGCACCGTCCGGTCGGCCGATCGGCGTCACAAAATGCCCTGTTCATAAGGGAGTTGCGTAAGTCGAACGGCCTCCAAGACATGTGAGGTAATCACCATGACGCTGCCACGAAACTCCGCCCCTGACGCCCAGTCCAACTCCGCTTCCACGCGCCGCCGTCTCGCCCTTGGCTCCGTGGCGGCGGTCGCCGTCACGGCGGCGCTGGCGATGCCGATGTCCACGGCGTGGGCGGCCCAGCCAGACGTCCGAGCGGCCGGTTCCGGTCGGGTGGACCTTCAGCGGGGCCTGGACGACATCGTCCGCAACGACGGAGTGGTGGGCGCCGAGGCCACCTTGGTGAACGGTCACGGGCGCAGCTCCGTGCGCAGCGGCACTGCCGAACTCGGCACCGACCGGCCGGTGCCGGGCCAGGGCTACTTCCGGATGGGCAGCAACACCAAGACCTTCGTCTCGACCGTCGTGCTGCAACTGGTCGGCGAAGGCCGCATGCGGCTCGACGACACCGTCGACCGATGGCTGCCCGGAGTGGTCAAGGGCCACGGCAACGACGGCCGGCGGATCACCGTGCGCCAGCTGCTTCAGCACACCAGCGGCCTGCCCGACTACGCCCCTCACCTGCCCATCCTCGACGGAGACCAGTTCCAGAAGCACCGCTTCGACCGCTACCAGCCGCGCCAACTGGTTGATATGGCCCTGCAGGACCAGCCCACCTTCGAGCCCGGCAAGGGCTGGAGCTACTCCAACACCGGCTACATCCTCGCCGGGATGATCATCGAGAAGGTGACGGGACGTGACTGGAGCGACGAGGTACGTGCCCGGATCATCGAACCCCTCGGCCTCAAGCACACGTTCTCCGCGGGCACGCGCACGGGCCTTCCCCGGCCGCACGCCAAGGGTTATCACCAGTTCAAGCCCGGGGGGCAACTGGTCGACAGCACCGAGATGAGCATGACCTGGGGCAGCTCGGCGGGCGATCTCGTCACCACCTCGAACGACCTCGCGACCTTCTGGCAGGGTCTACTCGGCGGCAAGTTGCTGGGGCCCAAGCAGCTGGCGCAGATGCAGAAGACGGTGTCGGCCCCTCAGGAGGGCGACACAGCGGTCAAGAAGGCGGGGCTGGGCATCTTCTGGACGCAGCTCAGCTGCGGCGGCGGCTCCTGGAGCCATGGCGGGTCCACCGTCGGCCATCTGAACGCCAACGGCTTCATCGACAAGGGCAAGAAGGGAGTCATCGTGATGCGTTCCACCAACGTGAACAAGGATGACCGCGACGAGCGCACCGACCTGCTCGTCGACGCCGCCTTGTGCAAGATGAAGTGACCGTGCGGGCAGGGTCTGTACGCTCACCGGTGTAATTGATGATCATGGAAGAGACATCAAGTGACTGACACCGTGACTGAGTCCGTGACCGTCGATGACCGGGCGGGACCGTCGTTGGATGCCGCGACGGTCGAGCAGAAGCTCATCGCCAGCTCGTCGCGCAGGCCCGGAGCAAGGGTCTGCAGCTGACCGGTGAGGGCGGGCTGCTGCAGCAGCTGACCATGACGGTGCTGGAGTCCGCCCTGGAGGGCGGGATCACCGGCCATCTCGGCTGCGACAAGCACGACCCGGCGGGCAAGGACGGCGGCAACTCCCGCAACGGCACTGTCACGTTGGCTGACAGGGTGGGAGGATCCTCGGGCTGATCACGGTGGAGGGGGTCGTCCGTGGAGGGCATGTCGCAGTCGTACAAGGGGCACCGGTATCCGGTCGAGGTGATCTCGCACTGCGTGTGGCTGTACTTCCGGTTCCCGCTCAGTTTCCGCGAGGTCGAGGAGCTGATGCTGGAACGCGGCGTGTTCGTCTCGTACGAGACGGTCCGCCGCTGGTGCCTGAAGTTCGGTCAGCAGTACGCCAACGGACTGCGCCGCCGGCGGCCCCAGCCCGGCGACAAGTGGCATCTGGACGAGGTCTTCATCAAGATCAACGGTGAGCAGAAGTACCTGTGGCGGGCTGTCGACCAGGACGGCAACGTGCTGGACATCCTGGTACAGAGCCGCCGGGACACGGCTGCGGCCAGGCGCTTCTTCCGTACGCTGCTGACCAAGACGGGCGGGGTGCCGCGGGTGATCGTCACGGACAAGCTCCGCTCCTACGGCGCGGCCCACCGCGAGGTCATGCCCTCCGTCGAGCACCGTTCCCACAAGGGCCTGAACAACCGGGCCGAGAACAGTCATCAGCCCACCCGGCAACGCGAACGGGCGATGAAAGGCTTCCGCAGCGTGGGCGCCGCGCAGCGTTTCCTGTCCGCGTTCAGCGGCATCTCACCCCACTTCCGGCCCCGCCGCCACCTGATGACCGGCACCCAACACCGCGCCGAAATGACCGTCCGCTTCACCATCTGGGAGCAGATCACCGGCGTCACCGGCCGGCCTGCCGCCGCCTGAGCCCAGGGCCGGCACCCGGCCCCACCACACCTCGACACACCGTCAGACACCCGCACACCCAACAACGTGACAACGCCCGCGCATCTCGTATCTGCCCTGATGGCCGCTGACCGACGGATGCGTGGCCTTCCAGGCTGTGACCACGGGCTCGACCAGGGCCCACTGCTCATCGGAAGCGTCACTCGAGTACGGCTTGCGCATGCTCATGCCACAACCCAAGCGAACCCCGAACGCCTGACCGGCCGCGATACCCCAACATCACACCATCGAGCGATCACAAGTCGGACAGAAGATCACGTTCCGCACTCTGAACCCGCTGGCTTCGAGCAGGCTCCTGGCGATGTAGTTAGTGAGGCTGCGAATCCGACGGCGGAGCCGCGCAGGTGCTCAAGTCGGCCGTTGATGGCCTCGGTCGGTCCGTTGGACGTGCCGAGCCGGTCGAAGTAGGCCAGGACGTCGGCGGCACGCATGGCCAGGGTCCGACCCAACGTGATGACCTCGGTCAGCTCGGCGGGTAGACCGTCGCTGACGGCGTCGATCAGCTTCTGCATCAGCTCTCGGCCGCGGGTCCGGTCGGGTTCGCGGTAGCGGCGACCATCCGCTGGTAGACCAGGTCGCCTCGACCTCGACATGGACGTCAGTGGCGAACAGCTTCCACAGCCGGTCGGTCTGCTTGTCGGTGAGCAGGTCCGCACCGGTGTGCAGGGTGCGTCAGGGTGCCATAGAGCGGGTCGCCTTTGCGGCCACCGTGCCCGCGCGTGTCCTGCTGGACCCGGCGCCGGCACAGATCGAGGGCGTCCCCGGCCAAGCGCACGACACCGGCAGGCCTGCCGTCCGTGCGTCGATGCGTCCGCAGTTCATTCGCCGAGCAGTATGGCGGCGACCGCCTCCGGGGCCTCATGCATTGCGTCGTGTCCGGTGGGGAGGTCGTGGACCTGCCACTCGGGATCGGCTTGGAGTCGGGTGCGCAGTTCAGCGAACGGCGTCCGGTCTTCCCATCCCGAGCAGTATACGAACTCCCGACGGGGAACCTGGGCGAGCGTGCCCGAGAGCCGGATCGTCTGCAGGAACGAGGCGAGGGGATGGTGACGACGCCGGGGGTCGCCGCCGTCCGGCGGTCGGACAGCGTAGCCGGTGGCCACAGCGCCGGCAGCGAACACTTCCCGGAAGTGGTCGTTCGTTGACGACCAGCACGACTCGCCATCGCGCGGTACGTAGGCGTCCAGATGCACCAGTCGTGAGATCCGGCCGCCGGCGCGGTCGGCGGCGGCGGCGATCACCATCCCGGCGTAGCTGTGGCCGACCAGCGTAGCGCTGGTGATGTGGTTGCGATCGAGGTGCCGCAATACGTCGTCGGCGTGCGTGTCGAGGTTGGCGGTCGCGACCGTCACATTGTCGTCGTCTGGCCGCAGACCGGTCAGGGTCAGGGCGTGAACGGTGTGACCGGCACGCTCCAACAGCGGAACCACCGCCTCAAACGACCAGGAGCCCTTCCAAGCGCCGGGCACAAGGACGAACGTCGCCATGCGTTTCTCCTTCTCTCTCAAGCCGCGGCATCGAGGCATGCTGCCTCCATGCCATGTGGTGCGGTCGGCCGCTCCGTGCGACTGAGGACCACTCGGCATGGAGGAAGTCTCACCGGATCAAGGACTGGCTTGCTACCGATAGGCTGCCAACCGATGCCCGTTCACCGCCAACCTCGCCGATCATCCGACGTGACGTCACATGTGTGGCCCTCTGGTGGACGTCACCTCTGGCCGTCGGGCGGGACGAGCGCGACGCAGTCGCACGCACGGGGGCACCTGGTGTACGCAGCCGGCGGTGTCCTGGCGGTGCACACCGAGCGCGGCACGTCGATCGTTCCCGCCAACCGGGTCGCCTGGACCCCCGCCGAGTTCACGCACCAGCACCGTGCGCACGGCGACACCGATATGCGGATCGTCTTTCTCGCGCCATCCGTCGCCCGGCTCATGCCGGATCGACCCGCCGTGTTCCTGGCCTCCGACCTCGCCCGCGAGGTCGTGCTCGCCCTGACCGGTCCCGGCAACTACGACGACACCACGCCCGGTTACAGCCGCTCCGCACGCGCTCGCCTGGTCCGAGTCCTCGTCGAGGAACTCCGCGAGGCGGACGAGCAGCCGCTGCACCTGCCGGAGCCGCAGGACGACCGGCTGCGGGCCATTGCCCGGATGCTGTCCGAGGACCCGTCGGACAACGCCACGTTGGCCGAGTTCGGGAAGGCGATCGGGGCCAGCACCCGCACCCTCAGCCGACTGTTCCGCAGCGAACTCGGCATGACCTTCTACGAGTGGCGCACGCAGCTACGCGTCTACCACGCGCTCGTGCTCCTCGCCGACGGCCACGACACCATCCACACCGCCAACGCCTGCGGGTGGGCCAACCCCAGCGGCTTCATCGCGGCGTTCACCGCCGTCGTCGGAACGACGCCGGGCCGCTACCGAACCAGTCGCCGGACCACCGCCCGCGCAGCTCAGCTCCCGAGGGTGGTCAATTCCTCGGGGTGACTCGTACGCGCACCCCGGGCATCTCCTGTTCGTGAGCGGACAGGAGATGACCCCGCGTCCCTCGCGATTCCCTCACAACGACGGCGGCACCAACCATCGGCTTGATCACGCGACAAGCCAGGACCGCACGATCAGGCCCAAAGCGTTGCCCCACGACGACCAAACCGAGCCTCGTCGAGCCCGGCGATCAGCCCGCAAGGTCTGCACCCTCGACTGCGAAGAGCCGGGAAATCGGATGCCCGATTGACGAGAGCCATGCGAGCATCGGCCGGTGACCGACGTTGAAGAGCTGTTCGCCGCCGACCTGATCGGCAGGCGACTGTTGCGGGTGACCACAGCCTGGCAGCACTACGCCGAGGACGAGCCTTCACTCCTGTCCCTCACGGAGCTGGTGGGAATCGGTTTGCCTTCTGGATTCATGGCTGACAACAGGCTGACCAGCTGCTGCGGGGTTGGTGGTCTGCGGCCGGCGGGGGCACAGCGTGAGCAACGCAGCACTACAGGCTGATCGGCCCCGCTGCGAATGCCCGCGCGCTCGAAGTCTGGCGCGCGAAGTCCTCTAACCGGACGATAAGATACAAAATGACATCAGTACGGCGTAGCGGCTCGACCGCTGCCGCGGGTATCGGAGCCGCCACGCCTCACCGGCCGCACCGTCACCATCCAAGGCAGGTTGAATGATGAACCGGACACGTCGTCTTGCAGCACTCACGCTCTTGGTGGCCCCCGCTCTCGCGGTGGGCCCTACCATCGCCGCCCAGGCCTGGACCACCACGGCCCCCGCAGCCGCGAAGTGCAACGTCGAGGTGGACTCAGCCGGCAAGTATCACGTGTGGGGGGAAGGATTCCCCGCTGGCACGAAGGTGACCTACTCCGGCTCCACCTCGGGCTCGGTCCCCATCGACAAGTCGGGAAGGTTTGACCTCGGCGGTCTCACCGGAAGCAAGTACGTAGTCAAGACGGCGCACGGCAAGACCACCGTCACCTGCACAGCGGTCCATCACTGAGACCCCACGAACGACTGAGGGCCAAGCGGCATCCTCCGACCTGACCCTTCGTCGTTCAGAGCGGGGCGACGGGAATCGAACCCGCGTAGCTCGCTTGGAGGATCGCGTACGCACCTGCGCGTTGACCTTCCGGCTGGCTGACCCCCGCACGCTCCCGCTCACCTGCCCGGCTTTCCCCGAGGCTCCCGCCGAAGACCTTCCGCTCGGGCAACCACCGACGGACAGCGCGTCCGGGCGGAGTCGCTGGCCCGTGCCTTCCCCGACCGTCGCCGCCACCAATACGGGGGCGTCCTCGCCCTGCCCGAACTCATCACAGCACTCGCTGTGGCCGGACAGGACGACCAGTTTCACCGGCTTGACTCTGAAGCTTCTATAGATCGTCAAGCTGTAGGAGAGGGCTCGGGTGTGCCGCTGAATGCGTTGGTCAGGTGGTGGTAGACCTCGCGCGCGACGAAGCGCTTGAGGCACCTGAAGATGTCCTTCGTCTTGAGTCCTTCGAGGGTGCGCCGGGCGACGTAGTCACGGGTGCGCGGGTCGTGACGCATGCGGACCAGCACGATTGTGTGCAGCGCGCGGTTGGCCTGTCGGTCTCCGCCACGGTTGAGCCGGTGGCGGTCGGTACGCCCGGAAGAGGCTGGCACTGGCGCGGCGGCGCACAGGTGGGCGAAGGAGGCCTCGGATGCGAGCCTGTCGGGGTTGTCCCCGGCGGTCACCATCAACTGCCCGGCGGTCTCGGTCCCGACGCCCGTCAGCGCGAGCAGGCTCGGTGCGGTGCGGGCGATCAGGACGCGCAGGTCTCGGTCCGCGTCCGCTATCTCCTCGCTCAAGTGCCGGTAGCGCCTGGCCAGGCGCTTGAGGGCCAGTCTTACGGCTGTGGCCGGGGCGGCCAGATCGGTGCCCGGACGGCTGACGGCCAGCCGTCGGACCAGCTCGGTGGTAGTCAGCGAGCGGAGTGCTTCGCGGACCTCAGCGGGCGCGGTGAGGCGTTGTCACGTTGTTGGGTGTGCGGGTGTCTGACGGTGTGTCGAGGTGTGGTGGGGCCGGGTGCCGGCCCTGGGCTCAGGCGGCGGCAGGCCGGCCGGTGACGCCGGTGATCTGCTCCCAGATGGTGAAGCGGACGGTCATTTCGGCGCGGTGTTGGGTGCCGGTCATCAGGTGGCGGCGGGGCCGGAAGTGGGGTGAGATGCCGCTGAACGCGGACAGGAAACGCTGCGCGGTGCCCACGCTGCGGAAGCCTTTCATCGCCCGTTCGCGTTGCCGGGTGGGCTGATGACTGTTCTCGGCCCGGTTGTTCAGGCCCTTGTGGGAACGGTGCTCGACGGAGGGCATGACCTCGCGGTGGGCCGCGCCGTAGGAGCGGAGCTTGTCCGTGACGATCACCCGCGGCACCCCGCCCGTCTTGGTCAGCAGCGTACGGAAGAAGCGCCTGGCCGCAGCCGTGTCCCGGCGGCTCTGTACCAGGATGTCCAGCACGTTGCCGTCCTGGTCGACAGCCCGCCACAGGTACTTCTGCTCACCGTTGATCTTGATGAAGACCTCGTCCAGATGCCACTTGTCGCCGGGCTGGGGCCGCCGGCGGCGCAGTCCGTTGGCGTACTGCTGACCGAACTTCAGGCACCAGCGGCGGACCGTCTCGTACGAGACGATCACGCCGCGTTCCAGCATCAGCTCCTCGACCTCGCGGAAACTGAGCGGGAACCGGAAGTACAGCCACACGCAGTGCGAGATCACCTCGACCGGATACCGGTGCCCCTTGTACGACTGCGACATGCCCTCCACGGACGACCCCCTCCACCGTGATCAGCCCGAGGATCCTCCCACCCTGTCAGCCAACGTGACAGCGCCCACGCTCGGCTTCTCGCACCATCTCGTCCGTCAGAGGCTGCTGGACACCGTAATCACCGTCACCCCAGAACGTCGCCATGACCTCATCGAATCGCGCCATGACACGAAGCCTACGGCTCAGTCGCACTGGCTTCCGCTGCAAGATCATTTCTTAGTCCGGAGAAACCGTTTCAAGGAGATCAACGACACCCGGGGCCACGCGGTCGGCGACCGCGTCCTGGCGGTCACGGCCCAACGGCTGACCGCCTGGGCAGGCGGCGGCGTGGTCGGCCGGATCGGTGGAGACGAGTTCGCGCTCACCGTCCGCATCGCACCCGCCTACCACGCGCTGCGCCTGTCCCACCTGGCCGCGCTGCTCGCCGAGCCCGTCCCCGTCGACGGCGAAGCACCGGTCCCGGTCGCGGCGTCGATCGGCGCCGCCACCCCGAACCGGCTCACCATCACCGACCTGCCCCTGCTCCTGAGGGCCGCCGCCGCCATTCTGTATCCAGTGACTGTTGTTGCTCTCCTGGGCACTTGGACCAGATCAGATCCTGGTTCGGCCAGCCGCTGGGGGACGTGGAGCCCGCTGACACCGACGCGTACTTCGAAATGCCTGCGGAATTCACCCAGCGGCACCCAGCTGGCCAGGTCACAGGCGCTGACGACGTAATTCGATGGAGACAGGTGGCCGGTTGAGGATGGAGCGCGCTGGCCGCCGACGTCACCGCGGCGGCAAGCAGCGGCAGCGCTGCGTGCGTGAGAACCCTGCGTAGATCCGCACTCGGATGTGGTGATCTCTGGCATCATGACTGCGTGGCCTGACTACTGTTCAACGGGGGTATGCAGTGGGCGCGTTGTCGCAGCGAGAGGCTGTCGTTGTTCTTGAGGCTGCTCAGGTGCCAGCCGCCCGGATGCTAGCAGCGGAACACGGCATCGAAGTGGAGCAGGTCCCACGTCTCGGCATTGAGCCCGTCACCACCGTAACGCTGGTGCTGCTCGGTGCGGCAACTGCGGTCGGCGCCGTCCTACACATCCTGGAGCAGCGCAAGGGCGGCCAGGTGATCGACTTGAGGCCGGGGGCGCCGAAGGCGTTCTACCGAACCCCGGACGTCGTCTACGGAACCGTGATTATCGTCGCCGTGGACGGGAAAGTGGACGTGGAGGTCAGGGAGCCTGAAGGCATGTTCGGCAAGGTGATTTCCACTCTGCCAGAGTTGCTTGCTGGTGGCGGCGATAGCATTGAGCAGGTCGCCCAATCGGTCACGGATAGGTTCGGCCGCGCCGTGGAAATCGAGACAGCCCGGACTTCCGATCCAGGCAATCCTGGGTGAGTGACTAATGGACGCGCATCACTTCCTTGCTCAGTTGCGGGCGCAGACCTACGCCGATCTAGGTATCTCTCTCACTCGTTTCGGCTCTGCCGACCCGGAGCGGGCGATCGACTGGATGCATCGTGATGCGTGGCCCCGCGAACGGCTTCAAGATCCCCGGTCACGTACGCTAAGGGATTATGCAAAAGAGCACATCTCGGGGAAAACGTTCGATGACCTGATGTCCCAATCCCTGACTAGGATCCAAAAGAACATCGAGGCGACCGCAGCCACCCGGGTCGACGGCATCGATGTTGCACGCCGCCGCCTGCTCATCTCTCATCTGCACACAGGGCAACTGAATGCCGTAAGCATGCGAGTTCCTGGTAACTCTCAAGACTATCTAGTACTTTTCGAAGACCAGATCACCGAGTTCGCCAATAAACTTAGCAGCATAATCGCCTTGACTGTCTTTCACGGCCCGTTCGACAGCGATGACAAGGTCTGGTTCACTCTTAGCTTGCCCGAAGCGGCCGAGCGAATTGAAAACGATCCCAGCATTGCCGAACGCTTTGCAGAGGTCGTGGTCGACTACGCGGTTACGGGTAGCATCACCGGATCCGGGCAGCACAGAACGCCGCTGCCGCCATCCAGCTTCGGACTTCTGCTTTATGCATCACTCTTCTATTTCGTAGTTGGGCACGAGTGCGCCCACATCATCACGGGCCATTGCGATGAAGCGCCAACACGCAAAGGGGTCTTGCCGGCAGTCGAAGTCGAGTCATTGGAGTATTCGTGGGTGCGAGAGGCCGAGGCGGACTATATCGGCGCAATCCTGGCGATCAATGCGGGTATCGAGCACGCGAACAGTGACGTCGTCGGCGGCTTCCTCGGCATCTGTCTATTTTTCGACGCACTGGAAGTGATGGATCGCGCGGTTTCACTGTTGGAGACCGGTGACGAAAATGCGTGCCAACTCGGCTCCCACCCGCCCGCGATTGTGCGTTTGCACCTTCTGCGCGAAAATCTACCGCCTGCTTTTGGGGGCGCCCCAGGGGTGGTCGAGAATGTGCAAAAGGCGCTTAAGATGGCTGAAATTCAAGAAGGCATTATTCGATTACTGTGGTCCTATACCCGCCCAGTCCTGCTGGATTTTCGACGACGTGGCGTGACAGCGGCCAGAACATGGCGCACGATACCGAAAGAATCTGGCAAAGATTCGCCGATTTGAGACTTTCGTAACCGTCGAAAGGCAAAGTGGGCCAGCGTTCGCACCGGAACACGACAAACTGGCACGCCAGGGCTTCGGCGTAGTCGTGTGATGTCCGGTTCGTGATCCTGTGAGGCCGAGTAGGGCGAGCGGGCGTTTCGGGTCGCGGGAGTTGGCCCGGAGTGCGGCGGCGACGTTCTGGGTGCCGGCGATGCGCAGGGCGCCGATGGCAAGGTTGCGCCAGGTCGCCATGGTGCGGGGCGCATTGCCGGTCCGAAGCTGCGAGGCGTCCTCGGCGAAGGTGGTGTCCCGCATGTGGTGCAGGGCCTCGATCTGCCAGTGCGAGCGGATCATGTTGGCGAGCTGGGCGGGAGTGGCCTGCTCGGCGCTCAGGCTGGTGGCCGCGTAGACGGTCTTGATGCTGACCTTGCCGCTCTTGCGGTGCAGGCGGCGCCGCTTGAGCTGGACGGCCTGGCGGGCGCCGGGGAAGAGCAGGTTGTTCACGGTGCAAGCCTTGATGCGGCGGATCTCGCCACGGCCGTGACCGCTCTCGCGGATGCGGCTCTGGAGCGGAATTCGCTGCCAGGGAAGGGCTTTGAGCTGCTTGCGGAGCTTCTTCTGATTCTCTTTGACGATCACGATGTAGTGGGCGCCTCGACTGGCGAGGTACTGGGCGTGCTCGCGTTGGGTGTGCATGGCGTCGCTGGTTACGACCGTGTCGGCCAGGTCGGCGAGGTTGTCCAGAAGGGGCTGGAAGCACGTGATCTCGTTCGTCTTGTCTCCGACGTCCAGCTGGGCGAGGACCAGACGGCTGGTGTGGTCGAGTGCGGCCAGCAAGTGGATCTTGCGGCCGTCGGCTCTGGCGGCGCCGCGCAGGCTCTTGCCGTCCGCCCGGTCAAGCGCATCGGCATCAAGGCGGGCCAGGGTGCGGCGGATCGTTGTCTCGCACGGCACCGGCCGGATGCCGGTCAACGGGCAGCGACGGGCGCCGATGCGGTCCAGGACCGCCGATGGCGCATCGGCGGCCCACTCGCTGATGGCCAGGAGCGAGGTCGCGCCGGTCAGCACGGCGCAGGCGGCCAGCGCCAGCACATACACCAGGCCGTGGCGCACACCACGGGGCTTGCGCGGATCGGGGACAGCGGCCAACCGGGTCAGCAGCCCGGGCAGTTCGTATTCCGCGGCATCGGGCTGGTCACGGAGTTGGTCAAGGACGGGCGGGATCGGAGAGGATACGACGGCAGGCACGGACTTCCGTAGGGATCACTGGACTCGACACCCACATGATCTTGGAAGCTCGTGCCTGTCCTGCGTCCGGGCCACCGCCGGCACACATCGGGAAAACCCACTCAAGCCGCGACTACGCCGAAGCCCTGAGACCCCACCGAGCAGCCGCTCCTACTTCTCTCGGGGGCTGGCTCCCGCGTCGTCATCACCCGAGTCCAATGAGCCAATGACCGGCCTGTGCACATTGAATCGCCCCGGGTTTGATGGAGACATCGAAGACCCGGAAGGATGCCGATCATGGCTGCTCCCCGCAAGTACCCCGACGAACTGCGTGAACGCGCGACGCGCCTGGCGGTCGAGGCCCGCAAGGACCCGGTCGGCCGGGCCGGTGCGATCAAGCGCATCCTATTCCGCGGCTGAACCCCTCACATCACTCCAGAAAACCAGCTAACTCAGTCTCCACAAAACCCGGGGCTTGACATTGTGGCCGGGGCGGGTTCGGTGAGGCGGTCCAGCCGGGTGTAGAGCGCTCGCACGAGGCGTGCGCGGTTCTGGGCGCAGCGGGCGGTGCCTTCCAGCGGGGCGGACAGTCGTCCGTCGGCTTCGCGGAGGACGACTTCGGCGAGGGCGCCGCGGCCGTCGTTCTTGGGCAGTGCGGCGGCGTGGCGCCGGACGTCGGCGGCCACGGCGCGGGCGTGCCCCGGTGAGTTGGAGGGCTATCTGCTCGTAGTCGCGGGGTGCGAGGTCCGGGTCTGTCCACGCGAGGACGGCGGTGACGAGTGCCTCGTGCGGGGCGCGGTCCAGGGGGAGTTCGGCCTCGATCAGGCCGTCGGGGTCGTGGAGCACGGTGTGGGTGTCGCTCATAGGGTGCCCGCCGCGTCGTCGTCCTGGCCCTGGTCGCCGGTGCCGGCGTCCGGGGCCGGGGCGGCGAGGAAGCGGGCGAAGCCGCGGTCGGCGCGGGCGATCAGCGCCGGGGAAGGCCGGCCGTACTCGGGCGGCTGGAGGCCAGGGCATTGTGGCGCGGGGTCGGGGGACGTGGGTGCGCTCATGGGCACCGCCTCCGTTGCCGGTGCGTCGGTGTCGTTCGACGCTACGGAGACCGGCGGCCGTTCCTCAACGAGATTGCGGGAAATTGCGGAAGTTCACCCCAGGGCGTCCATCGCGGCCTGGATGAGGGCGCGGGCGTCGTCGCCGTAGACGGCCATCTCCGCAAGGCCGGCGAACGCTGGAGTCCTACGACCGGATCGTCGGCCTCGTCCTCGACCAGATCGCCGGCGGCGGTGAGGTCGCGGGGCGTTCATCGGTCGATCGCGGCAAACAGGGCCTGAAACGCTTGGGCATGACGGACGGTTATGGAATACCGCTGGGCCGCGTGCTGGCTGGAGCCAACCGTCACGACTCCCTGTTGCTCGCCCCAACGCTGGACCGCCTGGATGGTCTGGGACCGCTGCCCGACGGCATCACCGTGCACCTGGATGCCGGCTACGACTCAGACAAGACCCGCGCCCTGCTCGACGAACGCGGCCTGTACGGCCGCATCGCGCACAAGGGCGAGAAGGCACCCATCCAGGCAAGTCAGAGGTGGCACGTGGAGCGGACCCATGCCTGGCAGAACGCGTTCCACCGCCTCGCCCGGTGCTACGAGCGCCGGGCCGCCGTCATCAACGCCTTCTTCGACCTCGCCCCCGACACCGTCATCACCGTGCGCAGCCTGATCCGTAGGGCATGGACGACCCATCGCTGGGGCGAACGACCGAGCCGTCGCCCATGAGCATGCACCTACCCGCGCGGACCTTACCCAGGCCGACCGTTCGGCTGGGGGTCGGTACCGCTGGAGGCGTCTGGCGATGCCTCACCCAGGGCGCTGTTGAGTGTTTTCAGTGCGGCGATCACCGTGTCGACCTCTGCGTCGGGGAGTCCTGGGAGCAGCTGCCGCAGCGTCGGTTCGGCATCCCGGCTCCTGGCTTCGCGGGCCTGTGCGCGGGCGTGTTCGGCGATCTTGGCGACAGTCCGGCGTCGGTCGGCGGGGTCGGCTCCCAGCTCGACCAGGCCCCGCTCGTTTAGTGCCGCCACCACCGTGGATACCCGGCTTTGGGCGAAGCCGGTGCGCTGGGCGATGGCCCCCACCGGCTGCGGACCAGCGGTGTAGAGGCACTCCAGCACCAGTAGCTCGGTGGGGCCCAGGTCGGAGGCGTCCTTCATCGCCGAGGTCGCGGTAGCGGTAAGACGCCTGCCGAGATGGTGCAGGTCAGCGAAACTCATGGGGCTGGTCGGTGCCATGCATACCCTCCTTCAGGAAACATCTCCGATGATACATCTACGATAATGCATCATAAGAGATGTATCTTGAGAGATGTATCGAGGGCACCCATGAGGGCGCCCAGACATTCCGAGGAGGAGACATGATCCGGCCGATAGCCCGCGTGCTGCTGTTCCCGTTCGCGATGGCCGTCCTGCTGGTCGGCATCTACACAGCCGCGATGCACGCCCCGACCCCGCACCACCTGAAAGTCGCGGTCGCCGGATCACCGGCGCGGACCGGCCCGCTGGCCGCTTCCCTGCGCAAGACTCTGGGCGACAAGTACGACGTCAGCACCGTCGCTTCCACCGAACAGGCCCGGCAGCTGGTAGCGCACCGGGCTGTGGCGGCCGCCTATGTCCCCACGCCGACGCCCGGTGACCGCTACGCGGGTACGCCCGGCACGGCGTTCGCTCAACCTCCGCGTCCAAGCGGTCCTTTGCTGTATATCGCTTCGGCCGCCGGCGCCGCCCAGGTCAACCTGGCTGCCGTGCCGTTCGAGAATGTTGCCGTCCAGCAGCACCAGTTCCTCCAGGTCCGCGACCTGGTACCACTCAGCACCGACGACACCAGCGACACCAGCACCATGTACGCCGCGATCGGTCTGACCCTGGCGGGCTACCTGTCGGCGGTCATGCTCTCCACCGCCTTCGGCACCGCCCTCACCCGCAGGCGCACGGTGCCCGCCCTCGCCGCCTTCGGCGCCGTCGCCGCGATCACTGTCTGGCTCATCACCGGTCCGATCCTGGGTGCCGTGCACGGCTCCGCCCCCGCCATCCTCATCACCGGCTGGCTCACCGTGATGGCCGTCGGCCTGGCCACCGTGTTCCTGTCCCGCTTCTGCGGGCGCATGACCCCGCTGCCCGCCGTCGCGATCTTCATGTTCCTCGGCATGCCCGCCTCCGGAGCGGCCCTGCCCATCCAGAGCATGCCCGCACCCATCCGCGCCCTGCACGACCTGCTGCCGATGACCTCAACCACCGGCAGCCTGCGCCAGATCATGTACTTCGACAGCGACGGCATCACCCGCTACTGGCTCGCCCTCACCCTGTGGGCGATCACCGGCCTCGCCCTGACCCTCGCCTACGACACCCTCAAGGCCCACCGCACCAGCCGCCGCAACAACACAACCGCCCAGCCCCGACAGACCACCGAACCCGTCCCCTCCCGCTGACCGCGCCCCGCCGCGCACTCACCCCGACACCCACAGCGAGGCCGAACCCATGACCGAAGCACCCCTGCCCTTCCACCACCACGGCCACGACACCGACCCGGCCGCCCCGCCGGAAGACCCACTGACACTGCTCGCGACCCAAACCGAGCTCACCGGCGTCGACTTCACCGGCCTGGACCTACGCGCGGCCCTGAGGCGCAATCAGCATCCCCGCACGTTCACCCGCTGCACCTTCACCGATGCCAACCTGCGCGGCGCCCATCTCGCCGAATCCGTCTTCACCGAGTGCACCGCTACGGCAGCCGACTTCACCGGCGCCGTGCTCGATCAGGCCCGCTGGCAGGGCGGCAGCGCCGCCAGGGCCAACTTCACCGACGCCGACTGCGGAGACCTCGCCTGCGACGGCGTCGACCTGGCCAACACCAAGTGGAGCGGCGCCCTGCTCGCCGATGCCACCTTCACCGGCTGCCGCATGATCGGAGCCCGCCTCACCGGCCACCGCGGCCTCGGGCTCCAACTCGCCCGCTGCAACCTGGCCGTCGCCAACCTCAACGGCCTCAGCCTGCGCAGCACCCACCTCGTCGGCATCCGCTTCACCGAAGCCGACCTCGGCGGCGCCGACTTCCGCGACACCACCCTCGAAGACTGCCGACTCGCCGACGCCAACCTCCGGGCCACCAACTTCACCGGCGCCGACCTACGCGGCGCCGACCTCGGCGAACTCACCCTCGCCACCGCCGCACAACTCCGCGGCGCCGCCATCTCCCAAAGCCAAGCCGCCCAAATCTGCGCCACCCTCGGCCTCAACGTCATCGGCTGACCCTCAATGGAAACGCAGGCACGGGTCTCCTTCGTGAACACAGAGCGTCGCAACTCCTGACCACCAAGACCCGTGCCTGCATCGCCGTCGGGGCACCACCACCACGCCTATCTGCGGGGCCTCTTAGAGCGTCCGCCAGTAGGTCTTCGCGTGTCCCGGCTGCCTCGGCGGCGTGCGTGAGCCCTGGACTCAAGGCATGTGTTGCTACTCGGCGCGGCTCCTCAGCGCAGCGACGGCCTCCTCGACCAGCACCCGCGCCTCGGCCACCGTTGCCGCCAGCAACTCGGCATTCTCGCCGGGCGCCCCCAGCAAGCCGCGGACTCGCGGGCCGAAGCCTGTTGGCGCGCCCGGAAGCGTCTCGCCGACAGCCAGCGCGCCCTTCTCATTAAGGCACCAGCGCCGATCCTCGGCGAACATCGCCTGCACCAGCACGCCGACGGCCCGGGACAGGCAAAGCGAGACGTACAGCGTGTCCGCCCGCGCGGCGCCCTTTGCTGCGGCGCCGACCAGGAATTCCGCCTCCCAGGCTCCCGCCGTCAACGCCTCTCGCAACAGCTCAGGGTAGGTCGTGGTCCGCCGCCGAAGGCCCGTCAGCTCGCCGGTCGGGTCAGCCAGTACCTGACCGAGCGCTACCTCGCCTGCATAGCAGGGCGACCAGAATCCGAGCGGATGCCCCGCCTGCACGCCCACTTCATACCGGCCCTCGCGGCAGTCCGCCCACACCTGCTCGACCCGGTCCAGGTCCCGCAGGATCCAGTCCACCGCCACGCCGTCGACCTGCAGCCACGCACCACCGTTTACCCAAGGCCCCCACCCGCCTGGGCCGGCCACCTCCGCATCGGGGCCGGCCAGCACGCGCAACGCGGCGAGATCGAGCCCGCCACGGTAGTAGACGCCGAGATCCCAGTCTGATTCCGGCCGGTGCTCTCCGCGTGCCCGGCTGCCGCCGAGCATTACTCCGACTACGCCCGGCACCTCGGCCAGCCGGTTGGCCATATCCTCGATGATCACACGCACGGAGCGAGTCTGGCAGTCGCCAACGCGTCGGGCCAGCCGTTTCCGTCGGTGGTCATCGGATGCCGCGGCTTCGAGGGCGGGTGTCCCAGCGATAGAGGATCCACGCGCGTCTGATCAGGCATCGAACAGTGATGATGGCACTGGCCAGGGCGATGAAGAACTCGACTGGCGCCTTTCGCCGTTCAGTACAGCGGCGGAGCTTGCCGAAGTCGTTCATCCAGGAGTTCGTGCGCTCCACCACTCAACGTCCGTCGGCCTGGATCGGGGTCTTGGCACCGCGCTCGGCGACCAGGCCGACGATCCCTCTGGCGTCCAGGTCGAGGTGGACCATGCTGTAGTCGTACCCGGCGTCCAGGCTCAGCTGCGGATGCTCTGGGAACGGTCCCAGAGTCGTCTGGAGGTCGGCGAATCGGTCGAGGATTGCGGGCAGCAGCATGTGGTCGCGGGTGTTGGCCGGCGCTGGATCGGTGATCAGCGGTATGCCGTGGCAATCTGTCAGTTGTGAGCGCTTGATGCCCTGCTTGGCACGGTCGACGGGACTCTTACCGGCGCACTCCCCGCCCGAGGGCGCCTTGGCGATGCAGCCGTCGGCGGACAGGTGCTCGAGTTCCAGGCCGATCATGCGGTCGTAGGCCGCCAGAACCAGCAGTCGCAGGGACTCCATCACCCCAGCGGCGATCCACTCGTCGCGGCGGCGACGGAGCGTGGTGGCGGAGCACGTCTTGTCGGCCACTCAACGACCTCTTGAACTGAAGAGGCGTCGGGGGCTGATGTAGGCGGTGCTCGTTGGTGGTGCGCGTTCCGTCGTGCTCGGTAGTACTCAGTGGTGTTTGTTGGTGTCGTCCGGGTCGTGGTGTGAGGGCTGCCGGAGAGCGATGACATTCGTTGTCGGCCCGCGGCCGCTTCCCGTCTGACGGGCACGCGTGAAGAAAGTTCGGTCGCTGCTCCCGCCCGGCGGGCTGTACTGCTGATCGGCCTTTTCTTGCAAGTCAGAGACGTGTGGCGTGGTCTCCATGACAGTGGATATCAGGGTCATCCGGGCCGGTCAGATGTACCGGTACTACCTGCGCCAGACCGTTGTCGGCGACGGCCGCCGCCCGGCCCGTACGCCGTTGCGCGAGGCGCAGGAGCAAGCCGGGGTCCCGGTCGGGCGATGGATGGGCCGCGGCCTTTCCGTGCTCGGACTGGCGCCGGGTGAGGAGGTCACCGAGGCGCAGCTGCGGAACCTGTTCGGTGAGCGGGGCCGGCACCCGGACGCGGACCGGATCGAGGCCGACCGGCTCGCCGCCGACGACTCCCCGAAGAAGGCGTTCAAGGCTGGCGCCCTCGGACGCCGGGTGACGGTGACCGGGGTCGACTTCGTGTTCCGGCCGCAGCCGACGATCTACCTCCTGTGGGCGCTGGGGGATGAGGAGACCCGGCGGGTGATCGAGGCCGCGCACGAGCGGGCGATCGAGCGGGTGCTGGAGTGGATCGAGGACGAGGTGGCGGTGATCCGGTACGGCAAGGACGGCATCTACCGGGTGCGGCCGCCGGGCGGTCTGGTTGCCGCGCGCTTCCGCCACTACGAGGCGCGGTCGGGGATGCCGCTGCTCCATGACCATCTGCTGCTGTCGGTGAAGGGGCAGCGCCTGGACGGGAAGTGGGGGTCGATCCACACCACGGCCCTGTACGAGAACACGGTGGCCGCCTCCGCGCTCTACAACGAGATCGTGGCCGCTGAGGTCTGCGAGGCGCTGGGGCTGGCGACCGAGCCGCGCACCGTCACCCCGGGGCGCCGGCCGGTGATGGAGATCGCCGGGATCGACCGGCGGCTCATCGGCTGGCAGTCGACGCGCCGTCAGCAGATCGCGGACGCACTGTCCGACCTGACGGCCGACTATGAGGAAAGGCAGGGGCATCCGCCGGGGGAGCGGGCCGCCTACGCGCTGGGCTGCCAGGCCGCCGACCGGACGCGCCCGCCCAAGCGCACGGTGGCGCGGTCGCTGTCCGAGCTGCGCGAGCGGTGGCGGAACTCGGCGATGCGGGCTTTCGGCGCCTGCACCGTCTACCAACTGGCACGGCGGGCACGGTCGGCAGCCGCGGCGGTGTGGGCACGGGTCCGTCCGGTGGTCGACATAGCGCTGGCCGCCGTCGACACCGTCGCGGTGGTGTACGTGATGCGCGGCGCGTTCCAGTACCGGCATCTGCTCGCCGAAGCCCGCCGCCACCTCTCCCACGTTCTGCGCGGCCGGCCTCACCAGCTTGGCCTGGACGAACAGATCGTGCAGACGGCCGTCGACAACTACACCCGCACCGTCGGCCGCATGATGACCGCCGACTTGCGCGCGCTGTACCCGCGCGACACCGAGGACCAAGCCGTGCTGCGCCCGCTGACCCGCAGCCGGTCCGCTTCGCCGTACGAGCGGGCTCGCCTCGCCGCCGGAGCACTGACCGCCCGGATCCACGCGGCGCGCCGCTCGGATCGCCTGGGCTCGCGCTCCCGGCCGCACACAGTCGCTGTTCCCGCCGCCGCCCCCAGGCCTCGAACGCGGCCGACCCGCATGGACCGGAAAGTCGGCCACGTCCCGGAGCAGACGACCGACGTCGCCACGGTGGAGCAGACCCGCCGGACGTTCGAGGCCGCCGCCAAGATGGCCGCCAAGCTCCAGGACGGCATACGCGAACGAGCTGTCGCCTCCGGTCCCCAGCCGCAGCGGGACCCGGCGGCGCCGACAGCGCAGCGCCCCCAGCAGCCTGCCCGCCCATCCGCACCCAACCGGCCCGCTGGAGGAGTCGCATGACCACACAGCCCGAAGACCCGAGGATCGAGGCCGCCGCAGCCCGCCTGATCGAGGGCATCCAGGAGCGCGCCGACGCCTATGGGCCGCCGCCGTGGCAGCCGATCTGGAAACGCCCCCGGACACCGAAGTCGCCGGCGCAGAGGAAGAAGGAACTCCGCGCACAGCGCAAGCGCCTCACAAACGCGAGGAAACGTCGCCTTGCCGCGGGGGAGTCACGCCGCCCCCGGTCGAGGCAGAACCGGATCGGTAGTGCCGCCGCGCGCCGTGATGCCCGCGCCCTGTCCCGAGTGCGGCACTCCACCGCACCGCTGGGGTGACGATGCCGGGCATCGTCCACCGAGTGGAACTCACGATGCCCTGCACCCGGTGGCGATGCACGGCACCGGGTGGAACCCACTCAGTGAGTTGCCGCCAACTTGAAGTCCCAGGTCAAAGGGCTGGTGTGATCGGTTCTCGGGGTACTCGTGCTCGTCGTGGGCGGGAGTCCGCCGAGAAGATCGTCCGTCAGCGGTTGACTTCGAGGTTGGTCAGGACGAGCAGAGCGCGCAGGAGTTGGGTGACGCGGGCAGGGTCGGTACGGAGCTTGGTGAGGATCCGCCAGTTCTTCAGGTGGGCGAAGCTGTGCTCGACCGGTGCGCGTCCGACAGCGAGGACGCGGTTGGCGTCCTTCTGGCCGGGGGTGAGTTTGCGGGCACGGGTGGCGGCGAAGCCGGTGATGATCACGGAGCCGAGTACGTCGTTGTCCAGGCCGCGGAAGCCGAGGTCGGCGAGAGCGCCGAGACCGGCGGCGCGTAGGTGGGCCAGGACGTGGTCGTGGCGGGCGGCGGTGATGTCGTGGGTGCTGCCGGGCCGGGCGGCGGATATCCAGATCAGACGGCCGTTTTCGTCGGTCAAAGCGAGGAAGTGCAGGCCGTGACGGCGGTGTTTGCCGGAATAGTTCCGACGGTTGGCCCTTCCCGTGCGACGCTGGGTGGGGATGAGAGTGCCGTCGATCAGGACGGCCTCCCCGCCCCTCGCGGCAACCTTCTTCAAGGCACGGTCCAGCCGCGGGGCCTGCGCGGCGAGCAGGGTGATCAGCTCGTCGCGCCAACGGCGGACGGTGGACTCGGACACGTTGTTGCCGCCGGCCATGTCGGCCAGGCGCTGGTCGTGGCGCAGCACGGCCAGGACGACTACCGCGATCCGGCCGGGCGGCAGGATCCGCCACCGGGACCGTATGGCCTTCAGGTGGCGTCGCAGCAGATCGGCGAGGTGGTTGAGGGTGCTCGTGGACAGCGGCAGACGGCACTGGTAGACAAACGGGCAGGTGTCCTCGGTGCGTTCTTTGGTTCTCGTCACACAGTTCCAACGGCCGCCGGGGGCGCCCCGGTTACGCCTGCGCTGGCTATGTACGCGACTCACGACAGCGAATGTTCAGAGCCGCGGAAGGCACTCGCGCGGAGGGGAGGTCGATGTCCATGGGAACGGGGGGCACCCAGCCAGCCCGCTCTTGCATCAGGCAGGGCTGGGCTTTCCTTCATTTCATGGCTGCTGGCCTTGCCATCGTCCTCTCGCCTGGCTACGGCCAACGGACTGCAGCTCTCGGTAAGTGAGCCTATGAGGTGGCCACGGCGTCGGCTGCCTTGCGGATCAGGTCGAGGACGGCCTCGGGCTGGGAGAGCATGGGGACGTGGCTGCTGTCGACTTCGACAGTGGCGGCGCCCATGCGCTGGGAGACAAAGCGTTGCAGCTCGGGGTGTACGGCTTGGTCCTGGGTGGTGAGGAGGTACCAGGTGGGCTGGGACTTCCAGGCGGGGTTGTCGGTGGTGGAGGTGAGCATCTCCGCGCGCGGGGCGCCCTGGGTCGCCCACACCAGCTGCTGGTCCTCGGGGGACAGGTCCCCGCAGAAGTAGGAGATGCCGTCGCGGGCGATCCAGATCCGCCCATTCTCCTCCTGCAGGTGGGAGAACAGCTCGGGCTGGGTGAACTTGCCGATCTGTTCTTGGGCACTCTCGCCGGCCTCCGGGCTGAGCGCGGCGAGGTAGACCAGCCCGGCGACCTTCTCGTGGTTGCCGGCGGCGCTGATGACGAACCCGCCCCAGGAGTGGCCGACGAGGACCGCCGGCGCGCTGACCCGCTCCAGGGCACGATGGACGGCATCGACCTCCCCCTCCAGCGAGTCCAAGGTGTTCTGCGCGGAGATCACCTCATGGCCCTCGCGCTGCAGCGTGGGGATCAGCTTGCTGAAGCAGGAGCCGTCGGCCCACAGGCCGTGGGCGAAGACGATGCTCGGCTTCTTCGATGCCATCGGTACATTCCTCCGCTCGGCACGGATCACGGACCGATCCGCACACCTGACTGACACGCCACGCCCAGTCCACGCCGAGAACCGCCCGCCCACACCCGGGGTGACCCGACCAGGTGAGCACACCGCAGCGCAAGCCGCGCCACGACGGGCGGCATGGCCACGATCAGCCCCCGAGTGACGCTTGGGGCCGCTCCCACTGGGCATCGTGGCCAATCACCACGACGGGAGCGACGTCCAAAGTGCTGTTGAAGCGCTGCTCCGAGACGTGAATAAGGCCACCCGCGCTGCACCGCTTCAAGCGGTGGCATGCCTGGTCACAGGCAGGTGGTGAACCGACCGTCGGGCAGTTTGCGCAGCCAGCCGCGGTCGGCCAGTCTGACCAGCTTCCCGCGCAGCGGTTCCAGCTTGGCCCGTACGCTGATGTCGACTCCCAGCATCTTGCCGACCTGCCGGGCCATGACCGGTCCGGCGGCCCGCCGCACGGCGGCGAGGATGCGCTGGTAGTCCGGCGGGAGCGTGGCCTCCTCCACGCCCGGTGTACGGTGCGGAATCAGCATCACCGCCCGGCCGCCCACCTGCCCAGGCGCAGGCGCGGCCGAGGCTCGCTCGTCGGCGAGTTGCTCACATCCGTTCAAGGACCCTTTCGGCGATAGCGAGTTCGTCCCACTCCCGCACCTCAGCCAGCCGCTTGGCCAGCTGTTCTTCGAGTTCGTCCAGTTCAGCGCGCCGCGCGGTGATCCGTTCCAGCAGTTCGGGATCCATGCACCGGATCGTAGAAGGCCGCCCCGCCGCAACGAGCGGGAACCGGCAAGCCGGCCGCTGACAAACGATCTACTCCTCAAACAGCCGCCCATGACCAGCGTGAGCACCCCGAGAACCAGTCACACCAGCCTTTTGACCTGCAACTTCAAGTTGGCGAAGGCTCACTCAGTGGAACCCACCGAGTGGACGCCACCGTGGTGCGCACCGGATGACGGTGGACTCCACTCCGGAGCGCACCACGATGTCCGCCACCGCACCCGGTGCGCACCATCCGACGATGTCCGCCACCGCACCCGGTGCACCGCACCCGATGTCCCGCACCGCACCGGTGCGCGCACCGCCGCCCCACTCCTTGACCAGGTTTCGGCGGGTGCGCATCGTCGCTCCTAGACCAGGTTCGCCACCCAGCACGTTTCCCCTCGTCAGCGCTGGTCTGGGCTGTCGGACAGGTCGCGGACGAGGGGGTGTGTGATATAGGAGGCCGCCCGGCCGTGGCGCGCGCCCGGCACGGTGCGGCGGGGCCGGTGACGCGCACCGCGATGGGTGGTGCGGTGCGCCGTTGCGCGCACCACCGATGCCGTCACCGCACCTGGTGCGCGCCGGGTGCGCGCGGTGCGGTGCGGTGCGGTGCGCACCACCGGCATCGGGTGGTGCGCCCTACACGGCGGTGAGGCGCACCGGATGCGCACCGGCCGGTGCGGGGTGCGCATCGAGGGCCTGACCCACGCCGACGGCCTCCAGCTGGCGCAGCGTGTCGGCGACGCCCTCGTGGTCCTCGGTGAGGAACTGTGCGACGAAGTCGATGACCGCGCGGGCGATGCCCTCCGCCGCGTCCGGTCCTGCCTGCGCCCAGATCCGCAGCGAGGTCACGAAGACGCGCCCGAGGGCCTCCAGGGCGAAGGTGTCCTCGCACGGCTCGTCCGCGTCCGCGCCGGGCAGCGCGGTGACCGGGACGACGATCCGGGTGGCGACGTCGGCGAGCAGCTCGGGCATCCGAGGCTCGGCGCCGGCGAACTCGCGGGCGGCGTCGACGTCGTCGGCCTGGACGGCCCGGAGGTAGTTGAAGGCGCTGATGGCCGCGTGCGGGATCATCGGGGCGAGCGGCGTGGTGTCGGGCATGGTGGGCTCCTGAACGTATGGGGCGCCGCGCTGATCGCGGCGGCCTCGAAGACACCCTCGAACTGGGAACCTGTGGACAGAGTCCGGCCGCTGACGGGGGAGAACTCTCCTCCCTCCCGGTTGATCACGATGCGGTCACCGCGGAGAGGTTTTCCAAGATCGGCGTCACAAACTCGCCGCGGACGACACCTGTAGAAGGTGAATGGCGGGATAGGCCCGCCCCACCTCCAGGAGCGCCCTGTGGCGAGCACCGCAGACCGGCCCGAGCAGACCCTTGACCAGGTCGAAGAGACCCCCTCCATGGGCCCCTCCATCACCCCCTCCGCGCCCCGCCGCCAAGGACCGGGCGTTTCCGCAGGTCAGACCCGGCGGACAGGAGGTCGTCGCAGGTCCGACAACCCTCATGTAGATGTAGCAAGGCAGCCTCAGCACCGGCCGGATCGGCTGGGCGGTCCAGCTCGGGACCCTTGCCCGGTGTCGTGGTCGACTACGTCGCCGAGCAGTTCGGGTCCTCCGCGAACCGGCCGAAGCGCCTGCGTTGGTCCTCGCTCAGAAAATTCGTGGGCACCGCGCGCTCCTTGACCGTTAACTTGACTCGCGCGCGACGTTCTCAGCCTCTCCAGCCGTTTGTTCGGCGATCTTCCGTTCCGGCCCGGCTCATCACCGCCTCTGGTAGGCGGACCGGGCGTCGCGGGAAACATGCACCGCCTCCGAGCGGTCCACGATTGAGCACGGCGTCATCACGCGGCGCGGCCGGGGCTACATCCTGCGCGTCAGCACCACGCCTGCCGTCTACCGTGCTCTCCTCGACCGCTGCCAGCCCCCCCGGCGCAGCCCCGGCCATCCCGGCCCAGCGCAAGGCCTGCCGCGAGTACGAGAACCGCGCACCCTCGCACCCGCCGGACCGTGATCCTCTCAGCGCCAACGGCTGTACCGACATCCAAGGCCGACTTTCCCCCGCTCAGGAGGGGGGTTAACCACAGCATCGACCGGCCCGCTACCTGGATGGTCCGGCAGGCCGCGAACGACGAGGCTGAATGCGTAACGATCCACCGAGCATCAAGGAACCATCTGTGTTCAGCTTCAAGCCGCTGCGCCGCCGTACCGCCCGGACCGCAGCCGTCGGCGTTCTCGCCGCCGCGGCCTGCACCACCGTCATGGCTGGCAGCGCCGGAGCCATTGTCAACGGGTCGGACTCCACCGAGAGCTACCCGTTCATGGCGACCATCCCGGAGTCCGCCCCGAAGCACGGCCTTCTCGACGGGAACTGCGGGGCGTCGCTGATCGATCAGCAGTGGGTCCTGACGGCGGCGCACTGTGTGAAGGGCGACGGCCTCGAGCTGGACGGCACCGTGCGGGTCGGCAGCGACCACCGCAAGTCCGGCGGCACCGTCCGGAAGATCGACCAGACCTTCGTC
Source organism: Streptomyces sp. NBC_01431 (assembly GCF_036231355.1). Lineage (NCBI taxonomy): Bacteria > Bacillati > Actinomycetota > Actinomycetes > Kitasatosporales > Streptomycetaceae > Streptomyces > Streptomyces sp. NBC_01431. The sequence goes on from NZ_CP109497.1 coordinate 584,568, forward strand.
CACCCCGGCTTTGTGAGCGGCGGCGGCAAGACCGCCAACGAGAACGACATCGCGCTGATACGCCTGGACCAACCGGTTGCCCAGCAACCCATCAAGATCGCAGAGAAGGCCGGGCAGCCCGGCACGCCGACCCGGCTCCTGGGCTTCGGCACCACCGCCGACACCGAGCTCAAGTTCCCGGACCGGCTGCATGAGCTGAACACCCGCAGGGGTGCCGAGTCCGAGTGTGCGCCCGGCTACGCCGACCGGACCCGGCTGTGCACCATCACCACCGTGCCCAAGGCCATGGCGTGCTTCGGGGACTCCGGCGGACCGCAGGTCCAAAAGGGCCGGGGCGGCCGCTGGGAGCTGATCGGCGTCACCTCGGGACCCGGCGCCCCGAACGTGCCGTGCTCGCAGGGCCCGGGCCTCTACACCAGCGCACCCGCCTACACGGGCTGGATCCACCAGACCATGAAGACCAACAGCGCCCAGCCGACTGCGGCCAAAGAAGGCTCCAACCTCGCCGAGACCGGCACGAACGACAACACCGCGGCGATCGGCGGTGCGGCAACCGCGCTGATCGTTGCCGGTGCTGGCATCACCGTCGCGGTACGCCGCCGCAAGACCCGTCGCGCCGCCTGAGCGGAACCGGCGCCAACCCAAGGGCGGCACCCCCCCGCAGGGGGCCCCGCCTTTTGCGTGACATCCCGTTAGTTCCCCTGAGCCCTGCTTAACCCTTGTCCCCGTGGCCAGGGTGTTCGGCCTCCTTGGAGTGTTCTTCGATCCGGTGACGGAGCTTCAGGATTCTCGAAGAGTTCTCACTTTGTCCGATCTATCTGCGATCGGGTTGAAGGCGAGGCGTCAGCCGCAACCGGAGACTGTGGGGCTGCTGCGGCAGCCTTGTTGAGTACCGTGGTGGCTGCTTGAACCGATATACATATCGAGAGGCCGACGCCATGCCCACCGCCAGGTTCTTCTTCGACGCGGGATCAGGCGCAGTCCTGTGGGCGGCCCCGGAGGACCGGGAGGTGTGGGGGTACCCGGTTGATCTGGACCGACTGCCGGTCAGTCACGACCTCCGCGACGGCCTGAGCAGGCTGGTAACTCGTTACGATACGTCGTTGAACTGGGATTACCCCCCGGACCCGGGACCGTGGCGTGCAGCGGAGTGCCACGACTTCAACGAGGCGGTACGCCAAGCGCTCAGTCGCCTTCGCACCGAACTCGGCCCGGCCTGGCAGATTCACGACGAGTTCTACGCACTCCACGAAGACCCGGACCTCGACCGCTACCTGGCCGACCCAGCCGCATTTGTTCGCACCTAACCTCGCCGGACGCACTCATCACGACTGCGTCGCCGGCGGCGCACGCCAACGACTGGACCCCGGTCGTCGCCGACTTCAGCCCACTCGGTGTCGACTTGGTGCTGGCCGCCGAGACCGGCCCAGCGAGTTGACCACGAACCCACGGGTTCATCCCGCAGAATCAGGTCAATCCGCCTCGGGTTCATGCCGAAGAACCTTCAGTTTCCGCGAACTCGCGGGCTTCACGGCCCTGTCTCCCGAAGCTACGGCGAAGTGACAAGCAACACTCTGTAATCAGAGTGACGCTCGGTCAGGGAGAGCGGGGCGGGGTCCGGGGACTTCGCCGACCTCCAGGTCGGCGAAGTCGGCGTGGGCCTGTTCGACAGCTTCGGGGTACGCCTCGTGTTTGGCGTGTTCGGCGAGCGCCCGGTAGATGCTGGCGACGGAGGGGCTCTGTCCCTTGCGCTTGCCGGTGGGGATGATCAGGTCGGGCTGGATCTGCTCGACGGACTCGCCGCCCGCGCGGCGCCGGAGCACGGTGTGGAGCATGTCGTCGGTGATGACCGGGGGCCGGCCGCCGTGCTTGCCCTTGCGGGCGGCGGTGTCGAGCCCTTCGAGCGTGGATTCGCGGATGTTCTCCCGCTCGGTCTCCGCCATCGCGGCGAAGAACGCGAACAGCAGTTTCCCCGGGCCGGTGGGGTCGTAGATGCCGGGCAGTCGCGACCGTGGCCTTCGTCGGCTGACGGGGGACGGTCTTCTCCCGGTTGAGGTGCCCGTACACCGTGGAGCGCGGCACGCCGAACAGGTCGGCGGTCACCTTCCGGGGATCAGAGTCGGCCGTTCCTTCCGGGTGCCGGAGAACGCGGTTCACGAGTACCTGCGGGAGACCCTGGACGAACTCGTCTCGCTCCAAGAGCGGGGCGAAAGGGCCTGACCTTGAAACGGGGCGTGCAACCGGAGCCGCCCGCGGTCCTGCCCGCCGACGGCTTCGAGACACGTGATGCACGCCCCCGCTGGCCGGTGAGGGGGGAGAGGTCAGCCTGGACCCGTTCGGGAGGGGCGGCAGAGCGGCTGGCTGACCGCCGCCACGGGCCGTCCTGCGCCTGGTGTGCCGGGGCCGGGCACCGGCTTCCCGAGGTGGGATGGTGTGGTGCCCGGCCTGGTGGATGGATGGGTCAGTGGCGGCTCCCCGCTACGGCTGGGGCGAGGAGGAGGCTGGTGGATGTCAGTACGTCCGGGCTGGGGACGAGCGGGGGATCCAGGGTCCGTACGGGGAACTGGAGCACCACCGCATCCAGTTCTTGTTCCTCCTCTTCTTCTGCCTCGGTGCGCGCGTGGAAGCTGTACTCGCTCAGCTCGCCTGGCCAGTGGTCAACCCCGAGGCGGGTGGACGGCTGCTTGGTGAAGTCGGCGGGCCCGGGGGCGAGGGATTCCTCGACGTGTCGGGGCATGAGGGCATCGTGACGGCCGCTTTCCAGGGCGGGCGGCGCTGTGGCCAGCAGCAGTGACAGCAGCAGGCCGGCCGATCGGCTTGAGAGTGTTTTCGCCGCCTGGAGCAGGCGGTGGCGCTGTGTGTGGGGAAGTGACAGCGCCACACAGCCGATCTCGTTGCCGATCCGCAGCGGGACGGCGAAGCACAGGTCGCCGTTGGAGTACTCGAACAGATCGAACTGCGAGGCGTGGGGGCCGTATCCGTCGAGGCTGTGGAAGAGCGAGGCCCGGTCGGTGATGGTCCGCTGGGTCAGCATGATCGGCCGGCGGCGGGCGAGGTGGTCCATCCTCTGCTCGAAGGTGAGTTGGGCGAGCAGGCTCTTGCCCAGTGCCGTGGCGTGCGCGGAGTCCTCGAAGGGTGCCACCTTGCGCACTCCGGGCGTGGAAGGTCCGTCCGCCGAGGCCGCGATCTCCACCTCCCCGTTGCGGTAGGTGCCAATGTAGACGGCCGCTCCGACAGCATCACGCAGAGCTGCGAGGACCTGCCCGATCACAGCCCCGCGGCGGTGGTGATGGGGCGCGGCCAGCAGCCGCAGTGCGACCCCCGGCACGTATCCGCCGTCCGGCGTGAGCTGCACCAGCTGCTGCTGGCCGAGCCAGACCAGCAGACGCTGCACCACAGGGCGGGACAGGCTCGTGGCCTGCGCCAGATGACGCTCGCTCACCGACATTCCGGCACTGGCGATGATGTGCAGCAGCTCCAGAACCCGCTGCGCCGACTGCCACCGCCGCGCCGGCCGTCCCGCTCCAGGCACCTGCTGGGCCATGTCCATCAGCGATGCCTGCCTCAACGGGCCCGGTGCCCACCGCGGTCCCGGCGCCGGAGCCGGGACAGGCGACCTCTCACCGGGTACGTCACGCCGATGGACAACGCCCTGCGCGCCGCCTGCCGCCTCACGGACCCTAGGCCAGAGGGCCTCGGCCGCGGTGGTACGGGGGTGAGGAATCCGCACAGCTTCACCCTGCCGACGGCTCGGGCGGACCGTGTGAAGCAACGCCTCGATGTCGGCCGTGAACTCACCGTCCTGCCGCACACCGCTGTCCTCGTGGCAGGACAGGCCGATCCCGGCCAGATCCCAACCCGCCTGGTACAGCAACACCTGGGCATCCCCATGCCCCCACCGGGCGGCGCTCACCAAGGCCGGCACCGCCTCGCCGGCCAGATCAGGACCAGACCGCCACAGAGCGACCGCGAGACGGAAGGCAGCTCCCGGATGCTGTTCCTCCAAGGCGCGACGCAGCCAGTTCCGGGCCAGTTCGAGATCTCCCGTGCGCAGCGCCGCAGACCCGAGCCGGTAGCAGGAATTCGCGTGCCGCCGCTGCTCACGTTCCGCGAGTCGCCGCACCTGGGGCTTGCCCCAGTCACCCCTGGGCCGGTCCCAGAAGTCGGCTCCCTTCCCCTCGGACAGCAGGGCGGCGATGACGGAAGGCATCGCCCTCCGGAGCCCGCCCTGTCCGCTGTCATTGACGCTCACGTCACTCACCTTCGCCCTCGTCTTGGCGCCGGGTCTTCCTGGGTTCCTCGTCGCGGATGTGGAGCCGCAGCTTGGTATCCGCCCGCAGTTCCTCTGCCGCCTTGCTCTTCAAGGTCTGGATGACGGCCACGCCGCGGTTCATGTGTTCTGCGATGGCCTGGTCGTCCATGCCACAGCTCTGCATCTCCGCGACGGTCTTGCGCTGCGTCGGCTTCATCCGCGAGATGGCAGGTTTGATGAGTTCGTCCATCGGTTCGATCGGCGAGTGCGGCGTCATGCTGCCGAACGACAGGGGCAGGTCCGAGGACCGCGCAGGCCGCGCCAGGATGTGGCGCTCGATGTCCTTCATCGTGCCCTCGTCCGCCGGGAGCGAGGGAACGCGGTAGGCGTCGTTGGCGAGGTTCTTCAGGATGACCATCAGGTACGGCAGGACCCCGCGCCCCTCCTTGCCCGGGTCGTCCAGCCACGCCTCGTACGCCCGGCCGATCGTCTCAGCCGCCATGTGCTCTGCCTGAGCGCGCAGGCGGGGATGGTGGCGGTCGACGTACCCCGTCAAGGTCGACATCCAGCTCTCCACGACGCCGACGTTGCCGAAGAGAGCGTCGACTTCCTGATGCCAGCGCTCATCTGGTGCTTGCGGGGACGGGCTGACTACCACGGGCCGCGCTCCCATCCGGGTGCCGAGGCTCCGCAGGCAGCAGAGGATATGGCCCACATCCTGATGTGACCGCCTACCGGCTCCATGAACATCACCACGGTCTGCCGGCACCCGCAGGCCCCATCAGCACGAGCCGCCCGAGCACGCGCGGGGGATCCCTTACGGCCCCGCCGGCCGCGCAGAGCGCGGAAAATGGCGATCACCGCCTGAACCACACCGGCCGCAGCCGAGAGAACCTCGGCAACCTCCAGCGCTGTCATTTGCTCTCCAACAAGATCGTTCCACCGTGACGCACAGGCGCGTCACACGCCTCCTACGGCCACAGCGGCGCGATCTTTCCTCGCGATCGAAAATGATCGGAACCGACCCCTCCCTACCCTTCCGCTGGTGTGCACAGACCCGTTGCGGACAGCATTCGGCCGGGCGTGAGGATGCGTGCCAAACGGACCCGGTGCCACCCCGTCTCGCATCCCCGAGGAGTGCGGTTCACGTCGACGTGGGGAGAGCCGTGACTCCTGGACGTGTCCCGATCTGGTCGCGGAGGTCAGTGCTGACCGGGCGGTGGACCGGGGTGGTGTGTGGCGTCACCCGCTGCGGTTGCGGCTGCGCCTGGACGTGGGGCTGGAGGACGTTCCGAGGTTCGGCCAGGGGTCGGCCGCGGCGGCCGGCTGAGTGCCTGACCGGGCCGCGCGTAGAAAGCCGTTGGCAACTTTCCAACAGCAACTCTTTTCCCCGGGCATGCTCTGCCGTCAAGATCGTCACGACAGAGGAGCGGACGATGGAAACGGCAGAGCGGTACCGGCGCTTCGCGAGCACGGAGGTACGCGGACACTCCGCGACCTATGACATGTTGGCGGCTCGGATCGCGGTGGACGAGGAGCTGCTGGCTTTGATCGACCGCCTTCCGGTATCCAAATGGCAGCCGAACCTGCTGCTGGGGGCCGTGCGATTCCTCGGCGGCCCCGTCGCCGACTACCCGGCCTTCCGCGCTTGGACGCTGGCCGCATGGGACTGGGTCGAGCAGACCATGCGCGGGCGGTTCACCCAGACGAACGAGGCCGGGCGATGTGCCACCCTGCTGCCGCTCCTTGCCTCCCTGCCCCAGCCGCTCGCCCTGATCGAGGTCGGAGCCTCGGCCGGGCTGTGCCTACCTGCCGACCCCGGAGCGGGAATCCTTCGTGGAGACCGTACGATCCCTGCCCTGCCACTGGATCTCCAACGAGGATCCCCGGTCCTTCCCTCCGTGGAGGACCGGCTCCCCCGGCCCGCGCCGCAGGACCACGACGTATTCGTCATGGCCCTGTGCGATCTCTCTGGTTGGTGTCAGTGGTGGTGAGAGTCAGTGGCGGGGGTCGTGGTTGAGGGTTCTTGTTGCTGGTCAGAGGGCTGGTGGCGGGCGTTTTTCACTGTCGTGGGGTGAGAGATTTCACTGTCATGAGGCGTTATCTCATGGAGGGTGACGCTGTCTCAGTTTCGAGAGTTCTCACCCAGATCGAGGGTGAGCCGGCCGATGTCCTCGCCGCCGCGCAGGCCGCGGTTGCCGCTCCGGCCGGGCTGGGCACCATCGCCTCCTATGCGACCGAGGTGGCGCTGCCCGCGACGGGCACCTGGTCCAACCCCGGCAAGGGCGGCGCCCAGGCGGACATCGTCATCGCCGCGCCCGAGGACGGGGTGCCGCTGCTGTTCGTGGAGATCGACAACTGTTACGAGTCCCCGCAGGTACTCGCCGCGAAGATCGACAAGTACATGCGGTTCTGTCAGCGGAAGGTGAAGGACGTGGACGGCAAGGAGCGTCCGATGTGGCGCACCCGCTGGTGGGTGCCCGACGGCCGCCGTCACGATCAGCCGCACCCGCCGCTGCTGCTCGTCTTCAACCGCGTCGGCCCGCGTAACCCCAACACCGTCATCGCGCAGCTGGCCGAACTGACTAGGCGGCACTGGCAAGGCGAGGCGTACGGCGACGGCTTCCACATGTACGACGGCAAGCTCCCCATCGTGGTCACCGGAATGAAGCAGCTCCAAGAGCACGGCCCGGCCGGGGCGGTCTTCCGGCGCTTCGGCCGACCCCAGAACCAGACGCTCCTGGAGGCGATCGGCAACCCCCGCCGCGAAGCCCACGACGCCCGCCAGCAGGCCGAGTCGGCAGCCCGCGAGCGGGAGTACAAGGAGCAGCTGCGCCGCGTGGCCGAACAGAGGCGGGCCGAGCGGGAGGCCCCCCGTCCCGTGTGCGCCGGCTGCGGCAGCCGGTTCACCGACGCACGGTGGAAGGCCATCGCGCCCGCCGGGTGGGACGCCCCACGGGAGACCCACCCGCACCTGTGCGGGGACTGCAAGCAGCGCGCCCTCACCGCCGAGCGCCAAGCCGAGCACCAGGAGCAGACGGTGCCCGAGCAGAAGGCTGGCGGCACCTGGCTCTCACGCTTCCGCAGCTGACGCCGACAGGCCCGCGCTGTCAGTGGCGGCTGCAAGGTTGGTGCGGGGAGCCTGGTGGGGCGCCTGCGCAATCCCACGATGTGCAGAGTGCCCGCAGTTCGTTACGGCGAGAGCGGTTCAGGGCAAGAAGGCGTTTTCAGACCTTCATCTGAATCGTTGCCTACTTTGGCGCTTTTGCCTGCTTCGGGGTGGTTAGCGTCTTGCGGAGCGCGGCCTGCGGCTGCGCGTAGCGCAACCGAGGGGAGTTCGGTGTCGGATCAGGTGAAGTCGAGTGAGCAGGACCGGCTGGAGCGGCTGGGGTCCCTGCTGTCGGGGTCGCGTGCCCAGGAGCGGGTGGGTCGTGCGCTGGGGCAGGGCGGTTCGTACAGCAACATCCTGCTGGGGGCGTTGCTGCACGGAGCGGAGCGGGTGCGGCGGGGTAAGACGCCCACGGATTTGGAGCGGCCTCTGCTGGATGCGCTGCGGACGGTGGTCTCCGAGGCCGAGTTGAAGCAGTGGGGGCTGACGTACCGGAACCTGGTCGATCGCCAGGGAAGTCTGGCGATGGTGCCGGAGAGGATCACGCGGCTGTCGGTGGACCAGGGCTACAGCATCGCTGACCTGAAGCAGGATTTCAGGGGCCTTGCGGACGAGGCTCTGGCGTCTCCGAACGTCCAGATCGTCGACCCCTTCGATGTGGCGGCCGGTAAGCCTGAAGACCCCGCGTTCATCGCCGCCATGCGTGACACGCGGATCGCGGTGACCGGCTACGCCCGGCCCCCGCAGGTCGCTGCCGCCGTAGCCGGCGACGGCGTGGGCCAGGCGGTGGAGGCGGTGGGCGGACAGGACACAGGAGAGGACCGTGCGGCCGCCGAGTCCTTCCCGGTGAAGCTGGTGATGGACGAATTCGTTGTTGCACGGGCCGTCGGAGACCAGTGGGGCGGCAGGGACGAGATTTACTGGACCGCCTCCACGGCCGCCGGCGCAGGGGGGCACTCGTATGTGTCACAGGAGTTCGGCGGGCTCAAGAAGGGCGATAGTCGCCGCTTCAACTCCAACAACGTCCTCTACCAGGGCAACTCCACCGGCCTCGTAGCGGCGCACATCTCCGTCTGGGAGGCCGACCAGAGCAGTGAAGAGTGGTGGAGCGCGTTGAAGGGCGCGCTGAACACCGCGGTCAAGCTCATCGACGGGCAGCTGTCGGCCCTGGGCCTGATCGATGACCTGTTCGGCGGCTTCGGGGTCCCCTTGTGGGTGACGATCGGCTTCGAAGTCGCGAAGGTGTTCGTCGCCACCATCGACATCTGGCGCAACTACGACGACCTGTCCTGCTCCCGCCTGATCGGACTGGAGCGGCAGGACCTCGCCGTCCTCTCCCACCGTGGCCACGCGACCTGGAACTTCAATGGCGACGGACACCACACGCTGAAGGTGGTGTGGGGGCACACGAGTGTGGTGCCGTTTCCCGTCCGCACCCTTGAGTGCGCGCAGCTGACCGGCGACACGTGGGGCGCACCGGTCTCCCTGGGCTGGAAGAGCATCACGCCGCCTGCTCTGGCCTCCTACAACGGCAAGCTCTACGCCGCCTTCGTCCGCCCCGAGGACCACAAGGTGATGTGGACCCGCCGGGAGGGGCACCAGTGGAGGAAGCCTGAGCCGGTCGGAAGTGACAACAGCATCTTCGCCCCCGCGCTAGTCGCCGCCCACGGCAAGCTGTTCTACGCCGTCACGGGCGGTGGCGACAGCCTGTGGTGGCGCACCTTCACCGAAAGCGGGTCCTGGACCCCGCCGCAGAAATTCGAGGGCTACAACCCGGGCATCGCGCCAACGATGGCGGCGTTCTCGAACCGGGTGTGGCTGACCCACGTCGGCACCGACGAGAAGGTCTACCTGAACACCCACGACGGCAAACAGTGGAGCGGGGCGTACCAGAACAACCGGAACTGGATCACGGAAAACCCCGTCGCGATGGCCGCCACCGGCGACCATGTGTGGCGCATCGCCCGGGGACTGGACGGCAAGGTGTACACCACCACCTCCGGCGGCACCTCCAATTGGGACGAGCATCCCGTCCACCCGACGTGGAAGGTTTCCAAGGGCGTCGGCCTCGCCAGCCACAACGGGAAACTGTGGATCTTCCTGCGGGACATGGACGGCTACCTGCGTGCAGCGACCCGCACCGCAGCCGGTCCCTGGAGTGCCGCCCACTACGTCAGCGGAACCAAGAAGATCCCGCTTCAGGGAGAGCCGTCCGCTGCCTCGCACGACGGCAAGCTCTACGTGATGTACACGCGCTGAACCGTACGGCCAAGGGCACTCAAGGCCACCCGAGAGCAAGCCCGCGTGGTCCTGCCCCTAGGGCCTGTTGTGAAAGTGCCGACGGGCCGGACGAGGTGATGCCCAGGTCCGGCCCGTCCGCTCGTTTCTACAGGTCGAGCTGGTACTGGAGTGTCGTGTGCGTGGGCACGTAGCCGAGGCTGTCGCTGATGTGTCTCATGTGCGTGTTGCTGTCGGCAGTGTCGGTCAGGAGGCCGCCGAGGTCTGGATAGCGCCCGTGGGCTTGTCGGATCGACTCGGCCTTCATCCATCGGCCGAGTCCGTGTCCCCGGTGTTCGGGCAGCACGCCGGTGCCGTAGTGCTGGCCATCACCCGTGCCATTGCCGGGGACGACGAGTTCGGTGAATCCGGCGATCGAGTTGTCGCAGGTGTCGATGGCGACGACCGTGTGCAACTGGTTGCCGCGCTCTTCGACGTCCTTCGCCGCAGCCCGAACCCGCTCCACGTCCCAAGCCACGGTGCCGTAGTCGGTGTCCTCCATGGGCATATCGTCCATGGCCCGGCGTGAGGCGGCGAACGTCTGGGCAAGGGCGTCGGGGACGGTTCCCTGCCATGACGCCAGCCGGTAGCCGGGATGCGGACGCTCGATGACCTCGGCGAGGGCGATGGCGTCCACGTCGGCCAGCGGCAAGCGGGCGAACCTCAAGGTGAGGACCTTGCGGAAGCCGCGGGCCAGCAGGAAGTGATCGCCGGGCGATCCGGCCTGGGCCTGCGCGCTGACGCAGCGCCGGGCGTTGTCCCGGGCGACTGTCACGGCCGTGTCGAGGAGCCGGGAGCCGACGCCCTTGCGGCGCTCCACGGGATGGACGTGGAGGGTCAGTTCGGCCAGGTGCTCTTGTCCGCCATCGAACAGGCGCAGAAAGGCCGTCCCGACGGGGATGGAATCGGCGTCAGACGCCAGCCATGCAAGGCGTCGGCTGTGCGCCCCGTGAGCAGGGTCGGTCAGTGGGGTGATGCGGAGCGACAAGGTGTCTCCGTCGTGAGGAGTTGGCAAAGGTCAGTACGCGGGCTCAACTGCTGGGCACTCCTGCGCATGTGCTCCACACCTCCTCGTCGACAGTGCCGGTCCGGATCAACATGGACGGCTCGGAGAACGTAGCTGGTCTTTCGGCTCATCGGCAAAGGGTTAACTGAAGGCTGTTGCGGCTGCGGGGTCACAGCCACTCATTGATGGCCGCGACCAGCACGGTTGCTTCGTAGCGGACGGCGAGTTTGATGCCCCTATGGATGTCAATATCGTCCTGCGGCTGGCGCTGGTGCAGGAGTGGCCTTCCCGTGCATGGTGATGAGTTGGTAGATCTCGCGGGCGACGTAGCGTTTGAGGCAGCGGATGGCCTCGCGGCGGGTCTTGCCTTCGGCGATGCGTCGTTCCAGGTACTCGCGGCTGCGGCTCTCCCAGCGCAGTCGGGCCAGGACGATTGTGTAGAGGGCGGAGTTGGCTTGTCGGTCACCGCCTCGGTTGAGCCTGCGACGCTGAGTCTTGCCGGATGATGCCTCCACCGGGCTGACGCCACAGAGGGCGGCGAAGGAAGCCTCGCCGCCCATCCGGTCCGGGTTGTCGCCGGCTGCTATCAGCAATGCGGCCGCGGTGTCAGGGCCGACGCCGTAGCAGTCCAGGAGCTTCGGCGCGTAGGAGGTGATCGCCGAGGTGATCCGTCTGGTGAGGTCGTTGATCTCCTCGGTGAGGTGACGGATCCGGCTGGCTAGCAGCCGCAGGGTGTGGCGTGCAGCCATGGCCGGGGTGGCCCCGGCTGAGTCCTCCAACTCGGAGCATCGACGGATGAGTTTAGGGTTGCTGAGGCCTGCCAGCGATTCACGCAGCGCGGGGTCTGCGGAGACCAGGACGGCCTTGAGCTGGTTGATCGCTTGCGAGCGTGACTTGACCGCAGAGCTCTTGGCCATCAACATCCGGACTGCCTCCACCGGACCGTCGGTGGTCTTGGCGGTGGCGGTGGCGCGGCCTGAGAGCACCGCTTGGGCGGCGGCCGCCGCGTCGATCGCGTCGGTCTTTCCTCGTCGGCGCCGCAAGGCCTTGTCCGGCTGGTTGACCTCGGTGACCGCGATGCCTTCGCTCTGAAGGTAGCGGGTCAGCGCGGCACCATAGGAGCCGGTGCACTCGACTCCAGCCCGCTTCAGAATTCCGAAGGCCCGTGCCCATGAAAGGAGTTGTCGGTATCCCTCTCGCGTGGTCGGGAAGCTACGAGTGTCAAGCATGGCTCCGGTAGAAGTGATCACCGCAGCGACGTGCACATCCTTGTGGGTGTCCACGCCCAGCACGATGTCCTCTGGGTGGCTGGTCGTGTCGTGCGGCGGAGGGGCTTGCCGGGTCATGCTGGGCACGGTCGTCTGTCTCCTGAACGCCTGGGGGGACTGGTGGCCGGCGCCGGGCCGGTGAGGCGGTCAGGACTGTGACGGTGCGCGTCGCGAAGGCCCCTATCGGGACACGCCCACTGGTCCGGCGGCAGCACGCACCGCCTCGGGCAGTGGTCGGCAGATCAAGCTCAAGGCATCAGCGCCAGTCGTACCTCGGGCCAGACCACCGCCCGGGGCGGCACCCGACCATCCTCACAGTCGTATCTCGTGGCCACGGCCCGGTGGCGCTTGAGGCGATTGATCCCGCATTCGACCGCGTGCCTCTCGCGGTAGTCGGCCCTGTCGAACGTCGGCGGGCGGCCGCCGCGGTAGCCGAGCTTCTTACGGTTGCGGACCTGGTCCTTCTTCTCCGGGATCGTGCACCGGATCCCACGTCGGCGCAGGTAGGCACGGTTCTTCCGGGAGCCGTACGCCTTGTCGGCACGCACTCTGTCCGGCCGCTTGCGTGGACGCCCCAGACCCTGCCGTCGCACCCGGATGTTCTCCAGGACCGGTTCGAACTGCGGGGAATCCCCGCGCTGCCCGGCCGTGATCACAATCGACATGGGCTTCTGGCCCTGCTCGACCGCGAGATGGACCTTGGTGGTCAGCCCGCCTCGCGAGCGCCCGAGACCGTGGTCGTCCGGCTCGACCTCAACGCCGCCGGGCGGCTCCTTCTGAAGATCCCCCCTTTGACCGCTCCGGCGGCGTGCTGGTGGGCGCGGCAGATCGTCGAGTCGACACTGACATCCCAGGTGATCAGGTCCTTCGCGTCCGCCTGGGCCTGCAGTTCGGTGAAGACTCGCTTCCACGTGCCGTCGCGCTGATGGCGCCGGAACAGGTCGTAGACCCGATCCCACGGCCCGTACCGCTCGGGCACATCCCGCCAGGGCGTCCCGGTCCGGGTCCGCCACCGTATGCCGTCGATCAGCTGCCGCCTCGGCCATATCGGCGGCCGGCCAGGCTTCTTGCCCTTCGGCAACAACGGCTCCAGCCTGGCCCACTGCTCGTCCGTCAGATCTCCACGCGCCACAGCGCGTGATCATTCCATGACCAAGATCGACTTTCACAACAGGCCCTAGTGCGTACTGCCGATCACCGCCCGCCTCCGGAGCCACGCGCGCGGGCGAGGCGGAGGGCCTGGACGAAGTGCCGCTGGGCGGCATCGTGCTGACCGGCACCGAAGGCCATCCACTCCGCCGGGACAACTCAGCGGGGGCGGAGAAGAGTTAACGGTCGATCAGGTTGGCGAAGCGGCCTTGCCGCCCTCAAGGTGCGCTCGCCGGATGGTGCAGCGTTCCGGGGCCAGCCTTGGTGGAGGCCACAGGTGTACGCGACCGAATACGTGTAGTTGCGGTGATCGTTTTTGTGTGAAGCGAGGGCGTTGCTGTGGACTCGCCCTTAGCCTCGAATCCGCGTACCCGCACAACGCGGGTATATCCAAGCAAAGGGGGGCTTGTGCCGAACCTCGAGACTTTCGGTGACATCGACATCCGTTACACCACCGCCAGAACGCGGATCTGGAGCAGCATGGGGGCACGCGGCCGCAGGGGCGTCAACGTCTGGCTCCCGAGGCCGCCGGGCCTTGTTGGGACGGGTGGGTGGCGTCCGTTGGCGACCTACGTGTTCACGGCGGACACGCCCGGCTCGGCCGGCGACATCGTGCTCTTACCTGACCTGGCTTCCGAGACCGGCCGTCCGATGCCGCTGCTGCGTAACCGGGGCAACGGGCAGGGTCCGTTGGCCAGTCCGGTGCGTTACGAGCGGATCTGGCGCGACAAGGGCAGCGGAGCGAGCCTGTATGGGTCGGCGTGGCGGCCGATCCCGCCGGCTGGGTATGTGGCGCTGGGGGATGTGTGGTGGGAGGGCTGGGACACCGCGCCGCCGCTGAATGCCATCTGGTGTGTGAAGAAGGAGCACGCGGGCCGCGCTTACGCCCGCGCGGCACGGGTGACCCCGCAGTTGTGGAACGACGCAGGGACCGGGTCCGATGTCGATGTGGCGGTGTGGGGGCTGGATGCCCCGCTCACCTCGGTGACGGACACGGCCGAGCGGCTGTTTTTGGCCGTGGAGCACACGACGACGGTGAACCACCACAACGTGGCGGACCCGACCCCCACTTCGTGGGTGCTGGAGGTACCCGCTGATGTCGTGACGCGGGAGGTGCCCGAGCCGCCGCGGATGACGTCGACCGCGCAGCCCTCTGCCCCCGTCCCGGTGACGGACCGCATCGTGCGGGTGCCGTTCACCGCGGTGAACGACCCCGACCGCAGCGAGCAGTGGAAGATCGACAACAGCCCCTTCTACTCCATCCGCCGCCAGGTCAGCTACGAGGTGGCTGTCTACGGCCACAACCGCGACGGGTCGAGGCCCGCCGTCGCGGGCGAGGAAGTGAAGACCGGGATCACCAAGGAGGAGAGCGAGACCTTCACCGAGAAGACCACCATCACGGTTTCCGCCAGCGCCGGCATCTCCTTCAAGGCACTGTCCGTGGGAGCCTCGGTCGACATCACCCGGGAGACCGGCTACGAGTCGCGGACCACGGTCACCCAGTTCGAGGAAAAATCCGTACCCAAGCAGATCAGCATCCCCCCGCAGTCGGCCGGCGTGCTGTGGGTGAAGGTCCACCACTTGGAGGTCTACCGCGCGGACGACACCCTCGTCGGCGGTGAAACGCTGACCTTCAGGATCAACAACTCCTTCGTCGTGGGTGAGTACCCGCTGGGCACCGGCGTCATCGAAGTCCCGACCGCGGCGGAAGCCGAGCCCGAGTTCTCCCAGGCTCCCGACATCGACTGGGAGACCGGAGAAGGCTTGCCGCAGATCGATACCGCCGCACTGGCCAAACAAGCCGAGCAGAACGCTGGAGACCAGCCAGCCAGCTGAGGTACCCCCAGCCCTGTGCCCTGCTGGCCCCGGGGGCGTTGCTGTTTCCCGGGGCCCGCGTGCTGCTCCGTCGGACTGCGGGGATGCAAGAATTGGACCGCCGGGGGCCTCGCATTCTCTCCTCGCGCAGGGGCTTGCCCGAGCCAAACTAAGAAACGGCCGCCGACCCCCGCTTCCTGCGACCCGGTCCCCCGGGCATCGGTGCCCGTTTACCGCGCGGTGATGACGCTCAATCTTGTGGGTTTGCTATGCGGGATCCAGTGGTCCGAGCAGCCATACGCCGGTGGAGTTGGGTTCCTCGTTGAAGTAGAACTCACGGATTGCCTGAAGCATGTCGTCCCGGCTGATCAGCCCGTCGGCGTCCTGGTCGAGGCGGCCGAAGACTTCGCGAGCGTCCGGTTCAGGCACTCCCATCAGGGCGCCAGACCAGCGAACCTGCTCATCCCGGGTCAGTTTCCCGTCGCCGTCCTCGTCCGCGATGTCCATCAGCGCGTCGAGGAACGGCAAGTACCCGGCGTCGAAGGAAGCGGGGGTCACCAGCAACCCGGCGGCGAACGCAGCCTGATACTCGGCGAGGCTGATGCGACCATCGACGTCGGTATCCGCAGCCCGGGACAGGTGATGCCACAAGCCGTCGCTCAGCTCTCGCATGTGCTTGAGCGCGGGAGTGTCGGGCGCGAGGCGGAAGGCGCCAGCGAGGCGGTCGCAGGCCGACTCAAAGTCGGCGCGGTCGATATAGCCGTCACGGTTGGTGTCGAAGGTGGCGAAGCGGCGGGCGAGCTTGCGCTGCAGAAACGGCGAGATATCCATGCCTGACACCCTGTCTGCGGAAGCGGCGCTTGAAAAGGCACCGACCGGCCTTATCGCGGTACCTCATCAGCGGTATGAACAGCATGTGCCGCTTTTCGCGCACCCCAGACGACGCGATCGAGGTTGCCTGAAACCCGGAGTTCCCGTGCGAGTCGTTCGCCATCGAGGACACCCTCCACCCCGACAGGCTCATCCTCGGCTCGACGCCGAGCACTCCTGGACCCAGGCCGTACTTCGCCAGTGCTTCGGCCGTCGCCCAACAGCTCCACTAGCTCAGCCACGGTCACCGATCCCCAGGCCGTCGACAACGCCCGCAAGACGCACCCCCGAACTCGACTACATCGACGACCCGATCGCCGCCGCCCAGGGCGCCGACCTGCTGCTGCACCTCACCGAATGGCCGCAGTTCTCCCACGTCGACCCACACCGGCTCGCCTCCCGCGCCGCGAACCCGAAGGTCATCGACGGCCGCGGCCCTCTCAACGCCGAGACCTGGCGCGAGGCCTGGCGCTCTACTACCGGCCCTACTACCGGCGCTCCTACCGCGGTAACTACCGGTGCTACTACCGGTGTCCGGGGGAGCGTGCTCGGATCATTGCTGGTCGGGCGGTGGGGGTAAGCGGGGGAAGTGTGCTGACACCTCCTTCCCTATAGGGAGGGAGCGCCCTTTCTCTTCTTGGTGTGGATCGCGGCGACGTGTACGGGGCCGGTGCGTGGTCCGGGCTGGCTGCCTGGCAGTGTGGGCAAGTTGGGCCGCGGGTTGGCTGCACTGGTGATCCGGGCGTTGTGCCGGGAAGTGTGCCGGGACCACTGCCGGGGGGTGGGCAAGGACTTTCGTGATCCCGGCCGTCTCTGCTGATCAGCGCTGCCAGGCATGGACAACTTCGACGCCGACACCTTCTTGTACGCGGTAGCCGTACAGGAGGTTGGGGTTCATGGAGGGGGCGGCTCGGTGGCCGCAGTGGCGGGGGTGGAGTGCGGCCGGCCCCGCGGCGAGGACGGCGTGGGGCCGGGCTCGGACGGGGCGTTGTGGGCGCCTTAGGCGTCTGGGGGCGGCTCCGTGGCCCTGCTGGGGAAGCGGCTGTTCGGCGGGTGGAGGGGCGTCTCGCTCTTACCGTGGCCACTGTGGTGGGGGCTGCGGTACGGGCTGTACAAGGGGCTGTACGAGGGGCTGCATCACTCCCCGTGACGTCCCATCGTTCGCGCAGGTCAGACCCCTTGGTAAGCGGTGGTCGGCATGCCGACTTCCCTCCGTACGCTCTGCCTGGCCCTGATGCCTGGGTTGGTGGGGGTTGTGGTGGGGGCGGGGCGGCGCGTGTCGGTGGGCGGGCGCTGCGCTGGCGGTGGCTGGGTGGGGCGCCGGGCCGGTGGCCCGCCGCGAGGGCGCGCGGCCCGCGCTGCGCCTGGTGGTGGTTGCCGTACGGGTTGCGGTACTTGTTGCTCATCAGGTTGCCGGGTGGGTTGCTCTACTGGTTGCGCAACGGGTTGCGTAGGGGCGAGAGCGCGCGGCGGGAAACTGCTGGTCAAGGGCCGCCTGGTTGGTCTGGGGCGCGCCGACACCTCTCTGTATGGACTACAGAGAGGAGGTTGTTCCCGTCCGGGGCGCGAGGGCGCCCGCCAGGCCGGGGAGTTGGGCAAGGAAGTCCGGCTGCCCAGGCTTGCCCGGTTCCCGGCAAGAGTGGGCAAGCCAAGGCACCCGCCGGACTGCCGTATCTGGTACACGATCTGGTACGCCATCCGGTACAGGTATCTGGTTCACCATCTGGTACACCCCGGTTCCGGCAAGCACCGGAAAAGCCCAGGCCAAACCGCATGGTGGGGCGTGGTGAGAGGTCAGGCATCCCCTTCTGCCCGTCCCCCTGCGCCCAATGATCAAGAAAGAGAGGGTGGGTCTTGGGTGAGCGGGTGCGGCGGGGATGGGCGCCGTGGGGAGTTGGGATCGCGCGGCCACGGGGTGTCCGCGCGGCGCCGTCCCCTTGCGGACCCGCTGCGGGGGCAAGCCGAAGGGGACCCTGGGCAAGCCCGGTCGCGCGGGGCTTGCCCAGGGCTGGGGCCCGGCCGGGTCAGCGTCGGTGGCGCCAGTGCTGGTGGGCCTTGAGGACCTCGTAGCTCCATGCGGTGTGCGGACGGGTGCCGGTCGGGGTCGTCCAGCCGAGCTGTTCGGCGACGGCCGGGAAGCGGGGGTGCATCTGGCGGTCTCCGACGGTGACGAGCGCGGACAGGAGCGGTTCCCCCTTCCGACCGTCTTCGTCGACCAGCCACAGGAGCACGCACTGGTCGTCGGCGTGCAGACGGGGCAGGCCCGGCAGGCGTTTGTGGATCTGGGGCCAGGTGGTGGTGGCGCCGGCCTGGGCGGTCTGCTCCAGCAGCGGCCGCAGCTCGGTCGCGAGCTCCCACAGCTGCCCGGTTTCCAGGAGTGCCGGCTCTTCCCTGCGCGGCGGGCGAACCTTCACGACCGGCGAAGGTTCCGGGGCAGGCGCCGATACCGGGACGGGCGGCCGGGGCAGCCGGGGCGGTACGGAAGAACGCCGGGGCGCCGCAGACGAAGAGGGATTCCGGCGTGGAGACCGGGCGACGGATTCGCCGGCCCGGGTGGCACCCGGCCGCCGGGGGGCGGCGGTGACTACCCGCGGCGGTGAGGGGACGGACTGCGGGGGAGCCGCGGCGGCCTGGCGGCGCTCTTCCTCCTGCCACCGGCGGGAGCCCAGGATCTCCTTCAGGTTCTTCAGCTGGGCCCGCTGCTCGCGGGTCTCGCTCGGTGGAGCTCCGGCCGCCTGCTGCCAGGCCAGGGCGTACAGGTCGGCGGCGACCGCGACCGCGTACCGGTCGATGGCCCGCTTCAATTCGGTCAGCGTGTGGTTCAGCGTGCGGCGGACCGTGGCGATCTCCATCGCGGTCCTGGGAGCCCGGCCTGTGGTTCGGCGACGGAAATCCGTCTGCCACGCCGCACCACCGCTGAGCCGCACCCGGTTGTTACCCAAACCCGTACCCCCCGAGCTGCACAACAGATGCCCAAACGGTCGGGCAGTCCAACGCCCAGGCGCAAGAGACCGACCGGCCAAGAGCGACCTTCCATCGGATGGTTGCCGGGGGCTTGCCCAGTCCGGCCCGCCCGTATGCCACACGGGCCGCATGGGGGTTGCACCGGAGATTGCGTGCACAGGTGGCTGCAGGGGTGCACTAGGCGGGGGACCGCAGGTGTGACCGGAGGTGGGACCCCCGGAAACTGGTGATCTTCCATCTATGCAGGTCAGGGGCCATGGGCAAGCCCCCTTCGGAAGACGACACCTCTTACCTCGCGATAGCCGAGGGGAGAGGTCTATCCGTATCCCCGGGGGCCGGCGGCCGCGCCGAGGGGTCGGCGATTCTGCGAATGGGCGTCAGATGAGCGGCCGGGTGCGCTGCAGGTTCAGCAACGTGGGCGGCAGGCCAAGGTCACTCATCGCCTTCTCGATGGTCGGCTTCATGGGATTGCCCACCAGCAGCGGGCTGATGGCTGCTGCCGCCTGAAGCAAGGCCACGGGAATCCACAGCCGCTCGGCGGTGATATCGGCCTCACCGCCCTTGGGCTCCGTGGTGAACTTCAACTTGCCGTCGTCCACGACCAGGAAGGCGTCGGCAGTCGCGCCCGTGGTGTGCGAATAGGCCGACTGGTGCCGGTAGACCGGATAGACGTCGGCAGTTCCGTATGCCTTGACCATGGTGTCGAAGTTCTTGAGCTCGCCGACCAGCCGCTTGTGGACCTGCTCGCTCTCAGAGGACGTTCCGATTGAAAACCGGATAGTTCATGGGTTGTGCCAGGTTATGGGTGTTTCGCTGGTTGCTCGTTTCGCGAGGTTCGAGATCATCGCGATGCGGATCATGCTCTCGGAGTGCGCGGGCTTGGCCTCGTAGTCGCGGGCGAGGCGGCGATGCATCATGATCCACCCGAAACTTCGCTCGACGACCCAACGCCTCGGGACCACGGAGAAGCCTTTGACCTGCTCGTTTCGTGGGACGACGTCGACATCGATGCCGAGGGTGGCGCCGTGCTCGATGGCCTGGGTTTTGTAGCCGGTGTCGACCCATGCCTTGGTGATCGCGGGATGGTCGGTGGCGAGCTGGGTGAGGAGCTGTTTGCCGGCCTCGTTGTCGGAGACGCTGGCGGCAGTCACGATGACCAGCAGTAACAGACCGAGCGTGTCGACGACGATGCTGCGTTTGCGGCCGACGATCTTTTTGCCGGCATCGGTTCCCTGGGTATCGGTGGGGACACTGGTCGCGGTCTTGACGCTCTGCGCGTCGATCACGCAGGCGGTGGGTTCGGCGGTGCGTCCTGCCTGCTCACGGACCATGCGGTGCAGGTGGACGCCGAGTTTCTCGATGGTGCCGTCCGCGGTCCAGTCGCTGAAGTAGCTGAACACGGTGGTGTGCGGCGGGAAATCGTGCGGCAGGTAGCGCCACGGGACACCGGTCCGGTTGAGGAAGAGGATCGCGTTCATGACTTCCCGCAGGTCAGTGAGCTTGCCCCCGAGGTTGAGCGACGTCTTCTGACGTTCGGCCCGCCAGGCCGTCAACGTCGGCTCCATCAACGCCCAGCGGGCATCGGAGAGATCACTCAGGTACGGCTGGCGCTGCTGCGAAGAGGTCATGGGGATACTCATGCACGAGGTCCCTACCCGGGCATATCACTCGATCGAGCGAGGCAAAAGCCGCTTTCGACGGGTTCTTCGAACCGGACAGGAGCTATCAGATGCAACCGGGGCGAAACGTAAGGCCACACCTGTCGAAGCTGCAACCGCACATCGCCTGTTCTATCTGTATGGAGCCAATTCGGGCACGACAGAACTACCTCAAACCACCACATAAATGACACGAACGTCCTCTGAGGACAGGTTGGGCGGGCTTTCATGCGGATGCGATTCGAAGCCGGGGCCGAGGAGGAGTTCGAGGCGGCGTGCGGGCTGCTGGTCGACCGGGCGGCGCTGGACTACCGCCACCGGGCCACCGCCGACGGTCGGCTGGGGCTGGGGGAGCCGCGGAATGTGGAGGAGCTGCTGCTCCGCTGGCTGCCGGAGATCATCACTGATCTTCCCGGGGAGGAACGCGGCGACGCCCCGGACACGTTGCGTACGCTGCTGCGCTATCTGCACGCCGCGCAGTTGGCGGATCCGCGCGGCCCCGCACCTCGAGGTTCTGTCGACGATCTTGTGATGTGGACGGCGGAACGAGTCGCGTCAAATCTTCGCGATCATGCATCGCGTGCTCTCGTGATGTGCTTTTGGAGTTGTTCCCTTACCTGTCCCCGTTGTTGATCGAGGAGGTGGAGAGGCAGTCCGACCGGGTGGTATTCAGGGCTCGTGTGCGGGCGATGGTCGCGGTCTGCCGGTGCGGTGAGAGCTCGGCACGGGTGCACGGCAGGTACATTCGCAGGCTGCGTGACGTCGCCGTCGGCGGTCTCGGTGTCGTGATCGAGTTATGTGTACGCCGATTCCGCTGCGAGAACGCCAGGTGCCCGGCGGTGACGTTCGCCGAACAGATCGCGGGACTGACCACCCCACACAGTCGCTACACGCCAGTCTTGCGTGGGATGTTGACGCAGATCGGCTTGGCCCTGGCGGGCCGGGCGGGAGCCCGCCTGGCGGGCGTCATCGGCATCACGGTGGGCAGGGACACACTCCTGCGCATGGTCAGAGCGGTGCCGGAACCGGATGTCGGCGAGGTGGAGGTGCTGGGTGTCGATGACTTCGCCTTTCGCAAGGGCCGGCATTACGGCACTCTGCTGATCGACATGGCTACCCACCGGCCGCTGCACCTTTACGACGGCCGCGAGGGCGAGGACCTGGCCGCCTGGCTCCGCGGCCATCCCGAGGTGAAGGTGATCTGCCGCGACCGCTCGAGTGGTTACGGAGAGGGCGCTCGGCTCGGGGCGCCACAGGCTCAGCAGGTCGCCGACCGGTATCACTTGTGGGCCAACCTCGGCCAGGCAGTGGAGAAGAGTGTGAACGCTCATCGCTCCCGCCTGGCCGAACCGGCTCCAGATGACGCCGCCGAGTGGGTGGAGGGCGAACCCGCAGTGGTCCAGCCGCCACAAGAGCTGAAGATCGTGACTCGCCTGCGCGAACAGCACGCAGCCGCCCACGAGCTGTGGACGCAGGGCATGTCGAAGGCGGCGATCGGGCGGAAACTCGGCCTGCACCAGGCCACCATCCGCAAGCTGGTCAATGCCCGCTCCGCCGATGACGTCGTCGCCAAGAGCCTGCAGCGGGCGCGCGTCGTCGACCCGTACGTCGGCCATCTGCACCGGCGCTGGAACGAAGGCGTCCGAAACGCCGCACAGCTCTACCGCGAGATTCAGCAACTGGGCTATCCCGGAGGCGAGTTGGCCGTCCAGCGTCACCTGCGACGCTACCGGACCGGACGCGGACACACACCCGCCGTTGGACCCAAGCCTCCCTCGGTCCGCGAGGTCACCTCCTGGATCATGACGCACCCCGAGCACCTGCGAGACGAAAACACGGACAAGCTGCACCGTCTACGCGAGCGCGATGCGGAGCTGGACCGGCTCACCTGCCATGTGAGGAAGTTCGCCGCGATGATGACCGGCCGCCACGGCGACCGACTCGAGGACTGGATCGCCGACGCCGAGCAGGACACCCTGGTTCCCCTGGCAACCTTCGCCCGCAACCTTCGCCGCGACCTCGACGCCGTCCGCAACGGTCTGACTCTGTCGCACAGTTCCGGCGCCGTCGAGGGCAACGTCAACCGGCTGAAGATGCTGAAACGCCAGATGTTCGGCCGGGCCGGCCTCGATCTCCTTCGCAAACGCGTCCTGCTGGCACGATGAGCCCGGACCACCTGGATCACAAGATCGTCGACAGAACCGCACTCGAGGACTCCCTCGCAGCAGTCGACGCGGTTGCGGAGCTGTATCCGGGGGCGATGGCGGACCGCACCCGCTGGGGTCTGGCGAAGTTCTGGGCGATGACAGCCGTCGAGCAGGGCGTGGTTGTTCTGGACGGGGCGGCGTTGCAGCGGTTCGCGGAGCGTGCTCAGCGCGGGGAGGTCGCCTACGACCAGCAGGCCCTGGACGCGGTCATGGAACGGCGATTGACCGGCCGTGCTCTGTCCAGTGTGGCTCGGGCCGAGCCACAACTGCCCGTGGTGCTGCCCCCGGACGACGAGCTGCGCCGACGGGGCCGAGGCCTCGACGATCGTGGGGCAGTTGCGCGGGCTCGCCGAGTGGGCGGGGCGCGACGGCCGCGCGGTGACGGCGGCGGGGCGGCTGCGGATGGCCGATGCCCGCGAGCTGGTGGACGTGCTGGGTACCGGCGACAAGGCCGAAGGGGTGCGCTCTTCGGCCGATCTGCCGCGGCTGCTGGTGGAGTGGGCGAAGAAGGCGCGGCTGGTCCGGGTGGCCAAGGGGCGGTTGTATGCGGTGGCCAGGGCCCGGCCGGTGCATACCGATCCGCTTCAGTTGTGGCTCCGTGCTTTCGAGGCGTGTTTCGAGTTGTGGCAGGCTCTGATCGGGGCGCGCAGTGGCTGGCACGTCGAGTCGATGCTCTTCGATGCGTACGAGGACGCTGGAGGACGTGCTGAACACGCTCTACAGCCTGTCGTACTCGATGCCCTGGCCGCGGCTGCGCGACTCCGTACACCTGGCCTATCGGACCCGCTTCCGGCTGGACGGCGGATCGGACCTTCAGTACCGGATGTGGTTCGAGCACGCCGACCGGGACCTGCGCACAGTGCTCGACGCGATGGCGGACCTGGGCGCGATCGAGCGTGATCGGGGGATGGCCGATCCGGTTTTCCTGGAGGTCGACCTCTCCGGCGACGGAGACGAACTGCCTGCGGACATGCCGCCGGAGCTCGCGGAGCTGCTGGGCGTCGCGGGGATGGCAACGGACCCGGCGGCGCAGGAGCGTGCCGATGCCCGGCGAGAGGAGCTGACCGTCGGTCCGGTCGAACTCATCCGCCTCACCGAGCTGGGCACCCACGCTGTACGGCAGCGGTTGCTGGCGGCCGGCTGGGAGGCACCGTTGGTCGGTGAACTGGCCCAGGCGTCGGCGGCCGGCCTGCTGGGGGTGCTGGCCGAGGACTACGACCCGGATGCTGCCCGCGCGGAGCTGGCCGGCTGGCTTTCGGCCCGCGGCGAGCGGGATGCCGCGCTGCGGCAGCTCGTCGAAGCGGTACGGTCCATGCCCTTCCTGGTGCGTGCGCAGGCGATGCTCGCTGTACTGCTGACGGCGTTGCCGGATGGCGAGGGCGAGCGGCTGCTGCGCGGCGACGCAGCGCTGGCGCCGCTCGTGCTGACCGCGCTGGCGCACCATGAGCTGCTGTCCCCCGAGGACATGACCGATGCTGAGCATCTGCTGCTGATCGCAGAGAACCTGCTCCAGCTCGTGGAATTGGCGGGCGGTGGGGACGGCGCCGAGGAGGTGCTGCGTGCCCAGGGCCGAGATGCCAGGGACGCGGTTGCCGCCGCGCTGGACTCCGCGCACCCGGACCGGGCCGGACTCGAAGCGCTCGGGCAGCTCGCGGCCCGGGCGCTGCGTATTCCCGCCGCCCGACTCGGACGCGCCCGGAAGCGTCGGCGCACCGCCGGCAAGAGTGGCCGCAAGCGGCACCGCTGACCAGGGCATGACCGCCTGCTCATGATGGTGCCAGGTGAGACCGGCACCGGCCACGGCGTCGGGCGACGGGAAACCGGTGGACTCGGCGTCGTACGTCCCTGGTGGCGCGCGCTACGGTCGGAGCCGTGGCCGAAGGATGGGACGAGGACGGGCTGCGAGCCGTGCGAGGCGCGCTCCACATTCAGGACTGGGTGGCGCTGCTTGCCGCGTTGCAGCGTGGAACCGTGCGTGAGGTGCTGCAGCTGGCCGGCGATGGTGTGGCCGGGGCCGCGGCGCGGGGCCTGCCGGGGGCTGCGGAGATGGCGGCCTCGTTTATCGGCGAACTCCAGGAGCGCGGCTTTCGGGGCGACGAGGAACTGGCGCACCAGTTGCGAACGGCCATGGGAGATGCGGCGATCCCCCTCCTGCGCCCGCTCGCGGTCGATCTGGAGATGCTGGCCATGCTGTTGGAGGCCGACCTGGCTGAGTCGGGTGGCCGGATCGATCTGTCCGCCGGGAAGTGCCGGCCGGCGTTCACCGACGAGTTGGAGCCTGGGTCCGGGGTTGAGGAGGCAGGACTACCGTACCCCCCTCAGGCCCACGACTTGGCGGCGCGGGGTGCGCTGCGCTAACTTGGCCATATGGCTAACTTAGTCGATCGAGCAACTTCTGGTCGCGGCCACCGCCGCCGCGAGCAGTTGATCAACGCCGGCGTCACATTGCTGGCGGATGGCGGCTGGCCCGCGGTGACCACGCGGGCGGTGGCGGAGCGGGCCGGTACCAACACCGGGTTGATCCACTACCACTTCGGAGGCCTGCCCGGCCTGCATGCGGCCATCGCGCGGAAGGCCGGCGACGAGGTCATCACCCCGGTCGTCGACGCCCTTCTGGAGGCCCAGGACCCTAACGCCGCTTTAGGCAGCGTCCGCGATCTGGTTCCGGCCACGACCGGCGACGGCCGGACGATGCGGCTGGCGGTGGAGGTGATGGCGGGTGCCTTGCGCGATCCGGCGCTGGGCGAGGTTGTGCGTGACGGGCTGCGCCAGGCACGGGCGCGGATCGGTGAACGGCTCGGAGAGTTCCACCCGTCGTGGTCCGAGGCGAGACGTACCGGCGCGGCCACCGTCGTCGCCGCGCTGCTGGACGGGCTCCTGCTGCACCGGCTACTGGACGCGTCGCTGCCCGTCGACGAGGCGTTGGCCGCGCTCGGCGATCTGATCGGAGACCGCCCGTGAGGGTGCTCATCTCCGGTGGTGGCGTTGCCGGACTGACCTGTGCCTACTGGCTGGATCAGGCGGCCCACACGCCCGTCGTCGAGCGCGCCCAGGCCGGCCCGTTGGGCGGCTACGGCATCGACCTGTCCGGCACCGGCTACGACATCGCCGGCCGCATGGGCATCCTCGACCAGCTCGCCGCCCGCCCGCTGCGCGTGGACACGGTCGCCTTCGTCGACGCCGCCGACCGGGTCACCGCGCGGCTGGACCGGCAGCTGGCGGAGAAGGTGCTGCGCGGCCCGTACCTCGCGCTGATGCACACCACCCTCGAGGAGATCCTCGCCAACACCGTACGGGGCAAGGTCGAGGTCCGCCACCGGCAGAAGCATCGCCAAGGTGCAGCAGAGCGACGGCGGCGTGGAGGTGACCTTCGCCGATGGCACTCAGGAGGGCTTCGAGGCGTTGGTGGGCGCCGACGGTGTGCACTCGCGCACCCGCGAGCTCGTCTTCGGTTCCGAGCCGCGCTGGACCCGCCACCTCGGCTTCAGCATGGCCTGCTATCCGGTGCCGGACACCGCCGGACTCACCGACGTACGCGCCCACTTCACCGAGCCCGGCCGCCAGACGATGCTGTATCCGACCGACACGGTCGGTACCTCGGTGGCGCTGTCCCTCTACCGGGCCCAGCCGCACGGCAGTATTCCGCGCCCCGAGCGCGTCGCCCGGCTGCGGGCGGCCTACACCGGCTCTGGCTGGCACACCCCTGAGCTGCTCGCGCACGCCCCGGACGGCGGCTTTTTCATGGACACCCTCACCCAGATCGAGATGCCCGGCTGGCACCGCGGCCGTGTTGCGCTGATCGGCGACGCCTGCGGCGCGCTGACGCTCACCTCCGCCCAGGGCGCCTCGGTCGCCATGGCCGGCGGCTACCTGCTCGCCGAGGCGCTCGCGGCCCACCCCCGTGACCATGCGGCCGCATTTGCTGCGTATGAGGCGCGGTTACGGCCTTTCGTCGCTGAGCGCCAGCGCCGCGCCCGCGGGCTGGTGCCGGCCGCGCGCGCCGGCCAGAACATCCAGCGCATGGTCACCCGGCTCATCCTGCGGGATGCCTGTGCTCCGCTGCTGCGCTTCGGCTTCGGCGACACCCGCAGCATCCTGCCCACACCGCCCAACAACACGAAAGAGACAGAGCAATGAGGGTTCTCGTCGCTGGTTCAACCGGCTATCTGGGAAGGCATGTCGTCCGGGAGCTGAAGGGTCGCGGGCACTATGTCCGGGCGCTGGCCCGCGACTCCGCGCGGTTGGGGCCGGTCCGCGATGCGGTCGACGACGTGTTCACGGCTGATGCCACCGATCGGGAGGTGCTTGCGGGCTGCTGCGACGCTATCGACGCGGTCGTCAGCACCATCGGGCTCGTGGGCAAGAGGAGCAGGCAGACCTGCTGGGACGTGGACCACGGGGCCAACCGGAACCTGCTGCAAGAGGCCGGCCGGGCCGGGGTCGGCAAATTCGTCTACTCCTCCGTGGTCCGCGCACCTGCCCTGGAGAAGCTCCAACTCACCCGCGCCAAGCGCGCGTTCGAACAGGACCTGCGCAGCTCCGGGATGGCGTACACGATCCTGTTCCCGAACGGCTTCTTCTCCGACTTCGACGAGTACCTCAACATGGCCCGCAAGGGCCGCGTCTACGTCTTCGGCGACGGCCGCTTCCGCATCAACCCCATCGATGGTGCCGATGTCGCCGCGGCAGCAGCCGATGCCCTCACCACTGACGCCGACGAGGTCGAGCTCGGCGGGCCTGACGTCCTCACGCACGAGCAGATCGCTCAAGAAGCCTTCCACGCACTGGGCACCACCCCGCGCATCACCCACATCCCGGCCGGGCTCCTCAAGACGGGCCTTGTGCTGATGCATCGGCTGACCCCACTGCGCGTATACGGGATCGTCGAGTTCCCGCTCACCGTGCTCACCCACGATGTGCTCTCCCCGACCACTGGCCAACGGCACCTCGCCGACTACTACCAACAGACGGCGACATCCGGCCCCGGCGGCGACAAGGTCACCCCGCCGGACCGGCCAGCGGCATAGCCGTGCCGTTCATTTTCAGGTCTCCGTGGATCCTGCTGGCCAAATGTCGTGTCCTGGGGTGTGGGGGCGTGGTTGGCAGTGTGGTGGCCGGTCTTGTCGTTCCCGGCCGCTGGGGTGGGAGTCATGTCGTTGCGGCCGGAGGAATGGCCTGAGGTCCCCGAGCTCACGGCGCGGGTTGCACGGGCTGCGGCCGCGCGTGGGGCGCCGCCGTTGGCGATGCGGGTGCGGGATGAGCTCGGCGCGCTGTTCGCGGATGCGGAGTTCGCCGTGGCGTTCGGCCGCCGGGGTCGGCGCGGATGGTCGCCGGGGCGCCTCGCGATGGTGACCGTGCTGCAGATGGCGGAGAACCTGACCGACCGCGCCGCCGTTCAGCGGGTCCGGTTCGACCTGTCGTGGAAGTACTGTCTGGGCCTGGAGCTGGAGGACGTGGGCTTCGATGCCTCGGTGCTCTCGGAGTTCCGCACCCGGGTGGTCGAGCACGGCCTGGAGGAGCGGGTGCTGGATCTCCTCGTGGTGGCACTCAAGGAGAAGGGCCTGGTCAAGGCCGGTGGCAAACAGCGTACCGATTCCACTCATGTACTCGCGGCAGTGCGGGAGTTGAACCGGTTGGAGCTGGCCGGGGAGAGTGTGCGGGCTGCGCTGGAGGCGCTGTCCGCCGCGGATCCCACCTGGGTGGCTCAGGCACTGGAGGTCCGTGAGTGGAACCGGCGTTACGGGCGGCGCATCGATGCGTCCTGGCGCCCGCCCGGCTCCCAGGCTCAGCGGGACGAACTCGCCCTGGACTACGGCCGCGACGCGGTGGCTCTCCTGAAGGCGGTCTATCGCCCATCCACACCGATGTGGCTGCGGGAGCTGCCCGCGATCCAGGTGCTGCGGCAGATCACTGTGCAGAACTACCTGATCGCCACGGACAGCGGCGGGTCGGAGGTGGCCAAGCGGCGGGAGGCGGACAAGGACGGTCTCCCGCCCGGCAGATTGCGTCTGACTTCGCCCTATGACCTCGACGCCCGTTACGGCACCAAGCGAGATCTGCACTGGACCGGGTACAAACTGCACATCAGCGAGGTCTGTCACCCGGCCCGGCCCGATGACCAGACGTCGCACACTGGACGGCGGGCACGTCCTCCGGTCCCCAACATGATCACCCACGTCGCGACCACCGATGCGACCGTGCCGGATGTGAAGCTCGTCGAGCCCGTCCACCAGGCCCTTGCCGCCCGGGGCCTGCTGCCCGCCGAGCACTACCTCGACTCCGGCTACGCGAGCGCCGAACTCATCGTCGGCGCTCACACCACCTTCGGCATCACCCTGGTCACACCACTGCTGACCGGGACCTCCCGCCTCCACCAGGAGAACACTGCCTACCAGCGCGAAGCCTTCACCATCGACTGGGACGTCCGCCGGGCCACCTGCCCCCAGGGTGCCACCAGCCGCTTCTGGAGCCCGACCCAGCACAAGGGCCGCGACATGGTCGTGGTCCGCTTTGACCAGGCCGACTGCGGCCCCTGCCCGGCCAGGGCTCTCTGCACCAAAGCCACCCGCTGGGGCCGTCAACTCACCCTGAGGCCACGCCCCTTGCAGGAACTCGTCGAGGCCAATCACACCGCCCAGGAAACTCTTGAATGGCAGGCGAAATACGCCCTGCGGGCCGGCGTCGAGGGCACCATTCGCCAGGCCATGGCGGTCACCGGCAGCCGCCGAGCCCGCTACCGCAGCCTCGGCAAGACCCATCTCGAACACGTCTACTCCGCCGTCGCCCTCAACCTGATCCGCCTCGACGCCTGGTGGAACGGTCAGCCCCTCGACCACACCCGCACCAGCCACCTCGCCCGCCTCGACCTCACCCTCGCCGCATAACCCCACATTTGGCCAGCAGGATCTCCGTGGTCGATCGGTCGACGGTGTCCGCCGATGCGCGGAGTCGTGGCACGGTGGCATCCGGTCCCAGGTCGAGGCGCTTCCCCACGTCCAGGCGGATGGTGCAGTACGGGTTGACGTTCGACCAGCCTCCCGAACGTGCCGCCAAGTAGCTGATCATGAGTGTCGGGATTACTGACTTCGGCTCGTCAGGGTGATCTTCGCCGAAGTTCCTGATGGGGCTGGGGTGTTGGCTGTATTCCGGGGTGTGTGAGATACGCGGATGGGGGTGGGCTGACCGTCGCGGGGCGTCAGCGCCGGGAGTCGCTTCGGATGCAGGCGGCTGAGCTGTTCGAGCAGAAGATCAAACCGCCGGAGGTCGCACGGCGGCTTCGGGTGAGCCGAAAATCGGCCTACCGGTGGCATCAGCTGTGGCGGGAGGGCGGTGTGCAGGGCCTGGCCTCGCGTGGCGCGAGCGGGGCGCGGTGCCGTCTGTCCCCGCGCTGCCTAGAGAAGCTGGCCATGTACCTCGATGAGGGACCGGCCGCGCACGGCTGGGTGGAGGACCAGGTGTGGACCGCCGCTCGGGTGGCCATGCTGATCGGCAGGAAGTTCCACGTCTCCTACAGCGTCGTCGGCGCGACACGGCTGATGCACCGGCTCGGGTTCTCCCCGCAGGTGCCCGCCCGGAGGGTGGCCGAGCGCGACGAGCAGGCCGTCACCGTGTGGAAGGAGGCGACCTGGGCCGAGGTAAAAGGGCTCGGGCGGCCTGCGGGGGCTACCTCTGCTTCGAGGACGAGGCAGGCTTCACCCGCAAGCCGCCCAAAGGACGCACCTGGGGCCGGCGCGGCGTGACACCGGTCGTCACGGTCAGCGGACGCCGCTCGGGGCGGTTGTCGGTGGCCGGGCTGATCGCGATGCGGCCAGGCTCGCGCACCCGACTGTGCCACCGGCTGATCTGTCACCCATCGGGCAAGGGCAAGCGCCGCAGCATGGGCGAACGCGACTTCATCGCGCTGATCGACGGCGCCCATCAGCTCCTCAAGGCGCCGATCGTGCTGGTCTGGGACCGGCTCAACACCCATGTCTCCCGTGCCATGCGGAAGTTGATCGACGAGCGCGAGTGGCTGACGGTGTTCCTGCTGCCTGCATACTCGCCCGACCTGAATCCCGTCGAGTGGGTATGGGCACACGTCAAACACAGTCTGGCCAACCTCGCTGTCGTCGCCCTCGACCGTCTGGAGACACTCGTCCGCAACCGGCTCAAACGCTTCCAGTACCGGCCCGGCACCCTCGGCGGCTTCATCGCCGGAACCGGCCTCACCCCAGACACCGCACCTTCGCCCCAATGAGCCAAGGTCAGTAACTCGGCCGTCTCGAAGCGTGCTTGCTCACGCCGGGACCGCTGTCGGGCGTCAGGCTGCCCATCCGGATAGCGCAACTCCTGGATATGCTGCCTGTCCTCCCGGCACCGCCCGATCCTGGAGGTCAGCCGCTGCGGGCGGCCCAGACCTCGACGTACGGGCCCCGGTCCACAGAGTCGACGGCGAATCCCGCACCGGCCACAGCGGAGGCGAACTCGTCGGGGTCCCAGACCGTGTACCACCGCCGGGCGTCAGGTTCGTCAAGCCATCCCGTGCGGCCTGTGGCCTTGAGACACACGTACATCCTGCCCCCAGGCCGCAGCAGCCCGGCGAACTGCCCCAGCACGTCCGTCGCGTCCACCCTGTCGAGGTGGACAAGCGAGGCGGAGGCCCAGATCCCATCGAACGTTCCGGTCGGGAACCGCGTCGCGACCTCGCGCAGGTCGCACTGGGAGGTGGGCGCGTGGGCGTTGGCCATCGCCACGAACACCGGGTTGAGATCCACACCACGCACCACGTGCCCATACTTTTGGAATCGCGCAAGGTCGCGGCCCGGACCGCATCCGGCGTCGAGGATCAGCGAAGGCGCAGGCAAGGACGCTGCGAACCGCTCGACGCGATCCCCCATCTTCGGAGCGTGAACCGCCGCGTAGTCGTCGGCATGGTCGCTGTAGACGGCGACTGACTCAGCTACTGGGTCCAACTGTCCCCTGCCGGATGTGGTGCGTGGCTTCATCCCGCCTATCCTGACCGGCCGCTGCATCGGTATCCAGTGGCCAGAACGAAAAGGGATCAAGCTCATACGCCGGCACCCCACCGATATAGGCGACAGCGCGCCGAAGGACGTAATAAGCGTCACCCTGAAGCGCAGAGGTCAGTATCCGCCCCGCCGTCGCCCCGCGACGCGGCCCTCCTGACACCCCACGACGGGCGTGCCGTTACCCGCGTTCTCCCGCTTCAGTACGCCGTATCGCATCTGCCCACACGAGGTGGAGGGCGCGCGGCTGCGGGACTTGCAGCCCTGAGCACCGGCAATCGCGCGGCACTTGAGAGGCCAATGTGGCCTCTGATCTGCGGAAACGCTGGCGACATGGATGCGTCGCGGCTGATCGGACGGGGCCTCTGGTAACCGCTGTTTACCCCCCTGGATGGCACGTAGTGGCACGGTGCTGCTGACGGCTTGCACGGAGAGACCGATGCGGCCTGGCCCTGGCTTCTGTGCTCAAGTTGCGCGCACATTCGTGGAAGGATTCGCGGGGGTGATCAGCCTGGCTCGATCTGCTCTGTGCCGAGCGGGGACGTTCCTGGGGCAGGGCACGAGGTCACGTCGTCCAAGGTGTGCGCCCTCGTGATCGGCTTCTCCTGCCACATGGAGCTGGTGCGCCACTGGCTCCGCGTCGACTACGGGCCGGCCGCCGCCGACGCCCCACTGAGCCCCGAACTCGTATGCAACATGGCTGTGTTGCGGACGAGTTCGGTGGTTCGTTTGGCGAATCGTGCAGCTTCATGAGGAGGTGTGCGCGGCGGGGAGTGCCTGAGACGGTTTGCTGGTGGTGTGACAGGAAGCGATCACCAGGGCGGGCGGTGAGGCAGGGGCGATGAGGGGGGGGGGATGACTGCTGGCTCGCGCGCCCATTCGTTCAACGCGGCTGCTGACCAATACGCGGCCAGCCGCCCCTCGTAGCCGCCCGAACTCTTTGACTTCATCGAGTTCACGAGCCGTCCCCCTGGCGCGTGCCCGCGCTGCCGACTATCGGCGCGGGCACCGGAATCGCCACCGCGCTGCTGCGCGGGCGCGGGGCCGAGGTGATCGCCGTTGAGCCGGGCGACGCCATGTCCGCCAAGTTTCCACACCCTGCTCCCGGATGTGCCGGTCTTCGGAGGTGACGGCAACGCCCTCCCCTCGCGGATGCCTCCCCCGACGTCATCACCTACGCCCAGTCCTGGCCGTGGACCGACACCGCCCGCGCGGTCCCGGAGGCGCTGCGGATCCTGCGTCCGGGCGGCGCGCTCGCGATCTGGTGGAACACCACCGCCTTCGACGTGCCATGGATCCGAGAGCAGCACCAGAGGATCGCGCACCACTGCGGCGTGAAGCCGACTTCTTGGGTGCGTCCCGACGACCGCGACGCCATCCGTCTCCCTAACGGGGTGGCGGAAGAGACCTACGTGGTTGATCTGCTGGTGGCCACTCCGTGACCCGCTTGGTGTCCTGGAATCCGGAAGGGGAGCTATTCCAGCTGTGCGTCTTGTGCCGCGATTCCGGCCAGGGCGGTGTGTGCGACGCGCAGCGGCGGTGCTTCGTGGCCCGTCTCGGGGAGCGGCGCGATGGCGCTGCGCCGCAGGCGTATGGCTCGCCGGTAAAGCAGCGCGATCCCCCTGTCCAGCGCTCGGACGGCCAGCCAGGAAGTGATCAGGTGCCCTGTTCGAGTTGCGTGGCGATGCGCAGGAGGGCGGGCAGGGCTGCGCGGACCGTGGCGCGGTCGGTTTCGTCGAGAGTGTCGAGGGCTACGTCGAGGCGGCGTTCGTGGGCATTGGTCCAAGCGGTGAGCTGGGTATGTCCGGCATCGGTCAGGGCGACGACGGAGGCGCGGCGGTCGTTGGGGTCGACGTCGCGGGTGACGAGTCCGTTCGTGATCATCTGGCCGATGAGTCCGCTGACCGTACTGGTAGCCAGGCGCTGGCGGGCGGCGAGGTCGCTGACGCGGACCGGGGAGTGCTCGGCGAGGACCTGGAGGAGTTCGACCTGGGCCATGGGCAGGGTCTCCCACGGGTAGTCGGTCCGTATCGAGGCGCGCAGCGCGCGACGCAGCCGGGTGACGGCCTCGGTGAGCTGTCGGGCGTCCGATGCGTCGTCACCCCGGGCGGGGGCGGGCAGTGCGGAACGGGTCGGCGAGGACATGGAGCCAGGATAGCCAGACAACAGTCCGGGGTCCGTACAGTTCGGTGGCCGATGTATTGTCGTGCGGTCCTGACTGGCCCTGGGCCGGATCCGTGCGGCGAGAGTGGTCACTTCATGTCCCTGGCGTATCTGCCAAGCCCTTCGCAGGGGGTGTGGCATCTGGGGCCGGTGCCGGTCCGCGCGTTTGCCCTGTGCATCATCACCGGTGTCTTTGTCGCGGTGTGGCTGACCGGGCGGCGCTGGGCCGCGCGCGGCGGCAACCGTGAAGACATCGCGGACATCGCGGTGTGGGCGGTGCCGTTCGGGCTGCTCGGCGGCCGTCTCTACCACGTGATCACCGACCCGGAGCTGTACTTCACCGCCGGGCAGCAGCCCATCCGCGCGCTGTACATCTGGGACGGCGGCCTGGGCATTCCCGGTGCCGTCGCGCTCGGCGCGGTGGGGGCGTGGATCGGCTGCCGCCGGCGCGGCATCCAGCTGGCGGACTTCGCCGACGCTGCCGCGCCCGGTCTCGTCCTCGCGCAGGCGATCGGGCGGTGGGGCAACTACTTCAACCAGGAGCTGTTCGGCGGTCCCACCTCGCTGCCGTGGAAGCTCCTCATCGACCCGGCGCACCGGCCCGCCGACAGCCCCACCGTTGCCTTCTACCACCCGACGTTCCTCTACGAGTCGCTGTGGGACCTCGGTGTGATGGCGCTGCTGCTCTGGCTCGACCGGCGCTACCGGCCGCGCCGGGGGCGGCTGTTCGCCTGCTACGTGTTGGCCTACACCGCGGGCCGCGCCTGGATCGAGGCGCTCCGCGTCGACCACGCCAACCACTTCCTGGGACTGCGGCTGAACGACTGCGTCTCAGCTGCACTGTTCGCCGGGGCGCTCCTCTACCTCCATGTCACCCGCCGCACTGCGTCCAGCGGCCCAGGACCTGACAGGCTGACAGGGGACATGGCGAAGGGTGCAGCGGGCGGCGATACGCCGCAGTCTCTTCAGGCGGCCGACTCGCCGCAGGACAGAGAACCGGCCGTCGACGGGCCGGAGGGGGAGTCCAAGTGACCAGTACCGCAACGAACCTTGCACCCGTCCGGCGGGGGCTGGGGCCGCTGCTGCCGGCCCGGCTGCGTCCGTTGGACCGGCCCCGGCTGTGGGTGGAGCTGGTGTTCACGGCAGTCGGCTACTGGGCGTACACCCGGTCCCGCAATGCTGTTCCCGCCGAGCGCGGGGCAGCCCTGCACCGCGCTCATCTGATCTGGGACGCGGAACGTGCCCTGCACCTGAACGTCGAGCTGGCTGTCAACCACGCGGCCGACAAGGTGACGTGGCTGGTGGTGGGCATGAACTACTACTACGCCACCTTGCACTTCATCGTCACCATCGGAGTCCTGGTCTGGCTCTACACCCGTCATCCGGCCCGTTACCGCTCGGCGCGCACCGCCCTGTACGCCGCGACCCTGCTCGCCCTCATGGGGTTCATTTTCTGTGCGCTGGCGCCTCCCCGCTTCCTGGCCGCAGAGGGCTTCATCGACACCGTGGTCAAGCATCACACCTGGGGCTCGTGGGCCTCCGGGGATGTGGCGTCGATGTCGAACCAGTACGCCGCGATGCCGTCGGTGCACATCATCTGGTCCGCCTGGGCGGGCCTTGCTCTGGCTTTCCTGGCCCGCCGCACCTGGGTCAGGGTCCTCGGCGTCCTGTACCCGCTGGCCACCTTCACGGTCATCCTGGCGACCGCCAACCACTTCCTCGCCGACGCCGCCGCGGGAGCCGCCACCCTCGCCGCCGGTTTCCTCATCCAGCGGCTACTCACCGGCCGTCCCGCCTACCCCCGGCTGCAGCGGTCGTAGCACGGAGCCCGCCAGCCCCTCCCGGGCGGGCGTGTACACGCCACGGTGCGGCATATGCAAGACCGTAACGCGTAATTCCACACAAAGTGTCTAATTTTGTCTCTGGTCGGGGACAGCTGTGGCTGACGGTCGGGATGCTGATCAGGACTTCCTGTCCAGGGGGTGTGCGTTCTGGTCGGCCGTTGGCCGTATCACCGGGAGGCTTGCATGGACCATCAGTGCGGGGCGGCGTGCGCCCGGGCCTCCGGCACGTGTACGCGTGAGCCCGGCGGGGACAGTCCGGCGAGTGGGGCCGGCGTGAAGACCGCCGGCTCCCGCGCCGGACGGCTGCGGGGGTGGCTGGGGCGTCCGGCGAGGGCGGATGTGTCGGCCGGGGCGATCACCGCGCTGTTCAGTGTGCCGGAGGGGATGGCGTATGCGGCGATCGCCGGGTTCAATCCGGTCGCCGGGCTGTATGCGGGGGCGGTGCCCGCCGTGGTGGGTTCCGTGTTCGCCCGCACCGCGCTCATGGTCACGACGCTGACCAGTGCCATCGCACTCACCTCGCGCTCGGCACTGCTCGCCTCGGGCCTCGATCCGATGGACCCGGCCAATGTGGCGGCACTGACCGTCGCGGTCGGGGTGTGCATGGCCCTGTTCGCGCTCCTGCGCCTGGGCTCGCTGCTGCGACTGGTGTCGACTGCGGCGATGACCGGCTTCTCGGTCGGCATCGCCGTGCAGATCATCGCCGGGGCCGTGGACGACGCCACGGAATATCGCAGCGGCCACCACAACCGGCTGACGCACCTGCTCGACTGGGCGGCGAACATCGGGATGTGGTCCGCGTCCGCCACCGCGGCGTCCGCGGCGGCGGTGGTCGTGTGGGCGCTGGCCCACCGGCACCCGCGGCTGCGCTCGCTGGCCGTGCTGTTGGCCCTGGTGGCCGCGACCGCCGCCGTCACAGGCTGGGGCGCACCGGTGGCGCTGGCGAGTTCGTTGGGTCCCATCCCGGCCGGGCTGCCGGGACTGTCGCTGCCTGCCTGGAGCGCGCTGCCCCGCCTGGTGCCGGGGGCCTGTGCGGTGGCGGTGGTCGCGCTGGCCCAGGCTGCGGGCATTCCCCGCAGCCTCCCCGCCTCCCACGTCCCGCCCGGTATGCCGGTCTCGGCTGGCGGGGACATCTGCGCGCAGGCCGCGGCCAATGTGGCCGGAGCGTTCTTCCAGGCCCTGCCCGCGGGCGGATCCCTCTCGCGCACCGGGGTGGCCCAGGCCGCCGGGGCCCGCACCCGATGGGCCGGCATCATCTCCGGCGTGCTGCTGGCTCTGCTGGTCGCGACCGCGGGCCCGCTTGCCGGGTACATCCCGCTGCCCGTGATCGGCGCTTTGGTGGCCGTGATCGGTTGCAAGCTGGTCGTGGCCCGCTGGGCAGAGATCCGCAGCGTGCTCGCCTCCGGCCCGGGGCCGGCCGCCGTCATACTGCTCACCTTCCTGGCCACCACCCAGGCACCGCTGCAGTACGCGCTCGCCGTGGGACTTGTCGCCTCACTCACTGAGCGGCTCATTCATCCCGTACGCGAACGCTGCCGGATGCTGCTCGCAACGTTCAGCCGCCCCTGAACAAAGTCCCGCCCACCCGCCCAAGGCCCGGGTGGGCGGGACTGCTCCTGACGGTGTTGACTGCGGCCCCGGCAGAGGTTTCTGACTGGGCTCACCGGGTGCGGCGGGCCCGTACCGTGAGCCAGCTCTGCCGCAGAGCGAGGATGGCCCACACTCCTGACAGCCCGGCCAGCCACCGAACCTGGAGGGTGACGGCCGCGATCAGCAGACCGGCCGCAATGAGCGTGTCCGCTCCGGCGGCCAGGGCATCCCCGCGCCAGCCCTGCGCCCACTCATGCATTCGGCTTTCCTGCCACGGCGCTGACGGACACCCCGGGCCGAGCCCTGCTCACCGGGGTACTCATTCCTGCCTCGAGCCTTCCGATGCGGTGCGTCGCCCCGCCGGTGACAGCCATGCCGCTACGAGCATGATGCCCGCTGCAGCCGCGAGTACGGCGATGGCGCGCAGCCAGCCATCTCGTCCTGCCCCGTCGCCGGCGAGGTGGAGTTGAAGGGTGACCAGGGCGACGCCGAGGGCGGTGCCCAGGCCGCGGGCCATGTTGACCAGGCCGCCGCCGGTGCCGGAGCAGTTGGCCGGGATGGCGCCCATCACCAGGGTGTTGTTGGCTGGGGTGAACGTTCCCAGCCCCACGCCGAGCACGGCCAGCTGCGGCACCAGCCATCCGGCCGTGGCGGGCAGGACCAGCATGGCGCCCAGCGTGCCCGCGCATATGGCCGCGCCCAGCAGGCAGCGGCCCCGGTCGGAGACCGCGCGCGGCAGCACCTGGTCCGCCACGGTCGCTGCCAGCGCGAACCCGGCGGGCAGCGCGGTCAGCACCAGGCCCGCCGTCAGCTCCGACCCGCCCGCCTCCACCAGCGCCTCGGGTACCAGGACCAGCGGCCCGAACAGCACCAGATATCCGCACAGCGCACCCGCCAGGCCGGTCGAGACCGCCCGGGCGCGCAGCAGAGTCAGGTCGAGGAGCGGGGCCGGGGCCCGCAGCTGGCGCTGGACGAAGGCCCAGTCCGCCCCGGCCGCGGTCGTGAACAGCAGCGCCACCGCCCAAGGCGGCACGGGAAGCCCGGACGCCGCCGAGACCCCGAGCAGCAGGCTGGTGGTCGCCACCGACAGCAGCGCGAGACCGGGCCAGTCGAACCGGTCTGCCCTGTTGTGACTGCGGGTGCGCGGCAGCAGATAGTGCCCGGCGACCAGCGCGATGATCCCGATGGGCACATTGATGCCGAACACCCAGCGCCACCCGACCGCCGAGACCAGGGCTCCGCCGACCGTCGGACCGAGCGCGAGACCGAGGGCCTGGGCGGCCGCCTGCACCCCGAGCGCGGTCCGCATCTTGCCGCGGGGGGCGCTCGTGGTCACTAGGGCCACGCTGTTGGCCTGCATCATCGCCGCCCCGGCCGCCTGGACCACACGGAAGACAACCAGCGTCGCCAGAGAGGGAGCGAGACCGCAGGCCGCAGACGCGGCGGTGAACACCACGAACCCGTACAGGTAGAACAGCTTCCGCCCGTGCGCGTCCGAGAGCCGTCCCGCCGGGATCAGCAGCGCGACCAGCGCGAGGAGGTAGGCGAGCGAGACCCACTCGACCGCCGCGAGCGAAGCACGGAACTCGCCGCGCAGGCTGCCGTAAGTGAGGGTGACGATGCTGGCGTCGAGCTGGCCCATGAACGCGCCGAAACACACCGTGGCCACAGCCAGCCACCAGGCACCCGGCCGCTCCCGTATTCGGTCCGGCCGCGCCCGCTCCTGCGTCAGCAGCACCGGCCAGGACCGCGACCGTGCCCGTCGCGGTTTCGTGTCACCACCCATGGAGTCCTCCACCCCTGAGGCACGACTCTGTACGAAGCGAGGTTACATCGGATACCGAACTATTTGGCAGCCGATGCGTATCCGATGGGGGAACTCCCCGCTGCAGACAGGCCCTGCGCATGCCACGGACTGCCGCATGGGCGGACGGATCCGACCAGGAGCTCCAGCACCGCGCAGGGATCTCGCCACGTTACGTGAATGCGTGGACACGGAGGGGGCCGTGGGCAGCCGCGCGAGGACGCCGGGACTCCTCGTGCCCCGGATCCTTCGACGGGCGCTTCCCCTACCCGATGTCCTGAACCTTCGTACTCCGGTCGGCATCCGCAGCGGCAGACGCGCCCAACGAGGTCTGTCCGCCGGTCATGCGCGACTGAGTATGCGCGTGAGCCTCCGGGTGCGGTGGCGGAAGACGGCCAGTCCCATCGTGGCGAACCCGGCCGCCCACAACAGCCCGAGGGCGAGGTGACCCCACAGGGCGGTGCGGGCGAAGGCGCCGCCGACGGCGAACTGCATGGGCCCGAAGGACGGAAACCATTCCAGAACCGGCTTGTTGGCGATCGGGTTGCCGAGCGGGTTCTGCAGGAAGGTGTCCATCAGGCTGCCCATGATGATGAGGAAGAAGCCTTCGAGGTCGCTGCGGACCAGGACGCCGAGGAGCAGGCCGAGGGCGCCGTAGGTGAGGGCTATGGCGGTGAAGGCCGCCAGGATCGTGAGCCAGCCGATGGGTGAGGGCTGCCAGAACGGCAGCAGGACCAGCGCGGAGTAGCCGGCGACGGCCGTGGCGATCAGCGCGACGGCCAGCATCTTGGCGCCGATCAGGACGGGTTGGCGGTATCCGGCGTGGACGAGCCGCCGGTCGAAGGCGAGGGATGTGCGGACGGCATCGAAGACGACGAACCCGCTGATCATGGTGAGGGAGTTGAGGCCGGCCGAGATCAGCGTCAGGTGGCCGCCGTCGACGCGCAGGACCCGTCCGGTGGCGAACAGTTTGAAGTCGAGGGGCTGGTGTCCGGCCAGGGTGACCATCATCAGGTACCAGGCGGGCACGAAGAGGACGAGCAGGAGTCCGGCGAGGCGGTTGCGGGTCTGGTCGCGCAGGCAGAACCGCAGGGCGGTGGTGAACTGCCCTGATGGTGCGGGCAGTTGAGTGGCAGTGGCGGGTTCAGGCGTCGGCATGGCCGGCCGCCTTTGTCGTCGTGCGCGGGGTGAGCCGGCCGTCGACGAGGTCGGCCAGTGTGTCGAACCGGTCCTGCTCGAAGACGAGATGGGTGATGACGACGATGGCTTTGCCGCGCGAGCGGAGGTCCGCGACCAGGTCCCAGAACCGGAGGTAGGTTTCCCAGTCGAAGCCCTGGTACGGCTCGTCGAGGAGCAGGACGTCGGGGTCGTGCAGCAGGGCGAGGGTGAGGTTGAGCTTCTGCCGGGTGCCGCCCGACAGCTTCCCGGCGGTCGTGTTCGCGTACTGCCCGTAGCCGAGCCGGGCCACCAGCTCGTGGCCGTGGGTCAGGTCCGGCAGGTGGTAGGCGGCGGCGAAGTAGCGCAGGTGCTGGTCGACTGTGAGGTTGTGGTTGAGGACCGGATCCTGGGGGCAGTAGCCGAGGCGCCCGGTGAGCCTGATCTCGCCGCGGTCTGCCGGCAGCGTCCCGGCGAGAGTCTTGAGGAGGGTGGACTTGCCCGTGCCGTTCTCGCCGACGACGGCGACCAACTGGCCGCGGTCGACCGTGAGGTCCGCGCCGCGCAGCACGCGGTGCCTGCTGTATGCCTTGTGGAGGTCGTGGGCTTCGAGGGCGGGCGCGGCGATGGTGGTGGTCACGACGGTTCTCCTTCCGGTGGTTCTCCTTCGGGTGCGTCCGTGCCGGGTGCGGCGGTCAGTCCGCCCGCGTAGATGCTGAGCATTTCGGGGGCCCAGCGGGCCATGCCCTCGGCCGACAGGGGGTCGGTGCCGAGCACGTCGGCGATCCGGTCGCGGAGCAGGAACAGGGCCAGGTCGTTGGCGAGCAGGAACGCCGCGCGTGCGGCGGGGTCGCGGCCGGGTGCGGCGAGTCCGGCCTGCGTGAGTCCGGCTAGGGCGGCCGTGCTGAGCCCGTACAGGCGGCGGAACAGCAGGCGGCCTGCCTCCGTGTCGGAGAGCAGCAGGCAGCGCAGATAGCCGGGCAGCGGGGACTCGGCGGGCAGGTGCCGGGCCATCACCTCGCTCAGGGACCCGGTCTGGGCCTGCGGGTCGAGCAGGTCGGCCCCGCCTTCGCCGGTCAGCTCGGCCAGCATCGCCTCGAAGGTCGCCAGGACGTATTGGTCGACCTCTTCGCGCAGGCCGTCCTTCGAGCCGAAGTGGTGCACGACGAGCCCGGCCGAGACGCCTGCGGCGGTGGCGATCTGCCGCACGGTCACCGCTTCGGGTCCGCGCTCGGAGAAGAGCCTCAGGGCCTCGTCCCGGATGACTGCCCGAGCGGTCCGGTCGTCGGAGATTGAACGCATGTATAGCATGCTAAACATGCGTTCAGGTGCTGTCCATGGCTATCGATATCGGTGCAGGTCGGAGCCTCTTTGGCGGTCGCATGGAGCATCCTGGGATGCCTCCCCTTGACAAGGTTTGCATAATGCAAAATGGCGCGAGTAAGGGGAATGTGAACATGGCCGACACGACGACGAGGCCCGCTGCGGCGGCCGACGCACCAGGAGCGATACGCCCCATCTCATGGCGGGAACGCGGCTCGGTGGGGATGCGCGAGGCGAAGTGGGGCCTCGGCGCACTTGCGCTCGTGATCGGGGCCGGCGCAGGGCTCGGCTCGATCGCCTTCCGCTGGCTGATCAAGACTTTCACCGGGCTGTTCTCCGGCCATGCCGACTATGCGGGAGCCGGCGGCTCAGCCAATCCACACGTGCCGTGGCTCGGTCCGTACTTCGTGCTGCTCGCGCCGGTGATCGGCGGGCTGCTCTACGGGCCGCTGGTGGACCGGTTCGCCAAGGAGGCCCGCGGTCACGGCGTGCCCGAGGTGATGCTCGCGGTCGCCCAGCGCGGCGGCCGCATCAACCCGAACGTCTCCGTCGTCAAGGCCCTGGCCTCGGCGCTGACCATCGGCTCGGGCGGCTCGGTGGGACGTGAGGGCCCGATCGTGCAGATCGGCTCCGCGCTCGGCTCCACCCTGGGGCGCATCACGAAGGTCACCGAAGGGCGGATGAAGCTGCTGGTCGCCTGTGGTGCGGCGGGTGGTATCGCCGCCACCTTCAACGCGCCGCTGGCCGGGGTGTTCTTCGCGATGGAGCTGATCCTGCGCAGCTTCACCGTCGAGGCGTTCGGCGCGGTCGTGCTGTCCAGCGTCGCCGCGAGCATCATCGGCCGTGCCGCCTTCGGGGACGTCGCCTTCCTTACCCTGCCCGCCTTCCATGTCGACCACGTCGCGCAGTACGGCCTGTTCGCCCTGCTCGGCATCGTCGCGGGCGGCGTCGGCATCGGCTTCACCCGCATCCTGTACTGGATCGAGGACGCCTGTGACTGGGCCTGGCGCGGACCGGAGTGGCTGCGCCCGGCCGTCGGCGGTCTGCTGCTCGGTGTGGTGCTGCTGGTGCTTCCGGAGATGTACGGGGTGGGCTACCCGGTTCTGGAGAGGGCGGCCGAGGGCAAGTACGCCGCCGCGTTCCTGCTCCTGCTCCTGGCGGGGAAGGTCCTGGCGACCAGCCTCACGATCGGCATCGGCGGCTCCGGCGGGGTCTTCGCCCCGAGCCTGTTCATGGGCGCGATGCTCGGTGCTGCCTACGGGGCCGGGATGCAGTCGCTGCTGCCCGGCACGGCGGGCGCGGTCGGTGCCTATGCGCTGGTCGGCATGGGTGCGGTGTTCGCGGGTGCCTCCCGGGCGCCGATCACCGCGGTGGTCATCCTCTTCGAGCTGACCGGCGAGTACTCGATCATCCTGCCGCTGATGCTTGCCATCGTCACCGCGACCGCCGTCAGCAGGCTGCTGTCCCGTGACACCGTCTACACCCTCAAGCTGCGGCGCCGGGGCATCGACCTCGACGGCCCCGCCCCAGGCGCGCCGCTTGGTTCCCAGCGGGTCGACGAGGTGATGGAGGCCGCCCCCGGGGCGCTCGCGGTGGACGCGCAGCTGTCCGCCGTGGCCCTGGCACTGTCCCGATCTGCGCACGGGGTGCTGCCGGTGGCTGACAAGAACGGCCGCTACGTCGGCACGATCACGGCCAGGGCTGTCGCGGAGGCCCTGGCGGATGAGCCCGGCTCTGCCGGCTGCGGCGCCCTTGCCGGGGACCTGGTGCAGCGGCCCGCCTCCCTCACGGCCGACCTGCCGTTGGCCGCGGCGCTGCACGCCCTGATATCCCACCCCGGCACCGGTCTGCCGGTACTCGATTCCGAGCGGTCGCACCTGGTGGGCTGGCTCACCCATCAGAGCGCGCTGCGCGCCCTGCATCCCGTCACGAGCCCGGCACCCGTGTGCGCACCGGTGCCCGCGGGTTGACGGTCAGCGCCTTAGTAGTACTGCAACGGTGCTTGTGGTGACGGGTGGGCAGTTTCGGGCGGTCTGTGGCCGCGTCGTTTGTAGTGGCTGAGGCGGGCCTGGTACTGCATGACGCGGGCGCAACTGACGGATGAGGCATGGGAGTTCATCGAGCCGCACCTGCCGATCGGTAGGTACGGCCCGTATCCTGAGAGGCTGCGGCAGCAGTTCGAGGGCGTGATCTGGCGGTTCAAGACGGGCGGGCAGTGGAGGGAG
This sequence comes from Streptomyces sp. NBC_01431, assembly GCF_036231355.1. Taxonomy (NCBI): domain Bacteria; kingdom Bacillati; phylum Actinomycetota; class Actinomycetes; order Kitasatosporales; family Streptomycetaceae; genus Streptomyces; species Streptomyces sp. NBC_01431. The sequence goes on from NZ_CP109497.1 coordinate 628,252, forward strand.
ATGCCGCAGGAGTTCGGAGCCTGGTCCACCGTCCACAACCGCTTCCGCCAGTGGCGGGACACCGGTGTCTTCGAGACCCTGCTGGAGGGCCTGGTCGCCGAGGCCGCCAAGCGGGACGAGGTGGACTTGTCCCTGGTCAGCGTGGACTCCACCACCACCCCCGCCCACCACGACGCCGCCGGGATGCGACTCGGTGCGGACGCTCTGGCTGCCTTGGAGAAGGTCGCCGCCAAGGAGGAGAAGGCCCGGTCAAAGGGGGCGATAGGCAAGGACAAGACGGGCGATCCGTCGATGGTGACCCCGTCCGGCAAGAGCGCCGCCGGCAACGGCGCCGACGTCGGCTCCGACTGAGAGCGGCCCTGCTCGGGCGCTCGCGCGGTGGGCAGACCAGCAAGATCCACGTCGCCGCCGACCGCATGTGCCGACCGCTCGTGCTCCTCCTCACTGTGGGGCAGGCAGCTGACAGCCCGCAGTTCATCCCTGTGCTGAAGAAGGTGTGGGTCCGCGGCCCGGTCGGCCGCCCCCGCACCCGCCCGGACACGGTCGCCGGGTCCCATTAGGCGTACTCGTCCCACGGCAACCGCGCCTACCTGCGCAGACGCCAGATCAAGGCGGTCATCCCGGAGAAGAAGGACCAGGCCGCCAACCGGAAAAGGAAGGGCAGAAGGGGCGGTCGCCCCGTCGGCCACAAGAGCGGCCTCTACAAGGAAAGGAGAGGAACACTGTAGAGCGCCTGATCAACAAGCTGAAAGCCTGGCGCGGCATCGCCACCCGCTACGACAAGACCCCGCAGAGCTACCTCGCCGGCCTACATCTGCGCGCCTCCATGATCTGGATCAACGACCTCACGTGAACCACTCCTTGATCACAACGGGAGTGTCCCTGGGTGTTCGTGTGATGCCGGACCTGTTGGCCCGGCATGATGAATGAGACCGTGCTTCACGGCTGTTGGCGGCACCCTCGGGAGCCCGGGAGTTCCGCCGGTGCCTCGAAGGCGTGACGTTGTGCGGACTCACGGGGGCATTGTGGACGCCAGCTGGTCGGGGTTGTGGATCGCCGTGGTGGGTGTGGCGGGGACGCTGGGCGCCGCGGTGCTGACACAGAGCCGCGCGGACCGTGCCAGGCGTATGGAAACTCAGAGCGAGAACCTTGAGCGGCGGCGCACCTGCTACATCACATTGAACACCGCCGCACGCCAGTACCTGACAGAGATGGGGAACTACCTCCACGCGCTGAAACGCGACGAGGGAGTTGCCGCGTCCCTGGAGAAATTGGAGGCGGCCAGGATGACCTATCGGGACAGCTACGCGGAGGCCCAGATGGTCGTCCCGAATGCGGTGCTGGGCGCCTCCCGCGCGGCAAAGGAGCGCCTAAACCACGCGTACGGCGACCTCAAGAGGTACGGGACGGAACCCTCCAGGTACGCGGAGGAACTGGCGAACCTGGAGAGGCATCTCCACCGGGAGGTCTGGCCCTCCGTGGGGGCACTGAGAAAGTCCATGCGCTCCGACCTCGGCGTCGATGACTGACTGGGGCCCATATTGAGTTTCCCGTCGTTCGCGCACCCTGGGTACAGGGCGCAGACGAGAACTCAAGACAGGCCCTAGGGCTGGCCCGCATGCTCGCCGGGGCCCGGCCGCTCCTCCAACCGCACGAAGGGGATCTGTTCGCCGGCCGCCCGGAAGCTCTCGGCGCTCCCGTCGGTCTCGAAGCCCATGTACCGGCACAGGACGCGGGCCGCGCGGGGGTGCTTCGGTGCGTACGCGGCCATGATCCGGCCGCCCTCCTCGGGGGTGAGGAAGCGGGCGGTGACCGCGTGGTAGCGGCGGCCGAACTGGATGGTGGCTTGCGGGGTGCGGCGCAGGTTCTGGTACCACTGCGCCTTCGGGCCGAAGCCGGACGCCACGGTCCAGGTCCGCCGCTCGGCGTCGTAGGCCACCACCTCGATGACCACCCGCCGGGCCTGGCCGGAGACCCGGCCGGTATGGATCAGCAGCAGCATCCGCCTGCCGAACAGCGGACCCAGGCCCGCCCGGTAGAGGTGCACGGGCAGCCTCGCCACCAGCCGTTTCCAGCTGGTGGGGGGCTTGGGCCGCTGAGGTTTGGAGCGGGTGTCGGCCACGGGTCTGCCTCTCTGGACTGTGGGCGAGCCGGACGCGCCGGCATTGCATCGGTCACGATCAGGCCAAGAGAATGATTCAGCAGCACAACCTTTGCATAGTCTAAGCGTGAGCGGGAGGGAGGTGCCTATTGGCCGCACATTTTCGGTCAGCACGTCGCGCCAGTAGCCGGGCGCCGGCCGCGTGGTGCCGTTGGGCCGTTCCGACGAAGCCCACCTGGCAGGGGCGCAGAGGACCAGACCTGGCACCGGCGGCGTTGCCCGTGCTCCGTGTCCTGCCGTACGCGGTGATGGCAGTGGTGGCGACCGTCGATGTGGCGGCGGGCCCGGGAGTGGGCCTGCTGCCGATGGTCTCGCTCGGGCCCGCGTTCGCCGGGCTGATCGGTGGCTGGCGGCGTACGGCATGCGTCGGCGTGTTCGCGTTCTTCCTCTGCCTGGCGCTTGGGTTCTATGACGGGGTGTTCGCGGAGCGTCGCGGCTACGCGGCGGTGGCGGCGGTGGCCGGGGTAACCGCAGCGGGAGTGGCCGGTGCCGTGATGCGCCAGCGCCGGGAGGCGGCGTTCGCGAGCATGTGCTCGATTGCCGAGGTGGCCCAGCGGGTGCTGCTGCGGCCGGTTCCGCGCGCGGCGGGCCATCTGCGGGTGGCGGTCTCCTACGCCTCGGCCGTGGCGGAAGCCCGGATCGGCGGGGACCTGTACGAGGTGGTCGCCGCACCGGCCGGGGTGCGGGTGATCGTCGGTGACGTGCAGGGCAAGGGCCTGGAAGCGGTCGAGACGGCCGCCGCGATCCTCGGCGCCGTCCGGGAAGCCGCACACGAGGAGGCGGACCTGGAAGGCGTCGGCGCCCGGCTTCGGCGGGCTGCTGACCGCGCCCTGCGAGGTGAGAAGTTCGTGACGGCGATCATCGCCGAGGTCAGCCCCGAGCGCGGCGCGGTCTTCCTCAATCACGGCCACCCGCCGCCCCTGCTCGTCCGCGCCGACGGATCGGCACATTTTCCCGAACCCACCCGATACGCCCTGCCCCTGGGCCTCGGCCTCCACCAGGCGGCCGGCCCCGAGCCCTACCAGGTGGACTTCGGCCCTGGTGACCAACTGCTCCTGTACACCGACGGGGTTACCGAGGCCCGCGACGCGCACGGCACCTTCTACCCCCTCGCCGAACGCACCGGCCACCTGTCCGACCCGGACCCCCAGGCGGCGCTGGAGGCCCTACGAGCCGACCTGGCGCAGCACACCGCCGGACCGCCGCACGACGACGCCGCCATGCTGCTGCTGCGCCACCGGACTTGACGGATTCCACACCCTGCCCGGCAGCGGGAACCGCCGGGCAACACGGTAGAAAGAGGGGTATGAGTGAGCACCAGCAGCCTTCCACCCCTGCCAGGAACGACGTCGACGCCGTGACCCGCGCGGTGCTGACCGCCTCTCGGGTGCTGGTCGCCGTCTCCGCCCGCTCCCTCGCGGCCGTCGAGGACCGCGTCACCCTGCCCCAGTTCCGGCTGCTGGTCGTCCTGTCCACGCACGGCACGGCCAAACTCGTCGCCCTCGCCGACCTGCTCGGCGTCAACCCGTCCACCGCGATGCGCATGGTGGACCGGCTCATCGCGGCCAACCTGGCCGACCGCCAGATCAACCCGGACAACCGGCGCGAGACCCTGCTGCGCCTGACCGACGACGGACGGCGGCTCGTCGAGGAAGTCACCACCCGCCGCCGCGCGGAGATCGCCGCGATCGTCGAGCGGGTCGCCCCCGACCAGCGTGCCGCCCTGGTGGATGCCCTGACCGCGTTCAGTGACGCGGGTGGGGAGCCACAAGTCACCGACAACGACGGGGCGCTGTACCCGCTGGGATGGCCGGACACCCCGGTGCGCCGCACGGCCGAGAAGAGTTAAGAGGCCGTCAAGAAGCAGGCCGGCAAAGCCCTCCCGTGCGGCTTTGCCCTGGGCAAGATAGACGCGTGGAGCCGTCCTGTCCCGGATGGCTGCTGGCGCGCCGGGAAGTCCGGTCGGCACCCGAACCGACGCGCGCCGGGAGTCGCTTCATGCACGCCATGGACATCGCCGAGCCCTGCATGACCGTCACTGCGGACCAGGATGTGCTGCCCGCACTGCGCCAGCTCCTTGATGGCCCCACCGACTGCCTGGTGGTCGTGGACGAGGCGGGAGAGCCTTACCACCTGGTGCAGGGCCACGAACTGGTCCGGATGCTGCTGCCGGGCTTCGTGGTCGCCCACCCCGGGCTTGCCGCCCTGCACGGCCTGGCTCCCCCCGCGGAACTGCTGGCGACCCTGGACGGCCGCAGGTTCAGTGAATGCCTGCCCCCGGTGCGGCGCAGCCCACCGACCGTGCACACGTCGGCGAGCCTCGCCCAGACCATGCTCTGCCTGGCCGGCGGCCACAGCCCGTATGCGGTGGTCGTCACGCGTGCCGGTCGGCGCACCGAGGTGCGCGGCACGGTCACGGCACGCAGTCTGCTCCAGTACCTGGAAGGGGCAGCCAAGGCGGAGCGGCTCCTGGATGACGCCGCCTCCTGACCCGACGCCGGATCGCCCACCGGGCCGGCGAACCGGGACCGCGGCCGTCAGTGGACGTACAGCCACCTGGCCTGGGACGGGGTGCCGTGCCCGTCGGTGACGAAGAGCATGTGCCAGCCGGCCGGGACCAGGCTCCGGTCGTTCGGCACGGTGACCGTGATGCTGTCGCCGGTCCGCTTGAAGTCGAGGGCGACGGAGCGCTGGTCGAAGTCCGTGACGTGGGTGGCGGATCCGGGGTGGATCAGCCGGACGCTCTGGATCCGGGCGGCGTCCGGAGTGGGGAAGGCTGTGCTCTGCCCGCGCTGCCCGGAGACGGGACCGGGGCCGAGCCGGGGCCGGGTGTCGCGGTAGATGTAGGGCGGGGAGTAGACCTCGACGCGCTGCTCGAAGGTGCCCGGCCTGGTGTTGTCCGCGTCGCCGAAGAGAGGGTCGGAGCCGAAGACGGCGACCCGGCCGTCGGGCAGCAGCAGGGCCTCGGTGTGGTAGTTCCGCCCGACGGTGGGCTCGGCGGCCCTGCGGAAGGCGTTGGCCTTGGGATCGTAGAACTGGGCGGCGAGGATGTTGCTCTGGCTCCGGCCCCGGTAGTCACCGGAGCCGCCGGTGGTGAAGACGGTGTCGTCCGGCATCAGCACGGTATTGAGATAGCGGGTGGCGTTCGGCAGTTCGGGGCCTTGGGCGAAGGCCGGGTGGGCCGCCTTGAGGTCCACGAAGGCGGTGCGGGCGGTCACCTTCTCCGACTCTCCGACGCCGCCCCCGCCGAAGACCATCACCTTCTGGTCCTGCGCGGGCGGCAGCAGCACCGAGCCCGAGGTCTCCAGCGCGTCGGGGTCCTTGAGGCCGGGCACGGCCCGGAAGGTGTTGGCAGCCAGGTCCCAGATGCCGGGCGCCCGTCCCTTGTCGGCCGGCCCGTACCCGGCGTTCGAGCCGGAGTAGAAGACCTTCCCGCCGTTGAGCAGGAACAGCGAGGGATAGGTGGGGAAGTAGCGGGTGGGCGCCGCCGACCAGGTGCGGGTGGCCGGGTCGTAGATCTCGTTCTTGCCGGGGACGACCTGTCCGACGTCGTCCAGGCCCGAGGTGGCGAGCACCCTGCCGTCGGCGAGGGTGAGCAGGGTCGGGTACCAGCGGGCCTCGCTCATGGAGCCGACCTTGGAGTACTTTTCGGTCGCCGGGTCGAACTCGTAGGCGTCCTTGATCCCCTGGAAGTCCTTCTTGTCCAGGCCGAGCTTGTTGGCGATGCCGTAGAAGTTGTCGTCGTCCTTGCCGCGCAGCCCCTGGATCTCGTACTGCTCAGTGCTGTTGGTGATCCCCGCGGGGCCCGCCTGGTCGGCCTCCACATACACCCGCGCCTCGTTCGCGGTCACCGTCGCCATCCCGGTGGCCGGGTCGATGCGTTTGTGTGCGGCGGGGAGGTGGACGGGGAACTGGGAGCGGTAGGTCTTGCCCGCGGCGGACAGGAACGCGGTGCCCTTGGGGAAGGTGCGGTCCTGGTCGGGGTCCTCGTTCTTGACGAGCATGGCCCCGCCGGCCCGTTTCACGTCGCCCCCGAGCATCTCGTACCGGGCGGTGCCGCCCGCGATCAGCACCTTCCCGTCCGGGAGTTGAGCGTGCCCGGCGCAGAACATGTCCTTCGGCGTGTCGATCTTCTTGAAGGTGTTCTTCACGGGGTCCCACAAGGTGCTCTTGAAGGTGCCGCCCTCGAACAGCTTGAGGTTGTTCCCCGACCCGGCGATCAGCAGCACCTTGCCCGTCCGCAGCAGCACCGCGTGGATCGAGTTGAGCTGGTACTGCTCGGGCATGGCCATCAGGTCCCAGTGCCCGCGCTCGGCCTTGTAGTCGTCCGTGTTGATCTCGTACGCGTGGTACTTCTCCTGCGCGAAGCCCAGTACGGCGGGCGCGTTCAGGGCGGCCAGCACCAGCGCGGCTCCGGCACCGAGCCAGGTCTTGTGGGATTTCAGGCGGGACGTGCGCGTGGCCATGGCATACCTCCTGGGCGGTTGGCCTGGCGGGAGCCGGGCTCTCGACAGCTACCGCAGCGGAGCGGGAGGTTCACCATGACACGCATTTTGCATAGTGCAAATTAGCTCGGAAGGTGGCATTCCGGCCCCGCCTCGCGCCCTCGGTCTGCCGTATTGCTTCTGCGGGTGACTGCCGATCATGTCGCACCTTGACATCGGGGCATGGCCGTCGCGTTCGCGCGCGAGGCGCCAAGGTCGTGGTTCCCGTGCATTCGTGGCACGGCTTGCGCATCCTCTTCGGCGGCGACGCGGGCACACTCTTGACAGGATGATTTTGCATAGTGCAAATATGTGGCGCGGGCATGTTGGTCGGTGCCGTCCGAAAGAGAGTGGGCCATATCGATGAAGGCAGTCATCTGCGGCGCGGGAATTGCCGGACTGGCTCTGGCGGGACGGCTGCACAACGTCCTGGGCTGGCAGGTCACGGTCCTGGAGAAGGCTCCAGCGCCGCGCGCCGAGGGCCACATGGTCGACGTTTTCGGCCCCGGCTACGACGCGGCCGAGGTGATGGGTGTCGTGCCGTGGCTGAGGGAGCTCAGTTACCCGGTCAGCAAGGCCGAGTTCGTCGACGAGAGCGGGCGGTGCCGGGCAAGTCTGAGGTACGACTGTGAGGATGGTCGGGTGCCGCCCCGGGCGGTGGTCTGGCCCGAGGTACGACTGGCGCTGATGCCTTGAGCTTGATCTGCCGACCACTGCCCGAGGCGGTGCGTGCTGCCGCCGGACCAGTGGGCGTGTCCCGATAGGGGCCTTCGCGACGCGCACCGTCACAGTCCTGACCGCCTCACCGGCCCGGCGCCGGCCACCAGTCCCCCCAGGCGTTCAGGAGACAGACGACCGTGCCCAGCATGACCCGGCAAGCCCCTCCGCCGCACGACACGACCAGCCACCCAGAGGACATCGTGCTGGGCGTGGACACCCACAAGGATGTGCACGTCGCTGCGGTGATCACTTCTACCGGAGCCATGCTTGACACTCGTAGCTTCCCGACCACGCGAGAGGGATACCGACAACTCCTTTCATGGGCACGGGCCTTCGGAATTCTGAAGCGGGCTGGAGTCGAGTGCACCGGCTCCTATGGTGCCGCGCTGACCCGCTACCTTCAGAGCGAAGGCATCGCGGTCACCGAGGTCAACCAGCCGGACAAGGCCTTGCGGCGCCGACGAGGAAAGACCGACGCGATCGACGCGGCGGCCGCCGCCCAAGCGGTGCTCTCAGGCCGCGCCACCGCCACCGCCAAGACCACCGACGGTCCGGTGGAGGCAGTCCGGATGTTGATGGCCAAGAGCTCTGCGGTCAAGTCACGCTCGCAAGCGATCAACCAGCTCAAGGCCGTCCTGGTCTCCGCAGACCCCGCGCTGCGTGAATCGCTGGCAGGCCTCAGCAACCCTAAACTCATCCGTCGATGCTCCGAGTTGGAGGACTCAGCCGGGGCCACCCCGGCCATGGCTGCACGCCACACCCTGCGGCTGCTAGCCAGCCGGATCCGTCACCTCACCGAGGAGATCAACGACCTCACCAGACGGATCACCTCGGCGATCACCTCCTACGCGCCGAAGCTCCTGGACTGCTACGGCGTCGGCCCTGACACCGCGGCCGCATTGCTGATAGCAGCCGGCGACAACCCGGACCGGATGGGCGGCGAGGCTTCCTTCGCCGCCCTCTGTGGCGTCAGCCCGGTGGAGGCATCATCCGGCAAGACTCAGCGTCGCAGGCTCAACCGAGGCGGTGACCGACAAGCCAACTCCGCCCTCTACACAATCGTCCTGGCCCGACTGCGCTGGGAGAGCCGCAGCCGCGAGTACCTGGAACGACGCATCGCCGAAGGCAAGACCCGCCGCGAGGCCATCCGCTGCCTCAAACGCTACGTCGCCCGCGAGATCTACCAACTCATCACCATGCACGGGAAGGCCACTCCTGCACCAGCGCCAGCCGCAGGACGATATTGACATCCATAGGGGCATCAGGCTTGCCCGCTCCGGCGGTGGACGTCTGCTCAGCATGATGCGGACCGACCTCGAACTCGCCCTGCGGGAAAGGCTGTCGTTCGCCGTCGATCTGCGCTTCGGGACCGGTCCGGCCCGTGTCGAGGACCGGGGCGACGGCGTATGCGTCATCCTCACCGACGGCAGTACCGTCGAGGCCGATCTGCTGGTCGGAGCCGACGGCATCCATTCCACCGTGCGCGGCCTGGTCTTCGGCGACGAACCGCGCTACGTACGCCACCTCGGTCTCAGCGCGGCGGCGTTCACCATTGACGATCCCGGGCTGCATGCCGAGCTGGGCGACCGCTTCGTAGTCACCGACACTGTCGGCCGCCAACTGAGCCTGTACGCGCTGCGTGGCGGGATCGTCGCAGTCCTCGCCCTGTACCGCGGTGCCCACCCGGAGCAGCCGGCAGACCCACGCTCCGTGCTACGGGAGAGGTTTCGCGGAGTCGGCGGGGCGGTGCCGCGGGTCCTGGAGTGCTGTCCACCCGCGCACGAGCTCTACTGCGACCAGGTCGCGCAGGTCGAGATGGGTATCTGGAGCCAGGGCCGCGTCGTTCTGGTCGGCGACGCCTGCCACGCGGTGTCGCTGCTTTCCGGTCAGGGCGCGTCGCTGGGTATCGCCGGCGCGTACATACTGGCCGACCAGCTCGGTTGCGCCGGCAGCGTGGACGAGGCATTGCGGCGCTACGAGCGCATCTGGAGGCCCGTAGTGGAGCGCGGGCAGCGGGCAGCCCGGGGCGGCGTCCGCTGGGTCGTGCCCGAGTCGCCGCTGCAGCTGCGTGTCCGGCGCGCCGCACTCGAACTGGCCGGCCTGCCCGGGGCGAGCCGTCTCGCCGGCGGTCGCCTTGCGGCACGGCGCCTTCCGGCCCTCGGTGAACTCGCCACGACCACAGCGTAGTTACACCGTTTCACGTACCTGCTCGTGAACTCCTCGTCCGCGCTGTGAGGTCCCTGATAGCAGTCGGCTCCAGCCGCACCGCAACCCCCAGCGCCGTCACCGTCCGTCTGCGTGCCGCCCCGAATACCGCGGACTGCCACGCACTGGCCACACTTCTCCACGCCGACGCCCAGCGGAGCACGCCTGACGGGGGCGGCGCGTCGGAACACGGAGTACGTCGGCACATGAGGGGGCGAGAAAGCCGAGGCGGGCCCTACGCTTGCCAGCGTGAACCGGGACGGGCAGGGAGCCGATGCCGCCGAGCACGGCGGCAGTCCGTATCACCCAAGGACCGAGCGCCACCAGCGCCAGGGCCGGGGCCGGCTGCGGCTGCGTGATGCCTCGGCCATGGCCATCGGCGGAATGATCGGCGGCGGTATCTTCTCGGTGCTGGGTGTGACCATCCAGCTCGCGGGCCACCTCGCGTTCGTGTGCTTCGTGCTCGCGGGCGCGGTGGCGCTGGTCACCGCGCACAGCTACGCGGGGCTCGCCCGGCGCGCGGGACGCTCAGGGGGCCCATACACCTACCTGTGCGAGGCAGGCCACCCGCGCTTCGCGGCGATCACGAGCTGGTACCTCGTCTTCGGCTACGTCCTCGCCCTGGCCGTCTACGCCTTCACCTTCGGCCACTACGTCGCCCGCGTCCTCGGTACCGGAGACCTCGTCGCCAGGGCAGCGTCCGTCATCGTCCTCGGGGCCTTCCTGATGATCAATATTCGGGGTGTCGGTGCGTCGCGCCTCACCGAGGACTCCGTGGTGCTGGCCAAACTTGTCATCCTGGCCGGCATCGCCGGTATCGGGCTATTCGCGTGGACACCGCACCGGCTCACCCCACTCACCGACACCGGCTACCTGGGCGTCTTCGTGGGCGCCGCCTCGATCTTCATCGCCTACGAGGGCTTCGAACTGCTCTCCTACGACTACGACGCCATCGAGCGGCCCGCCCGGACGCTGCCCCGGGCGCTCTACCTGTCGGTGTTCGTGGTCATCGCCGTCTACGTGGCTGTGACGCTGAGTTCACAGATGTTGGTCCCGGACTCTCTGATCGTCTCCCAGCGCGAGGTGGCCTTCGCCACCGTCGGCCAGGAAGCGCTCGGCACCTTCGGGCGATGGCTGGCGACCGGGGCCGCGGTGCTGGCTACCTCGTCGGCCATCAATGCCACCCTCTTCTCCACCGCTAGGCTCGTCCGCGACCTCAGTGCTGCCCGCGAACTGCCGCCCTTCCTGGGCCGGGCACCTGTGGGAGTGGCCGCCAACGCCATGTGGATGCTCGCCCTGCTCGGCGCGGTCTTCGCCATGCTGCCCGGCATCAACGAACTCCTCGCCTTCGGATCAGCCACCTTCCTCGGCGTGTTCGCGCTCATCAACCACCTTCACGCCCGCACCACCGACTGCACTCGGGAGCGGGTGCTCGGACACCTGGGGGCAACCGCATGCACCGTCGCCATCGTCGTGCTCATGGCCCAGCTCGCTGTCCATGAACCCACCACCCTGGCGCTCATCGCCGGCTGCGTCCTCGGCGTGGGAGCACTACGACTGGTCTTCGCGAGAAACAGACCCCCGGCACCGCACCAGCGCTGACTCCCGATGGCTCCGCCGTCGCGCGCCTACAGCCCGTGCTGCGACCCGGCGGGGCGTCCGGTCGCAGCCGGCGTGAGGACAGACACGATGCCAAGGCATGGACCGCGGCTGCGAGGTCGCAGTCCCGGGGCATTCAGGTGACAACGATGGTGCGCATCAGGACGGCCGGACGCCAACCAGTGGCAGCGGCCGCGTCATGGAGCAGCCCCTCTCACCCGAGTAGGGAACACCCGCATGGGATCCATCTCGCCGAAGGCCGTCTTCCGCCCGCCCCGGCCCCGTCCTAGGCTGCTTCTGAGGGAGCAGTCATGCATGGAGGCGCGATGCGACCAGCCGTGCGGGTTGCCCCGCCCAGGCTCCCAGCCCCGAGCCGCAGTAGACCGATGCCTGGCTGGAGCTGTATCGCCGACACCACGGGTCCCGCCTTCGCCCTGCGGACTCGCGCGAACGGTGCACTCCCGCGCACTGCCGCCGCGGAGGACACGGGCCGAGGAGACGACGAGGGGAGCTTCGTCTCTTCACGCCCACGGCCGCCGCCGGTACCGCATGCTGGCGGCGGCCGTCTCCCAGACCGCGTCAGGACGCGTGTCAAACGTTCGGCCGCGCCTGCTGCCGGCGCTGATTCCGAAGGAAAGACGGAGACTGCCGCTGCGGCAGGTCCACCCTGGCGTCATGAGCCACAGACCGCTCGTGGCCCGCTTTACGATCATGGCGGGGTTTTCGCCGAGGAGCAGGCAGCCGGAGCCTTCCAGGGCGTGGAGGCTGATGCCCAGATGGCGCTGTGGGTGAGGCCCAGGCGCCGGGTGGCGGGAAGGGGGAGCCGCAGGCAAAGGACACGACGGAGCCTTCGCCCCTCCGGCATGGCTGAGGGGTGCGGCACCCTTCAGGCGGCGATGAACCCGGCAGAGTAGTCAGGGATCTGCCGGAGGCTCGAGACAGGTACGGGTCCCCGAGGATGGCCAAGGTGGCTGCGAGGGTGGGGGCTGGGACCGACCCGGCCGCGCGCCGACGATGTCAACGTTGCGTCAAAGGGCAGCTCGCCGGCGTTACTGATCTCGGCGCGTCAGGGTGATGTTGGTTGAACTTGCCGATGGTGGTGGGACGTTGGCGGTAGACGGTGGTGTGTGAGATGTGCGGATGGGGGCGGGCTGACGCCAGTGGCTCGGCAGCGCCGGGAGTTGGTACGTATGCAGGCAGCAGAGCTGTTTGCTCAGCAGGTCAAGGCGCCCGAGGTCGCCCGGCAGCTGCGGGTGAGTGTGAAGTCGGCCTACCAGTGGCAGCAGTTGTGGCGTTGGGGCGGAGTCGAGGCACTTGTCTCTCGGGGGCCGAGCGGGGGCCGGTGCCGGTTGTCTCCGCACTGTCTGGACAAGCTCGCCGGGTATCTCGAACAGGGGCCGGCCGCGCACGGCTGGGTGGAGGGCCAGGTGTGGACGGCGGCGCGGGTGGCGACGCTGATCGGGCGGAAGTCCATGTCTCCTACAGCGTCTCGGGCGCGACCAGGCTGATGCGCCGGCTTGGCTTCAGCCCGCAGGTGCCCGCACGGCGCGTGGCCGAGCGCGACGAGGACGCCTTCGGGGTCTGGAAGGAGGCGACCTGGGCGGAGGTAAAAGGGCCCGGGCGGCCTGCGGGGGCTGGATCTGCTTCGAGGACAAGGCGGGCTTCACCCGGCGGCCGCCCAAAGGACGCACCTGGGGCCGGCGCGGCGTCACTCCGGTCGTGACGGTCAGCGGACGGCGCTCGGGGCGTCTGTCGGTGGCCGGGCTGATCGCCATGAGGCCCGGGTCCCGCACCCGCCTGTGTCACCGCCTGCTCGCCCACCCTGCGGGCCGGGGCAAGCGCCGGAGCATGGGCGAGCGCGACTTCATCGCACTGATCGACAGCGTCCACCAGCTCGTCAGGGCGCCACTCGTGCTGGTGTGGGACCGGCTCAACACCCACGTCTCGCACGCCATGCGGGAGTTGATCGCCCGGCGGGAGTGGCTGACGGTATTCCTGCTGCCCGCTTACTCGCCTCAGCTCAATCCGGTGGAAGGGGCATGGGCACATATCAAACGCAGCCTCGCCAACCTTGCTGTCGTGGCCCTCGACCGCCTCGAGACACTCGTACGCAACCGCCTCAAACGCCTCCAGTACCGGCCCGGCATCCTCGATGGCTTCATAGCCGGAACCGGCCTCTCCCTCGACACACCAGCATCACCCTGACGCGCCGAAATCAGTAGCGCTAAGCCCGGGCACCCGGTCTGAGATGCGGCGCTGGGGCGCCCGGTTCGCTGCGGGAAGCCGGCTCGTGCGCCTCTTCAGTCGAGAGCGCCTACCAGGGGTCGCAGCGCGCGCCCCGCCTCCGCCCTTGCCGAGCCCTGCTAAAGTCCCGATAAAATTACCTTTGGTGTGCCGGGAAGTCTGGTCGGCTCGGGGGACGACTGCGGCGATCAGGCGGCGGCGACCCCGTTCGTCGTGATGGGGTCTTTTCGCAGATGCGCGCCGTGGGGATCGTTCTCTTCCTGGTGGTTCTGGCCACCGCCGTGGCCACCTTCGCCCGACGCTGGCGCGTGCCCGCCCCCTCCCTGCTGGTCCTGGCCGGCATCGGGGTTGCACTGATACCCGGCGTGCCCGCGCTGCACATCCCGCCGCAGGCCATCGCGCTGGTCGTGCTGCCCCCGCTGCTGTACGCCTCCGCCGAGGAACTGTCGCTGCGCGACCTGCGCACGGTGTGGAAGCCGGTGACGATCCTCGCCTTCGGCCTGGTCTTCGCCTCTGCGGCGGCCGTCGGCTTCGCGGCGGTCGCGATCACCGGCCTGCCGCCCGCGATGGCCTTCGTCCTCGGGGCCGTACTCGCCTCCACCGACCCGGTGGCCGTCACCGCGCTCGGCCGCCGACTCGCCCTGCCGGGAAGGGTCCAGGTCCTGGTGCAGGCGGAGAGCCTGTTCAACGACGCCACCTCGCTGGTGCTGTTCAAGGTCGCCGTCGGCATCGCCGTGGCGACCGGGGCTGCGGTGAGCCTGCCCTCGGCCGGCGCGGAGTTCCTGCTGCTGGGAGGTGGCGGCAGCCTGATCGGCGCGGCGGTCGCGGGCCTGGTGTGGCTGATCCGCCGCCGCACCACGGACCCGGTGCTGGAGACGGTGATCGCCCTGATCACCCCGTACGCGGCGTACGTGGTGGCGGAAGCCGCGCACACCTCCGGCATCACCTCGGTCGTCGTCGCCGGGGTTCTGCTCGGCCGCAGTGGCCACCGCCTCACCGACGCCCACATCCGCCTGCAGCTGCACGCCGTCTACGCGGTGGTGGTGTTCATCCTGGAGAGCGTGGTCTTCAGCATCGTCGGCCTGGAGCTGCCCGCGCTGGTGCGGGACCTGCCCGCGGGCAGCGGCTGGTGGCCTCTTCAGGCGCTCGCTCTGGCCGCCGTGCTGATCGCGGTGCGGGTGCTGTCGACGCTGCCGCTGACCCGGGCGGTCAAGCCCTCCCGGGGCCGGATGTCCTGGCGGGTGGCCGGGGTGGTGACCTGGGCCGGCACCCGAGGTGTGATGCCGCTGGCCGCATCCCTGTCGATCCCGCTCCTCGCGAGCGACGGCAGCGCGCTGGCCGGCCGACCGCTGGTGCTGGTGCTGACCACAGCGGTCGTGGTGTTCACCCTGGTCGTCCAGGGCCTGAGCCTGGCGGCGGTGGTCAACCGCTCCGGCCTGGCGCTGGAGCCCGAGCACACCGCCCGCGAGGAGGCGGAGGCCCGTGATGCCCTCAACCGCGCCGCGCTCGCCCACGTCGACGACCTCGCCTCCCTGGAGGCGATGCCCGAGGCCGTGATCGACCGGGTCCGGCGTGGGCTGAGCGCCCGGCTCGACCACAGGGTCGACGGCCCGGACGGCAGCACCGTGGACGCCACCTACCGCGAGCTGCGGCATGAGGTGATCGCCGTCCAGAGCACGGAGCTGCACCGCCTGTACGACGAGCACCGGATCAGCGATGCCACCCGCCGGAGCCTGCAGCACGACCTCGACCGCGAGGAGGCCGCACTCGGCACGTCGTGAGCGCGCCGGCCCAGGTCGCCTGAACCTGGCCGCTACGCGTGTGCGGCCAGGTTCAGGCGACCTTCACGGGCCGGGACAGGGCGTCCATCGCGCGGCCGGCCTGGTCAGTCAGGGTCACCGCCACGAGCAGCGCCTGTCGGGTGGGTATGCTGCCGGGGATGGGGTCGAGCATGAACCGGCCGATGTAGCGGCCATTGCCGAACAGCCGCAGCTCCACCTCCTCGGCGGGCATGCCGAGCTGGTCGGTGGCCCAGGTCCTGCGTCCGACGACGATGGAGCCGTCGTGCTCCAGGCGCGGCGGACGGCCGAGCAGCGTGCCGTACTCGAAGCGGCAGCCGCGCAACTGGAGCAGGTCGGTCAGCTGGGCGCGCACGTGGTCGACCACGGCCGGGGCCGAGCCGACGGAGTGGGCCAGCACCGCGCTCTCGTGGATCTGGGCCAGGTAGCCGGCATCGGTGACCACGCGGCGGCGCTCAGCGCGGCGACCGCACCCGCGAGCCGGTGCCCCAGTGCGGCGACCGCGACCACCGCCACGACCAGGAGCAGGGTCACGTTGGTGTTCGCCAGGTGCCCGCGCCACGGCAGCAGCACCGCGCTGAGCGCGAGCGGAACCAACGCCGCGGTGACGAGTGAGACCGGGCCTCTCATGACGTACCGGCGCATCATGCACCTCCCGACCTCTGGTGTAGCAGGACCAGGGCGGGGCGCAAGTGCTGAGGACGGCCGTTAACGCAACTCTTGCGCACGTCTTCGGCGGTCCCGTGCGCCGCACGGCGCGTTCGTCCTGGTGGCTGCCAGGGGCGGCCCGCGCCTCACGGGGTGTCGTCGCTGTGGGCGAGGACCCGGTCCAGGCCCAGGGCTCGCAGTGAGGCCCGGGTGCGGGGGGCGGCGTGGTGGACGGTGACCGCGACGGCGCGGGCCCGGGCGGCGACGGCGAGCGGGACGAACACCGCGCCGGTCAGGGACGGGCCCAGGTCGCCGGCTCGGGTGAGGTCGATGTGGGCCTGGTGGGGCCCGGCGTCCAGCAGGTGTGCCAGTGCCCGGCCCGCCCGCTCGGCGCTCTTCTCGTCGAGTGGGCCGCGCAGGCTCACCACCAGGCTGTCGGGCCCGGTCTGGCGGACGTCCACGGTCTTGACGGGGCTGTGCGCGGCCAGCCACTTCCTCCAGGCTCGGTCGGGCACGGCGCCTCAAACAGGGACGGGGAGCGGGTCTCAGCGGTTCGGGGTGGCGGGGGAATCGCCTGCTGCTTGGAGTCTGCCGCGCAGGGTGGCGGCGAAGTCCTCGGCGCGCGAGAGCTGGACGCGCAGGTCGGCGATGCGGTCCTGGGCGGCCTGCTCGTAGCCGCGTACCCGTTCCAGCAGTTTCTCCCGCTCCTCGGCCCCTGCCTCGGCTGGCGTGTCGGTGTCGAGGAGGTCGGTGGCCTCCAGCAGGTCGCGCATCTGGTCGAGGGTGAAGCCCAGTGGCTTCATCCGGCGGATCACCATCAGGCGGGCGACGTCGGCCTCGGTGTAGAGGCGAAAGCCCCCCTGGGAGCGGGCGGAGGGGACGAGGAGGCCGGCCTCCTCGTAGTGGCGGATGGTCCGCAGGGACAGTTCGGTACGGGTGGCGACCTCGCCGATCTGCATGTGCTCGGATTCCACGCCCGTTGCCCTCGGTCCTTCTCGTCCACGGTTTGCCCCGGGGCCGACGGCCCCAGCAATCCCTACTCTAACGTTAGGGTAGAGTTCACGGTGTGCGGGAGCGGCACGCGTGTGCCCCTTTCGCCGACCCGCGGACCGTGACCATGAGCGGTCCGCCCGCCCGTCGGGGCCGATGGCGCCTCCGCGAAGCCCCCTTCGGCAGGAGATCCAGCGTGCGCATGCCCCAGGTGCCCCGCGCCGCCACCTGCCCCCCGTGACCCTACGCGGACCGTGAGCTGATCGGCCGCCTGCGGGCCGGCCTCGCTCCACCCCTCAGCCTTTCCGCCCGCCACCTCGGGCGATCCGCGGGATGCCGCCCTGGCCTTCCGTGTTCCCGTCCCCGCGCGCACCGCCGGTCGCGCCCGAGCACGACAGGTTCCCGCCGTCTTGCAGACTTCCCCGCTCACCGCTGCCTCGCGCCTGCGCGGCTCCCGCCCCGCCTGGTTGTCGAACCCGAAGGTCCTGCGCACCGAGGTGCTGGCCGGCCTGGTGGTCGCCCTCGCGCTGATCCCCGAGGCGATCTCGTTCTCGGTCATCGCCGGGGTTGACCCGAAGATCGGCCTGTTCGCGTCCTTCACCATGGCCGTGACCATCGCGATCGTCGGCGGACGCCCCGCGATGATCTCCGCCGCCACCGGCGCCGTCGCACTGGTCATCGGCCCGCTCAACCGCCAGCACGGCCTGGGCTACCTCATCGCCTGCGTCATCCTCGCGGGCGTCCTCCAGATCGTGCTCGGCGCGCTCGGCGTCGCCAAGCTCATGCGCTTCGTGCCCCGCAGCGTGATGGTCGGCTTCGTCAACGCTCTGGCGATCCTGATCTTCATGGCGCAGATCCCCAACACGGTGGACGTGTTGTGGGCGGTCTACCCGCTGGTCGCCGCCGGCCTGGCCCTGATGGTGTTCTTCCCGAAGGTCACCACCGTGATCCCGGCGCCGCTGGTGTCCATCGTGATCCTGACCGTCATGACGGTGGGCGCCGGGATCGCCGTGCCGACCGTGGGCGACAAGGGCAAGCTGCCCTCGTCCCTGCCCGTGCCGGGCCTGCCGGACGTGCCGTTCACCCTGCACACCCTGACCGTCATCGCCCCCTACGCGCTCGCCATGGCGCTGGTCGGGCTGATGGAGTCGCTGATGACCGCCAAACTCGTCGACGACATCACCGAGACCCGCTCCAATAAGACCCGCGAGTCCATCGGCCAGGGCATCGCCAACATCGTCACCGGCTTCTTCGGCGGCATGGGCGGCTGCGCGATGATCGGCCAGACCATGATCAACGTGAAGACGTCCGGCGCCCGCACCCGCCTGTCCACGTTCCTGGCGGGCGCGTTCCTGATGGTGCTGTGCGTCGTCTTCGGCCCCGTCGTCTCCGACATCCCGATGGCCGCCCTGGTCGCCGTGATGATCCTGGTCTCCGTCGGCACCTTCGACTGGCACTCCATCGCCCCCAAGACGTTGAAGCGGATGCCCGCCGGTGAGATCACCGTCATGGTGATCACCGTCGCCGTCGTCGTCGCCACCAGCAACCTCGCGATCGGCGTCGTCGTCGGCTCCATCACCGCGATGGTCATCTTCGGCAAGCGCGTCGCCCACCTCGTGAACGTCACCGCGGTTACCGACCCCGACGGCGGCCAGGTGGTCTACTCGGTGACCGGCGCCCTGTTCTTCGCCTCCAGCAACGACCTCGTCGGCCAGTTCGACTACGCCGGCGACCCCGGCAAGGTCGTCATCGACCTCACCGACGCCCACATCTGGGACGCCTCCTCGGTGGCCGCCCTCGACGCCGTCGAGACCAAGTACACCCAGCGCGGCAAGACGGTGGAGATCATCGGCCTCAACCAGCACAGCGCCAGGATCCACGAAACCCTCAGCGGCGAACTCACCAGCCACTGACACCGCGCTCCACCTCGGGAGCCGTGCCCGCACTGCGGGCACGGCCCCCAGCCGTCCCGGGTCCGGCGCCAGGAGCGCAACCAGTTGTCGTGTCCCGATTGGTTGGTGGTCCAGCGGTTCACGGCGAGATGCGTCCTGGCCAGCCGTCAGGTTCAGCAGTGCGGACCGGTGTCGTCCTGCTCGGCCGCATCGGGACTGTCGTCGCCCTCCCGGCCGACGCCGGTCCAGGCCCCGGATGGGTAGGGCAGGTCGGCGTCCTCGATGCCGAGCAGCGGGCAGCCCCTGGTGCGGTTCGGGCCGGGGATCACCGGCGGGCCTCTTCCCGGCGGTCGGTGGCGGTCAGCTCGGCGGCTGAGCGATCAGCCGCCGGCGGAGGTCGATCTCCTCGGGGGTGAGCGGTTCGTCGTCCTGGCGGATGCGTGCCGGACGGGGCCGCAGGGGCAGGCCGTCGTCCGCTGCCGCGTTGGCGGCTTCCTCCGCCTCGGCGAGCGCCCGGTACACCGAGGCAACCCACGGGTGCTCGCCGGCGTTCTTGCCGGTCTTGATGACGAGCTTCTTGGCGATCTCGGGCACCGGGGTGCCCTTGTCCTTGAGCGCGACGGCGAAGGTCAGCATGTCGTCGTCGATGACCTTCGGCCGGCCGCCGTGGTTGCCCTTGCGGGCGGCGCTCTGCTGGCCCTCCAGGGTCTTCTCCCGGATGTAGTTGCGGTCGAGCTGGGCAGCGACGGCCAGCACGGCGAAGAGCATCGAGCCCATGCCGTTGGGGTCGTAGACGCCGGTGAGCGGGCCTGTGAGGAGTTCGAGCAGGATGCCGGCTCCCTCCAGGTCGGCGGAGAGCTGCATCAGCTCGGCGGCGTTGCGGGCCAGGCGCTTCATCTCGTGGGCGGTCAGGATGACGACCTGGTCGGGGGCCGCCTCCTTGAACTCGGTGGCGAGCTTGAGAACCTGTCTTTGAACCGTGTTGATGCTCTTGGAGCGTTGGCCTGAGGTTGCTACGGATCTCGGTATGGGTTGACGCTGCGGGGAGTGGGGTCGCGACTTGTCGTCGGCGGCATTGTTCGCCGCGCCTCGGCCTCAGGGGGTGGGCGGTATGCCCGCAGGGACCAAGATCGGGAATGTGAGCCGGGGCCGGTACCAGGAGATCATCGCCGAGGACCGGAAGCTCGTCGAGATCGATACGAAGATCCAGTTCGCTATCGGTGACCACGCGTTGGGGCGTTGTCACGTTGTTGGGTGTGCGGGTGTCTGACGGTGTGTCGAGGTGTGGTGGGGCCGGGTGCCGGCCCTGGGCTCAGGCGGCGGCAGGCCGGCCGGTGACGCCGGTGATCTGCTCCCAGATGGTGAAGCGGACGGTCATTTCGGCGCGGTGTTGGGTGCCGGTCATCAGGTGGCGGCGGTGCAGGTCGTTGGCCGCGCGGTCGCCGTCGAGGGAGATGCCGACCTTGACGTAGCAGTCGTCGCAGGCGAGATCGCACCTGTTGTGCATCTTCAGCACGAGCCGGTTGAAGGGCCGTGCACGCGGCCGCGGCTCGTGGCGCCCGGTCGGGCGGGCCGCGCCGAACTTGTTGCCCGTCCGCGGACCGCCCCACGGTCCGGTGAGGGCGTGGGGCGGGATGCTGCCGATTACGGACCAGTCATCGGTGCCGGGCCCAGACCCACAGCGCGGTGACGAACACTCCGCCGCTGGTGTAGGCCGCGCCCATCGCCGCCGTGAGGGCCAGGGCCCGCAGGTGGTGACGCGCCCGGCCATGCCTCTTCTGCTGAGGCTGCCTGGGCTCGACTGGGGCTGGAGCCGTATCCTCCATGCCAGGAACTCCAATCTGTGTGACTGCAGAGCGGTGGACAGTTCCGAAGCAGGGCCCTCGGCGGAGCGGGAACTCAGGGCCGGGGGCTTCCTGCTGTTCGGCCGTCTGCATATTAGAGCTGCGCCGCGACGACCGCGGATAGAGCCGGGATACGCGAACAAATCGGGCATGCGTCCGATGCTTCACGCGAAGAGGGAATGCAAATCGCTCGGGCAGCGCGACCGTGTGCGGGACATCTGTGCGGCGGCCCTTGCTGCCCAGGCGTCAGTTCACCTGGGCGCCGTACGCGTCGATGAACGGCGGGCAGGCCGCCCGCGCCAGCTCCAGCGCAGAGCTGCGCCGCGACGACCGTTGCCACCGCCGTGCTCGTCGGGCGCATGTTGAACCTCGCCTTCGGCTGGTGGCAGGCAGACCCGCTGGCCGGCTACTACGCGATCCGCGAGGCGCGGGAGAGCTTCTTCGGCGACCGCTGATGCCCAGGCGCCCTTCCGCTCAGTCGCTCAATCGGCGGCGGATGGCTTCCTCTCGGTCTGTTCGCGGGCAAGGCCCTGCCGGTGGACTTCGGGGTCACGGTGGGGTCGCGCACGATCGCGGCCAGGATGTCGGGCGGCACCCGAGGCCGCCCCGCCCACCAGCACACCAGCACCGTCGGCCCCGGGCGCGGCGCGCCGACCGGCATCGGGCTCAGGCGCCGGCACCAGTAGCGTTTCCGCCGGCTTCGAGCCGCATCTCAGCCCGTGCTCCCTCGGTTGAGCCGCATGGTGTCGATCAAGTCCGGGAAGTCGTTCTCGCGGCGGGCCTGGGCAAGGTGGGAGGACAGGTGTCGGTACATCGACGGCGTGTTCGAGATCCGCCCCTCGCTCACCAGGCGGTAGTGGATTTGTTCTCCACCGTTCCGGTGTCTCATGAGACACCGCTGGTGGGTCCTGACCTGCTCTGGTGCCGGGCGAGTCGTGTCCGCGGGTTATTGAGCCGAAACTATCTGGTTGCCTTGCTCGTTGAGGGTGTGTGATCGAGCTTGGGGGTGCGCGGGGGCTGTCGCCTGCCGTGCAGGAGGTGGTGCGGCTTCGGGTGGTGGCCGCCCTGGAGTCGGGGCAGGTGCGGACGTACCGGCAGGCAGCCGAGGTGTTCGGGGTGTCTCAGCGGTCTGTGGGCACATGGTGGCGCAAGTACAAGGGCGCGGGGAGGGAGTCGCTCGCGGCACCGGTCAAGTCCCGCTCCGGTCCGGGCGAGTTGATCGGGGCCCAGGACCGTGCGGTGCTGTTCCAGGCGATGGCCGACTATACGCCCGAGCAGTTGCTGATCGGCGGACCGATGTGGACCCGCAAGCTGGTCGGCGAGCTGATCCGGATGGTGGTCGGTGTCGCCATGACCGAGCAGGGCGTGGGCAAGTGGCTGCGCCGGCACGGCTTCTCCCCGCAGCGCCCGGCCCGCCGCTCCTACCGCCAGCAGCAGGAGAAGGTGACCGCCTGGCTCGAAGAGGAGTACCCCGCCGTTGCCGGGCGGGCAATGGCGGAGCACGCCGTCGTGGCCTGGGTGGACCAGTGCGGTCTGCGCTCGGACACCGGCCCGCCCGGACGGTCCTGGGCGCCGGCCGGGCAGACCTCGACCGTGAAGGTCAGCGGCCGCCGGTTCCGCGTGAACATCATGTCCGCGATCGCCTCCCGCGGCTCGCTCTGGTTCACCGTGTTCACCGGGAAGTTCACCGCGAAGGTCTTCATCACCTTCCTCGACCGGCTCGCCCGCCAGGCTGGACGGAAGGTCCACGTCATCGCCGACCGGCACCCCGTCCACCGCGCCAAGGCCGTGACCGCCTGGCTCGCCGACAACACGGACCGCGTCGAGCTGCACCTGATGCCCGGATACAGCCCCGAACTCAACCCCGACGAGCTCCTCAACGCGGACATCAAGCGGAACGTCCACGCCGCACGCGCCGCCTCCGCCGACAACCTCGCCCACGAGACCCGCCGCTTCCTCCACCGACGCCAGCACCAACCCCACCACGTCCGCGGCTACTTCCACGCCCACCACGTCCGATACACCCTCGAATAGGCAACCAGACAGTTTCGGCTCAATAACAGGCTGTCCCTGTGCGGTCGGCTCGGGGCGCGTTCTCACAGGCGACAGCTCCTCCGGGCCAGCGGCGGCGCTCCCAGCGGCGGCACGGTCGCAGTCGGCTTGTGGCCCGACTGGTACGCCGCCGTCATCGAGCTGGTGACGCGAACCCTAATTGTCCTGGGATTCGGTGCAGGGGCGGCTGCCTCTGGCTTCCGGCTCGATGACCTACGCGCACTTCACCGTCGACGAGCCCCTGGCATGGTGGCCCTTGCAGAACGGCGGCGAAGCCTCCGTAACGTTTGCTGGCGGAGGATCGCCGGTTTGGTAGCTGGCGACCCGCCGCTACAATGCGCGCCATTCTGTCGGTGTTTGTCATTGTCATCTGCGGAGGATCCGCCTGGAATGGGTTGTCAGCGCGCGATGTGGCCGCGCTGTCGTCTGCCATTGGGCGTGGGCAAATCCTGATTGACAGGCCGTGACAATTCCAGAACGTCAGCGTGATGGGCCAGTGATGTCCCTCGAACGAGTGGAGGTGGGCCGAGGGCAACCAGTCACTTTTCAAGCGCAGCGATCGTTTCTGTTCGAATGAGATCACGCAGTGCGTCATATGTGGCCACTGGTGACTTCGTCCTTTCATGAATCGAGCGCTGCTGACGTCTATTTCGGGGCACGTCAAGAGTTCCCGGTTCCCTTTTCATTATTTGCAGCTCGTACGGTTCTCCGAGCGATGTGACTAGCGTGCGATCGGCATGGAACAGGGCCCCGAGTTGGCTGGCGCTCGCCTCGGGGCCCTGTTCCTCGTGCCTAACCAATCGACTGCACCAGGAGGTACGAGAGTTGATTCAGCACGTTCGGCGGGGGCTGTCCCGCCTTCTGCAGACGGAGCCCGCAGTGAGCATTCCGCTGCCGGTCCTCCTCCAAACAGCTGTTGCCAGCGTCTTCCTGCTCAACTTCCGATTCGGCTCCGCGCTGACCGTCGCGGTGATGGCGGTTGCGGTCATCTGGCCCGGCGCTCTGGCGCCGGAAGTCCAGATGATGATGACGGCGACCGCATGGTCGGACCGGAGCGCCATCTCATTTGTGAGGATCAGCTACACCCGCTAACGCGCCGGCCAGCCCGTGCAGCTTGCGCCGCGACGTCAAGCAGAAGACACGGCCACGACGGCTGCTGTCCGCTTGTGACGTCGGGGGAGCGGGCCTGGCTACTGCGCGTTCTGCCGTTCCAACATCTGCTGCGGCCCCGTGCCGCGCTTGACAGCGTCGTCGAGCGCGGTCGGAGCCGCTGCTCTTTGAACCTGCGGGGTGGACACCATGCCCAAGCGCCACGACCTTCGAAGGCCGCGCGCGAACTGCAAGCCGTCCGTCAACCACTCGCAACTCTGCCGACCGCCGACGCGGCCCGGGAGCGCTCCGCTGGCATACATGGTCTTCTGCAACGACCACTGGCCCGTCTACTGGCGCTTCAGCAGTGTCGTCGTCGGGTCGCCGCACCGGGGCGAAGAACTGGCCCGCGCTGCTTTGTCGAAAGTCGCCGCTCGCTGGCCAGCTGTACTGGGAAGCGCATCTCCGTCAGCGGCCGCCTGGGACCTGCTCTCCCAGGAATGCGCGTCGCGAAGGACGGACTCAGCCGACCGAATGCACCACATGCTTGAGCGAAAGGAAGCGGACGCGCTCATCCTGCGCCACAAACTGGGCCTGACCCCCCGGCAGGCCAGCTATGCCATGGGGCTGGAGGAAGCCCAGTTCAGCCTGCTGCACAGTCGGGCTCTGCACAACCTCAGCACCTGATATAACACCTCGAAGGCCACCCGGTGTGCGTCGGTGCGCGACAAGCCAAGGGGCGTGGCTTGTTTGACTCGAAGGTGCGTCCCTCGATGGTGGATGGCGCTGGCATTCCTGGAAACAACTCTCATAGCATGGGCGTCTGTTGTCGACGGCGCGCGCTGCCGCAGGTGAGCGCGGCCGTCGCGAGCCTGGGGAGCGCCTCATCGTTGATACCAGCAAGCCCAGCGTCGCCAGAATGTATGACTGTCTTCTGGGCGGCACAGACAACTATGCCGTAGACCGGGAGGCGTGTGAGGAGCTGCTGCGCCTCGCTCCCAGCGCCCGCGAGCTGGCGCTCGTGAACAGGGCGTTCCTTGTGCGAGCGGGCAGATACCTTGCCCGCGAGCATGGGGTGCGCCGCTTTCTGGATCACGGTTCAGGGTTGCCGACCCGGCCTAACTTGCACCAGGTCGCGCAAGAGGTCGACCCGGCCAGCGAGGTCGTCTACATCGACAATGATCCCATCGTTCTGGGTCATGGACGCATGATGCTGGCCGAAGACCCGGACACCACAGCGGTCCTCAACGCCGACATGCGCCACACTGAAGCCATCTTTAAGAGCGAGGAAGTTCGCCACCTGCTCCGAGACGGTCAGCCGGTTGCGGCCATGTTCGTGAGCGTGCTCCACTGCATTCCTGACGCAGACGACCCGTGGGCGCTGGTTGGCAGGGTCGCCGGCCTACTGCCGCCCGGAAGCTTCATGGTCATCTCCCAACTGGCCAGTGATCAGCCTGAACTGCGGGACAGCGTAACGCAGTTCATGAAGGAGATCACGGGTGACAACTGGGGCCGCGTGCGGTCGATCGAGGAAGTGGAGAGATTCTTCGTCGGCCTTGAGGTGCTGGAGACTCCAAGGCCTGTCGAGGTTTCACACTGGCTCCCGGACAGTGATCTCGCTCCGCGTCAGTACACCACCGAATGGATCGAGTACGGCGCCGTAGCCCGCATCGCGTGACTACTCGTCAACGCCGGGGGCTAGCTCGTCAATACGTTTCTGCAGGCAGTCGAGGGTCTCCCGTTTAGACAGAGCCCTGGCCCACCAGTCGTCGATCGACGCCTGGTAGATCTCCACCTCGTTCGGTTCGGCCAAGAAGGTGCCGCCGCGGTTCATGTCCTCCAGGTAGATCGTCCGGCCGGTGGCGCTGTCATGCGGTTTGAACAGTGTCATCGCCGGATGGACAGGATCGTCGTCCAGCGTGGCGGACTCGGGCAGGATGCGGATGTGCACGTTGGGCTTGTTCTCGGCGAAGTTGTACAGCTGGCGCAGCTGTTCGCGCATCACGATCTTGCCGCCTCTGAGCTTCTTCACCGCCTGCTCGGCGATCAGGGCCTCAAACATGGGCGCGTCGGGTTGATCGAGCAGGTGCTGGCGGTGGAGGCGCATCTCCAGCCGCCGCTCGACCCTCGCGAGCTCCTTCTCCCTCTCCTTCGGGTTGGGGTAGGAGCCGTAGAAACTCTTCATGACCGCACGCGAGTAGTTGGCAGTCTGCAGCATGCCAGGCACAAGGATCTGCTGACAGGTCCTGATCATCTTGGAGTGCGTCTCCAGAGCGAACAGGCCGTTCATGATCTCGCCAGCGACGTCGGCGTAGTGTGTCCACCATTGTTGCCCGTGGGACTGCTTCATGAGCGCCTCTGCCTCCCGGACGACGACGGAAGGAGCGTCGTAGAAGCGGAGCAGTGCATATACGCGCTCCTCTTTGAGCCTGCCAGTGGCCTTCTCGCACCGCTGGAGCGTCGCGAGCGACCCGATCCCGGGGATCTTGTGGGCGACTGCCTGTTCCAAGGTCAGCTTCTTTTGGACACGCAGATGCCGCAGCAGGGCTCCGATGAGCTGTGCTGCGGCATGCGGCGTAGCAGGCGGCGCCTGCCCCTCCCGACCTACCAGGGCAAGAACCCGAGTGGACATCTGAACTCCTCGCAATGAACGACGGTTTCCCGTCGGCGCGCCAAGGAGAACAGTCTGCCCGCTCGAAGGGCAACCGTCCTCTGCTTCTTTTAGACAGGCATGTTGCTGAACTCTCCCAGGCCCGCTCCGTGTGCGAACGCGTCCATCTCTTCCTTCGTGAAGATCAGCGCGGGACCGGTGGGGAACCGCGAGTTGCGTACCGCGAACTCGTTTTCACCCAGTCGTGCAACCTCGACACAGTCGTTCTTGGCATCACTGGCCCGAGCCTTCTGCCACCGAGCAGCGCCGATCTGGTCGGCTGCCATTCCGTTCTCCCACTTGCCCATGCCCTATCTGCCTTTCCGCCTGTGGTCAGCAACAACGCCTCACTGCTGGCCCGCTCGCACTGAAGGCCATTCATTTTCACATCGAGTCGAAAATTTTCACCAGCTGTGAGAACGATCAGGATTCTAGACCCTGGGCAAGCTTCGCTGACGTCCCTCGAAAGGGTGTTCTCGCCTGAATGGAAATAATTAGTACTATCAACGGATAGATGGTGGTTGAGGGGAGGCGGCGGCTGCGAAAATGGCCGGAGATGCACCGTAGCGAATGTGGCGCGTCAGGTGGCGTGGTCTGGCGTCCCGAGCTGCGCAAGCTTCCGAGAGAAGTTGCACAGCGCTGGATCGCCGCAGTGGGGACTGTAAGACGTTCGGCCCTGTCTCACTTTCGGTGGTGACTGTGGGGGCTGTTACCCGAGGGGGATTCGGTGGCGGAGCAGGGTGAAGCCTGCTCGTCCGTGCATTTGGCGCGCGATTGTGGAGCGACTCTCCTTGTGATCAGGAAGGTGGGGGTCGGCGACGAACCCGCGGGACGAATGTCCGGAGTTGGACCGACGTCACCACAGCAACGCCCCCATCGGGTTCCAGAATGACCGCGTCCACAACCCCCGTCCCGAACGTCCACCGCGGCCACGATCGAGTACGGCGGGCCGGGCACCACCTGGTGCTTGCCTTGAACCGCAGGACGACGTACCACCCGGCCTGCGCGGCCCACCTGGAAGAGGTAGCCATGATCCCGACGCGGGTCGCGACCGTCTGACGGTCACGGACTCCTCGTCGGGATCTGCATCGGCGCCGCCCTCGCGCTCCCCACCGCCTACCGGCGGATTGTGCAACGCGCCTGGACGGGGGAGCGGCGGCGCCAGTGAACGGTGTCTCGTCAGCCAGGTATTGTGCGGCTGTGGTCAACGAGACGGACGACGGTGGCAGACTCTCAGATGGTGAGTTCCAGCAGATGAACGTCCTGCTCCGTCGATTCTGCAGCCATGACCTCGACCAGTTCGAAGCGCTCCGCTCCGAAACCCCGTATGGCCCGGTCTACATCATCATGACGCGGTCACTTCCCCAGGCGCTTGCCGACACCGAGTTCTACGATCTCTGACCCGCTCACTCCGACGGCAGCCGGCCGGCGATGTCGGTGGCCAGTGCGAACGCGTCGAGTTCCTCCTCCGAGTCCCCGTCGGCGACCTCGGCGAAATGCATCAGCAGCCGGACCGCCTCTCGCGCCTCCATCAGCGTGATCAACGGCTCGCGCGGTGTGTTGGAGTACGTGCCCACCACAGGTGCTGAGAGATCATCCATGGTCTGGGCAACGCGCGGTTGATGTACCGGGTTACGGCCCGCAGCGGACGATCAGTCGCCGACGAACAGCACGTATCCACTGTTCCGGATCGCCAACTGCGCAGCGTCGAGCACCTTGTGCACGATGGGCACCTGCTCATGCTCGGGCAGGGCTTCCAGCTCCTCGACCAGCCGCCGGAGCTGGATGGCGTTGAACAGCGTGTGCGCATTGGCGTGCACGCCCCGCCGCAACGAGTTCCACGGCGCCCCCTCACGGAGATTCCTGAAGGACTCGTCCCTGTCGTCGCTGAACGACGGTGCGACGTCGGCGTGCGCGAAATTTTTGGTGTAGATACCCAGGCTCATACAACCCCCTAGCAGACAACCATCCGACCTGACATTCTCAACTATTCCCAAAAAACAGCAGAAAAGCGACGTGCAGAATGGCGCCAGAGAGCCCCGAACTCGAGACCGCCGGTGTGATGGGCCATGCGAGAGCCTGATAGGCGGTCAGGGGGCCGTACAGCGCTTTCAGCCTCCCCGGAATGCCTTTTGTCCTCGTCGCGGCGATGGAGGAAGGGAGCTGTGACTGGTCGAACTTCTTGTGGCGCCAGGCACTGTCACGGCAGCTGTAGTTCCGGCGTCTGTGCTGGTCAGTGCCTCGCAGGGGCGGGTGAGGACATGAGTACGGCCACCGCGATCATGAACGTTTGTGACGACGTATCAGGACGCGGTGGCCGTGGAAGCCACGATAGCCGAGCAGGTGTGGAGCGAGACGTTCGGGAGGGCCATGGGGGCGGTCGCGGGCTGCTTCGGGCGGCGTGAGGCGCGGGCGACGGCGGCGGAGTTGGTCGTGGGGCTGCTGCTGGAGGTGGACACGCGCAACTGCTGGACGCTCGGGCAGGCGCTGGGGCACCCTGGCCCGCACCGGCTGCAGCATCTGCTGTCACGCGCCCGCTTTGACCACGAACGGGCCCGGGCAGAGATCGCCCGTCTGGTGGCCGATGAACTCGCCGGGCAGGACGTGATGTTGGTGGTGGACGAGACGGGCGACGCAAAGTCCTCCACGGACTGCGTGGGGGCGGGGCGGCAGTACTCGGGTGCGATCGGCGGTGTCGGTCTGTGTCAGGTGGCGGTGCATCTGGCGGCGGTCACGACGACAGTGAAGGTGATCATCGACCGGGTCTTGTACCTCCCGGCGGACTGGGCCGCGGACGAGGAACGCCGCGAGGTGACCGGGGTGCCGGAGGAGATCGTGTTCGCGACGAAACCGCAGCAGGCACTGGCCATGGTCACCGACGCACTCGCCACGGGGATCGAGGAACGCTGGTTCGCGGGCGACGAGGTGTACTGCGGGCGCGAACTGCGCCGGGGTGTCCGGTCGTTGGGGATCGGCTACACGGTTGGCATCGCCGCCACGTACCAGGTCACCGACGGAGCGGGCCGCCGGTGGGAGGCCCGCAAACTGATCAACAAGGTGCGGCCCGGACAGTGGATGCGCCGGCAGACCGGACACGGCACCAAGGGCACCCGCGAGTACGACTGGGCCTGGCTCGACATCCGCCACGACGACGCTCCCGACGAGAACGAGAACCGGGCGGGGACGAGCGTTCTGGTCGCGCGTCGGCACCGCTACACCGGCGAGGTGTCCTACTTCCGCTGCTGGGCTCCCGGTGACGTCTCGCTCGGCACGCTCGTGGAAGTGATCTCCCGCAGGTGGCGGATCGAGGAGACCTTCCAACTCGCCAAGGGCTTCACCGGACTCGACCAGGGTCAAGTGACCTGCTGGAACTCCTGGATGCGCTGGTCACTGTTCTCCCTGATCGCCGCCGCTGTCCTCGCCCTTACGGCCGCCACCGTCCACGAGGCCACCGAGGAGCGGCCCGAGCTTGTCCCGCTGACCTGCCCCGAACTCATCCGTCTCCTGCGGGCCCTCACACTGCCCCCACCAGTCCGCGATCGCGATCACGTCCTGTACTGGACCGCCTGGCGCCGCCACCACCAAGCCATCGCGACAGCCTGCCACCAGCAACGACACCGCCATCACGACCAGCCGTGATCAAGAACTACAGCTGCCGTGACTGTGTCCCAACTGCCTGAGGAATGTCGCCGACCGTGAAAGTGTGGACGGATCTTCAGGCCGAGGCACTGCAAGGAACGGTTGAACGAGACGAGGAGGCTGTTGGTGAGTCACCCGGCTCAGCTGACGCGCACGCACCGCATTCTGATCGGGGTGGTGGTCGCGGGTGCCGTGGTGATCGCCGGGATCGGTTTCGCGGGTTCGTACGCGGCGGTCCGCGAACTCGCGCTGCACAAGGGCTTCGGGAACTTCTCCTACGTCTTCCCGATCGGCGTCGACGCGGGCATCTGTGTGCTGCTCGCCCTCGACCTGCTGCTCACCTGGATGCGCATCCCCTTCCCGCTGCTTCGCCAGACCGCCTGGCTGCTGACGGCCGCCACCATCGCCTTCAACGGCGCCGCCGCCTGGCCGGACCCGCTGGGCGTGGGCATGCACGCGGTCATCCCGGTCCTGTTCGTGGTCTCGGTCGAGGCGGCCCGGCACGCGGTCGGCCGGATCGCCGACATCACCGCCGACAAGCACATGGAGGGCGTGCGCCTGACCCGCTGGCTGCTCTCGCCGATCCCCACCTTCCGGCTGTGGCGCCGCATGAAGCTGTGGGAGCTGCGCAGCTACGAACAGGTCATCAAGCTCGAACAGGACCGCCTGATCTACCGCGCCCGCCTCCAGTCCGTCTACGGCCGCGCCTGGCGCCGCAAGGCCCCCGTCGAGTCCCTCATGCCGCTGCGCCTCGCGAAATACGGCGTCCCACTCGCCGAGACCGCCCCGGCCGGCCTCGCCGCCGCCGGCATGGAACCGGTGCTCCTGCCGCCCCCGCCGGCCGTCGCCCTTGAACGTACGGATGTGCCCGCAGCTCCGTCGGAGTTGGAGGGCGAGTCCGGCCCGCTCCTGGAGGCAGGCCAGGCGTCTGCTCCCGGACTTGAGAGCTTGGTCCAGCCGGATAGTGCGAGCCCTGTTGAGACGGCGCTTGTGGGGGAGTGGGAGGGGCCGGAGCGGCAGGTGGACTTCGCCGACGCGGTCCGTGCGTTCGCTGCGCAGTTCGGCTATATGCCGGATCCGGGTCAGCTCGGCTGGTTCCTCGCAGAGGCTTACGGCATCACGGATCCCGCCACGGGCGGCTCGCTTCCTGCCGCCGTGCTGGCTCCCTTCCTGTCGGCGCCGGAGCACGCCCCGGTGCCAGAGGCGCCCGCAGCACCCGCTGTTGAGGAAGACGCCCCGGCGGCCAGCAGCCATCCGTTCTTCGGTACACCGCTGCACACGCCGGGCCCGGTCGACCAGGTCCTGCCTGCCCAACCGGCCGCACTGTCCGAGATGGTGCCCGCTCCGCGCCCCTCGACCGGATCGGATTCCCAGCCTGAACAGGTGCCAGAGACCGGCAACGAGACCACTCTCAGCGGGCCGCAGCCCAGCCCGGAGGAGCAGCCTGCGGGCGATACAGGACCGGCGCAGGCGAGCGGCGGACAGAACGGCAAGGTTGTGGACCAGACGCTGACCGTCGTGGACCGGTACTTCCTTGCCTGGGAGGGCTACATCGCCGAGCACGGCCAGGAGCCCACCGGCCCGCAGCTTTCCCGGCATCTCGCCGCACTGGGCATCCTGAACCGGAACGGCTCACCCGTCGCCCCGGCCACGCTGCGCCGCTATCTGCTGGAGTTCCGTATCTACAACGTGTGGGCCGAACAGCGCGAGACCCAAGCCGATCCCGCCGTCCCGGCGGTGCTGGAGGAACTCGCCCGGCGGGGTATCACGGGTCAGTACAACCGGCCCCTGGAGGCGCCGACCGTGGAGGAGTTGGTCGTCAACTTCCGCCGCCGCTATCAGGTGTTCTCGCTCGACATGAGCAACTCCAGACCCTGACCCGGCGATCGGGCCATTGGCTACATAGGCGAGGGGTAGGAACGAATGCCGGTGAGTGCTGGCAGCGGGCCTTGCCCGAGAGTTCGGGGATGTCGGGCAGAAGTAGAAGCGGCTGGGCGGTCAGACATCGATTCGGCGCATGCACCACGGCAGACCTGTGGCTGCGAAGGGATTGTTGAGTGTGTGCCGGAGGTTGCGGTCGTCTGCGGGGCCGATGGCTGCGGCAAGTTCGCGTCGTGCCTTGCATCCAGTCGGGCCGGGGGGCAAGCGCCGACAGGTCGACCATGACGACGAGTTCGTCGCCGTCCGCGCGGACCCAGGCTTCGCATCCGACCAGGCCGGGCGGGGTGGAATAGCGCACGGAGCCGAAGCGGACGGTCTGGTCGGGCAGGACCCGCCGTGCTTCGCCGAGCGCGAGGGTATGCGGAGCCGACGGCAGCTGGTGCAGCCGACGTATGTACTTGGAGACCGTAGTGCCGCCCCGCGGCAACGATTTGGGGGTGGCGGACCGGCCAGGACCCGCCTGGGCAGAAGCGGATCGGGGTCGGCGCCGACCTGTTCCAGCACATACGCCGGGGCATCGGCGATCCATTCGCCCACCGCCAGCAGCGAGGTCGCTCCGGCCAGCACCGCGCACGCGGTGAGTGCGAGCACGACGGCCAGGCGGTGGCACACCCCGCGCGGGTCACGAGGGTCCGGCACCTCGGCCAACCGCTCCAGCAGACCCGGGACCTCCTCGGGTCCGGCCTGCGGATTCGCGCGCAGTTGGTCAAGGGCAGGCGGGATCAGAGATGATGCGTCGGCAGGCACCGTCTTCCACTTGGATCACGGGGCGTAGAGAACTCCATGATCTTGGAAGCCGTGCCTGTCACGTTCCGGGAGCACTGCCGAGCTGGCAGATCGACACGAACCGGGCGTCACGCGACTACGCCGAAGCCCTGCCCTGCCAGGCAGGTCGCTGGTCCAATCAGTGAGCTTCCTCTGAATCGGTACGACGTGCCTCAATCCAACGACGCAGCAGCGGCAGCAAGATGTTGGGAACGGCGGACTTGACCATGCAGTCGGAAGCTCCCGATTCGATCGCCGTGTCCCGATTAATCTTCATCGCCATGGCGGCCACCGCGATGATTGCTAGTCCGGCGCACGCGGGCATGCCACGGATCGCTGTGATTGTTGCCAAGCCGTTCGCCTCGGGTGTCGCGATGTCGATGAGGGCAAGCGCCACGTCGTCTTCCTGCTTCAGTACTTCGATTGCCTCGCGACCGCTCGCGGCGTAAAGGACGTTCAGTCCGCACTCCTCCAGGACGGCGGTGATCAAAAAAAGGTGGCGGATGTCGTCGTCAACGATCAGCACTTTCTCACCGCTGAATCGGATATCCAAGCGGGGCTCTGTCCCTGCTGGCTGCTCCAGATCACCCCATCGATCAGGGTCGGAGATTTCGGGGCTGCGTGGCGCGAAGAGCGCGGATACATCGTCGTGAGCTTCTGCCAGGGCGAAGGTACGCGGTGGCAGTTTACTCGGGCGCAGCGGCAAGTAGATGGTGAAGTTAGAGCCGCGTCCCGGCTTGCTCTGTGCATGGATCTCACCGCCGAGCAGCCGCACGACCTCCCGCGCGATAGACAGGCCCAGGCCCGTACCGCCGTACGTTCGGCTGATCACGTCGGCCGCCTGCGTGAACGCCTCAAAGATCACCGGCAGTTTGTCGGCCGCGATCCCGATACCGGTGTCAGTCACGGAGAATGCGACCAGTTCCGCATCGGGATGGGCCAGCGAACCGGCCTCCAGTAGCTGCTCCCGTATGGCCATCGGGACATCCGGGCCGGCGGGCCGGACGACCAATGCCACCGATCCGGACTCGGTGAACTTCACCGCGTTGAACAGCAGCTCGCGTACCGCCTGCAGCAGCCGCTGCTCATCGGTGAGAAGTATGTCTGGAAGGGCGGACGCGACGCGCACGGTGAAGGCAAGCTTCTTCTCTGTAGTAAGCGGTCGGAACCTGGTCTCAAGGCTGTGGGCGAGCTGCGCAAGCGACGCGCTTGTGGCCATAACATCCATCTTGCCTGATTCGGCCATCGAAAGGTCGAGGACGTCGTTGATCAGCTGAAGGATATCTCTGCCGGTAGAGAGGATCGTTTGGGCAAATTCGAGCTGCTTCTGCGAGAGTCTCCCCTCTGAATTTTCGGTGAGCAACTTGGCCAGAATTAAAAGGGAGTTGAGGGGGGTTCGTAGTTCGTGCGACATGTTGGCGATGAACTCGGACTTGAACCGCATAGAGACAGCTAGCTGCTCAGCGCGCTCCTCCAGGACCTCGCGTGCCATCTCGATTTCCATGTACTTTGCCTCGATGTCACGGTTTCGCTGCGCGAGAATTTCGGCCTGTTCCTCTAGCCTGGTATTGGATTCATGCAGGTACCTCTGCCGCACTTCCAGTTCGGCCGACCGTTCACGGAGCTGCTCGGTGAGTTCCTGGGATTCGCTCAGCAGTTGTTGGGTCTTCTGCTGTTCGAGAATGATTACGCTACTGAGTTCGATGAGATCGGCGACCCCGTGAGGGATATCAGGTTGACGTTCATCCAGCCATCGCTGCGCCTCGGCCAGTCGGGTGGCGGACAACAGATCTCCGTCTCGGGCACGTTCTTCCATCATCGTCAGCCATTGCTGGAAGTCCGCGTCTTCTTCAACCCACACGGACAGCCTGCTCCACTCGCGGATCAGGGCCTCGTGGGCGATCTCGGCCGTCTCGGGGCCATCAGACCCCAGGATGACCAGACGGCGGTCCGGGTCCGCGAGCAGTTGGGCGATATACCAGTCATTCCCGAGATAGGAACGATCTGCCGTAACGCGGACAGCGCTGGAAGATCCACCACGGGCGCGAATCATGGAAAGGAGTACACGACGGACGCGTTGTTCGTCCAAGCGGAGCTGGTGCCGTAGCCATTCGTAGGCCTTCTCCGCATGCTGGTTCAGTGCTCCGGATACGCCTCCGAGGCCGCGATAGCTGTCGAAGGTAATCTGGCGCTCGCGCTGCAAGGGCCACAGCTCGGTCAGGGTGAACTCCAGCAGTGGCAGGCTTCCCGCTGCCTTGCTGGCTTCGGAAGCGATCTCTTCGGCCAGCCCTGGGCTGAAGGCCACGCCGGCAAGCTGCGCAGGCTCCACGATCACGCGTGTCAGTGCCACCTCGTCCAGCGGAGAGACGTTCAACTGTCGGTCCTGTAGCCGGGGACCGATATCAGGTAGTTCCAGCAGATCAGGAAGAAAATCGGCGCGCAGTGTGCAGACCAGACGGACGTTCGCATCCTGCACTGTGTCCGGGGGCGGGAACAGACGCTGCAGGAATCCCAGCGCCTTCTCCGTGTCCGGACTCGCACTTAACACTTCCTCGAACTGATCCCCGACGAGCGCCAGACGCTTGCCCGTCAGCAGCGCAACCCGTGAAGCCACCGGCCAGAATCCGTCTTTTCGCAGGACCTGGGCGCGGTGGTCCAGCTGCTCAAGAGAATGGTTTGCTCCAGGATGCTCAAGATCCAGCAGGGCCCGGGCAACCGATTCGTACGGGGTTACCCCCGGTCGGAAGGAGGCCACGCTCCACCCGTCGGCCGAGAGTGCGGGATGCAGACCTGCCGCAACAAGGGAGGACTTGCCTACCCCGGAAGGACCTGTGACCACAACGAGTGGCTGCCCTTTGACCATGTCCCGGAGCCGTTTGACCTCACGCTCGCGCCCCACGAACACGCCGGCCTGAGCGTCCGCGGCCGTGAACGCCTGAAGTCCTCGGTACGGACAAGGTGGCAGCACCAACCGGCCCAGAGCCTCGGGCCATACCGCCGCCACTTCCGACAGCGGTATCGCATAGGCATCTTGCGCTGCGCCTCCCCTGCTAGCGATTGCGAGCATTCCCACTGCTGCGTCGCCCCAGCGATCCGTCGCCACGACCGGCGAGCCGCTGTACCCGGGCTGAGCTCGCAAAGCTGCCTCGGCCCGGGCGTCGAGCTGGATCAAGCCACCGCCGACCGCTCCCCGAATGGAGCAAGTGGCCCAAGCACCCTTGTCTCTTCGGTCGGGGGTGCTTGGATAGCCGAACACCGAAACCTGCGCGTCGGGGGCCTGGCCTATGCGCGCGTCGACCAACCGCGCTGGCCCTGCGCCGACCGGCAGCGTGTCTCCGCCGACAACCACCAAGCCAGCTACATCACGTCCGGATCCGCTTGATCCTTCAGGCGGATCCCATGCCGCCACCCGGCAGATGCGCAGCGGTGCGCCGTCAACGTCGCCGAGCAGCACGAACTCGACCTGAACGCGTGCGCCGTCGTCAGGGCGTTCACGGTGGTGCTTGTCGCGGCCGAGCGCCGCATTGACGACGTGTGCGCACGTGACCATGTACCGGTCCCCGACAACGAACCCGAGGCCAACG
Organism: Streptomyces sp. NBC_01431; assembly: GCF_036231355.1. Lineage (NCBI taxonomy): Bacteria > Bacillati > Actinomycetota > Actinomycetes > Kitasatosporales > Streptomycetaceae > Streptomyces > Streptomyces sp. NBC_01431. Next base: position 664,558 of record NZ_CP109497.1, read on the forward strand.
GGAGCCCCTGAGGCTGGTGACCGGATCGCTACGATGAAACCCTCTCGGCCAGCGTGCACCTGGATCAGGAGCTCTTCCAGACCACCCGGACGGCGAAGTTCACCTCTGTTGTTCCCTTGGCGATGATCACGCCGCTTTCGCCGCCGATCTTCAGCCCGAACTGGATCTCCATCTCATCGGGCTTGAGTTCTCGGACCGTCTCAGAGACCTGCGACAAGGCTGGCCTCACACGGTCCAGTGCTTCACGGAGCGACGTTTGGGCACGTGCCACCAGGCCATCGTCCGCTGCAAGTTCCAGATCCGAGCCCCCCAAGCCGGGCTCAACCTCGAAGACGGCAGCGCCTTCGCCGTCCCCGTCCACCGCCATCATGACGAGCTCTGCCACAGTGCCCCCTAGTGCCCCGCCGGCCCCAGGCAGTGGGGTCGGCAACGATTCTTCCCATCCTGTGCTACCGGGGACTGACGCCGCAGGGAAATCCAAGAGAGAGCCGGACAGTATCGAGCCACTCTCATGTCAGGAGGCACGTTCCACCGGTGAAGTCTCCGGCAACTGCATCAAGAGGGATCTCGGACGAGAGGCGGACAGGTTCGCCGTGCTCGCTGCGAGAGAGATCAAACTGGCAGACGTGCCACAACAGCTCAGCGAGACCGGAGTCCTGCCGGATCGAGTCCAAAACCTCTTTGTCGCTCGTCACGCGGCGGACGATAGCAGTGGACGCTGACGATCGAAGCGGCCAGGGAGGCCGTGACCGTCGAACCGTCACGTGAAAACGAACCGCACTCACCCGAACTCGCTACAGGGCCGCCGACGATGCGCTGCGCAGTGAGATGGGGCAACGGCTCCGGGCCTGCGCACCTACCGCCAAAGCCGCTTCGACGGGCTCGAAGTGGCATCCCCTGAGGACGGCGGCGACGGTAGGTCCGCGATGGCGGACGGGACCATCCTGCCCGGCTACTTGCTGGCGAGCGGTCAGTGTCCGGAGCGGGCTCGGTAGTGTCATCGCGCGATCATGGCCACCAGGGTGCCGCAGATGAGGAATGGACCGTAGGGGATTGCAGATTTCACATGGGCTCTGCGCAGCGCGATGACCCCAAGTCCAAAGGCGGCGGCGAGGAGTTGGCCGGCGATGACACCGAGGCGAGTGTGTGCCAGCTGTACCAGCCGACCATGGTCCCGAGCGCGACGGCGGGTTTCACGTCGCCGAACCCGAGGCTCCGAGGACTGATCAGGAAGAGCACGAAGTAGCCGCCGCCCAGGGCCAGCGCACCGCTCAGTGCGGTCGGCCAGGATCCGCCTGCGTTCGGGAAGAGCGCGGCGGTGCCGAGCAGGAGCAGCGTTGCCGCCGTGAGGGGGAGGGTCAGGATGGCGGGCAGGCGGTGGACGGTGGCGTCGACCCAGGCGAGCAGCACAAGGATCGGAGTGAGGAGCAGCCAGATAGCCATTTCGGGCCTGGGCTCCGTCGTATGGGCCAGAACACCGCATCCCAGGATGGTGATCAGCGCGCGACGACTGGAGCAGAGGGCCCGTACCAGCGCCGGGCGCGGGGAGCGGTCTGATTCTCGGTGGCGCAGTTCTTGCAGTGGGGGGAGTCCGAGCCAGGCCTGTGCGGGGTGTCCTGCCGGGCAGTATGCCCGCCAGGTCTCGCCCGCCGGGACGGCTAGTTTGTACGCGGCACGCGGCAGGAGCAGACCGGCCAGAGCACCGTAGGCGACGCGAAGGTCACGAGCATGCGCACCGGCGGGGTCTGCGAAGGTCGCTGAAGGCACAGACGCTGGCCCGATGGGCGGCGGATCCGCGCGCGCCATCGGGGCCTGGGCGATGGGCGGTTGGCAGCCTGCGCAGGTCCTGGACAGTCGAACGCGCACTGCGCACTGGCGACTGCGCACTGCCCGGTGGGGTGCGCACACGCCCGCGGCGCGGTGTGCACTATTACGTGCCGGCGACAGTGCGTCTGCCTGCGGACGTCGGATGGTCCCGGCTGTCCTAGAAGCCTTGTGCACGCTGCCCCGCTCCGAGAAGGCTGTCGATGAGGCGTTCGGTCTCGGGGTCCAGCGGGCACCGGTTTTCGCGGCTGATCTGCTGGACGCGAGTGGAGGCGGTGAAGAGGCCGGGACGGCTTCCGGCAGCATGTTCGATTCTTAGCCAGTCGCGGTAGATGATCTCTGCGGTCTGGTCCACGTCGAGTGCGGTGGCGACGGCCTGGCGGGCGGCGGCGAGGTCGTGGTGGGGGCCGGGGGCCATGCGCCAGGTGGCGACGGTGTGGGCGACGTCGACGATCCGAGTGATCATCTCCTGCTGGTGCGGCAATGCCCAGGGCAGGGCGTTGGCGCCAAAGGGCTTCCCACGGACCAGTCCGAGGGCGCGCTCCAGGTCGCCCACGCAGGCCGGCCCGTTGGCGAGGGCGCGCTCGGCGAGCTGCTGGAACTTGGTCCAGTCGCAGCGGACTTGGGGGGAGAGGTTGTAGGTGTCATCGCGGGTGGTGCGCCGGGGGACGTAGGGGTTGCCGTGTGGGTCGTCGCCGAAGCCGCGGCGGAGATCGCCCAGCCGTGAGTCGAGGGTCTTCTTCGACCAGGGGGTGAGCGGGTCCATGTCGACGCACAGGGTGTCGGCGCGGCGGCCGGGCTTGAAGAACATCAGGGCGGCGAGTTGGGCTGCGCGCGGGCCGTGACCGGAGCTGGAGAGGCCGGGGACGTGTACGGGCCCGAGCACGCTGATTTCGGGGGCGTGCAGGTCGTGGGCCTCTGGGGCTTCCCTTTCGTCTTCTGCGGCGGGCACGGCGCTCCCAGTGGAGGAGACCGGCTCGGATGCCTCGGCCTCGGTGTCGGAGGTGACTGGGGTGTCGGTGGGCTGTGGACTGGATGCCTGGGGCCCGGCGGGCACGAGGTGGAGGGCGGCCGGGTCGGTGCTGGCGGTCACCAAGGCCGGGAACGCCCCGAGGCCCGTGGGAGCAGGGGCCTGCGGGCTGGCCTCGGCCTTCGGGGCGGTGGTAGCGGGTTCCGCCTCGACGGGCGTGGGCGTGGTGGGAGTGGTGGAGGGAGGTGCTGCGGCTTCGGCCGGCACGTTCTGCCAGACGCCTTCGGCGAGGATGGGCGGTTGACCGGAGATCCGGAGCTCGGCTGCGATCTGCTGGAAGGCCGCGTCGTCGAGGCGCTGCAGCCGGAGCGGGAGACCGATGGCGTCCAGGTCCTGGAGCTCGGACGAGGAGGCGTCGAGGATCTCGGCGTCGGGGAAGTGGTGGCTGGTTGGGGAGGCGGAGGCGACCAGGGTCACCGGGAGGTCGCCGGCCTTGTCGAGGGCCTCGGCGAGCTGCCAGGCGGTGTCGCCGTCCAGCTCTGCCGCACACAGCAGGAGGTAGGGCAGGGCGGCTTCGTCGGGTTGTTGATAGGCGGTGAGCATCCAGTCGCCGAGGTCGCGCACGGCGTGGGCGGGCTCGCGCTTGTGCGCGATGCGCGAGGTGGGCAGCAGCTGCGGCAGCTCGTCGCCGAACCCGAGCGTCACGATCTCCACGTGCTCGGCCCAGGGGCTCATGCCGAGCTCCAGCGCGATGGAGGTGCAGGCCTCACGGATGTGTTCGGCCGTGCCGTCGAGGAGGACGACGCGCGGGTGGGCCAGGTTGAGGAGCACGACGCTGTCGTCCTCGGTGGCGCCGATGGTGGTCAGGACCGGGTAGGGGGCCGCGACGGATGCGGCCTCGTCCCCGCTGAGCAGTACCGCGGTGGTGGGGAGCTCCCACCAGCCGTCCGTGCCCGCCACGAAGGGCCGTTGAGGGTCGGTGTCCGCTTCGCCCGGCAGGACCTCGATGGCCTGCCGGCTGAGCCGGGCGCCCCGGAGCACGGGGAGCGGCCGGTTGTCGGCCTGGGCGTGGTGGGCCAGGGTGCGCAGGGCGCAGTCGAGTTCGTCGACGAGGGTGGGCGCGGCAGCCTCGGACAGCTGGGCTGCGGCCGGCGAGGTTTCCTCGGCGATGGCGATTGTCTCGCCGGGTGCGCGGCGTCGGCGCTGGAGGATACGGCGCAGCGTGAGGGCGCCGGTGATGGCGGCGGCCAGGAGCACGAAGGCCCCGGCCACGGTGGTGAGTTGGACGCGCTGGTGTGTGGAGGAGCCGGGCTGCGCAGCTGCGGGAGTGGAGGGCGTGGCCGGTGTGGCGGGGACCATGGAGGGGGCTGTGGAGGGGGTCGAGGCGGGAGGGCGGCTGGCGGAGGGGGTGGCGGGTGCTGGGGTGGAGGGGGCCGTCCGGGCCGGTGTGCTGGTCGGCGCTGCGGGTGTGGCCGAAGGGGCCTGTGGCCGGGGGGCGTCGTGGGGTGCGGCAGGCGCAGCCGGAGCCGGGTTCTCGGTGGTGGGCGGCGGAGCGGTGTGCCCCGGATCAGTGGGCGCGGGTGCGGCGGGTGTTGGGATGTCGAGGCTCCAGCCCACTTCGAGGTCGTCGGGGTCGGTCAGTTGGCCGCCGGCGGGCTGGGGCTTGTCCCGGTTCGCGTCGAAGATCTCCTGGTAGCGGGAGCCGTCGTGGTACTCGCGGTCGGCGATCGTCCAGAGGCTGTCGCCGGGGCGGACGGTGTCGCGGTGCGGCGTGCCCGCCGGCGTGGTGCCCGTGGTCTGGGCGTGGGCGGGCGTGGGGTTGAGCAGCGGCAGGTCGGCGGGAAGCTGCAGGATCCAGCCCGGCTGGATGGGGGAGTTGGTGCGGAAGACGGTGCCGTCGGCCATGGTGTGGCCCTCGTTCGCGGCAGCGATCTTGGTGTAGAGCTCGCCGTGGCCGGTGAGGTGTTCGGCGATGCTCCACAGGCTCTCGGCGGGGCGCAGCTCGCGGACCGTGTAGGTGTGGTGGGCCGCGGGTGCCGGGGAGGTGTCGGCGGCTGGTGTGGTGGAGGCTGCCGGTGCGGCGGCGTGCGTGGTGGGTGCGGGGGAGGCCTGGCTGGGGAGTTGGGTGGTGGTGACGGCGTGCGCGGTGGCTGGGGCGGCCAGTGCCGTGCTGGTGGGCAGCAGTACCAGGATGCTGCCCACCAGCGTGGCCGCGGCGCGCTGGCTCAGGTGCAGCCCCGGCAGGTGGGGCGCGCTGCGGCCCCTGAGTCGGGCCGGGATCTCCACGAGCAGCGAGACGACGAAGGACAGCCAGCCGATCCAGCCGACGGCCGCGACGAACAGCAACGCCACGCTGGTGGTGTCGGTTCGGGTGAACAGATGGCTCAGTCCGTCCAGGCCACCGGGCAGCAGCGCGGCACTGGCCTGCCACAGCAGCCAGGGCAGGCCCGTAAGGAGGGCCGCCAGCGCCAGGAGCGCGGCCAGGGCGCGCAGGACGGCGGGCAGTGTGCGCCGACGGCGAGCAGCGGTGCGGGGCAGGGCCATGAGCAGTCCCTATCGGTCCGGTTGGGTGATGCCGTGCAGGAGGGCGGCCGAGCTGGTGGCGTGCACCGTGAACGTCTTTGGCAGGAATGCGGCGGGGTAGCGGCCGGTGACGGTGACCGTCACCGTGTGCCCGGCGTCGGTGATCTGGACGGTGCCGGTGACCCCGGTCTTGGCGAGGTAGACGCGGGCGGCGGCGGACGCGGCGGCGGGGTTGGCGACGAAGGCTTTGCCGGGGATCGCCTGGGCGGGGTCGATGGCCTGCTGGGCGGCGCGCGCCGCCTCCACCGAGAGATCGTCGGCGTGCTGTTTGGCGCGCAGGACCCCGAACGCGTCGATGGTGAGGAGCCCGCACAGCAGCAGCAGGGGCCCGATGATGAGGGCGACGAAGACCGGGACGGCGCCGCGGTCGTCCCACCGCGAGCGCCTGGCCATCAGCCAGCACTGCAGGGTCGGGTTCATCCGCGCCCCCGGTAGGCGTCGACGATCGAGGTGAAGGTGGAGTGGACGGTGCGTACGCCGGGCCCGCCGCCGATGAGGACCAGGTCGCCGATCGGCACGGTGCAGGACACGGTGACCGTCACGGTGGACACCTGCCCGACCGGCACAGCCAGCCCTTCCACCTGGGCCTGGACACTGGTGTGGCTGCAGACCTGGCCACTGGAGGCGAACGCGTCGGCGGCCGCGGCCTTGGCATCGGCGCTTCCGGCGGCGGGAGTTCGCGCCAGCGAGGCGGCCCGGGCGGCGGCCTGGGCGGCGGCATCCGTCTTCTGCCCGGCCAGGGAGAGGCGGGCGCCGGCGACGAACAAAAGCACGAGCACGATCAGGACCGGGACGATGATGGCGGCCTCGACGGCGACGCTGCCCTCGTCCGCCGGGCGCCGCAGCCAGAATGCGCGGGTCATCAGGGTGCTCCCGCCGTGGTCCACCGCTCGATGGGCCCGGACACGGTGGCTTGGACATGGATCCCCGATATGCCCGGAATCATCGACAGGGCTTGTGCATCGACGCGGACCCGCAGCCGCTCGGGCGTGCTGCCGTCGGTGGACACGCTCCGGTCGGTGAGCAGGCTGGAGCCCACCTCTTCGAGCACGCGCTTCGCCTTGGCGGCACCGTCGCCGGGGGTGGCCCTGTACAGCCGGCCGGCCGCCACGCCGGCCCTCGCGGAGCTGTAGGCGGCGTTGCGCGCGTACGCCCACATGATCCCCTGCAGCAGCATGAGGATCAGGACGATCACGAAGGGATAGATGATGGCCATCTGGATCGGGTTCGAGCCCCGGTCCGAACCCCAGGGCCTGCGCGGTGCGTTCACTTGCCGTCAAGGTTCACGTTGTCGACCTTGGTGGACGCCTTCGTGCCGAGCGCGACCAGGGCGGCAACGATGCTCAGCGCGATGCCGATGCCGGCAACCCACAAAAGCACGGTCACCACGGGATTGTCGCCGCGCTCACCGCGCTCGGTCATCTCCTGGTACGCCTCGTTGAGGTGTGCGCGGACCTTGCCGGTCAGCAGCGACACGGCGACGCCGGCCTTCAAGTAGGTGTCCTTCACGGCTTGTTCTCCTTACACAATGCGGGGGATCGGCGGGGTGTGAGGTGGCTCTGTCGTCAGGACAGCGCGAACAGTTTCAGCACCACGGGGAAGCCGAGCAGGCACATGATGAGGACACACATCACGGCGCCGGGGATGTGCATCTTCTCGCTGTCGGCGTTCGCCCTGGCCACGGCGGTGGACAGCTGCTCATCGCGGGTGCTCTTGGCGCGGGCCCGGACGGGTGCGTAGATGGAGGCGCCGTCCTGGCCGGACATCTGGGCGAAGTCCGCGACGTCCCGCAGCACAGGGATCCCCAGCTGGGTGCCGAGGTCTTCGAGTACCTGCCAGGGCGAAGTTTTCTCCATCCGGGCGCGCAGCAGGGCTTCTTGCAGGCGCACGAACGACCAGCTGGAGCCGACCCGGGCGGCTTCTTCCAAGGCTTGGTCGACGGCGATGTTGGAGGCCAGGCGCAGGGCGACCAGTTCGAGGTAGACGGTGACGGCGTGGGTGAACTCTTCTCGGGCCCGGCCGGCATCGCGGCGCACCATGAGGTCGGGCACGAACCACAGCAGGACCGCGGCCAGTAAGCCGGCCACGGCGGGCACGAACAGGGGCAGCGTGATGTCGAGCAGGATCCAGGCTGCGCTCAGCACGGACGGCAGGACCAGCCCGACGAAGGCGAGCAGGCACTTGTTCAGCAGGAACTGTTCGACCGGCTGGTTCAGCAGATTCAGGTCGGCCCTGGGCAGCGGAGCCGGAATCCGGGCCACCAGCCACGCGCCCACCAGATTCTCGGCGCGCTGTTCGGGCAGGGCGGTCCCGGCCGTGGGGGCGGGCGGGCTGAGCCGTTTGAGGGCCGGGCCCAACTTCGGTGGCGCCGGGGCGAGTTCCCGCACCACCAGGGCCAGGCCCGCGCCGATCAGGCAGCCGAAGGCTGCCACGACCGCTGTTGTCGTCACGGGGCGACCTCCATCCGGGCGGGCGCCTTGACGGGGCTGCGCGCGTCCGGAACCAGGACCCGGGCGGTGCGGCCGCGATTGGCGTAACTGCGCGACCACACCAGCACGGCGACGAACGCCGCCGAGAGCAGTCCCAGGACCAGCTGGCCCAGCAGCGTCGTAAAGACGTCTGTGACCTGGGGGACGGTGAAGCCCAGCGGCACCAGGGCCAGGGTGATGAAGGTGAGTGTGCGCACGACGGTGCGTGCCTTCTCCCGCTCCGCCTCAATCTTCTGACGCGCACTCACCTCGTCCCGCAGGGACGCGGACATGTCCTGCATCGCCTGCGCGAGGCCGGGCCCGGGGTCGGTGACCGACAGCTTGAGTGCGGCACACACCTTGTCCGCGGTCGGGTCGTCCAGCGCGCGCCCGAAGTCCTCCACCGCCTCGCCGAGCGGCCACCCGGCATCCACCTTGTCGACCAGCTCCTCGATCTCCCCCTCCAGCGCCTGGGGAGCATGACGGCGGCTGGTCCTCAGCGCCTGCTCGATCGCCACACCCAGCCGCAGTACTTCCGCCAGGCGCTGCGTCCACTCGGCGAGCGCATCCCGCTTGGCCATCTGCTCCCGGGTCGCCGCCACCGGAGCCGTCAGCCACGGCACGCCCACCACCGCGGCGGCCGCGATCAACGCGACCACGAACACCCCGCTCACCAGCCACACCGCCACCCCCGCCACCAGCGCCCCGCCGAACAGGGCCCGGCGACGAGCCGCTTTACGGGCCACTGGACCCGACCGGGACTGCTGGCGCCAACCGTCCAAGAGCCCGGGCCCCTTGGGCACAGTTGTTCCGACCAGCCCGGCCACCAGGGCGACCAGACCGCTGCCGAGCAACGCCCCGGACAGCGCCCACCACCATCCGGTGATCATGCGCCCACCTCGTGCGGCCAGGCAGAAGGCTGCGCCACCAGGTTGGTGCGCAGGCCCGCGGCCTCCAGTTTCTGCCGGTTGCGTACCGACAGCGGGGCATAGGGCACCGCCCGCTGGTCCCACTCGCTGGCCGGCCGGTAGATCTCGTTGTAGGTCGGGCGGCCGTCCGGACCCACGGGCTTGACCTCCCAGATGTGAGAGACGAAACGCCGCTTGACGGGCCCGGATTCATCGACCGACAAGAACACCACGAAATGCAGACCGTTGGCGATCTGGCGGTAGGCCAGTTCCGGCGTGAAATTGGACTGCGCCAGCAGGTACAGCTCCGCGATGCGGTCGAAGACCGCCTCGGGCTCGGAGGCGTGGATGGTGCACATGTTGCCGGGCCGGTCCGACGTCATCGCCTGCATCATCGCGGTGATCTCCTCACCGCGGACCTCCCCGACCACCACCCGGGCCAGCGACATCCGCTTCGCGCTCTTCAGCAGGTCCAGCAGCGTGATCTCGCCCGCCGCCCGGCCGTCCACCCGCTCCCCGTTGGACGCTCTGGCCTCCATCGGCACCACATGCTGGTGATAGCCGTTCTTGTGGGTCCACAGCTCGAACGTCGTCTCCAAGGTGCCGAACCGCTCGCTCGCGGGAATCTCCCGCAACACCGCCCGCAGCATCGACGTCTTACCGGAGGACTGCTCCCCGGCGAAGATGATGTTGCGCCGCGCCCGGACACAGGCGCGCAGGAGGTCGGCCATCTGCTCATCGAGCGCACCCAGGCTGACCATCTTGGGCAGGTCAGCGTCCTTGAGGCGGTGGCGGCGGATCGCGACGTGCGTGAACTCGCCCGTGACCTGGGGGCCCAGGGCCTGGACCCGGGAGCCGTCCTTGAGGCGCAGCTCGACCTCCGGGCTGAACGTGGAAAACGTCCGCCCGCTCTGCCCACTGGCCCTGATCAAGTCCCGGACCAGCTCCTGCAGTTCCTCCTCGGAATCGGCGACCGGTGCGACCTGGACCGGCTCCGCGTCGTCGCTGTACTTGAGGAACACCCGGTGCGGGCCCTCGATCCAGATGTCCTCCACCAGGTCGTCGTCCAGGTAACGCTGCAGCCGCCCGGCCCGAAAACACATGTCGAAGACGAGCCCAGCCAACTCCCGCTCCTCGACCGGGGAATATCCGCCCCCGTGGGCGGTCGCGTCCAACCAGACCGCCACTTGCTCATCGATCAGAGCACGGCCACGCTGCTCCTCCACTTCTCCGACCAGCGACGGCTTGTTCTTCTTCTCCTTCAGCAGCTGCTCAACGACGATCCGCTTGATCTCCTGCGCCGCCCGGTAGTCGATCCGCACCTGGGGAACCGCCCCTTGGCCCACCATGCGCGGCAGGGTCGCGCCGGACGGCACGCCAGGCAGCGCAGATGCTCCGGTAGGGGCGGCCGGCGGACGCGGGGGATAGGGCTCTGCGTTGTAGACCGGTTCAGCGTGCACCGGGGCCTCCCATCATCCGCTGGTGCAAGGGCGAGGCGAGGCGGGCGCGCTGGGTGGCCACCCGCTGCCGGATCGGGGTCGAGGCGTCCAGGACGGCCCGCATCAGCTTGCTCTCCCGAAACCGCTTGCCCTCCGCGGCCCCGTCGGACAGCACGGCGGCCTCCTGCGGCCGAAACGGCAGACTCGCCACCACCGGCACCTGCAAGTGCTCCTCCACCTCCCGCGCCGCATACGGCCCCTCGGTAATCAGCAGCACCCCCAGGCGCCCCGAGCGCCGGCCCTCGCCGTCCAGCAGCGCGGTGAGCATCCTGACGCGGGCAGCGGCCATGTGCAGGCTGCGCAAGGTGCTGCGCATCACCAGCAGCACCAGGTCGGCACGCTGGGCCAGGACCCGGGCCGGGCCGAAGGCCCCGTTGCGGCCCAGGTCGAGCAGCACGTCATGACCGTGCTGCTCGATCCGGTCGATCCCGACGAACAGATCCGCGATCGCCCCCCATTCCGGTGCGAGCCCGGCTGCCTCGGCGGGGCTGGTCAGTCCGGGCAGCAGCATCCGGGTGGGGTCATCACGCCGGTCCTCGTCGGAAATCCGCACGAGCTGGGTCCAGAACGCGTCCTGCAGGCTGACACTGCGGCGGGAGGCGGCCAGATTGTGCAGGCCGCGGTCGGCCGTCAGCCGGCTCTGCAACGCCCCCGCCAGCACGGCGCCCCCGTCAGGGCAGCACTCGGCCAGCAGCACCCGCCGGCCGTGCTCCACCGGCCACATCCGCAGCAGGCCCAGTGCCGTTGACGTCACCCCGGGCGCCCCCGGCACCCCCACCAGAGCGATGACCGCCATCAGGAACCGGCCCCGCTCGCCGCCTTCACAGCCAGCGCAACCGTTCCGGCCGCGGCCTGAGCTGCCAGCCGCGGTCCGTCCGCCGACTTGACCGCTACGTCGATCACTTGCTGGCCCGTGCTGTCCTGCTTGGTGCCCACGCGGACGATCCGTGCATCCACGGTGGCCGGGCCGCTGTCCTGGCCCGGCTTGCCGTTCTTGCCCGGTGCTGTGGCTCCGCTGTCGCCGGTGAACACGACCTGGACTTGGTCCTCCGGCTTCAGCGGGGAGTCCGGCATCTGCCCCGGTTTCAGGTTCAGCCCGACCAGCTGCTCGTCGGGGTGCACCAGCGTGCGGCTGGTGATCTGCCCCGGCGCGAGCAGCGCACCGGGCAGCAGTTCGACAGCGGCGCGCTTGCCGACCACCTGCGCGCGCTGTCCCGTCCCGATCGCCTTGAGCGCGGGATCCAGCGCCACCGATGCCTCCGCGAGGTCCGCGTCCTGGATCACCGTGCCCGCTGCCACGTCCCGGGCCATGACCAGGACCGGGGTGCGCTGGCCGTTCTGCGTCCAGTACCAGTAGTTGCCCACCGCGCCTGCCGCGATCAGTGCCGCGGCCAGGGCGAGCACCCTCGGCCGACGGCGCCGGGCCTGCCACCGCAGGGACGGGGGGCCAGGCTGTGCCGGAATGGGACCCGCCGCTGAGGCGGGCGCTGCCGTCTTGCTCACGCTGTAACGCCTTTCGCTCTCACGCTCAGTTGCCGACGGCCTGGAGTTCCCCGACCCCGACCTGGGTCTGAGACTGGCGGACCTCGGGGAATTGGCCCGCGTCCACGGCGCCGGCCGTGACCGTCCAGTTGACCTGCCATGTCGCCGTGGCCGTCAGCGCGAACTTCTGGCCGGACTGTCCCGCCGACGACTTGGCGAAGGTGTGGCCGCACGTCGGTGACGGCTTCATGCCGGACGACGCCTGGTACACGGTGCCGGGGCCGTGGCAGGTCACCGACGTGCCGTCACCGAACTTCCAGATGATGGAGGCAACCTTGGCGGTCGCTGACACCGTCACCGCGCCCGCGGACGCGGTCGCCGTGTTCGGACCGAACGTGGTGGGGGACTGGTTCACCCACAACCACATCGGCACCCCCACCGCGTACGTGCCCGCAGCCTGCGGACTGGCGATGTCCGGCCCCACCAGCTTCATCGAATCGACCGCGCGGTGGGCCAGGACTTCGGGGTCAACCGGAGGCGCCGCAGGGCCGCCGTCCGGGATCCACGACACCCCGATCCGCATCGTGTCGGGGCAGTACACCTGATACACCGCACCCTTGTCGCCGGGCTTGTGCCCCTCCCAGCCCAGGTTCCCGGGCGGAGGCTGCGGGACCAACTTGTTATAGGTGCACGGCGGGGGAGTGCTGGTGGAGGCTCCTGACTTGGCTGCTGTTGGTTTCTGTCCGCTAGATCCGGGGCTGTCGATGTTGTCTCGGGCGCACACGCTGACCCATGCCTCCGAACCCTGGCATCCTGGGTCATTTCCTACAGTCGGCCCGCCGTCGGCTTGCGCGACCGCCGTGGACATGGAGCTGGCTAGAAGGATCGCGGCTGTGGTTGTCAGCCGCCGCATGGCTGGCTGCCCTTCGTGGTGAAGTCCGTGATCATCCACCTGCCGCCATCCCACCGTTCGGCTTTCACCTGCGCGAGGTAGCGCATGGGCTGAGCGCTCGGAAGGGGGATGGGCTTGTTGGCCTTGGTATCCCATGTCTGCCAATTCGACAGGTCGACGCAGTCAGTCATTGCCGCAGTCGGAGTCTTGGCGCTGAGATCTAGGTTGGTCACGGTGACTTGGTGCCCCATGTCACCCCGGATCACCGTGCCTCGCTGCTTCATCTTGGCGAGGTCGATCCGTACCTTGCCCAAGGCATCAAGCGTCGCGTACTTCTCCAGGTCGGTGCCCGCAGCATCGGCCTTGCGGTAAGCCTTCATCTGCTCCACCCACATCGCGTTGTACGACGCGAGGACGGCCGCCTTCTCGGTGGCTTCCGGAGACGCGCTCTGCGGCGTCTGGGACGTTGCCGTCGACGGTGTGACAGCCGTGGTGGGGTCCTTGTCCGAACTCTTGTCGGCCTTGTTGTCGCTGCAGGCGCTCAGCAGGACTAAGGCGGCGACTGAGGCAGCTGCGGCTTGCCAGCGCATGGGCGTGGTGTGACGGTGACGTCGTGGTGCGAGGATCAACTGGTCCTCCCCGTATGGCGCGTTGGGTCTCGCTTGCCTGGTTCTGGAGCGTGAAGCCCGGAACACCCCTTGGTGTGGAAACGCAGTTACGCGTGAGGGGTGTCTTCCGGTTTTGCCGTAGAGGGGCACACTAGCGCCACGCTCCGTGAAGAAGCCATGCTGTTCTGGTAGCCGTGTGGCGCAGTTCGGTACGTTTTGGTCGTAACTTCGGCACTGGTCAGTCGGGGTGCAGTCGATCGGCGGGGCCGGAAATCTCCGCTCTGACGCCAATAAAAGGGGTGACTGTCCGTACAGGTGATGGCATATGCGGAATCCAGACCGCTGTCTCAACTGCCACTTCTGTGGCAGGAGTTGCATGGGTAGCGGAGCGGGTCGACAGAGCCCGTGGGACCTGTTGGGCAGCTGCGGGACGCAAGGGGGTGCGCGATGGAGCCGCTGGATGCGGGAGATCCAGCCAACATTGGCCCATACACGCCGCGGGCCCGGCTCGGCAGCGGTGGCAGGGGCACGGTCTACCTCGCTCACTCGCGCAGCGGTCGTACCATCGCCGTGAAGACGGTGCGCCCCGAACTGTCCGGCAACAGCGGCTTTCGCGAACGCTTCCGGCGGGAGGTCGAGGCGGCCCGCAGCATCCTGCGGTACGCGCCGATGCAGAAGCGCAGCAGCCTGTAGACGGGTGGCGCCGGCCAGCGCGGCAAGTAACTGCGCGCCTTCGGGGCTGGTTCACAGCTGGGTCCAGGAGCGGCGTTCGCCCTGCGCGCTGAGCGGGGTCCAGACGGGCCCGGTGGGGCCGTGTTGTTCGAGGTCGTCCAGGAGGGCGGCGCCGAGCGGCACCTTCCGGGCGAGTTGGGCGACGGCTGGGTGTTCGGCGGTCATGGCCTGGAGGTCTTCGATGCGGTGGGCGAGGGTGCGGGGGCCGGCGCCGGTGAGGATGAACAGGATGCGGGGGAAGACGGGGTACCAGCGCTGCCAGGCCGGCAACGTGTTCGCCTGGGCGGCGCGCCGCCCCGGTGTGCTGGGGGTGTAGGTGTGCAGGCGGGCGTAGTCGATGAGCTTGGTGGCCAGACGCTCACTGCTGGTGGTGGCACGGTCGACTTCGACCAGGGCGCGGAGCTTGGTGCGGCTGCCGTCACCGGCGTGCAGGACGTAGTACATCAGCGCGTCGGCGATGACGCGCTCGCTGTCTCCGAGTGAGTGGGCGACCTCGGGAGTCCAGTCGAGGTGGCCGTGTTCGTCGCCGCGGCGGCGCGCGTCACCGACGAAGGCGAGGTGGGCACGGACCACGGTCAGCACGTGCGGCGTTTTCATCGAGGCGGCCGAGGCTGAGGTGATCGGGTAGGGCGGTCGGCCGCGCAGCTGCGACCAGTCACGGGTGATGCGAGCCCCCTCCGGGGTGAGGAACCAAGCCCGCCTGCCGTTGGACTTGGGGAGCACAGTGAAGGCGACCAGTCCCTCCTTGTGCAGCCGGTTCAGTGGAATGGAGATGGTCTGCCGAGCGGCTTGGGGGCGCAGCAGGTCCTGGAGTTGCTGGTTGGTGGCCATGCGGTGCTGGGCCAGGGCGGCGAGCAGCTGGTGGGGGAGTGGTTCGACCGGGCTGGGCAGGAAGGCGGGCACAGCCCTCGTGCCGACGGGGAGCGGCAGGTCGGTCACCGGTACTCCTTGTTTGATTTGGTGAGCGGGACGGGGGCGGCGGGTGCGTGTTCGAGGAGGAAGGTCTGGACGCGCTGCTGCTGGGCGGCGGCACGGTCGGTGAGTTCGGACAGGGGCAGGGCACCGGCGGTGCGATCGGCGGCAGCTTCCAGGGCGGGGACGTTGCCGGACTCACGGAGATCCTCGAACACCACGTCGAGCAGGGGGCCGTGCAGGAGGACCGGGCCGATGCGGCGGCCGTCGACGGTGAACTGGGCGTAGTGGTCGTAGCGGTCGAGGTTGGCGACGTGAGCGGGGCTGGGCCGGTCGCCCCATTCCTCCGTGATGGCGGAGACCGCGGCCCGGGAGCCGGTGGTGGTGGACAGGGTGGAGGCGTTCTGGAGCAGCGACTGGCGTACGGAGAGGGGGAGTCGGGCCAGGATCTGGGTCATGCCGTGAATGTGGACGCGGAACTTGCGCAGGTCTTCGAACATCGCGGCGATGGACTCGGCGGCGGTTCCGGTCAGGGTGATGAGCTCGTCCAGGTAGACACGGAACGCGACGCGTTGGTGTTCGGGAAGGTCGGTGCGGGAGCGGCCGGCACGGAGCAGGTCCCGGGCGAGCAGGGCGATGAGGAGTTTGTCGGTGGGGCCGTTGCCGTCCGTGCACACCCACACGATCATCTGGGCGTCCATGGCGGCGCGGATGTTGTAGACGCCGTGGCCCTGGCCGAGGAAGGCCCGGGTGACGGGGTTGGCGGCGAGCCGGGTGAGCGGGTTGAGGAGGATGTTGAAGGAGTCGGTGGGCAGGGTGGGGAAGACGGTCTGCCACCAGGCCCGTGACTCCTCGTCCAGGTGGTCGTGGAGGGCGCCCAGGGCGCGGGTTCGGAAGTCGGTGTCGGTGAGCAGGGCGCGGACGTGGAAGATGGTGGCCTGGTCGTGGGGGCGCTGGGCGCGGCAGGCCAGCTCGTTGATTGCGGTCAGGATGGTGAGGGCTTGGGTGAAGATGGCGATCGCGCGGGGCGCGTTGGTGTCGTCCCAGGCGAAAGCGGAGGCGAAGGCGTCGACGGTGTCCTCGACGACTTCGTGCCGGGCCCGCCCGTGGTGCATGCCGATCAGATTCCAGGAGCTGATCAGTGAGTCGGGGCCGGTGGCTTTGAGGTCGATTCGTGCGATGCGGCTCATGATGTGGTCGTGGGCGAGGTAGGGGGCGCCGCGTTTCCAGGAGTCGCGGTGCGGGTCGACGAAGAGGAGTCCGCTGCCGGCGTGCGCGAGCGCGATTGCCTGGGCCAGGGCCCGTTCGGTCTTGCCGCCGCCCGCCTTGCCCACGGCGACCTCGAAGAGGGTCTCGGCTGCGTGGGTGGCCACCAGGCGGCGCCGTCCGTCCGGGCTCTGGTACCAGCCCTGCAGCAGCAGGGACGGATCGTTGAAGGCGAAGGACGGCAGGTCGGCGGGAAGTAGCGGGATCCGGCAGTGGACGGTGGGCGGCTTCAGGAGGCCTAGGAGCTCGGTCAGCTGGACCCAGTTGGCGCTGGGCGGCTGGCACTGCCCGGTGCTCCAGCGCCGGTCGAATCGTTTGCGGTGGGGGAAGCGGTCGGCTCCCAGCCGCCACGGCCCGATCTGCCATCCTCTTATGGCGAACCGGGCGGAGCCGCCGAACACGTCCATGGCGGCCTGGATCCGGGCGAGATGAGCCTCGGCGCGGCCCGTGGTGTCGGAGGCGCAGCGCACCAGGATCTGCACCCGCACCAGGTGGCTGTCCTCGGCGAGCTTGCCGAAGGCCTTGGCGGTGTCCACCCGGACCGGCGGCGGCGTCATGACCATGCGCCCGCCCTCCCGGGACCGGCGGCCGTCCGGGGTGAGTATCTGGCTGAACTGGAACAGCCAGGAGTCCTCCAGGCGCTGGTGATCCCGGTGCATCCAGCGGGTCAGCCGGGTGGCCTCGCCCCGCTCGCTGCGCCGGGCGGCGTCCAGCAGCTGCCACCGGCGGGCCTTGAGCACCATTTTGGGGGCGCGTTGCAGGTCGATGCAGAGCTCGGCCAGGTCGCGGAGGTGGGCGCGCAGGTCGGCGACGGCGTCCACGAGCGGTTGCAGGGGGTCCGGGTCGAGGGGGACGTCGCGCAGGGTGGCGACCGGGTTGCCGCGCAGGATGAACTCCGCCCGCACTTCGTGCTTGCGCTGCTTGTCCGCCAGCGGGGCGGCCTTGGTCACCTTGACGTGCGGGCCGAACGGCGTGGTGGACAGCAGCCGTTCGGCACCGGCCGGCCCCTCGACCCGGTACAGGAGGGGGCTGGCGCCGTCGGCGCGCAGCCGGATCCGCACCGCCTTGGCGCGCCGTGGCACCCACCACGGCATGGAGGTGGAGGCCCGGGTCAGCTCGATGCCCCGGCGCAGGATCTCCTCAGCAGAGGGGTCGAAGTGCCGTGCCGGGGCCAGGTCGAGAGCCATGCGCTCCTGGGAGGCGCGCGTGGCCAGGCGGCGTACGACATGTTCGCCGGCCACGGCGGCGGTCACCAGGACCAGGAGCAGTAGCCAGGCATGGTCGGTGATCCACTCGACACAGTCGACGAGCTGCTGGAGAGTGCCAAGGACGGGGCCCGCAGCAGTCGGCGTCGGTGTCGGCGGTGGGGTCAGGACAGCGGCATGGGCATCCATACGGTCGCTCCGTTCGGTGCTGGACTGCGGGTGAAGGACAGGTCGGCCAGGCGTCCGTCGGTGTAGGTGCCGCCGCGGTCGGCTCCCGCCCACACCAGGTGCACCACCGCCCGGTCCGGGTGGGCGGGGTCGGTGCGGGCGATGGCGGCCTGGACACGGATGCGGGTGAAGGCCGGCACCACCACACTCCGTTCGCCGGGCGGGAACAGGGCCGGGAACGCATCGCGGCCCACGCCCGTCGCATCGGCTGCCAGGAGCCGGCGTCCGCTCGCCAAGAGCTGCTGCTCGTCGTCCTGGGGCAGATCGCGGGGCCATGACTGGTCCAGGAGTTGCTGGATGGCCGGGTCACTGGCCGGGCCGTCGCCGAGTGGGGGGACGGCGGACAGCGCGGTGGGGCTCGCGGAGGGGGAGGCCGCGCGGGACGGGGCAGCGGAGGATGTGATGAGCGGGCCCGTGCGGTGTGACTCCGCTGGATGCCGGGGCGTCACGGTCGGCGAGGACTGCGTGCGGGTGGCTGTCGTGACGGGGACTGGTGGATGAGGAGAAGGCAGCAGCAGGGCCAGACCGCCGCAGGCCAGCAGCGCGGTGGACAGGGCGAGCGGCCAGACGGGACGCCGCTTGTGAGGCTGCGGGTGTGGGGAGTTCACAGCAGCCTGGCCCCTCCCGCGAAACCCGACATGGCATCGACGGCGTCCAGTCGCACCGAAGCTCCGGGACGGGGGGCGTTGACCATCTGTCCGTTCCCCGCGTAAATCCCGACGTGGTAGATCGTCGAGTCCCGGCCCGGGGCGTAGGCGTAGAACACCAAGTCGCCCGGTGCCAGCGCGCTTTGTCCCTGCGAGGCGGGGATACGTCGACCGGCTCCGGCCTGCTCGGCCGCGGTTCGTGGCAGCCGGATGCCGGCCTTGGCGTACGCGTACAGGGTCAGGCCCGAGCAGTCGAAGCCCGTGATGCTGGCTCCCGATTTGCCGCTGGGTGAGCAGCAGATCCCGGTGGTGGGGCCCGACGTGTCGCCGCCGCCCCACGAGTAGGGGACGCCCCGTTGGGACAGGGCCGCATCGAGGACGGTGCGCGCGGTTCCGGCGACATGGCTCAGGTCGACGCTGCTCTTGGTGGCGGCCCGGTATTGGTGGATCGAGCCGAGGACTTCGTCGGCGTAGGTGCCGGAGTGGTTGTACTGCAGGATCGCCGAGCGGAGCTGGGCCGGATCCTTCAGGTCGCGTCCGTTGCCGCACAGGTAGACGGCCGCGCCGAGCGCTGCGTCGTCCGCGTTGTGCGGGTCTTTGACGCCGTCGCCGTTCGCGTCGCGGCCCGCGCTGTCATCCCAGGTGGAGGGCAGGAACTGGAAGGGTCCGACGGCTCGTTCGCCCTGCGCGGTGCCGTCCCACCGTCCGTGGTCGCTGTCGGCGACGGTGGTGGTGTTGCCGCCGGCCCCGGAGCCGTTGAGGAGCACGCCGTAGATGCGCGGGGTGATGTCGCCGTTGGCGGCGATGCTGTGCCCGGCGGCATGGTTGGACTCGATCTTGGCGATGCCGGCGAGGACCGGCCAGTCCAGGCTCCGGCAGCCCGGCACTTCGTGCCCGATGAGGGATGCGGCCTTCTGGTAGGCCTGCAGCATCCGGGGCGGGATGTCGGCGATGGTGCCGTCTCCTTTGTCGTTGCTGGTGGTGGAGCGCGTGGCGGCGAGCGCTGCCAGCGCGTTGAGCGTCCCGGCGAGCGGGGCGGCGCAGCACACCGCCGTGAACAGCACGAGCGTGAGCAGCACGGCCCACTTGGCCCGCCGGGGGCGGGGCAGGGAGGGGAGCCTCATCCGCTGTCACCGCCCGCGTCCGGGTCGCCGTAGCGGTCGCGCATCTCGTCCCGGATGCGGCGGCGCGCCTCGGGCGGATCCCCGGCCCCGAGCCGGTCGATGATCCGGCGCCGCAGTGCCGCGGGATCCGGGGCAGCCGCAGGACGTGGTGCAGGAGGAGGAGTCGGCGTGGCCGGGGGAGCTGCTGGACGGGGTGGCGGCGTGGCTGGGGGGACCGGGGGAGCAGCGGGTGCGCCGGGAGCGGGGAGGCCGCTGCGGGGGGTCGCCGAGCGCAGGGTCCGGCCGGTGAAGGGAGCGGGTGCGCCCCGGTCACCGGGCTGTTCGCGCAGCCGCTGGGCGGCGGTGCTGCCGGCATGAGCCCAGGCCCGGCCGTCCTCCCGGACGGTGTTGCCCCAGACCCTCACCTGCTGGCGGGTGTCCTGGGTGTAACGCGAGCCATGTTCGCGGCCGCGCCGGATGTTCTCCGGCAGGCCCCAGCTGGAGCCGTACGCGATCCGTCCCGTGCGATGCAGGATCCGGTAGCCGCGCAGCCGCACGAGACGGTTGTGGGCCCGGGTGGACAGCAGGGTCCGGTCCTGGTGCTGGTCATGCAGCACGGTTCCCGACTCCCCGTCGGCGATGATTCCGTCCGGATCCCGGTAGCGGTCTGCGGCCCCACGGCGACGCGTCAGACCCCCTGCACCCACCTCCCCTTCTGCTTCAGCGCTGTCTGCATCGGTGGTGGGCTTGCGCCACCGTTCCAGTGCTTGGTCGTCCGGGCGGCGGCCCACCACCAGCCCCCAGGCACCGCGCGCGCTGAGCCGAAGGCCGGTGGCGGCCAGCGCGAGCGGTGCAAGGCCGCGGGAGGCCTCGGCCCCCGCATCGGCCAGCAGCCGGCCGGAGTCGACGGGCATGCCCGTCCCGTCCACCAGCGAGGCCAGGGAGGCCATCAGCCGGTGCCGGGTGCCGAGTTGGCCATAGGAACCCGACAGCGCCAAGGAGCGCAACCCGCCGATGCCGAACCCCGCTCCTCCTGTGGAGTGCACGGCCAGGGCGGCGCCGATCTCCGACGTGTCGCCGGGCAGGTGCGTGCCGCCGACCTTCGCGTAGCGCATCCGGATGGCCAGACGCTGCCCGAAGGAGGAGATCCCCCGCATGAGAGCACGGTGGAAGGCCAGCCCGACGATGCCCAGGACGTCCAGGACCAGCAGGCGTTCGGCCGGCAGCTCGGGCCCGTCGGTGAACACCACGTCCACGCCGATGCCGTAGAACGGCAGGAACATGCAGCACAGGAACAGGACCGCGACCGACATGACGAAGACCGCGGCCCACTTCCACACCACCTGCCGGCTGGGGCCGGGCAGCATCCCCCACACGAAGGAGACGCCGCCGACCGCAGCTGCTCCGGCGTCGGCGGCCTGGGTGCCGAGCAGGACCACCGACGCGGACAGCGGGATCGCACAGATCAGCAGCGACGCGATGAACAGCATGAGCGCGCCCGCGGTGCGCCAGCCGGTCGGCTGGGAGGCGTACTCGGCGCAGGCCTTGCCGACCGGACCCCCGTTGTCCTTGAGGTCCTTGAGGAACGCGGCGAACTGCTGGTCTTCCTCCGTCAGTACCGGCTGGGCAGCCTGCAGCAGGGCATCGCCGGTGGTCAGCGAGGGCAACTGGTCGGCGTCGGGGCCCTTGACCTGCCCGGTGGCCCCCTGTTCGCAGTACTGCCGGGCGACTCCTCGGATCAGATTGCAGGCGTCTTTGTTCTTCTTGGGCTGGTTCTCGGGCTTGTAGCCGCCGGAGACCCATTTGAGGTGGAGGGTGTAGGCCTTCTGGTCGGCGTCCTTGGCGGGGTCCAGGACGCGGCCGTACTCCAGCAGCATGTAGCCCTTGACGACCAGGGCGTTGGTGAGGGAGTCCTGGATCGGGCGGGCCACCTCGGACGCGGAGAGCGGTTTGGCTCCTTCGATCTGGAGGCACTTGAGCTCGGCGCGGCCGGCCATGCCTTTGCACGGCCCCTGATCGCTGGCGATCTTGCCGCCCCAGTAGTGGGAGTTGACTGTGTCGCGGGCGACTTCGGCGGCGGCCTGCTCGGTCTGGGCGAGCGGCCCGTTCTGCGTGAGCAGGTAGTCGGGGCGGACGAACGCGGACGCGGCGAGCGCGCCGATCACCAGGGTAAGGAAGATCTCGCCCAGGCCCTTGCCTGCCTTGCCGCGCACGAACAGGATCAGCCCGAACACGAACGCCCAGGCCAGCAGCAGTCCCTTCAGACCGAGGCTGTCGACGACGGCATGGTTGTAGGCGTCGGCGGCCTTCTGCGCCGGGTCGGCCAGCATCTTGAGCAGCGGGAACCTGAAGGCGAACTCGATCGCCCAGCACGCCAGGCCGACCACCAGGCGCAGCAGGGTGAACAGACCGGACATGATGAAGGCGTACGCGTTGGACTTGAAGGAGAAGACGCTGCCGCCCTCGGCCGACAGCTCGTAGCCGTCGATGGGCACGCCCTCGGAGCTGGTGATGTTGAGCGGGGAGAGCAGGCCGCTGCCGCTGCTCTGCGCCGCGTGTGCGACCTGGGCGTTGACGAGCAGGAACACCACGGTGAGGAACACGGTGGAGCCGATGGCCCGCAGTCGGCCGCGATCCAGGTGCCGCATCAGCGCCTCCGCCGGCCGCTGGAGCACACCGCGTACACGAGGACCAGACCGACGGCGGGTACCGCCAGCCGCCAGGCGTCCGCCGCGCCCGTCCCGCCCTGCTGCGCACCGGAGGGAGCGGGGGCGTGGGTGCAGGAGTCCTGGGCCGGTCCGGTGATCAGGGCACACGGATCGGCAGGCGCCGCCGTGGGCGGGACGGGGTGCGGGCTGGCCGCGAACGCCGAACCGATCTGGGGCCACCAGGCATCGGGGACGCCCACCGTGGCGAACACCGTGAGGGCGGCTGCCAGAACGGTCAGGACCGCGAGCGTGCCGACGGCCTGGGGCCGGCGCCGGGAACGGTCCCATGCGCTGCTGGTCATCCCACCTGCTCCTTCGCCGTGCCGGACGCGGTGAGGCCTGTGGTGGTGGGCGTGGGGTGCTGGCCGGGGGTGGTGGTGATGCCGGACTGGATGCGGTGCAGGCGGGGGATGGCGACCTTGACGCGGCAGGTGTTCAGGCGCGGCGCGGTCAGCAGCATTTCGCCCTTGCGGCTCTTGTCGCGGAGGGGGGAGAGATCGGTGGTGACGATCCGCAGCAGCGCGGGATCAGCGCTGTCGAGTCCGATGAACTCCAGGCCACGGCGGGCGGTCTTGTGATCCTGGGTGCGGGACAGCGCGCGGTAGGCGAACAGGCCGCGGTCCGGGCCGAGTTCCTTCTCGTCCTGGGCGCCGGCGAACAGCCCTCCGTTGTGCTTGCGGCCGTCGTGGAGGATCTCGCTGATCAGCGCGGTGCCCTCGGCGGAGCCGGTCAGCCACCACAATTCGTCCGCCACGATGGCGCAGAATCGGCTCGGGTCGGCGAAGGCGGTCTGCCGGGCGAGCGCCGCGATCAGATACAGCACCGCCCGGCCGATCAACGCCTCCAAGGGCTGCTGGCGCAGCACCTCGGGGTGGGCGAAGGCCTCCTGGGGCGGCAGGGTGAGCCCGGCGGTGGTGATCACGATGAGGTCCGAGTCCAGGTCCTGCTCCAGGCGGACCGGAGGCAGCTTCGGGTCGAACACCATCTGCGCGAGCGGGTTGGAGGAGACGATCCGCATCAGGTCCACCAACGTGGCAGCGGCCTCCTGACGCGCCCCCGCACCACCGCCTGCCATCATCTGGAGTTCGGCCATCACATGGTGCATGGACGGGGCGGCACTCTGCGCGGCCTGTTCCACGGCCCGGTGCAGGACCCCGCCGGCGGCGGTCATCGGCCCGATGCCGAGCTGTAGGGTGAGATAGCTGAGCGCATAGTGCGTGCCCTGAGTAGTGCCGGGGAACATGCGCAGCGGGTCGATGGAGATCCCGGCCGCGGCGGCATCGATGATCTGGCAGCGGCCCGGGGCGGCGGCGCGGGCGAAGGTTGCCCACTCGCGCAGCGGGGTGCGGTCGATACAGATCGCCCGCCCGCCCCGGTCCACGGTGGATTGGGTGAGCAGTTTCAGCAGCACGCTCTTGCCGCCGCCGGGATCCCCACTGACGGCGAACGACGCGGAGGCGTCCGTTTTGGGGGCATCCGCGATGTTCAACAAGACCGGCCGGGTGGTGCCGGTGTCCTGGTCGAACCCGAGCAGCATCCCGTCCGGGTCGCCCGCCTCGGTGACCGTCAGCGCGCCGCTCATCGCCCAGTCGTCGGAGACCTGGTGCTGCACGAACTCGCGGACCGTGTGCGGCCGCACCGTGCCGGGCAGACCGAGCGTGAAGAGGGCTTCCTGGAGGCCGGCCGGGCGCACTGCCCGGTAGTCCGCCCCGGCCAGCAGCGCGGTGAGCGCCCGGGCGCGGGCGTCGCAGTCGGCCGCACGGGCCGCCCAGACGCTGAGCACCGTGACGGACTGGACCTCGACCTCGACGGAGGTGCGCGACAGGCGGGCGTCGAGCTCGCCGAGATCCCGGGCGGCATCCAGCAGGGTGGAGGGCATGCCGGTGGGGCGGGCGTCGTACTGGTCGGCCTGGTCGACGAGCTCGTTCTTCTTCCGCTGCACCTGCGCCTTGGCTTTCTCGGCCGGCACCAGGGTCAGGTCCACGACGTAGTCGACGGGAAACGCCAGCCCTTCCAACTGAGCGAAGAGATCGGCTGCGTCGGCGCCGACGGCCGGAGGGCACTCGGCGAGCGCCAGGTGTGCCTGGTATCCGCAGCCGTCCTCCGTCTCCACCTGCAGCCAGCGCCGCAGCAGCGGGGAGGACGTGCCGCGCCGCCACCACGGCCCGCGCCGCCCACCACCAACATCCCGGTCGTCGTCCTCGTCGTCGACACTGCCGCTCTCGACCTCTTCCATGCCGCCTTCCAGCAGGCGGACTTGACCGAGATCGGCGTAGCTCGGCGAGCGCAGCTCACCCTCCTGCACACGGCCGCCGTACAGGGCGCTGGACTCCGCCTCGGCCAGCAACGGCTCCGCCAGCCCGCGGCGCAGCGCGTGCTGGAGCATCCACACGACCTCGGCCGGGCGGGCCGGGCGGAACGCCACCGCCCCCGCCAGCTGCGCCTCGACCTGTTCGGCCTTGCGCCGGTAGGCGCTCACCTCACGGCGGGTGACCGGGGCCGGGGCCAGACCGAGTTGAGAGGAGAGATCCGCCCACACCGCCCCGACGCCGGCCGACCACGTGAGCGGCCCCTTCTCGGTGTTAAGCGGCACCGCCAGCCACAGCGTGCGCCGGTGCATCTCCTGGCCTGCCAGCAGGTCCAGCGCAGCCTCGGCGGTCTCCGCCCAAGGATGCTGGCCGGAATGTTGGGCGGCGCTGCCCGCCTTCGGGTCGACCCCCTCCAGCATCCGCAAGGCGATCTCGCCCGCATCGACCTGGGCGCACAGCCCGTACAGCCGCGGCGCCCCGGACAGAGAGCGCACCAAATGCGCGGCCTTGGCCAGCAATTCCTCGCGCACCCGCGTCGGCACGTAAGTCCCCTGGACCGTCTCGGCGAGTGCTCCCTGAGCGTCGGGCCCAGGATGCAGGCGGTAGATGGCCCACACCCCGCCCTGGGCCGACCACAGGAGATGCCCGGCGAGATGACGGATCGGCACCCTCACGACGAACCCCCCTGATTTCGGCGCGCGGTGGCCTGGGCCATCAGGCGCTGTGCCGGTGAGGACACCCGCACGCGTGCTGCCTCCGGACGGCCAGTGGCCGGCCGCAGCTGCGGGCGCCGCGGGCGTCCCAACGCGGAGCCAAACGGCGGCGTCCGGGGAATCCGTACGGCCTGACGGTCGGCCAGGTCCTCGATGACGAAGCCCCCGCGCAGCGGACGCGGTGCGCGATCCCGCGCCGTGCGGCCGCCAATCCGTCCGGCGGCGGGCTGCGTCAGCAGAGTCAGCCAGCCGACCGCCGCGGGCAGCGGCGCCCGCCCGCCGAACTTCGGGCGGCGCACCACCCAGATCGCCACCACCCACGCGGCCAGCGGGAGCGGACCCAGCCAGGACCACAACGTCACCGTCTCGACCAGCAGCAGTCCGCCGCCGGCCGCGACCGCGATCTGCGCGGGTGTGTACGGGCCGAGCGGAATCTTGAAATCTGCGACCTTCCCCAGCACCCACGGGTGGCGGCGGGCCGCCGTATAGAAGCGCCCCACGCGGGGAGCAGCGCTCGCGCTCACAATTCGACCCCCGCCGCAGAGGACGTCGCATCCAGCGGATGCACGGGCACCACCACGGCGGGCGCCGACTTCTTGGTGGGGTTCTTGACCTGGTCCGTGAAGATCGCCGCAAGGTCGTCGCGCGACTGATAGATCCCCAGCGCGATCGCCATCAGCAGCAGCGCCCCGATACCCGCCTTGATGGAGAACCGCTGCACCATGTAGACGACGACGATCACGATCAGGGCAGCCTTCAGCCCGCGGGTGCCCCACGTGGTGAACATGTCGATCCACGAGTTGCCGAGATCGTCCAACTTCCCGGCCAGCACCACCGAGTGCACGGTGTTCACGACCGGCCACCCCCGCCCGCGGTCGAAGCGGTGGCGAAGGCAGAGACTTCCCAGCGACCGGCCCGCGCGGTGAGCGTCATCTCGTAGGCCAGCGGCCACGCCCCAGCCTTGTCCAGGGCCTTGATCTGGACCCGCACCCGCGCGGTCGTGCCGTCCGCCGGGACCGCCTCGGCGGCCGCCGCCTCCTCGATGGCGCTCGCCTGCTCGACCTGGAGGTCGGTGTACGACGTCCCGGACAGGGCGGCGAGCTTCACTCCCGGGGCCAGATAGCGGTCCACCTCGCCGAGCCCGGTGAGATAGGTCCGCAGGAACTCGGCGACCGTGGAGGCGAGGAGTCCCTTCGCGGGCACGCTCACCCCGTACGCCGACTCCGGCGCCTTCGCCGACGCGGGGCCGGCCACCTGACCGGGCGCCCCCGTGACCGTGAACGAGCCCCCCGCCGCGTCGGCCACGACCGGCACCGCGAAGTAGCGCACCGAGAAGTCGGCATACTGCGCAGCCACCGTCACCGACCACTGCCCGCCCTCGTGCTGCGCACTGCGCACCACCACCGCGCGCTCCAACACCGACTGCGCACCCGCCTGCTGCGGCAGCGCAACGGAAGGCGCCAACGCCTGGGCGAGCCGCGCCTGCGCACTGCTCTCATCCGAGGAGGTACTGCGCAGCCAAGCCGCCAGGAAGAGCTCGGCATACCCGGACGGGTCGGCGGCCGCCGTAGTGCGCACCGTGCCGGTCGACGGCGCCGGGGCAGCCACCGCCTTCGCCGCCGGCGACGGCATGGCCGCCACGGCCAGGGCGAGGGGCCCGCACGCGAGCGCGGCCCACACCGCCCAGCGGCCGAGCCGGACCTGACGGCGCATCCGGGCAAGGCCCACCCCCGCAGCCATCGGCGGCGCTTCGCCGCCCGAGGACCCAGTCGCAGGAGACATGTGAAACTCCCAGGTAGAAGCGATGTGTTGCTACCTGGACGAAACCCGTCAGCCCCGACCGATTCGCCGACCGATCAGCCCCCTCCACGATCACGAAGCGGCCACAAAACCATGGAGGGGGCGGTGGAGGGACCCCTCCACCGCCCCCTCCACGGCAACTGCCCCTTCCAGAGCCGCCCCCAAGTTCGCTGGCCGCTCACAGTGCGGCGCCCAGGACAGATCAACGGTGCGCACTCCCTACATCGACGGGCGATGCGCACGCGGCCTGGCCCGGTGCACAGAAGCCGACTGCGCACGGCGACCAGACCCGACGACACCATGCGCAGCCCCCGAAGCGGAGCGAAGGAACGCCGAACGCCAGGCTGGATGGACTGCGCACTGCGCAAGGCGGTTCGGCAACGTCCAGCTGGCTTCGCTCGGCTGCCCCAAGCCTTGGAGAACTTGGCGTTGGGGTTTATGCCGGTCACGGTCGTCGATTGACACCGCGGCGCTCGCCTGAGTGGCCTCCAAGTCTTGAGGAGGCTCGCAGTTCGGCCATATGGCGGTGCGTGATGCGCCCGGGTCGCGATCGCCTCGGCGCACGCGTGGCGCAGTGCGGTGAAGTCGACGGCAGCCACGGCAGCTCCGGCAGCTCCGGGCTGCCCGTGGACGGGGGCGACGGGTCGTCCTCGCGGTGGCGGCTCTCCGGCGGCTACTGGGGCGTGGGGGACTGCGGAACCTCTTCGGGGTCCTCGGGCTGCGGGCCATGACCGTTTGTGTGCGACACCGCCCCACCTCCTTGACGCTCCGCTGCCTATGCTCGTCACTCCGCTGACGGTGCGGAAGACACCCGCGGAGGAGGCCCCGCAGGGTGCTCACCTCCTGTGGAGGGGCCCCTCCACGGCTCCCTCCACGCGGTACGGGCTTGAACGTCACCGGACCGTGACGCCTGGTGGGAGCATCCGGTCGGAGTTCCGGTCGGAGGCCGCGGGTGGACTCTGGACATGGAACATGCGCACCACGCCCGGCCCCTCGCCCCGTACCCCGACGCGACCCCGCGCCCGGGCTCCGCTCTCGCCGGCTTCCGTCAATCTGCCGCGGCTTCGGCGGGCGGCTCGCGATGAGCGGCTACGGGACGGGGATCCGACGCGGGACGATGGCCGGTGACCGGTTCACGCAGATCTCCAATGCCCTCTTCCGTGACCCTCGGATCAGCTTCAAGGCCAAGGGCCTGTTCGGGCTGGTCTCCACCCACCGGGACGGTTGGCGGGTCACCGTCGCCGAGCTTGCCAAGTGCTCCACCGACGGACGGGACGCCGTCATCGCGGGGCTCAAGGAGCTGGAGCGCTACGGCTATTTGGCCCGGGACCGGGCGCGGCGCGACGACGGGACGCTTGGTGAGGCCGTCTACGCCATCACCGACATGCCCGCTCACCTCTACGACCTGTTCGGCGACGCGGCTCCGGCCCTGTCGGCACCACAAAACCGCAGGTCGCAACCTGTGTCGGAAAATCCAGCACTGGATAATCCTGCGCTGGCAAATCCGACACCAAAGAACACCAAGAGAAAGAAGACCACCAAGCAGAACACCAGCCCCGTCCATCCGTCCGTCCGTACCGCGCCCGCGCGCGAAAGCGACAGCCGGCCAACGGCCCCCACCGCACCGCCCGAAGCACCGGAACAGATCGAGGCCACTACCGGCGTGCAGCTCCTGCTCGCCCTCGGGACCCGGTACCCGGAACTGCTGCTGACAGGACCGGCGCTCCACGACCAGGGCGCGGTCGTCACCGCGCTGCTGGACAACGGCTGGGGCGCCCAGCAGATCGAGCACCTCATCGCCGGCCGCCCGCTTCCTCAACCAGTCCATACCTCGGTTGCCGCGATCATCGCCGCCCGGCTCCGTGCCGCCCAGAGCACCCCAACGCCCCACTCCGTCGAGCTCACCCTCAGCGAGCCGACGACGGCGGGAGCCGCCGAACGATCGCCGGCCGAGGCCATCGCCCGCCGGGTGCTCGTCGAATGCGCCGCCTGCGGCAACCCCGGCCCCGCCCCGGGCGAAGACCTCTGCCCGGCCTGCCTCAACTGGCCGCCGTGCACCACCTGTACCGGCCCCACCCCGCGACGCGCCCACCCCGGCAGCGACGGCCGCTGTACCCCCTGCACCCTTGCCGCCGCTGCCCCGTGGGACCCGACGGCGCCGAGCGGCACCTGAACCTCCATCACACGCACGCCCCTTCCCGAGCGGACCGAGGAGACCATGACCACCACACCCCACCGCCCCATGCCGGACCCGGAACTGCGCCCCTTCACCACCGAGCCCGGCCGCTGGCGGCACGAACTCCAGCAGGCCCAGGCCCGGATCAAGGCTTCGGCTCTCGACGGGGGACCCGGCTACCGACAGGAGGGCCACCGCGGGGAGGAGCTCGCCCGGATCGACGAGCGCACCGACTGGGGATGGCTGCGCTGGCCGGCCC
Organism: Streptomyces sp. NBC_01431; assembly: GCF_036231355.1. Classification (NCBI taxonomy): domain Bacteria; kingdom Bacillati; phylum Actinomycetota; class Actinomycetes; order Kitasatosporales; family Streptomycetaceae; genus Streptomyces; species Streptomyces sp. NBC_01431. Next base: position 693,850 of record NZ_CP109497.1, read on the forward strand.
CCCTATCCGAACACGCGCCGGTGGCACCGCTGCAGGTCGCCGTGCTGTCGCCGCCGCCGTCCCGTACCGCGCGACTGGCCGGCCGCTGGCTCACCCGGCGACCGCCGCTGCGGATCTACTTCGATGCGCGCTACCGGTACTGGATCACCAGCACCACCGCGCTCGCCGCCTTCGTCTCGCTGACGCTGGTGGGCGCGGCGATGGCCAACGGACTGCCGGCCGACATCGGCCTGCCCCTGATGCTGCTCATCCCCGCGCTCGCCGAGCACCTGCCCGGGCGCCTTGACGCGCGAGCCCGGGTTCACGCACGCATCATCCAGAACGAATCCGGTCTGCGGGAGATGGAGGCCTTCATCGTCTGCCACCAGATCATTCAGGCCGCCGACGACCACGAGACTCACGAACTGGCCCAGGCCGTCGAGCTCGGCCACCGCCTGCTGTGGGACATCGCCGGAGTGCTCACCCAGCCCGCTACATCCTCCGTCCGCGTCCGGCTCCGTGCCTGCCAGGACTTGTTCACCCAACTCGCCTGCCAGGCTACCGAGACCCGAGCCGCGAAGCAGGAGCGGGACCGCCGCATCACCCGCTCCGGAACAGGCGAAGGCACAGCCGGGACCATGGAGCAAGCGGTCCAGTGCGCACCGGAAACGGAACTCCTGCCCGATGCACTGAGCGAGGAGGCGACCCACGCACTCCACCAGGCCGCGGTCGCGTACCGCGCGGCCACGGCCCATCTCCAGCAGCTGGACCATCCCGGTTGGAGCCCGCGCCCCACAGCCGCCGGCCCCGGACTCGGTTGCCCCACCGTCCCGTCCGCCCACCCGCGAGGAGACGACCAGTGACCGAGCCCCAGCAGATCGACGCGTTTCCGGTGCCCGACCGCGTCATCGACCCCGACCTGCCCCCGCGCCAGCGCACCCAAGTCCAGCGGGCGCCCCACGCCTTGCTGGTCCCGGCCGGCGCGGATACCCCTCCCCGCCCCCGGCTGCACTCACCGCTCAGGACCGCCCTGCCCGTGCTCCTCAAGGGCAGCATCCCCGTCGCAATCGGTGCGCTGCTCGTCTACGGCCTGCACCGGGCTGCCGCCCCAGCGAGCGGCAGCCGGATCTCCTCGCTGCGCTCGAACAGAAGCTGCCCTAGACAGCCGTGCCCTACGTGCGCACCACAGTGACATTCACCGCCGTGTTCGTCGCCGTGGTCGCCCTCCTCGCAGCCTTGGGCCACGCGATCGACAACAGCTGGCGAAGGGCACTCGCCGTCGCGCACGGTCGCTACGCCCTGGCTGACGAACTCGCCAAATGAGCCTGGGACTTGCTGTATGGCGCCCACCACGCTCAGTACGTCATCGTGGAGTTCCGGGTGCAGCGCGAAGATCTGATCGACTGCGCCGCGAACGAGCGCATGCTCCCCACGCAGATGTGGGAGATCGCGCTGTCGCTGGCTCTGTACAGCAAACTGTGTCGCCAGGAACCTGACCATCCCCAGGGCGTCGCCCAGATCAAGATGCTGCAGGACCGGCGGTGCGCGCTGGTAGTCAGTCTGCGCGGGATCACCTGCCGGATGCGAGCCCTGGAGGACTACAGGCAGCAGAGCGCGGAGGCGGACGCACGGTACGCGGAGCTCGAACAGATCCAGTACCTCAGCGACCGGAGCGACCAAGTGCTTGACCTGGTGGCGCGGACGCTGCGGACGAGCACGCCGTCGAGGAGGGCGCGGGCACGGCCACGCAGGCCGCGACCGTCACGGACGCCTTCGAACTGTCCCGCCAGACCTGGATCTCAAAGGCGCTGATGGCCGCCGCGCCGAACAGGAGCCGCGCGCCCCTCATGACGTTGAGACCCTCCAGGATGAACAGCGCGACACACAGCGCCTTGACTCGGCCGGGCACGGTCATCGGCGGCGGACCGTAGCCGGGGAAAGCGAGCGGGGGCAGGCTGGTGTCGGGCAGGGTGCTCAAGGAGTGCTCCTCGTAAGTGCATTCGGGTCAGCAGGCGTTCAGACGCGGTGGGCCCGAATTTGTTACAGCGCTCGTGCAGAGGCTGGCATCTTCAGCGAACGGATCCTCGGGCGGGTCCGGCGGGTGGATACTCGGTACATGGCCGACACCACACAGATCGAAGTGGACACCACGACCGCCGAGCGCCTCGTGGCACTGGCCGGCGACGTGCCGGTGGGCGCCTATCTCGCGTCGCTCGTCGAGACGGCCGAGAGCCAGATAGCGCTGGAGCGTGGGGCGAAGGCCTTCGACCGAGTCACGGGCGCGCCCGGCATCCGAGAGGCGTTCGCGCACGACTTCGGCCCCCACGGTTCCGCGGCCACCCGGGCTGCGTGACCTCGGTGGACCTGCACGTCGATGTCCGCTGGCTGCTGGAGCGCCAGGAAGCGCTTTTCAAGGACGTGTCGGTGCGGGACCACTCCGCCCTAGTTGCGGCCGTGGCCCGCCACCGCGTCAACACCCCGAGCCTGGATGTGGATTCTCCGGATACCCACTGGCGGGCGGCCGCGCTGCTGCACTCGCTGGTGCTGCTCCGGCCGCTGCCGGACTACAACGAGTTCTTCGGGTACGGCATCGCGATCGCGTACCTGGAGGCCTCGGGCGAGACGGTCACCACCGTGTACGAACCGTGGCGCGACCTGATCACGGACATCCGGCTTTTCAGGGCCGATGTGCACGACGTTGCCGACCGACTACGGTCGATGCAGCCGCCGCCTCCGACCCCCTGACACAGCAGTGCGGGCCCCAACGACCGCCTGATACGGCGTCAACGGTGGCCTTGCGTGCGGAGTGACAGACGGCGGGCAGCGGATTGGCAGTGCCCGGGTAACGGGCCCGTACGGCTGACCTGCCCCGAGGGGCACCGGTAGGTTGCGTGGACCTTCGGGTGTAGATGTACGAATGTGGCCTGGCTCCCCCGCATGCGTCGTGGGGGAGCCGGGCCGCACTCACGCTGCTCAAGCCTTGGCGTACTCGAGGAAGGCCGCGAACGCGGCCGAGGTGAACATCAGAACGGGACCGTTCTCGGCGTTCTGCTTGGAGTCACGGACACGGACGGCTTCGAGTTCTGGGCAGGCCTCCAGGCACTGACCCCCGCCCTCGCTGCTGTATGAAGATTTGAACCATTCGCCGTAGGAACGGCCATTGGCGGTGTATGCGTTGATGATGATCAGACCTCTCGTGCGATTCGTTCGACTACTGCAGATGTCTCGTGGGCGGGTAGTGCGGCGCGTGACAGGAAGTCGAAGCGACGTTGAAACTGCTTGACCACCCTCGGCTTCGAGATGACCTGTACCGCATGTGAAACCGTGTCCATCGACAGGACCGGCCCGGGCAGCGATGTGGGCTCGAAGTGTAGGAGCGTGAACGGACCTGCCGTCACGCGGTATGCCGGAGCGGAGAACGGGATGATCTGCACCGTCACGTTCGGAAGCTCGTTGAGGCGGATAATTTCCTCGTACTGGCCGCGCATGATGCCTGGATCACCGACCATGTTGCGCAGCGCCCCCTCGTCCATCACGCAGACGAGCTCCACCCCCTGCTCAGTGATGATCTTCTTGCGGTTAGCTCGAACCGCGACCGAGCTGTCGACGAACTCGGTGGTGCGCTCGTCTGCCGCCTTAGCCGACTCGATCAACGCGCGTGCGTACTGTTCCGTTTGCAGCAGGCCGTACACGACGCTCGGGACCCAGGTGTTCAGGCCGACCGCGCCAGACTCGAACCCCAGGTAGGCGGGCATCCCGGACGGCAGAACGGATGTGTTTGGCGTCCACCAGTCCTCGCCCTTGGCGTTCTTGTACCAGTCGACGAGCAGTTCCTGACCGACGTCATCGATACCGTACGCGTCGAGCAGATCAGTGAACTGCCCTATGCGCCGGAACCCAGTCGTTCCCTTCTCCAGGTTCGTGATGGTCGACGGTGCGCAGGCTGCAGCCTTGGCGGCTTGTTCGCCGCTCAGACCTGCTTTCTCGCGCAGACGCCCCAGTTCAGCTCCCAGCATGATCCGCAGGAAGGTGGAGCCGGTATTCGCCGCCATGTCGCTGGTACCCCCCTTCACCGGTTCGCGCCGATGAGCCCTCGGTGTCGATGATGTCACCGTCGGTTCGCCGCACGTAAGCCCCGGTTCGCGTGGTGGAGGCCTCGGTTCGTCTCGAAGGCCCCTCGGTTCGCGTCCAGTCATATACCGATTTCCCCTCCCGGGCAATCGAGAACGCGATTCTGATTGCAATTCAACTCGCAATGCAGCGAGGCTAGTTGGTGCGCGCTTCGGGCATCGCTAGCAAGTCGGCCTCCGGAAGGGGGGCGGTGCTCGTCGGTGGCCATGCTCCCGAGCCGGCCGACATCCACTCAGCTCATGGGCCCGGGGCGCGCAACTGAACCCTTGCTGCCCTTCTACGGAGACACCCTCATGTCACCGATCTCGGCACGACCCGTCGTGTTACCCGATACGTCATGGATGGACATCGACAACGCCTACAGCAGGCGCTACGGAACTGGCGGCCCGCGGGTCTCGCTCGACCCCGGTGTGCGCCTGAGGCGGCTGCGTGAAGCGCTCAACGAGCCCGCTCTCACGTTCCGGTCGAGGGTACGTTCGCGACGCGTCATCACCTACGTGAGGACGATGCCCGGCGTTGATCCGGCGCCCTTGCAGGAACTGTTGCGTGCTGAGGCGAAGCGCAGGGGCTGGGAGGTCCGGGCCTGGCAGGAGCTGGTGGACTGGTGTGGTCCGCGGGCCCCGCAGGCGTCGGATCAGTGGAGGAAGGCCCGGAAGATGCTGCACGAGGGTTTCGCCGATGGGGTGCTGGTGCTCGACCGCAGCCACATCAGCCGTGATGACGCCGAGTACGAAGTCGAGCTGCGCTTCGTCCACCAGCGGATGTGTTTCACCGCCCTTGTCCATCCCGAATCGGCTGCCGCATGAAGCGCCTGGTCCGCTACATGGACGGGCGGCGGTGTGGCTGGTGCCAGTGGCTGGTGCAGATCCTGATCGTCATCGCTGTCGGGGCTGGCATGACCCCGCTCATCTTGACCGTCCGTTGAGGAGAACTGTGAAACCCCGTCAGCTATCGCGTCGTGAGCCGGTCAACGACCTTGCTGAGTTGCTGCCCGAGCTGCCCGAGCCGAGCGAGGTCAACCTGTTCGGCGTGCCGTCTGGTGAGTCCTTGGATCGCCGCTTCCATCCCGACCGGCTGGCCCGGTTCATCGCTACAAGCACAGGAGACGATGCTGCATGACAGCTGTGGGCGTACGGCGCAGAGACGCCGCGCACTGGGACCGGGCCTTCAAGCACGGCGCCGAGTATGTGCCGGTCGACGAGGACGAGCTGGAGCTCTTCCGGATCCATGTGAAGGCGGAGCCCGGGATGCGGGCTGTAGACCTCGGATGCGGAACCGGTTCCTGGACACGGGAGCTCGCCAAATTGGGCCTGGACGTCATGGGCTTCGACTTCTCGCACGTGGCGATCAAGAAGGCGACCGCGCTTACGCAAGGCCACGAGTGGGCAGGCCCTCGTCGCAAGGGCGACGCCGAGATCACTGCCCCCCGATTCGGGGTTTGGGACGTCACCGGTGACGCCATCCCTCTGCATCTGGCGCCGCGATGCTTCGACATTGTGACGATGCGTCACTCTGCTGCCTACTTCGGTGACTTGCAGCGTCTGCTGGGCGACGCCCGGCGCTGGCTGACGCCCGACGGTGTCGTCTACATCGTGACTCCGGTGATCGAGCAACTCCCGTCCAGGCTCACCCACCGCGGACTGACCGAGCACGAGGTGCAGACCCTCCGCACGGGATGGCGGAGCACGGAGTACAACGTCAGTCTGGACGGGTCCGTGATTGCGGTGATCCTGCAGTACCCCCGATAACAGGATCCGCCTGCCGTCCGGTGCCGGGGCCCGACGCCCGTGACGGAGGCCCGGCCGGCAGGCGGTATCAAGGTCCCGGCACGGTCCGGCTGCGCGGATGTGGTTTCCAGGCAGCGGCCGACCCTGACGGGCGTCCCCCGCGCAGCGCCGCCTGTCGGGCCGTCATCCCCCGGCCCTACGAGGCGGCGGGCTGTGTCGGCTCTCCCTCGAATCCCACCCAGTGACCGGAGCGCCATGAATGGTTTCGTGTCGGCGGCCGCCGCCGTGAACATGACCGCCTCTGCCTCGCCCCGGCGGGTGCCGCTCGCGGCCCGCGCCCAGGAACAAGCCCGCGGGCGCACGCCTGTATCCCTGGCCCGCGTTACCGCGCCGAAGGCAGCCGCCCAGCCGTCTGTCTCCGGATTCCAGTCGGCCTTCTGACCCCCCTCAGAGGGCTCCAGCACAGCCCCGAGGGGCACATAAGGAGCTTCCGTGAAGACCAGCCACACCACCGCTGTTGACGCGTGCTTACGCCTTCGCCGGGCGCTGCATGCGGCGGACATTCGCTCGCTGGACCCGGCGGTCGACGGCGACGGGCTCACACACCTCCATAACCTGGACGGTCACGAGGCCGTGCGGCTCTGTATCCTGTTGGAGGCGGGTGCCGCTGGGAGCGCCGCCCCTGGCCTCTCCCGCTCCGTGAACAGGCCGGCGATGTCCGTGGGTGACACCATCGCCGTACGCAAGAACCTGAACCGCCTGCTGACGGCCATGGCCATCGGAGACCTGAGCGTCCGGATCTTCCGGCACGAACCCGTCATCCACATCAGAAATGTGGACACGGCAGGGGCCGACACCCTGGCGGAGATGCTCTGGACAGCCCTGGACCAGTACACCGAGGCCGCTGATTACCTACGCACGGCCTTGCAGAGGCACGGACTGGTCGGCGACGGGATCGAGTTCGTGCCCGATGTGCGTGCGCTGCGGATCACGCTCGGCGACGTCAGCGTGCGGAGTGCGGCAATCCTCGCCAGTGTCCTCGACGGAGCACCCGTACCCGACGGGGATCTCGACAACGCCGACTACCCAGAAGCGTTCCAGGTCGAGGAGCGCCTGCACGTGGCGGTGAAAGCGACGGGCTGCGCCATGGCCACCGCCGTCCACTCCTACTGCGAGAAATGCGGGACCGGCCCCAGCATCACGCTCGGAGACCTCGACCTCGACAGCGCCCACTGTCTCGTGGCGGCCCTCGGGAGCTCGACCGTGCGTCCGGCTGAGAAGACCTCATGAGTGCGGCGCTCGCCCTGGTCGTTGCCATCCTATGGCCGCCCAGCGCAGGGAAGAAGACCCTGCGCGATGGCGCGGCCACCCCCCCCTCGGTGGCTTCGCCGCCTGAGAGAACCAAGAACGGTCTGGGACTCACAGGGGCCCGGACCTGGGCATGAAGCAGGCCAACCAGAGCTACGGCTTCAGCTCTGGCCCCTCCCTGCTTCGTGCCCGCCGAGCCCGGTGCCCCCTCCGGACACCGTGTGCGGCCGCTGTCTGGTTCCGCCGCTTTCCTTTCCACCTCCCGAGGAAGGCGGCGGCCCGGTCGGCCCACGAACTCCCCGGCCTGGCACGGGTTCGACGACCGGAAGGAGATACGGACATGCGTGAGCAGCATTAGGTTCAGGTCAGGCATGCGAAGCCGGTCGCCCAGCGGATCCGTTACCGCATCCAGTACGGGTCCTTCCATCGAGGTCAACGCCTGTTCGTGTCGCAGGTCGCTCGCTCGTTAACCATGTCTCCTGCCGACGTCACCAACCCGTTCGCAGAGCTGTCCCGCGAGGCCCGGTCACGCCGACGTACAGCAGCGACTACTTCCGCACGGTGTGACCAGGACCGCCGGCCAGTGACGGCCCACCCATGCGGACGGCCGATCCGCCACACGTAAGGCGACAACCGTGCGCCACACCGGCCCCGCGCTGGAGACGGCTTGAACGCGCCTTGCCGTCGAAGCGCTGCGCACGGCGGACTTAACGCACTCCTCGTCCCGTGCCCATCAACCAAAAGACCTGGTCGATGGAGCAGGCGACCGGACAGCCCATCAGCCGGGCCGTGGCCAACCTCCTCATCGAAGGACGCACGGGGAGGACCCGGGGCCCGCCCCTCATCACACCGGAGAAAGGACCCGCGTTGAACGGTCTGTCCCTTCCCCCGATCGCCCTGGCCCTCCTGGACCAAGGACCCGACCCAACTGATCTGCCCGACCTGGCTGCCTGCGGCGCCCGCCGCCACTGGGCCTACCCGATGGCCGAGCATCTGCGGGGCCAGATCGCCGCGGCTGGCTCCGGCCGGGGCACCGGCTTCCAGGCGAACGGCCACCTCTACCTGCTGACCGGCACGCCCGAGAACGGCACCGCGGGTGGCCTCACCACGTTCCTACAGCTGTCCGGACCTGGACATGCCGCACCGCGTCAGCTCGCGGGCACCGTGGTCGTCATCACGCTCAGCGGGAGTGTCGACCTTGCGGTGTACCGGCATCAACAGGACATCGACAGTCAACAGCCCCACTATGCACGGACGTTCGGACCTCAGAGCATCTTCGCCTGCCACCAGGGAACCCTCTGCTGCCTGCAGAGCAGCCAGGACAGCATGCAGGTCGTCGTCACCCGCGACCGCCCGGTCCATGTGAGGGATCGGCTGCCGCTGTCGCCGACCGAGGTGCGCGACGTCGCCCGCCGCGCCCACGCCGAACTCGGCGGCTTGCTGCGCTTGGCCTACGCGCCATCCACGGAAGGTGGCCGATGAGGACCAGACGGCACTGGCTGGACGGCTGGCCCTCCCTGCAGAATGCCGCCGACCTTGTGGCCTTCCAGTCCAGCAGCGAGGCCCTGCTGGAGCGGCTGGCAGATGACCGGCGCCTGCTGACCCAGCTCGTCGACGAGATCGAACGCGATCCAGCCCGCCTCGACGGCAGCCGCGTAACCCTTCTGCTCAATCGGCTGTGCGTCTATCAGGCCCCCGAGCGGGGCTTCGAGGTACGCATCATGAACCCCCGCTCGGCCAACCAGCTCGTCCCGCACGACCACGCCTATCACCTCTCCAGCCGCGTCCTGCGCGGCGGTTACTTGCACGCGGTACACCGCCGCACCGACGCCTGGGAGGGATTCTTCTCCGGCGACGATCTGTTGCCCAGCGTCGTCTCGGTGGAACAGCCCGGCTCCAGCTACACCCTGGGGCACGCCATGGTGCACCAGGCGGTCATGCTGCCCGGCACCGTCACCCTGTTCGTGCACAGCCCACGCTGGAAGCCCACCTCGCACGCGGCTACCGATCTGATGCCCCCGGTCACCTCCTGGCCCGCGCCAGCCGACCCCGGCGACGCACCGCAACACTCCCGGCCCGCCCGCCTGGACGAGTACCGCGCCATGCGCAGCGAGCTCCTGGCCCAAGGAGTGATCGGATGATCCGCCGCCTGCCGGTATCGACGAGACGGTCACCGCCCGCCCGCTCACGCGACACCATGGGCGCACCATCCGCACCACCGGCAAGGAGCACACCGTGAGCACCGTTCTGACGCTCGATCACCCCGCATGGCAGTACGGCGACAATGACCTCCCGGTACGCGCCGTGCGCAGCGGCAATGGCCTGTGGGCCCTTGCCTGGACTGCTGACGGGCTAGAAGCGAGCTGCGTCGAAGGCGACGAGGACGCCAAGCCCTGCACCCTGGCAACCGATCCGCGTGACCTGCCTGACTGGGCGCCGGACGCCCTCGCTGGGGCCTTGCGTGATCTCGGGCAGACGCATCGTCTGGCCAACCCGTGGCTGTGGGACGCGGTGACCACCGCGATCCTGCGCCAGGTCGTCCGCGCCGACCAGGCTCGCAAGGTCTACCGCCGCTGGTGCAGCACCCACGGAACCCCCGTCACCGCACCGCACGCAACCCTGGCGGTCGCCCCGACCCCTGAGCGGGCCCTGGACCTGTCCGATGCGGCGTTCGAGGCGGTCGGCGCGAAATTCCACCGCTCCAAGCTCCGCGCGGCCGCCGCCGCCTACCTTGAGCATCACCAGTGCTGGGCGTCCATGACCCCCAGCAATCTCGTAGCGGCGCTCACGGAGGTCCCGGGGATCGGCCCGTGGACGGCCGCTGCTGCCGCCGCTGACTTCACCGGTGACTTCAGCGTCTACCCGCACAACGACCTTGCCGTGCGCACCTGGGCGGCCCGCATCGCCCCCGACCACCCCTGGCCCGCCGGCGACAAGCAGTTCGGCCAGCACTGGCTGGAGCTCGCCGGACCCAAGCCGCACCAGCTGCACACCCTGACCCTGACCACACTCACCTGGGGGGCTCATGCCCGCGCCACAGAGCACACAGAGCACGGAGTTACCGCGAACTGAACAGCTCGACTTCATCGCCGGCGCCGACTCGACCCGGCCCCTCGACGCCGTCTTCGTCAACGCGCCCCTGCGCGACTACAGCAAGCGCCCGCGGGTCAACGACTACACCCTGCCGGTCCTGGGCTTGGGATACATCGCCACCTACGCCAAGCGGGAGGGCTTCAACACCGGAGTGCTGGACGCGGAAGCCCACGGTCTGGGCATCCAGGAGACCGCGGACATCGTGAACGCGGTGCGGCCGCGCTGGGCAGGCTTCAACCTCCTCGCCCCGACCTACGCCATCTCCGCCCACATCGCCTCCCTCCTCGACCCGAACGTCCTGGTCATGGCAGGCGGCCACCATGCCAAAGCCGCCCCCGAAATGGTGCTGCGCGATGACCGGTTCCACAACCTGTCCGCTCTGATCCTCGGTGAAGGCGAGACCCGGGTCGCCGCCCTCCTAGAGGACGTACGCCGCCGCGCCGAGATGGCCAAGGTCATGTGGCGCGACCGGCTGCTGAACACCACCGCCTGCGGCATCCCCGACCCCAAAACGTCCGCCCGCTGGCTGGCACCCGACATCAACGAACTCCCCTTCGTCGACCGATCATTCCTCCCGCAAGACCCATACCTGGCAGAAGACGGCCGCCTGGAGGCAAACCTGGTCTGCTCGCGCGGCTGCCCGTACGAGTGCGGGTTCTGCGGAGCCGCCGCGAGCATGAACCCAGAAGTCACCATTCGCACCCGCCATCCGCTCAACATCCTCGCCGAGATGGACTTCTTGCACGACGAGTATGGCGTCACCGCGTTCCGCGCCGTCGACGACCTCTTCCTCGGCTTGCGCCGCGTCATCCACCCAGCCATGGACGTCTTCACCCAAGCCCGGGTCGGTGAGCGGTACGTGTGGGACGCCACCGGTCGCATCAACATCCTGGCCCGCGAGGACGACGCCATGCTCGCAACGCTCGCCCGCAACGGGCTGCGCGAGGTCGCTCTCGGCATCGAATCCGGCTCGGACCGCATCCTCAAGGCGATGGACAAGCGAATCACCGCCGAGATGACCCTCACGGTCACCCGCCGCCTGCTGGCCCACGGGATCAGCGTCAAGGGGTACTTCATCCTCGGCTACCCCGGCGAAAGCCACAGCGACATCGCCGCGACCATCAAACACATCCGCGACCTGTGGAAACTCTCCGACCAGCTCCGCGGCACCTTCCGCGCCAGCATCTTCACCTTCCGCCCCTACCCGGGCTCCCCCATCTGGGACGACCTCGTCAAACAGGGCTACGACCCGCAGCAGATGCAGTCCTACAGCGATGTCGACCTCACGTCCCAAGGTGCCGACGAAGCGATGCGCGGCCGGGACGAGTACCAGTTCACCACCGGCCTCCAATTCGGCGAAGTTCCGCTGCCCGAACTCGACCAGCACCTCGTCGACCTCATGCGCGAGCAGTACCAGCGCACCCACACCCCGCAGGCCACCGCATGAACAGAGGCTTGTTCATCACCGTGGACGGACCCGGCGGCACCGGAAAGTCCACCACCATCCAGCACACGGCACCGCTGCTCACCGCCGCAGGCCACACCGTGCACACCACCACCCAGCCCTCACCCAACCCCTTCGGAGCCACCATCCGGCACATGGCCAACGAGATGCAGGGCCGCTCCCTGGCGCTCGCCGTCGCAGCCGACCGCTTCCACCAGCTCGACACCGAAATACAGCCCCATCTCGAGGTCGGCCACACCGTCCTCCTGGACCGCTACCTGCCCTCCACCCTGGTCCTGCAACGCCTCGACGGGCTGAGCATTGATTACCTGCTCACCATCAACGCGCAGCTGGCAGTCCCCGACCTTGCGGTCATCCTCCTCGCGGATCCGGACGTGATCCTGGCCCGGCTGGAGAAACGCGGAACCCGGCACCGCTTCGAGCTCGACCCCAAGAGCACCCTGCGGGAGCTGGAGCTCTACCGGGAAGCCGTTCCGGTCCTCAGCCAACTCGGCTACCCCACCGCGACGATCGACACCACACGCCTCACTCCGGAGGGCGTCGCCCACGCGATCGCCCACGCCGCATCCGCCCCAGGCGCTAGCGTCAACTCAACTGTTCCTCCAGCCAAGTTAGAGAATCCGAAACCATGAGCGACAGCACCTCCACCGTCACCGCCCCGATCACGGACGTCCACATCATCGTCCGCAACGGGCAGGAAATCCTGCTCTCCCAGCGCGGCGGCGCCTACGGATACGGCCAGTGGCACCTGCCCTCCGGGAAGCTCGAACGCGGCGAGAACGAGACTCCTGCGCAGGCAGCAGCCCGCGAACTTCACGAGGAGACCGGCCTCGAAGCCGACCCCGAGACATTGACGCTCCAGCACACCGTCATCCATCACCAGGGTGACGGCACACCCGACCGGCTCGGCTTCTTCTTCGAGACCACGAAGTACGCCGGCGACGTGGTCAACCGAGAAACCGACAAATGTCTGGCCCTGGAATGGTTCGCCGAGCACGACCTGCCCGACAACCTGATCCCATACCCTGCCATCGGCTTGACCGGCAGCCTCACGCAGCCCGGAGGCCTCACCTACCACAACTGGCCCGAAGACTGAGCGCATCCACCAGCTCCGTGCACGTTGCCGCGTGCCTCGCCGCAGGCAGGCCGTCGGGGGACGCCGCTTCATGGGAGAGGTCAGCACGTGACCGTGAGTCCACCGCCCGCTGTCCCTCAAGCCGGTCCAACGCCCCCACGCCTGGCTGGTCTCCGCCGAGATCGTCGTCAGCGGCTGCTCCTCCAGCTCTTCCTGCGCGCGGGGGCCGGCGACGGCTCGGGCGCATAGCCGGCCCAAGGCGCACCGGTGCCCCGCCGAGTCCCGCTTGCAGGGCCAGCCTTCGAACACGCGGCAGAGCCGCGGGGCGGGGCGCGGCCGGGAAGACCCGGAATCGGTCGTGTGTACGGCTCCCCGGGTCTGTTCGCGCTAGATGCGCGAGTTGCGCAGCGACTGCCATACAGCTCCGGCCAGCGCCCGCGTCGCCTGCGGGACCGACAGTTCCTCGTGCTCGCGGTACAGCGACCAGTTGTACTTGACCAAGGACATCTTGTTGGAGGACAGCGATCCCGCCTGGCCCGCCCGGTACACCGCAAGCGGCTCGGCCAGGCCGCGGGCGTCGGCGCCGTCCCGCATGATCGACAACCACAGCGCGTAGTCCTGTCGCTTGCGCATCTCTGGCATGAGCCTGGTGCCCAGGGCGTTGCGGTCGTACATGGCGGTGAGAGCACCGATGCGGTCCCGGACCAGCATCGCGCGGTAGTCCACGTGCGCCCGCGCGCGGATCACCCGCTCGTTGGGGACCCAGTCGGTGCTCTCGCCGTCGTAGTCGGCGTCCATCTTGAAGTAGCTGGTGAACGTCAGCGGCGCATCGCCTTCGGCGGCGAAAGCGAGCTGCTTCTTGGTCTTCTCGGGCAGCCACATGTCATCGGAGTCGAGGAAGGCCACGTAATCCCCGCGGGCCCGCTCGATAGCCAAGTTGCGGGCTCGGCCCGCACCACCCCGTTCGGGCGCCGACAGGGGCAGTACGCGCTCGTCCTGGGCGGCGAACTCGCGCAGCAGATCCATCGAGCCGTCGGAGGACTGATCATCGGTGATCAGCAGCTCCACGTCGCTGTGCGTCTGCGTGAGTACCGATCGGACGGCCGCGCCGAGGGTGGCCGCCGAGTTGTAGACGGGCATCACGACAGACACCAGAGGCACAGCACATCTCCTTGCCAGATCAGGAATGACGGTTCATTCAAGCACCGCACCGAGGAGGAGCTGACATGCAGATAGCCGTCGCTGGTCAGGGCTATGTAGGGCTTCCGCCGGCTGTACGTGCCGCGGAGGTGGGGCACCGCGCGATCGGCTACGACGTGGACGCTCACCGGGTCCAGCAGCTCATCGCCGGCCACTCCTACGTCGAGGACGTGACCTCCGCGCGGCTGCGCCCCGTGCTGGACGCCGGGACCTACTCGGCGACCACCGACGCTTCCGCGCTGGCCGGTTTCTATATCGCGGTGATCACCGTGCCGGCCCCGCTGCGGCACGGCGTTCCCGACTGACCTACATCGAGACCTGCGCCCGGCCCCTGGGCGAGCACCTTCGCCCAGGCGTGACCGTGATCCTGAAGTCCACGACCTATCCCGGCTGCACTGAGGAACTGCTGGTGCCGATCGTGGAGAAGGCGTCGGGCCTGCGGGCCGGCGACGACCCTGGGCAAGCACCCCAAGTCCCTTGGCTTTCCGAACATGCAGCACCGCCCAGTGCAGTCCACGGAATGGATCACCGTGCCGATCATCGCCGATGAGATCGCAGCCGCGCAGGGCACTCCGGGCGTTCTCACGGACCGGGCTGCTCTGGACAGACGGCGCCCAGCACGTCGTCTCAGAGACAGGACGCAGACCGCACGTCCCTCGGCGGTACAAGCCGCGCTATCGGGCTAGCCGGGTGCCGGCGTACTCGCTGAGTTCCAGGAGGGGTTGCTCGTTGCGCTGGTCGAGGCGGGTGATGAAGGCGGAGACGAGTTCGATGCAGCGTGCGGCTCCGGAGTCGAGGGCGGTGTCGAGTGCGGTGCGGGCGTCGGTGGCGGCTGCGGCTGCGTCGTGCCTGTGGAGGGCGCCTTCGGCTCGGTAGGTGAGGAAGACGGCTTTGGTGCGGGCGCGGCGTGGGTCCAGTTCGGCCAGTCCGGTGCCGATGGCTGCGTTGGCGCGGCTGGGGTCGCCGAGGTCGAGCCAGCACCGTCCGGCGTCTGCGTTGACGTCCGCGAGTGACATCCAGGAGACCACGGCGGGTGTCGACTGAGGGCGCATGCGCTCCAGTTCGGTTTCTGCTGAGGCAAGGGCGTGTGTGGTTGCGGAGCGGTCCTGGAGGATCGCGCAGGCTCGGGCGCGGCGTACGTCGAGCAGGGAGCGGACGGCGGGTGTTCGGGTGCGGGTGCGGGCGTGTTCGAGGATGCGGATGGCGTCGGCGGGGCGGGCGAGCCAGGTTGCCTGGTAGGCGAGGTCGGAGAGGGTGGCTGCGGCCAGGTCCCGGTCGTCGGCCTGGTGGGCGGCGTGGACGGCGGCTTGCCAGTGGCGTTGGGCGTCGGCGTGGCGGTCGGCGTCGAAGCGGAGCCAGCCGGCGCGGTGGGCCAGGTTGGCGGCCACCGTGTGCAGGCGCCGTCCCTGGGGCAGGGTGTGGCGGTCCTGGGCGATGAGCTCGATCGCGGTGTGCAGGTGCGCGTCGATGAGCGCGGGGACGGGCGAGCCGAGCCCGATGGGCATCGCGCTCAGCTCACTGGCGCGTTGCTCCAGCCATTCCAGTAGTTCGGCATCGATGCCCTGACCGTCGAGAGCCCGGTTCAGGTGATCGGGTTCGACGCGGGCCCAGTTCGCGGCGGCATCGACCAAGGCGCTGCTGCTGAAGACCAGGAAGGATCGTCGGTCCATGCGGGTGACCTGAACCTCTCTCAGGGCTGCTCGGCTTCCCGACGGGCTGAACTCGGCGGGCTGTTCGAAGGCGGGCAGCCAGTGGGGCCACGGGAGCTGTGCGATCACGGCGGCTGGCACGTCCAGGAGGCAGGCCAACAGGACCTGGCTCTCCGCGGTGGGCGTGGTGCCGGTTTCCCAGCGCCAGATCCTGTTGCGGTCGATGCCGCTGCGTAGTCCTAGAGCCCTGGCCTCGGTGCGCAGAAGCCGGGCGAGGTCGCCCATCGACCAGTGACGCTGCCGGCGCAGGTATGTCAGCGGATGTCGGTCCATGTCCATGCTGCCCCCGGAACGCCAGCGCCGATGCCTTCCCGTCCCACCATGCCGCAACGCGCAGCGGCACGCCGGTGGTTGGCCAGGCGAGCACACGCCGGGCACACAGTTTTCCCCTGGGGCGGGGGTGCGTGCGCTGCTGTTCTGGGGGCGTGCCGCACACCGGGCGCGGCCTCGACGTACAAGGGGTGGACCTGCATGAACACCGTGGACTGCTTGGCTGATCTGAAGGATGCGAGGGTGACCGTGACGGGCGGCTTCGGCCTGGTCGGCAGCCGCATCGTGCACCGGCTCCGTGGGCTGGGTGCCCGGCCCGTGGCCGTGGGCCGCCTGGACGCGTACGGTTCCGGTGTCTACTCCTCCGTCTTCAACATTTCCCCGCGTGACCCGGATGTGATCGTGGGCGACATCACCGATGCCGCGCTGATGGACGACCTGGTCGGAGGCAGCGACTTCGTCATCCATGCCGCGGCCCTGGCCGATGTCGCGGAGTGCACGCGCAACCCGGCGGCGGCTCTCGCGGCCAACATCCACGGAACCCAGACCGTGCTGGATGCGGCGGCCCGGCATTCCTGCACGCTCAAGCGGCTGGTCTTCGTCTCGTCGGCGAGCGTCTACGGCCTCGGATCCAGATCAGAAGGCCGTGCCGCCCGGTTCAGTGAGAACGACGCGCTGACACCGGGGTCGGTCTACGCCAACACCAAGCTGTGGGGCGAGCACCAGACTGCCCTGGCCCTGAGCAGCGCAGCCGCCTCGTACGCGGTCGTGCGGTACTTCTCGGTCTTCGGCGAACCGCAGGTGGTGAAGGAGAACAGCCACAGCTGGGTAGTGGCCTGGTTCGCGATGCGGGCCGCGCTCGGTCTGCCCCTGCACCTCAACGGCGGCGGCGGGCAGGTCCGTGACTTCGTGCACGTCGACGACATCGCCGACGCGACGCTCCTCACGGCCGTCGCCGGCGACGCGCACCGGGCGACGCTCAACGTCGGTACTGGCCGCGCCACCTCCATCCGCCAGATCGCGGACCAGGTGCGACGCCACTACCCCGACGCGCAGGTCATCGAGACGCCCCGGCCGCAGGACGATCCGCTTGGAGGCTGCGCGGACACAACGCGCATGCGCCAGTTGCTGGGCTGGACGCCCCAAGTGACCGTCGAGGACGGGGTGGACCGCTACGTGCGGTGGCTTCGACAGACGCCCGAGGCGATCCCGGAATGGCTCCACACGGCGGCCCGGGCCCAGGCGACGGCCGTGGCGTGAAACAGTCAGATCACGGGTGGCCGACCGAGGCAAGCCAGCTTCCACACCGTGCGCCAGCGCATCGGCCTCCGCCGCCCGCACGGTGTGCGCCAGCCCTCGGCGAATCCGCCGAACCACGCCCTCAGTCCGCCAAGGCTTCGGGTGCGGGCCACGGTCAGCACCACCCACACGCCCAGGTAGAGGGGGACGAGGGGGGCCGGGAGGTGGCGGCGTGCGAGGTAGACCCGGTTGCGGGCGTTGACCTGATAGAAGAACGCGTGCCGGGCCGGGGACGTCCGCGGGTGCTGCAACAGGAGCTCCGGCGCGTAGCGGACCTGCCAGCCGGCGTCGATCGCCCGCCAGGCCATGTCGGTCTCCTCGTGCGCGAAGAAGAAGGCGTCCGGCCAGTCACCGACCTCGGTGAGCATCTTCTGCGACAGGACGTGCGCGCCGCCCAGAAAGCCGGTCACCAAGCCACCGCGCATCGGGTCACCAGCCCGCAGCCGCGGCACATGCCGGCGCTGGGTCACTCCGGTCTCGTCCGCGATGCGGAAGCCGACGATGCCCAGCCGGGGCTCAGCCCCATAGAGCGTGTGAATGGTGGCGAAGACGTCGTCGGCAACCAGCAGCCCGTCGTCGTCCAGGTCGAGTACCAGGTCCATGTCGCGCAGGTGATCAAGCGCGACATTGCGGCCGCCGGTCACCCCGAGGTTCTCGCTCAGGTGAACCGTCTCGACCCACGGCGGCAGCTCCGGCACCTCGCAGCCCTGCGCGACCACCACGGTCCGGGCCGCCGGAACCGTCTGACGATGCACCGACGCCAGCAGATCCGCCAGCTCCTTGGGACGCGTGCCCATGGTCAGGATCGCCACACCCAGCTTCACGCCCGCCCGTACCCATCTGTCCGTGGAAGGAACACCGTGTCCCCACGAGCCCCGCAGCCGATCGCCAGCCTGCAAGAACTCGCCCAACAGCGCCGCCTGCCCGCCCACCAGCCCATGGACCACGTGACGCTGGAGTGGATTGAGAGCAACCGGCCGGCGAACTTCGACGCTGCCCCCAGCTTCCCACGGTCCGGGCTGATGCTCGTACCGCCGTCTTCCTGGTTCACCCGGCAGGACCTGGCCGACTCCAACCACGGCGTGCGACACAACGCCCGCGTCAGCCTGCTGGCCGCACTCTTGGCCCAGGAGTACCGGCTTGACGCCGACGACACGGCAGCAGCCTGCGCCGCGGGAGCCGTCCACGACTGCCGCCGTCACAACGACCGCGACGACCCCGCCCACGGGCAGCGCGCGGCCGACTGGCTCCTGCACAACGCCGACACGGTCACGCACGCCCTCGGCCGCGCTGTGCCGCGGGAAACCCTCCACCGCGCCGCGACCGCCATAGCCCTGCACGACGTGCCGTTCGCGCAGTTCACCGACCGGCAGCAGCGCGCCTACCAGGCATCCCCGCATCTGGTGGACGTGCTCAAGGCAGCCGACTGCCTGGACCGCTACCGCCTGCCCCTCCAGCGCTGGTGGCCAGATACATCCCGGCTGCGCCGCCGCCTGCCGACCTGGGCCCCCGCGGCTGCCTTCGCCTTCGTCACCCGCAGCGAGAGGGCCCGCCTGGAC
Organism: Streptomyces sp. NBC_01431; assembly: GCF_036231355.1. NCBI lineage: Bacteria > Bacillati > Actinomycetota > Actinomycetes > Kitasatosporales > Streptomycetaceae > Streptomyces > Streptomyces sp. NBC_01431. Next base: position 712,665 of record NZ_CP109497.1, read on the forward strand.
GGCGCCGACAACGCCCACGCCCTGCACCACGCACTCCAGACACTCAACCGCGGCCTGTAGGAGAACTCACCGTGGACACCGAACTCGACGACGCCCATACCGACTACACCCAAGCACCGATCCGCCGGGCACCGTCCGGCCTCGCCGAGACCGAGACCGACTGGCAGCGCCGCCTTCTCCACGACACCCCGAACGGCTGGCTTCTGACGGACAACACCATGACGGAGACACTGACCAGCGGCCGCCCGATCCACCTGATGCACACCACGACCGCGCTCGACGACATCCGCCGCAGCGGCCAGCTGCACGTCTCCTCCGGCTGCCTCGTCGCCGCCCTGTACTGCGCCCCACTGACACCAGAGTCCGCAGGCCTGCGCCCTCACAACCTGGGCGCCTACCTGCTCCAGACCAAACCCCACACCCGGACCCTGACCATTGAGGTCACCCCCGCCCGCCCTGCCCCGGCCAAAGGCATCGACTACCTCCGCCTGGGCTGCATCCACCTGCGCACCTACCTCCAACACCGCAGCTTCCTCACCGAGACGGAAGACGCCCGACTGCGGCACACCGCCGAACAACAGATCCGCCGCACCGCTCCGTTCCTCGACCTGCTCCTGGCCAACGCCTCCGGCACCCGCACGCCTCCGGCCGCCTTCGTCGACCAGCTCGCCGCCGCCGTACCGGGCCTGCCGTTCCTGGGCTACCTGTACTTCGAGGTCCTCTCCGAGTACCTGATGCTGCACTCCACCAGCCCCGAGACCAGAACCTGCGCCGCAGCCGGAGAGATGAACAACCGCCTGTACAAGCGGCTGGCCTTTTCTGCAGTGACGGGCATGGACAAGCTCTTCGACCTGTCCCGCTTCCATCCCAGCCACACGCTTTTGTGCGAACTCATCGCCCGCATCGAACCCCACCTGGTGTCCAACGCCGCCGCCTACACCCGCGACCGTCTCGCCCATCTGTTCGCGGCCATCGCTCTCGCCCCCCACCAGGACGTCACCGCGTACAGCTTCCGCGAGGCGATGTTCGACGAACTCGCCCTGACCGCACCCGCCTTGCTGGGTCAATCGGTCTTCCGCGAAATGCGGATCCTCGACAGGTACCCGCAGCTCTACCTCGCCTTCGAGCAGGCCAAAGCCCTCCCGGCGTGGAGCTACTGGAACGGCAACGGCATCGCAACACCTTTTAACGGCTTTCTCCCCAAAGGAGAGATCGGCGTCAACCCCGCCTATCCCGACGCGGAGATCAAGGTATGGCTCGCCGAGTGCTGTGGGCGCGGCCTGCTGCATCCCATCGAACCGCTGGACGTCGCTTTCGTTCCTCGCCTGGCCGACCTGGGCATGACTGCCATGCGCCGTGATGCCACCGGCAAGGCGGCCGGACACCCGGCCCCTGCTGGCGCGACCGCCTCATGACGGCAAGCTGCGTCGAAGCAAGGTCACAAACTCCAGCCCGGCAGCCCTACAGCTCCATCCGGTAGAACACCTTGTCGCTCTTCGGGGGCACACTGTAGGTCTCGTCGAAGTGGAGTGCTGGCGGGTTGCCGGTGTCGCCGGTCCACTCGATGCGCGCCGCCGTCGCGGCGTGGCTGGCCGACAGCCTCAACAGGCCGGACGACGCACGGCAACAATGGGCAGACGGACACATCGCCCTCCTCGCACTGGGCCGCCGCTTCTTGGCCGCCCGCCTGGCCGACGAGCTGGTGTACGCCCTCGCGTCCGGCGCGGATCCGGCGACCGCCAGCACCGTCTTGCAGCCGCTGCACGGCCCCGTCATCCACGACCCGCGCAGCCGCCGCTTCTACGCCTTGGTGCCCTGCTCCCCGTCCGGCCCGAGCCTTGGCCGGTATGCGGTGCATCTCGGGCTCAGCCACTACATCGGCGTCCCTCGGGTCGGGGACGACGAGCCGGATGGAACCCGTGCGAGCTTAGTGGGCCGCACCCCCAACCTCCCCGGGGGCCTTGTATGACCCGGCCCGACTCAAGGCCATGATCGAGACGGGCGCCGGCGCACTCGATGGCCAGGTCGAGTGAACGCCGCGCAGGCAGACGTCACTGCCGTCCCGGGCCATGGCTCGAGATCGGCCCCTGGCTCATTAAAGTGTTCTACGGGCGCCATTCCTGCTGGTAGGCGGGGTGCTTCGCATACGACTGGGCAAGGACACGAATCGCGTAGGTGAGGCCCGCGCCATGCGCGTCGGAGGGGTCCATGTCCTTGCACTGCCTTGCCAGCATGTCGATGAGGTCGAGCAAGGACAGGTGGCTGTCGAGCAAGGCTTCGCCGCCGTACGTCTGGGCGACGTAGGCGTAGGCGTGGTTGTCCTCCTCGATGCGAGCACGGAGGAACTTCAAGAGGTCGTCCATGTGCCCATCCTCGCGCGCCGCTTTCCTGCTCGGCACCGTTGCGGGGCGCTGCCCTGGGCTGACGGCCTGGACGTCGGGGCGAGGGGGCCGGTTCCTGCTTGGGCAAGGGTTCGCAGTGGCCGGTCCGCGGCGGCGTGTGCCGCCGCGGGGGAGGAGTTGGCGACTCCTCCATGCCGGCCACCGGACGGTGTTTTCTGGCCCGCCTGGGCATCAACAACCCTGACCAGACACCGTGTCTGCACGTCACCCTTGGGGGACGAAGTCCTTCTGGTCCTGCTCTCACGCTCTGCAGCCTGGGCGAGGATACGACGGCGGGTCCAGGCGGGGCGGCTCCCCCGTGCGGCAGGCAGGGTGCCGTCAGTTTCTCTGAGGCGGGGCAGAAGACCTTGCGACAATGAACTGCTGAAGCTGCTGGTGTTCTTGTAACCGAGCAGCGCGTCCGCGGCGGGGGCCGGCAGGAGCTCGTCGGGGTCACCGTCGGGGGAGACCTCAGGCAATACTTGCTCACGGGCAAGGTCACGTCGGTTCCCTTTGCCGCGGCGGGTGGCAGCCCATCCGGCGACGGTCGAGCGCCGCCACTTCTTGCGAATCCAGGGGCGTTCGGACGTGCCGAGTTCTTCCACGACGTCGGGCTCGGGAAAGTAGCCCGGGTTGTTGCGCAGATAGTTGGTGATCTGGTTGGCGTTCTTGTAGCCGAGCATCTTGGCGACCTGGGTCGCGTTCAGCAGCTCGTCCGGGTCGCCGGCGATCGCTGCGCCGGCTTCCTGCAGGCGGGGCTTCTCCTTTGCCGCGAACCAGTCGCTGACCGCGCCGTGCTCCCACTGACGTGCCCGGCCCTTGCTGCCGGCGGTGTCCGGGAAGCCCGTGGTCTCCCGGTTGTTGTACCAAAGGGTGACCGTTCCCGTGCTCACGCCGAACTCTTCGCCGATCTCTGAGGGGCCCACGAGGCGGGCCCGATCGGGAGAGGAGGGCATGGCGGAGTCCGTCCCGCAGATGTCGGCGGGGGCGGTTCCCACGCCTTCTTGCTCCCGTAATGGCAGAAGATGGCGGGGTGGGGCCCAGCGAGTGCTGGCAGTTTCTCCCTCGGGTGCGGTGCTGAGCCGACGCGGCCACAATGGTCGGGCGCCCCCAGACGGTCGCGGACTGATCGGCCCAGGGGTCAGCCCTTCGGTGCCGTCAGTCGGCGTTCAGGCGGCTGCCCCAGGCGTGGCTCCAGCCGCCGCGCCAGATGGCCAGTCCGGCGAGGGTGAAGGTGCAACCGACGCCGACGCCCCAGTCGTCACCTTCGTACCAGACGCTGGGATCAGCCAAGGCGGAGCGAAGGCTGCCGATGGGGATCACGGTGAAGGCGTCGCTGTTAGCGTCGGGGTGGTGCTGGACCTCGATCCAGCTGGCACGGACAAAGGGGACCAGTAGGGTGAGTTGCCGGTCGATCCAATCGAGACGCTCTGCGTCACTCTGGTCGCCTGGCGGATCCTCCCAGATGCCGAACGGGCCGGTCAGCATGCCGCTGGCCTCAGCAGCACAGACCAGGACTTCGCGCTGGGCGATGCTCAGCTCGTCCCAGGCGGGAAGGTCGATGGCGTCCGCCGTCGGATACACATCGTTGCCCCACTGTTCACGCACGGCGTCCGGGGCAGCGAGATAGAAGCGGCGAGATGAATTGGGATTCCAGAGCCAGTTGGCCGGGTCCGCGAGAACGGCATGAAGCTGCCCGCCAGCCACGGCAGGGTCAGAAGCGGCGGGGAAACGGCCCTCAGCCTCCTGGACGCTAACGAGGCCACGATCGGCGAGTCCCAGGACCACTGCACCAAGTCGCGGGACCAGTTCCCGTTGCTCGGTCTCTGAGTAGCTGCGCGGAGGCGGGGCGTCCTCGGCACCCGCCCAGCGCAGGGCCATACCGTTGGCCTGGATCGTCCCGGCCAACGGATTCTGGGCCATGGCCCGACGCATCAGCGTCTGTTCGGTGATGGTCAGAGAGTCCCAGGAACACACGACGCGAACGATCCCACCCTCATTGCCCTGATCCACAACTCTTGACAGTCACTCGACCTGAATTGTGTGCAGCCTATGCGGTGACGCCGGTGACAACTACGGAGCCTTGGCACAGGTGCCCCAGGATTCATGGCACTCACGCTGTCGCCTGGACTTCGGCCACAAGAATCTGGGAGGCACCGTCCGGACACGCGTCTGTGGACGTCGACCCGCATGTAGACCCGCATGCGGATCGTCTCGTGCGCTGCGTCTCAGGCGCGGAAGCCGATCACGCCGAAGCCTGGCTTTGCCGCTGCGTGGCGCATCCAGTCGAGGCATTGCGTGACGGCTTCGACGACTTCCGGCTCCAGGGGCGGTGCCTGGCCCGAAGCGTCGATCGCCTGCTTGGAGCTTTCGAACTGGGCGAGGGCACTGGTGATTTGGGCGGATGTCCATTCGCCGCAGCCCGGTGTGTGGGCGTACGGCGGAGGGTCGGGCAGGTCGCTGTTGCTGAAACTCTCGACGGACACGGCCGTGATGACCAGAGCCTTGAGGCCCTGGTCGACCACGGACAGCCAGTCTCCGCGGTGTGGGGTGAAACTGCTGTTGTCCAGAAACGACCCGGTCAGCTCACACAGCCGCTCGTACGCGTATCCGTACTGGAAGGCGACTTCCTGGTCGTCGCTGAAGGGACCGCCATGGAGTACGGCCTGCAGAGCTTCGTACGCCGTGGGGGCGCCTCGCTCGATCTCGCCACTGAAGTAGTCGTCCGTCGCGGCACAGTTCATCCCCGTAATTGCTGAGGATCACCTCCAGCAGCTGGTCATCGCGGGACCCGACTAAGGCGCGCGTCGCGGCCACATCGAGCAGGTAGACACTCAAAGAAGAACTCATGAGGTGAACCTAGGGGAAGCCTCTGACACTGCTTCCGGGCGGCGCTGACCGGAGTGTCAGCCGTCCAACAACGCCACTACCGGACTTCCTCCTCAGGCAGCAGCCTCACGCCGTGGAGGGCGGCACTCCTTTGCGTGGGGGTCCGTGTGCAGATTGATCCACTGGAACTGGTCCCGGCGTCGGCGTCGCCGCGGGTGACGTGCAGGACGTCGGTGTCGGCGGCGTGGACGGTGTAGTGAGTCACGGATCCGTCAGATGAGACTGCGTGCGCCGTGCCGATCGGAGTGCGGAGCGTCATCTTGGTCTCCTTGTACCCGGGCGTGCTCGGAGCGGAAGGTCGGTGGCCGGTGCCGAGTATCGGCGAGGGCTGCGGCTGTTACAGACGGGGAAACAGCTCCGCGTCGTTGACGCCGAGGAGGAGAACATGGTGCCCGACGGCCGTGGCAATGCCGCCGGTGACGCGTTCGATGTCGAGGCGCAGCCGGATTCGGCCAGCTCCTTCGCCGTTGCGATGCAGGGCGTGTTCGAGTTCGTGGTCGAGGCGGTCGAGCGCGGCTTCGGCTGCGACGTAGTTGGGCAGGTCCTGGGCGAGGAGCTGGTAGGTGGTGGTGTCGCGGAGTTGGTAGCGAGGCATTCGGGCCCGTCCTTGGGGTGGTGGGGCGGTCAGGCGCTGGATTCGGCGAGCCGGGTGCGTGCCGCGCTGACCGCGCGGGACCAGACGTCGGGGCTGCCGCCGTGCTGGCGGGCGAGGGACGCGGCCAGGCCGCGGACGTCGCCACGCTCCTTGAGAGCAGCCAGAGCAGTGACGGTGCGCTGTTCGGCGGCCCCCGTGGGGGACGACGGGACTGCGGGATGGTCCTTGAGGGCCTGGCGCACGGCGTATTCCCACGAGCTCTGCGGCCCGCCGTACTGCACGCTGAGCTGCGCGGCCAGGCCGGGGCGGTGGCCGTCGCGCTCGATGGCCTCGATGGTGTACTGCTGGGCGAGTTGTGTGGCCGTGAGCGGTGTCTCACCGGTGTGGGCGCGCAGTTGGGCCGCGAGAGCTTCCTCGAGGGCGGAGGGGCGGCCGACGGGTGCGTCGGGCTGGGGGCCGGGACGGCGTCCGGCCTTTCCGAGCTTGTCCCCGGTGCGCTTGCGGTCGAAGTTCTGCAGGTCGCCGACGCGGAAGCCGGGGATCATACGGCCGGTGGGTCCCTGTACCGGCTCGTCGACGGAGTCCGGGAAGTAGCCGGGGTTCGCCTGCCGGTACTTGCGGATCACGGAAGGCCCGCTGAACTTCAGCAACTCGGCGGCCCGGTTGATGGAGACGACATCATCGGGGTCGAGCTCGTACAGTTCGGGGTCAGCCTTGAGGACCTTGCCGGCCTTCTCCTCCTGGAACCAGGCGTAGAAGTCGCGGAAGGTCTGCTCGTCGTAGAAGTCGGTCCCCTCGATGCGTTCCTTCTCCGGGTGGCGGTGCTCCTCGGGCTGATCGAGGCGCAGTTTGTACCAGCGGGCCGCGGTGCCGATGCTGGCACCAGTGAACTCGCGGATCCAGTCGCGGTTGACCACGGCACGGCCGCCGAGGACGCGTCGCTGAGCATTCAGGGCTTTAGACATGGCACGCTCCGGTCCGAGCTACGGCCCTATACTGAGGGCTTGCTCCTCTTGGCCCTTCGGCGCATTCGCGTCGGCGGGCGGGTTGAGTTGGTGAAGGTGGTCGGCGGGACGTTCGGCCGGGGTTGCCGCCCTGGGTCGACACCCTCGTGAGAGGGTGACTTCCGCCGTCCACCACTTTTTACCGCAGTATCGCGTAATCAATATGGCGCTCTCGGTGGGTGGCTGTCAATCTTGCCGACGCACACCCCGCCACGAAGCCACCGTCCACGCCTGCTCGGGTCGCCTCGCGTGACCTACTGATCGCGGAGCAGGCTCAGTGGTAGGGGTCGGCTTTCGCCGCCGCGGCGCATGCGGAAGCCTGACGTCGCCGAGTAGTTGCCGCAGGTCCTCTTCCCGCTCTCGGGCGTACTCCCGCCGCGCCTCGGTGTCGGCGTTGGATGGTGTCTCAGCCGAGTCGCAAGAGTTTGCCGTCTTGGATCCGCTGCAGTCGCCGCTGGCGACTCGGCACACCGCCCGTCAGCCACCCAGACGGCTACCTGTGGAAGCGCCGGCGCATGGCTCGGTAACGCCGCGGCAGTGTGGGCGGACGACGCCTTCACCGACCTCGACCACCAGTGGACTGCCGAGCGCTCGGCCCATGCCGCGGCGACGCTGCTGATCCAGTCGGACCTGCGCGTCGGACTATTTGCCGGAGCCTCTCGTGGTGGTGCGGGATTGGCTCGCACGGGTCGGCGCCCCGTGGACTGTGGCCTGACCGCGGTCTACCGCTCTGCTTCCGCCAGAGCGAGCAGGCGCTGAACGGATACGGACCTCGCGTCGAATGTCTCCTTGTAGCCGCCGATCGGCATCTGCGCGTCGTCCAGGAACACCGCGTGCCCCTCGGCCCTGAGCCGGCGGATCACGCTCTGCTCCACGCGGTACGCGTCCGCACCCGTGGCGAACAGGAGTTGGGCGAACGGCACCCAGCCCCGACCTTGGAACCGTGCAACGCGGTCCTCCCGAGTTCGTACTCCGGTGATCCCGATCTTCACCGCGCCGTGCCCGGCGTGGGAGAGGATGTACAGGCGGGCCGGGGCTCCCGGATCTAGGCCATAGCGCGCACAGTGCTGGCAGCACTCACCCCTGCTCCGGACATTGTTCAACCGGGGGGCGGAGGTCTTCACGCATCGCTCGCACAGGGAGAGCCAGGGCGAGGCGACGTTCTTGAACGGCTCCAGCGGGCGAAAGCCGACGGCCCGCATGTCGGCGAACGCCTACAGTGCGTCTCCCGGCCCGTGGCGCGTGCAGAACCTGCAACCGCCTCTGCGGCCGGTCACGTTGTCGTAGCGGGGAGCCACGATGTGCCTCGCCGCGACACACTCCGACAGCCACGGCTTGCCGGTCCCGAGGAAGTCCACCAGCACGATGAAGCCCTGCTCCAGCATCGCCGCCGCAGCCTCCTCAGGGTTCTTCGGGGCGTTCGGGGCACACCAGATGCAGGCTCCCTGGCCGCTCATCACGTTGTTGCGGTTCGGATAGACGATCTGCTTGCACGGGATGTGACGGCACATCCAGGGTTCACGGGCCCGGCCTGGGTAGGGCTCCAGAGGCTCGGCATTGCCCAGTCGGCGCATGTCTGCGACTGCAACACTTTGGGGGACCGAAGGGGGCATATGGCGAACCAGCTTTCCGGGAGGCTGACGTGGCCTTGATTGGTGGTGGCGAGGCGACCGTCTTGGAGCGCTCCGGCCTGGCCTACTGCGCTGGGTAGGTGGTGAGGTACTGCAGCACGGCGGCGAATGCAGTCACCATTTCGCTGAGGCCGATCGCGTCCTTGAGTACTACGGAACTGCCGTGTCCGCCGCCCACGTACCCGTAGTACCGCGGGTGGCCCTTTGCCCCTGACTTCTTCTTGAATCCGTCGCCTTCCGGGTCCACCACCAGCGCTTGCACGCTGGGCCCGCCATGCCGGACGAAGCTGCTACGGGCGAGCCAGTCTCGTTGCCGGTCCGCGAGAGCTCCGTTGGCGGCGGAAGTCGCCTCCGGCGTCTGAACCATGATGCGGATCTCGAAAGGACTGGCCGTGCCGCTTCTCGGGTTCAGGCGTTGGATCTCGGCGACGACGTAGCCGTCTTCCGTATGTCGCCAGGCACAGATATTCGGGGCTCCGGCCTCGGAGCGCTGCTTCGGCGCGAAGACCGTGCCGGGTGGGGAGGTCGCCTGCGTGATGCTTGCCAGTCGCCGCAGACGCAATGTATCGCTGAGCACGATGGAGGCACGGTTCGCCGGACCTGTTGCCTCGGCCTCCAGCTGCGTGAACTGCTGGAGCGCTCGTATGGACAGGAGCCGGGCGAGGTCGTCCGTCGAATGGTTCCAGTCGGCGAGGAGACTGGCGACAGTGAGCCGACGGGACCAATGGCTCGGCTCGTTCGGGATGGGGTCGGTATTCGGGCCCACCAGGTAGCGGTCTGATGCCGGTATGCCCTTCGCCTCAGCCCAGGCGTCGTAGACCGCAAACTGTTCGCCATGGGCGCCAGCACCGAGCTTCACCTCCAACACCGTGCGCTCAGTGCCGTCAAGCAGGACGACAAAGTCGGCCCGGCCGCCCGGGGCGCCTCGGCCTGCCTTCACCCAGGCCTCCCGCCAGACCGTGATCGTCCCCGGCGCCAGGAGCAAGGCCGACCGGACTGGCTCGGGATCCAGCTCAGCGAGGAAGCACAGCAAGTCCGACCAGTCGTCTTCGGTGCGCAACAGGCGCGTCAGTCCATAAGTCACGGCCGGACGCTACATGCCGCCGCTGACAAGCGAGGCAGGTTCGAGGCCATTGTCAGAGACGGGTGCCTGGCGTCTCAGGCGTGGGGCTACCGGGGCGCGGCCCCCGAGGTCGGCTCACCGCGGGTGATGCGGGACCGGGCCGTCTCGGCTTGGGCGTGGACGGCAGTGGCGTGCGCGGTGGCGCGTATCCTGTCGGCCCACTCGGTGGCACGCTGGGCCAGTTCGGCGAGGCGCGTGAGGTAGGTGTCCTGGTGCTGGCGGGCGCGGTCGGCCAGCCGGGCGTGCTCGGCGGTCAGTTCTTCGGCGGTATAGGCGGCGATCGCCTCGGCGCCGTGGCGGCGGGTGATGCGGCCGAAGGGGCAGGAGCCTTCCTCCTGCTCGATGATGGCGAGGTCGGCGGTGGGCCAGCCGGTGTCTTCGTCGCGTGGGCCGAGCTGGATGTCGAGTACGCACACCGCGTCTGCATCGTGCAGGCCGTCCGCCTGGTAGCGGATGTGCGGCCGGGGCACGGGGCCGGTCTGGTGCTCGGTGTGCGCGCGCCACAGTTCGGGGGAGGGGTCCTCCTGGTCCTGGTGGAGGCGGTGGAGATAGGAGACCAGGGCGGGCAGCTGCCAGGCGGGGGAGCCGAACGGCGCGGCCGGCATGGCGAGCCCGGCCCGGGCGATGAGTCCCGTGTGGTTGCTGACGGCGGCCTGGGCGACGAACAGAGAGGTGCTGAGCCGGAGTTCGGAACGGAGCATGGCGAAGCCTTCCGGGCGGGCGGCGCGCAAGAGGAGGAAGTGGAGGGGGAGCCCGGGCCGGACCTGTGAGGTCCGGCCCGGGCAGCAGGTCAGGACGCGTCCTCGGAGTCCTCGGTGCTCACGCCGTCCGGTGTGTCCTCGATGTCCTCGTCAGTCTGGCCGTCGGTGTCGGCCGCCTCCGGATCACCCTCCTGGTAGGGCTCGTCGTCGACGATCGCCTGCTCGACGTGGGAGAGCGGGTAGCCGATCTCGGCGAGGAATGTCAGCCATGTGCGGGCGTCGGAACGAGTTTCCGGCAGCTCGTAGACGGCGGAATGGGCGGTGCTGTCGGTGCGCCAGGTCCGGACCTCGCCCATCCGCTTCTCGAACGTTGCGGCCAACACCGCGAAGTTCAGCAGCGTGAGTTTGGCCGGGGTCGCCGACTTGGCGCGCTCGGCGGGCCGGTCGTAGCCGGTCAGCTCCTTGACCAGGTCCCGGCGGCCCGTGTCGCCCACCCACTGAGCTACCGGCTTGGGACAGGTGAGAAGTTGCCCGGTGATGAACGCGGCGAGCGGCTTTGGCGCGGTCTTGCGGCTGATCAGCTCCTTCAGCCAACCCTTCCGGGCTTTCTCGGCGGCGCGGTAGGCCTTGTTGCCCGCCTTGATGTATTCGCGCGAGGGCTCCGACGGCTCAGTGGTCGCTCCCGCCGCCTGCGGTTGCTCCTCGGGCTGGTCGCTGTCCGTCCCGGGTGCGTCTTCCTGGGGCGGGTGGTGGCCGAGGCGGTCCGGGTCGGTGCAGAAGTAGTCCACCTCGCCGGGCTCGCGGGGGTTCTCGGCCCAGGTCGCCACGTGGCCGGGGCAGTCGGCGTGCGCCTCGGCGCTCATGGACTCGCCGTCCGGGCCGTCAAGCTCGCTGAGCGGTTCGGCGGTCTGCGGGAGCGTGTCGGAGTCCTCGGCCAGCCGCACCCCGGCGGCCTGGATCTGCTGGCGGACCTGTTCACGGGCGCGCTGTTCGGCGCGGTCGTCGCGCTCCCACTGCACCTGGAACTCGAAGCGGCCCTTGGTGTAGGCGTCCAGCAGCCGGTCCACGGCGGCGCTGTCGTCGTCGAACTCGCCCAGCACGCCGAGGACTTCGAGGTCGAGGTCGTATGTACCGGCCTCGGCGAGTGCCGAGCGGGTCCGCCCGCCGACCGACTTGGCGGTCTTCACCGCGTGGGACACGTCCTTGCGGGAGCGGCCGGTGAGCTCGGCGACCCGTGCCTGCTTCATGCCCGCGCCGACCGCGCCGAATAGCGCGTCAGCCTGCTCCAGCTCGGTCAGGCCCTGGCGGAAGTCGTCGTCGTTCTCGATGAGCTGGTCGATGAAGTCCTCGCCCGCCTCGCGCAGGGAGGGGTCGAGCACGTACGCGGGGACCTCGATCGCGCCCTGCTCCGCCTCGGTCTCCTTGGTGGCCCGGGCGGCGAAGTAGCGCCGGTGGCCCATCTTGAGTTCGTAGGTGTCCCCACTGAGAGGGAGGACTACGACGGGGACCTTCACGCCGTTGGCCGCGATGGACTTGAGGAACTTCTCGTCCAGGCTGAGGTCCTGGCGGACGTTGTTCTCGTTGACGCGGATCTGGCCGAGACGCAGGGTGACCGGCTGCATGGGTGTGGTTGTTGCGGTGGCGGTCATGGATTGCTCCTTGTGCGGGCGGTTGGTGTCGAGCAAGTTGCCGCTTGCTTATGAAATCAATTATACGCCTTGGTGGATGGGGCAACAGCCTTTTTCCTGGGGATGTCGGGCATTCATGGTGATGGGGGCCACCGCGCTGCCTGGGCGCGCCGCAGGGCGGTGAAGAACGGCGCGTGGTGCGCGATGTGGCTCGCCGGGAGAGGTGAGGCGCTGTCCTGCACCAGGGCCAGGGTGTCGAGTACCTCGGTCACCTTCACGAGGGGGGAGCCGTAGGAGTCGCACACTCCGTCGTAGGTGCCGATCCCGGGAAGATGCGCCACGTAGTGGCCGGCGTGCTGGAACACGGGGTCCTGCCACAGCTCGAACGCCGTACCGGGGGCTTTTATGAGCAGGTGCACGGCGAGGTCGTACGCGGAGCCGATCGGGACTTCTTCTGTCTGGTACCGCATCCCGAGCACGATGCCGTTGCCGGAGTCGTCGTACGGCGCAAGGCAGTTGTCGTCGATTCCGAGCTGCACGGCGGCCCGGTCTTCGGCGGGCATGGCGTAGACGTAGAGCTGGAGTGCGGAGCGGTCGGACACGGGAGGCTCCTTCGGGCGGGGCGCGAGTGCGCCGGGTATCAGATCTCGGTCACCGTGACGGGAGGCAGGCTGACGCGAGCGGCCCACGCTTCGGCCGCGCCGTGCAGGGTCCGCAAAGCCTCGGCCCGAGGGGCCTGGCTGTCTCTGTCGCGTAGACGGATGGGTTGGCCCATCCGGGGAACTCCCTCGGTATGGTGGGCCGGAACCGAGGGGCGGTGGTCCGCCCCTCGGGTGGCTGGGGTCAGTCCTCGCCGGGCTGCATGATGGTGATCACGGGCTCGCCGTGGTCGCCGGACCCGATCGTGCAGAGGAGTTGGACCGGGCGGGCCTGCCGGGTATGGCCGTCGCGCGGCACCCGCCGCAGGCGGACGATGGTCTGGGCGTCGCCCCCGCCGCTGCGCCGGATCGCCGCACGGCACATGGTCAACACGTCCCACAGGCGGCCTCGTTCGCCCTGGGGCACCTGCCGGTCGCTGTCGCCGTCGTTCCAGGCCACACAGTCCTCCCATGCGGCGCTGGTGAGGGCGACTGGGACTTGGAAGCCGGCCTCCCGGGCCGAGTCGGCGTCGGCGGCGACCAGGACGCCGTCTGCCAGGGCCTGGGTACGGCTGTAGACGTGGATGAACTCGTCCGCGTCGGCCAGGGGGACTGACCGCATGGCGTCGTTGCTGACGGCGGGGTCCTCGGTGACGGCTGCGTCGTGCAGAACCGTGTCGATGCGGGACAGTACAGTGTCGCTGCTCGCCCGTCCTTCGTGCGGGACGTCAGGGCGGTGCCGGGTGGGCTGCTGCTCAGCGGAGCTGTGGCAGTGGCCGGCGGGAGTGGGGCGGGCAGGTGGCTGGGCTGCGTCCTCCTCGGCCGCCATCGCCGCGTGTGCCGCGAGGATCGTTCCCAGGGCCGTGACCCTCCCGGTGTTCCCGGCGGTCGCAGCGTCGGTCCGCTCCTGCTCCAATTCGTCCCGGATCTGCTCGTGGCTGTAGCCCTGGGCGAGCTTCACGCGGACGGCCTTGCCGACGAGATCGACCGCCATGGCGGACATGTGGCCGGACGGGCGGTTGCGGTCCATGGGCACGGATGCCCGCTTGCGGCGGGCGAGGGTGCGTGCCGCGCCGTGGTCCTGCGTCCTGGCTGGTCCGGCCGTCGCACGCGCGGCCCCGTCGGGTGTGTCGGCGTCCAGTGCGGTGGTGGGCGCTGCGGGGTCCTCGGTGGCCGGCGCGGCGTCCGTCCGGGCCGGGGAGTTGTCCTCGGCGGTCAGGACGTAGAACTCGTTGGAGTGGACATGGACCGCCCACTTCTGCCCGGGGATGTCCTCCGTGAGTCGTGCGCCCGGCTTGCTCTCCCAGGCCTTGAAAGCGCGTGCAGGGTCGACCGGCACCATGTTGCCGGTCGCCGAGTCATAGGCGCGGCAGGAACGGGCTGATGTGCGGATCTGCGCAAGGCGGTTGGTTCAGTTCCGGCGGATCGTGGTCATCGTGCGTCCTCCTGTATGAGCTGATGACGGAGCAAGTTGCCGCATACTCCATAGAATCAATAATACACGGTTCATCTCTTTCAGAACAAGGTGTCACCGTCGCTGTTGTTCCCGGTGTCCTGTGACGAGTTGGGCGCGGCGGTGGTGGTTGCCCTGGGCCGATGTGCCCGGCCGGTTGTCGATTGCTCGGCGCGGGCGGTCTGTTCGGCCTGGGCCTCCAACTCGCCCTCGTCGCGGTTGCGCACCACGATTTCGACGGCCGGTGAGGCGTCGCGCCACTGGTCGCGGAACAGGTCCGTGGGGATGCCGGGGTTGGGGCGTAGCTTGATCCCGGTCTCATGGTGGAATCGCTCGTACGCGGGCGAGTCCTGCGAGACGAATCCGGTCTCGATGCGGAACGGGGCGGACTCCCTCGGGATGATGAACGCTCCCCGCCGGGCCAGGGTTTCGGCGACCGCGATCACATGGAACTCGAACAGTGGCCCTCGGTACCCGGGGGCGTTGGAGCTGCGCTTGATCCGCCCGAACGGCGGATTGCTGATCGCGCAGTCGAAGGGACCGAGGTTCAGGCCCGGAACGTCGAGCACGTCAGCACAGATCCACGTCGCCTCCGGCAGGACGCGCCGCCCGACCCGCACATACTCCGGGTCCTTCTCCACGCATACGATCTCGCGCGGCGGCAGACGCTCCCAGCGCCGGTTCCAGTAGTCGCGAGTGTGCCAGGCCAGGCGTCCGATGCCTGCGCACGGGTCGGTGATGCGGTCACCCGGGGTCACGTGGTGGAGTTCGCCGGCGAGTTCGGCCGGTGTGAAGAACGCGCCGTCCAGGGTGCGGCCCATGTTCGCGGACTCGTGGAAGTGGTCGAGAACGAATTCCCGCTCCCTCTCGGTCAAGTCCCGGTCCATGTCGACCAGTTCGCGCGCCCGGGTGTGCTGCTTGGTCTGCTCCTTGCTGAGCTTTCTGGCCATGACATGCCGCCTTTCGCGGTGGTGTGGGGGAGGGGTCCGGACCGCTCCAGGGCGGTCGTGTGTCCGATGGGGAGCGATATGGCTACGGCGTCCGCGCTGCGCGCCATCAGGGGGTTCGTCAGGTGTCGGTCGGCGGCTGGAAGCTGCTGCAACGGCCCCACCTGCGCGCGGGGTCGTGCTCCGTCTCGTACCAACCGCACGTCCCGCACCGTGGCCCCCATGTCTGGGGTGCGGGGGTGGGTTCGGCGATGTACACGTCTGCGGACTTCCAGGGGAAGCCTCGTGGGGCGAACCTCACGGACTCGTCCGGCATGAGCAGCGCCCAGCCGTCCGGCCAGTCGATCGGGCCAGGGCGCGTGGCTTCGGTAACCGCCTCACGGACGGCTGTTTGTGTCCAGACCTGCGGGAGGCGGCCGTGTCCGGTGACGCGGTATGCGTCAGCCGTGATGAACCGCTCCGGGTGGGTGATGATGACACCGGAGTCGCGATCCGGCGTGAATGTGAGTGCTGAATGCCGGTTGGTCTGGCGGTAGATGATCGTTTCGTCGTCTGTGATGGTGGCCTGGCTGGACAGCCAGAATCCGAGTGATCCGCCGAGGAATGCGCGTACCGCGTCGCCGGTGAGGTGGGGCCGACCGTATCCGGGTGCCTCCCGCACCGGGATGGCGGTGTCATCGTGGTGGATGGTCTGCGTGTAGCGCGCGTACATCCGCGCACCGTCGTACGCCGCAACCGCCGGCATAGCGGCCGTTGCGCTCGGACACCTCTCCCCAGTAGCTGGAGCCGTACCACACGCACCGGGCGGTGAGTTCAGCGACCGTGGTCGGCGTCGGGAATGCACCGGTCAGGGTGATCGTGCCTACGTGGGCACCTTCCACGATGCCCTGGGAGGTGACGGTCACATCCCATCCGTTCGCCGTCGCTGCCTCGACCAAGGTGCGCGCCCTCGTGGGCAGCTCGGCATCTCGGCGGCGGACGGTGTTGCGGGACGGGCCGCGGGGGTGGCCGGTCGGCTCGACCCCGGGGCCGGCTCCGCCGTCCGTCTCCCATGCCGCGACGGTGCCTGGGTCGGTGACGGCGGCGCCCGGGTCCGGGCGATCATCGGTGAGCTGAGAGGGGAGGTGCGTGGACATGGGGGCTCCGCTCGGTGGGCCGGGCGCCTGGGGCGCCCGGCCGGTCGGGTGTCGGTTCAGGCGGTGGGGGTCGGTTCGGGCTGGGCCGTGGTGACGGTCAGGTTCTCGGCGCGCAGGTCGGCGGCGACCGCGTCCATGAATCCGGTGTCGGCCTGCTGGTCACGGCTGCCGGGGGCGTACCAGTACTGGTTCTTTCGGTGCCACTTGAAGCCGTGGCGCTTGAGGACGTCGGCGGCGCCGTCGCCCAGACGCGTACCGGTGACCGTCGTCCCGTCCTCGTCCGTGTGCTGGAGCGCGAGTCCCTCCGCGCCCTCGTCACCCTGCTCGCGGGCGTTCGCCGGGCGGGCGGCCTGGGTGGCGGTCTGCTCCTTGGTGGCGGCCCAGCGCTGGGGAAGGACAACGGCACTGGCGATCTGCCACATCTGCTGCGGGGCCCAGTTCTCCTGGATGACGTGGCCGTCGACGACGCAGGCGGCGAGCATGCCGCTGTTGGGGGGGCTCGGTGCCGTCGTGGGCTGCGGACCACAGGACGGCGGCGGCCTTCAGAGCTTCGTCGGAGACGCCCCGGTGGGTGTTGATGCCGTCGACCAGCGGTTTACCGGTGACCTTTCGGCCCTTGACGGTGAGGGTGACCGTGTTGTCGGTGGACTCGTAGCGGTCTCCATGCCGTTGAACTGCGCGCCCTGCATGGGGCGGGTGTGCTCCCCGACGTCGGCCGTGGAGGGGCCGTCGGTCCAGTGGACGGAGATCCATGCGGAGGCGGTACCGGTGTCCTTGCGCACGCTGAACTTCACGCTGGGGAATGCGTTCTTCAGGCGGTTCTTGAGCTCGGCGGCCACGTGCTTGGTGTCGATGTAGTCCATGCCCTGTCCTTCTGGTGCGAGTTGGGTTGGCGGCGAGAGAGTTGCCGCTCTCTTGTGAATCTTGCGGTGTGGGTGCAACGCTTCTGCTGTATCAGTCGGCGCTGAAGACGCACGCACCGTTGACCGTGATCCGGATCGGGATCGTTCCATCCGGGCTGATCAGGTCGCCGGGTACCTCTCCGGTGTCCAGATGGACGGACACCACCAGGCCTTCACCGCAGCTCCAGTAGGCGTAGACCTGGGTCCCGCCGGTCTCCAGGCACGGCAACGTGCCCCGCTGCTTCCGGTGATGGTGCCGCGCGCGTCGGGTCAGGGTGGTCGCTCGGCGCTTGCTCAGTCGCATAGCTGTGCTTCCTAGGAGGCGGCCGGCGCCGTGGGCGATCGGCCATGGGGTGGTCAGGCGGGGGGTCGGCGTGGTGACGGTCAGGCTGGCGGCGACGGCGGCAGTGAACCCGGTGTCGGGGCGGGCTCCGGGGTGATGTCGCGCGGGTCGGCGGGGATCGGCTCACCTGCCAGGGCGGCCCGCATCTGCTCGGCCGACATGCGCCCGCTCACTTCGTTGTAGGGGAGCGTGTACGTGCTGCCCTTGTGCCGGGTCTCAGCCGTTGCCGCGCGGGTGACCACGCGGCAGTCACCGACGGCGCCGACGGTGCCGCCATCGAACGCGGCGTGGATGTGCGGCACGGTCGCCGTCTTGGCGTTGGCCCGGGTCACCTCGTACCAGGACCCCCGCCACTGCACGAAATCGCCCTTCACAAAGTCGGCCCGACCCCACACCTTGAAGCCGCGCCGCTCCGCCTCCTTGATGGTCTCCGCCCAGTACGTCAGCTCTTCGTCGTACTCGGCCAGACGGCGCGTCAGCTCCTGGCGGCGCGCCTCGGACGGCTGGCGTCGCCACACATCAGCCCTACGGCCCTTGTCGTCAACGCCGTCACGCTCCCGCAGGACGCCGCGCCGCTCCGCATCCAGCTTCTCGATACGGCGTAGCGTGCGCCCCGGGTTCTTCCGGTACCGCTCGTAGGCGTCCGCCGCCGCCGCACGGGATGCCCAGTAGCCAGCCCGCTCGCCCTCGGCGATGCTCTTGCGCATCGCGTTGTGCATGCGCTCCTGGTCCCTGCGGGCGCGCCCTTCCGAATGGTGGCCCACCAGGATCGGCTGACCCATCCAGAACCGTTCGCCGATCCGGTCCGAGGCATCCCGCGCCGACTGCGACGATGCCGCCGCACGTCCGGACCGGTCGGTGAACCGCTCCGCCCGTTCCTCGGCCGCATCCACGCGGGCGGCCTCCCGCTCGGCGAACGACAGGGTTTCTTCGATCGCCACGGCGCACGACAGGCCGAGTGCGCGCACCGCGTCGGCGGCCCGGTTGATCTTCCACCGGTCGGCGCTCTTGTAGCGGCTGCCCCGGATGAAGATCCCGGGGTTGCGCCGGTAGGTCCAGCCCAGCGGGCGCAACGCGTCCCACACCCCGTCACCGCGGGAGGAGCCCTCAACGGTGGTGCCGTGCTCGTGGGTGTGCCGGATGACGATGTCTGCCGCCTCTGCGGTCTCCTCGGCCTCCGCGATGTCCCCGGGCAGGGTGAGCGCGCGCAGCGCCGCCGGGGTGTGCCCCATGAGCCGTGCGGCGCACTCGGCGCAGCGCGGAGCACAGCCGGGCACGTCCCACAGCAGCATCCCGAACCCGCCGCACGTGTTTGCCGCCGCGCAGTCACCGCGCCCGGCAGGCTTCGCCCAGTCGATCGGCATAACCGCCACAGCCGCCGCGACGGGGGCCGGGGTGTCGACGTCCGGCACCATGCCGCCCTCTGCATCCCACACGTCCACCCCGGACGGGTCGGACACCACGTCAGCCGTGGCCTTACGAGCCCGCGTCACGGCCTGGCGCTCCCGCAGCAGCACCGAACGGCTCTTGGGCTGCCGCGCGCTCCACACCGCCTCATCACGCCTGCACGGCCACGCGTGGCGGCATTCCTGCGGGTAGTAGCCGCACCCATCGAGCGGCGCACGCTCGTCGCCCGCGACCGACGCGGGCACGTCGCCACTAGTTGCCGGCGGGGAGAGCTCTCCTTGTTCGTCCCGCTCGACCGCGCCGCCGTCGCTCTCCCACCCGTCCACTCCGCCCGGATCCGACAGGACGTCGGGCAGCGCGACCGGCGCCGTGTCCTCGACCAGGACGCCGCCCACCTTGCACACCTGGGCAACCGTCGTGTTCATCGCGTGCAGCGTCGGAGTCTTGTCGACCGGCGCGCCGTTCACCCATGCCCCCGACGCGTCGACGTCGTACAGGCTCCCACTCCACACCGCGCGCATCTCCCCGGGAACCCTGCCCGTGGCCGTTCCCGCCGCCCGCACCGTCACCGTGACCCCGTCCGCACTGCGCTGCACGGCCACCGTCCACCCGTTCCCCGCCGCCGTGTCCGCCATGGCCACGGCAGCCATGGGCAGCCACACTTCCGGCGCCGCTTCGGTCTCCGCGATCACCTCCGCACCCGCGTAACCGCCCTGCCAGTCCTCCAGCGTCGACACCGACGGCATGCGCCCGGTCTCGGTCCCCTTGGGCGCCTTCCACGGCTGCACGAGGGGCTTAACCGACGCGGATGCCTGCCCCTTCTCCACCCCTGCGGTACGCCCGTGCTTGTTCTTCGTGGGCAGGTCGGGACCCTTCAACGCGCGCCCCTCATCTCGCGCGGCCACAGCATCGGCCAACAGGTCCACGAACGCCCGACGCTCCGCCATCCCAGGCGCGTGTTCCATGTCGGGCGCGTACTCGGCATCGGCGGGAAGCTCGAACATCACCGCCGTACCGCCGTCCTCGGACAGCCACGCGCCACGACCGGCCGGAACGTCACCGGCCGCCGCACGGGCCAGGAACCCGCGCGCCGCCGCCGCACGCTGCGCCGGTTCCTCCGCCTCACGCTCCAGCGCGGACAGCTCCCACTCACACCACCGCACCGCATCCCGCGCACGCGTCCGCCGCACGTCCGCCGCATACGACGCCCTACGCGCACGCTCCGACCACTGGCCGGACGTCTCGTAACTCACCCAGACGTGTTCGCCGAGCACACCCGCCGACCGGCGTACTTCCTGGTGAAGGTCATACGCGTCACGGCGCCACGCGGCGCACTCCCACGCGTCCTCCTCCGCCACGGTGAGCCGCTCACGAGCCATCGCCAGAGCACACCGCGCACGCTCCGCAAACCACGAACGCGACACCCGCACCGTGCCCTCGTACGGGCCACGGAACGCCACCGGGAACACCCCATCCCCGTTGCCGTGGCAGATCACCGGCAGCACCTCAACCGCGCCCCCGTCGGTCTCCCACCCGTCCACCCCGCCGGGGTTCGACACGACGTCGGGCAACACCGCCGGGGTCTTCTTGACCTCGTTCTCCTCCGCCGGAACGTCCGGTGTCACGCCGCTACCGGCCGGAGCATCACCGGCCGGACCCTCGGCCGTTTCGGCAGGTCCCTCCCACCCCGGGCGCGTGATGCGCAGGAGGAACGCCGACGCTTGCGGCCGCACCCGCCCAGCAACCGCGCGCGCTTCCGGCGCACGCTCCGCGCACTCCTGAGCCGACGGCACGTCAAGCCCGAACTCACGCACGACGGCGAGAGCGTCACGCGCTTCCCAACGGGCCCTGTCGACGTCGCCCCGCCCGTACGCGGACTCTGCGCCCTCTGCGCACTCCTCGGCCTCACGAACCGCACCCCGGGCGCTGTCGTACTGCTCGTCCGTCAGCCCATCCCAATCGATGCGCTGAGCGAACGCACGGACCGTGTCCAGGGCAGCGCGCGCCATGCCGACCGACACGGCTGTCTGTGCGTTTTCCTCCGCCTTCTCCGCCGCGCGCTCCGCATGGATGCCGTACACGCGCGCCGTCTCGGCCGTTGCCCGCAGCACCGACGCGGGACGCTCGGCGATCACGTACGCGATAGCGGCCCCCGTGACCTGACCCCACGTACCGCGCACGTCCCCCGTCGGAAGGGCCACGGTGTGTCGGCCGCCCGACTCGAAATGGAAGCGGAAGGGGAACCGCTCACCGCACACCGACAGATCCGACAGCAGGTCGGAGCGCCGAAACTTCCCCTCGTAACGGTCGTCCAGCGACCGCGCTTCCAGCGCTTCCGGCCACTCCTCCGCCGCCCTACGCGCACGCTCGACTTCCGCCATGGACGGCGCCTTACGGGCACGCTTCCGGGGGGCCGAAGCCTCCCCCGCGGTCTTGGCCGGAGAGTCCACCGTCACGGGCTGCGCGGTCGGCTGTGTGCGGGCGGTGGGCGCCTCGGCGGTCACCAGGGCCGCGACGGCGCGCCATGCGATGCCCTCGGCGGCCTGCTGGCCGTAGCGGGTCAGGGTCGCGCCGTCCCAGCGGTGCTCCCGGGTGGTGAGTCGCCAAACACAGCGCAGGACGGTTTCCCCGGCCTTCTGGCGGGCGGTGAGCAGCAGCGCGCAGTATCCGGGCTGCGTCTGGACGGTGGCCGTCCATCCTGCCTCCTCGGCCTGGGCGGTGAGGCGGGCCAGGTTGCGGGGCAGAACCACTCCTTGGGCGTCCGCTGTGTGGGGCTGCTCGGCGGTCGGGGCGGTGGGCGCCGGCACTTCGGCAGGGGTCGGGGCCGGCTCCTGGGCGGCGGTGCGCGAGCTGCTGGCGTGGCGCGTGGTCGCGGTCATGTCGGGTCACTCCTGGTCGGGTTGGTGCCGGGTGAGTTGCCGCTCACACCGGGAGGCAGGGGCAGGGCATTCCCGCCCGGGGCCGGTCGCGCGACCGGCCCCGGGCGGAGTAGTGCTCAGTTGGAGCGGTTCGGGGGGCGCCGGTCGGGCGTCGCGCTGCGGCTGTGCCTACCCCGGTCATCCCTGGGCGTGGACTCGGCGGAAGGGCGCGTGAGGACCTCGGCCGAGAGATAGTCCACTTCCTGTTCCGGCTCCATGAGGGCGCCGGACTCCGGATTGATGCTGTACGCGTCGAGTACCTCGCGTGCGGTGAGCGGGTGCAGCCACCCGTCCCGGACGGACCACCCGCGCGCGGACTCGGCATCATCCGGTGTGGTCGTGCGCACCACCACACCGCCAGTGGCCCCAGGCAGGAATCCGAACGAGAGGGTCAACCAGAACGAGAGGGCCTCGACCTCGTCCACCGCGATCAAGTCGCCGTCATCGGCCAGCAGTTGGAGAAACCCCACCTGCTGACCGAGCGCCGATGCGACAGAACACACCACCGTGTGACTCCCGGGACCGAGAACATCCAGCAGAGCAAAAAACGCGTCCTGCGCCTGCTTCACGACGGCGGCCGTCTCGTCGAGAGAAGGCTCCGTGTCTGCCGATAGGTCCGCTTCGGTGGGGGCGTCCACCAACGGCGGTGCCGGGGACCACCGCATCTCGTTCCTGTGCTGCGCCTCCGGGTTGTGGTGGCCGTCAAGAGTCAGTCGTACGTGATCTTTGAACTCGCTCATCGTCCCCTGCCTTGGGTTGGTCGAGTTGGTGGCGAGAGAGTTGCCGCTCTCTCTTGAAATCAATAATACTCCCTTGCGGGGGGTGGCCGTCAACCCTCAACCACCCCCCGCAAGAGGGACCTACGACGACTCCACCGGCCTCACGTTCGTACGAAAGAGCTCGTCGTCCGTGAGACTGAACGCGACGCGCCGGACTTCGCCCGTGCTCGCGCGCCTGCCGTAGATCTCGATGTCAGTCAACTCGCGGTCCGCGTAGACGACTTGCAAGACACGTCCCTCCCATACCTCAGGCCTAACGGGCTGGCCCCGGGACGGGCGGCGCTGGACCTGAACCTGCTGCCCCTGGCTGATCCGGCGAACCGTCTGCTCCGTGGTGGCCGCCAGCAGCTCGTTCGCCCCGTGGCGAGCCTGGTCGGCGTGGACACGCCTGGCCACCTCGTCGGCGCACGGAAGACCGAAACCCCCGTCACTGGCGATCACGCCATACGCTTCGCGCCACCCCCGCACCTGGCACTCAACCGCCCTGCGCGACGCACACACGATCGTCAGGCCTTCCACGGTCACAGACAGGGCACCGATCCCGTCAGGGCTCACCGTGGCGCTCCGGCCCCGGACCTTGGCGCGACGGGGCGCGTCGTCAAGAATGACAAACGAGTTGATAGCGAGCGAAGGTGCGCGCAATTCGCCTGCGTGGACCTGCTCGGGAAAGATGCGGTCGAGCAACTCGCTTGCCTCGCACCATCCTTCCCACCACACGCGTGCGGCGATAGGGTGCCGGAATTCGATGATTGCTGTCGGGATCTTGAGGAGCGGGATGAGCGTCAGACCGATATGCGCGTCGGTCTCATGCTCTCCCGCCAGGTGGATCGCGAGTCGGCTTACCGCGTCAATGGCCTCTGTTTCCAACGGGACTCCTCGGGTTGGTGAATGACGGTCAGCCAGTTTGCCGCCTGACTAGGAAATCAATAATACACCATTTAGGCTGGGGTCGGACCTGTATCTACTGCACCACCTGCTGCACAATCTGCTGCGGTATCTACTGCACTATCTGTTGCACCCCGCTTCTTTCGGGTGGCGACAAGTTCCTGGTGAGGCGGCGTGGTTGGCTCTGGTGGGGGTCAGACATCCCCTTCTACCCGTCTCCCTGCGCCCAATGATCAAAAAAGGAGGGTGGGGGCTTGGTCTGCGGGTGCGGCGGGGATGGGTGGGGGTTGGTTGGTGGCGCGCTCGGCCGGGGGCCTCGCGCGGTTGGGGTGGCGCGGGGGCCTGTGTGGCCGTCTGTGGGCCTAGGGCTCGGCCGGGCGGGTCCTGGGGTCGGTTCGCGGCTTGGGTCTCTGGCGGGGCTCTGTGTTCTTCGGTTCTTCGGGTTATTTTGAGGTTTCGTCAGGATCCT
Source organism: Streptomyces sp. NBC_01431 (assembly GCF_036231355.1). Lineage (NCBI taxonomy): Bacteria > Bacillati > Actinomycetota > Actinomycetes > Kitasatosporales > Streptomycetaceae > Streptomyces > Streptomyces sp. NBC_01431. Next base: position 736,494 of record NZ_CP109497.1, read on the forward strand.
TCGTGGGGTGTGGTGTTGAGGGCGGATGGGTATTCTGCTTTCTGGGTGTGCCGATTGCTGGCGGGTTTCCCGGTCTCGGCTTTTTGTGCGGCCCTTGCCTAGGGTTCACTGGGTGGCGTGGAATTTGTTGGTGGTAGTGGTCTAAAATCCCCAAAGCTACATGCTAGTTTCAATGTGATGCACCAGCCGCCCTGTTCGTAGCCAGCTTGCCCGCATAGCGGGCGGTTTTGGTCCTGGAGGCGGAGACGGAAGAGCTGTGTGGGGCTGCGGAGCTGGCCCGTTGTCAGGCCGCGCAGCGGCCGTTTGTCTCTTCGGTGGTGTGGCGGAGCCACACCTACAAGTCTGGAGCGGAGCGGAGGACTTGACGGCCCCTTTCAGGGGCCGGTGCCCGCGAAGCGGGCGCAACTCCGTTGCGAAGCAACGGAGTTCGAGCCGCGCGGAGCGCGGCTCTTCACTGCACAGCGCGCAGC